>PCVP01000033.1:1850-27775 GCA_002787035.1 Candidatus Peregrinibacteria bacterium CG11_big_fil_rev_8_21_14_0_20_49_14 | reverse complement strand
CGCCAATTAAAGCGGTACGCGAGCTGGGTTCAGAACGTCGTGAGACAGTTTGGCCTCTATCCTCCGTGGTCATTTAGAAACGTGAAGGAATCTGCTCCTAGTACGAGAGGACCGGAGTGGACGAACCTCTGGTGTACCTGTTGTCGTGTCAACGGCAGAGCAGGATAGCTATGTTCGGCAAGGATAACCGCTGAAGGCATCTAAGCGGGAAGCCCATCCTAAGATTGCGTTTCTCCATAAGCCCGCCGGAAGACGACCGGCTAGATCGGCCACAAGTGTACGCACGGTAACGTGTTCAGCTGAGTGGTACGAACGGGCGATTGAACGTTTTTTCTTCTATACACTGTTTACGTGTCACTTTGAGCGGGCAAGATGTGCCCACAGGAGTGATCATTCTGTCCTGGTGCCTCTAGCGGTGGGGGTACACCTGTTCCCATCCCGAACACAGCAGTTAAGCCCACCAGCGCCGATGGTAGTTCCCATTCGGGTGTGAGAGTAGGCCGGTGCCGGGACAGAGTGATCACAGATCCTGAAACACATTGCAATTCGTATGCTGTTGCTTGGTTCCATGAATATGGGGCCTTTTCAGTGTGTGCAACTCCTCAATTACTCTGCGAATATTGAGCGAATGCTTTCTTGTGCCGATGCATCTCCGGACGCATCTGCCACACCCTGCAGATCTGCAAGCATCGGTTCGATTATTGCCAATACGCTGCGTAGGTCACTGCATGCGTTTTTGTCGTAGTAGCACCGGCTTTGTACATCCACAAACAGACCGCTTGCACGTTGGTATTCACTGATGATTCCTGTGTTCACAAAAATCTGTTTTGCAAAGAGCACCTGAAATGCGTTGTATGTCTTGCCAAGTAAGCCTTCTATTCCCTGCATGATATCCTGAATATCAGGCGTATATTCCGGCTTTTGCACCATCGATGTCAGACGCGGCAGCACGCTTTTTGCGGTATGAACGGTCGTATCTATATCTTCCATGGTAAAATTCTGTGTCGTATAGATTTGTACTTCGCTTTCCACCCATGCTTGAGTGTCGCGAATAAATTGCATGGAGTTTTCATCCATATTCTCCATTGTCTGCAAGCGATTCAATCGCTCTCTCAGGTCATAGAGCACACCCAAAACGTTCGTATACTGTTTCGTTCCCACAAAGCGTCTGCGTAGTGCGTTGCGCATGTCATGTTCATATTGTTCGTTATGAGGTCGAAAAGTATTGGCATTCTTCATCGGAATGCTTCCATGAATAGGATTCATGACATCGGCAACATGCTGACCTTGGTTTGAGTCGCATAGCGATCTGTTTTGCGTCCAAGATCCTTCCGGTGTAAAGCACCCGAGTCCGTTGTATGCTCCGGCGTCTTCCATGACTTGTACCGTGTTCACGGCATTGCGTAGCTGTCGCTCCTGAAGGAAATTCTCCAGTTGTTCCACTCGCTGCTCTTCACGTTGTTCAATGCGTTGTTCAACCTCCTGTGGAATTGCATTATTGTTGGAGTGATTCGGAAGCACGAAGTGCTGCATGTTCGGAGCATTGCCATGCGGGTCGGGCGTATCGGTGTTTCTCGGACCATTGCTGCTTTGGGAGTTTTGCGCATTGTTTATCACATCTATACCAAAAGGATTGTGGGCGTTTCCGAGTCCATTTTGCGAGTCGTTACCGGCCTGCGGTGTTCCGAAATGCGATCCCTGTGTACCTCCTTGTTCCTCTGTGTCTTCGGATGAGCTGCATCCGTCGTCGAAAGGAAAGTCCCACCTGCCGTTGCCGTCGTTATCTATGCCGTCCCGGCATTGTCCCTTGAAAACATTTTCAGGATTTACAATTTGTGCACCTGTATCTTTCTCTTCGTTATCCTGTGGGGAACTGCACCCGCTATCGAAAGGAAAGTCCCACCTGCCGTTGCCGTCGTTATCTATGCCGTCCGAACATTCGTTGCATGGCACGAATGTGCGAAGCTCCCCTTCCACCTTGTATGCGGATTGCTGCATATTGGAGGCATTGAGGGCAGAGACATAGATGCTTGGTGCTCTTGCACCGCAAGCAGGCTGCTCCTGTAGAATCTTCATTGTAAACTCGATTGTTTTTTCTCCGTTGGATTCCACTTGCAGTCCGTAGCAACTGAATGTCTGATTTAAAATCGCACAGAAATTATTATTATGATCCACCACTTCGAAGTTCAATCCAAACGTACCAAAAATGTCGACTGAATGTACAGTTGCATTTCCCGTATTTCGAAGAGTAATTGCATAGGTGACAGTTTCTCCACGTGCCGCCTGTTGAGGACCGTCGATGGCGAGTGATACTGCCGGCGTTCCGTTAAAAACACTTTCCCAGTTTCCCAGAAGACAATCCGGATCATCCTGGTCTACCAATATGTCGTAGTCGTTATCAAATCCATCGGAGCAATTTGGAACATTGCCTGCGTTGCATTGGGCGCTGCTTTGACAGCCACCTCTTGTATTGAAGTATATTCCTCCGCCTCCCATCGTATGACTCATAGCTGTGCAGTATTCATGAAAGTCACCCATGTGCTCTTCCCATTCCACGGGCGTACACACCGATGCAGTGGTATCAACGGATCCGCAGATAAAACAACATCGGTCATTCTCGCAGTGCATCTCTCTTACATCGCTTCCCCGACTATCAAGCAAGAGGAGTTCTGCGGTTGCATACACTCCCACCACTCCTGTAAAGGCACTGAGCGAAGCGAGAGCAAGACGAGATAGTATCCAGCGTATTGTCATATTTTTGTGTTATTTACTGTGTATTATATCATATTTTACTTTATCGATCCACTATTCCATATCTGGATATCACAAATATACAAAAGTATGGTATAATTATAGGTAATAATGTCACACAAAAACACAAAAGAAGCGGATGACAAATATGAGTCATCCGTACAGGCAGAAGATTCATCGGTGAAAGATCGGTCGTACATGCGTACTTTTAAGTGGAGTTTGCCGTTTCTTGCTGCTTTTCTTCCTATCGTCCTTATCAGTTTGTATTCCTACAGAGTCGCATCTGATTCGGTACGAGATCTTATACAAACGGAGCACCACTCTGCGACCGCAAATCTCTCTCAATTACTTATGGAGGACATGCGTGAGGGAATGAACCTTGTGACAGCTGTTGCTTCCGTGCCGGGAACGGTGGAAGCCGTACGCAATCATGATTCCTATACCATGCGCTCGCGTCTGAAAGCTGTGACGGTTTCGTATCCGCAGGTGGACAGAGCATACGTTACGTTTCCCGACGGTGTGCTTTGGGAAGAGCACCCCTCCACACAGGCTCCGCCAGGTTTAAATCTGGCGCAATCCGAGTGGTATCGCAATGTGTCCAAAAATTGGAAACCCTATGCATCGGGAATTTATCGTCGTACAACAAGAGATAAACCTGCCATTGCATTGGCGGCTCCCATCAAAGATGAAAGCGGCGTTGTACTTGGCGTACTGGTATTCGAGTATCCCACGACGCAAATTGCGCAATGGCTCCAGAATATCTCTCTTTCACACGGAGGGTATCTTCTGGTGGTGGATCACCTGGGAAACTTGGTCGCACATCCAAACAGTCAGCCCAGTGATCCCATGTACGATCGTTACGGTGATTTGGACCCTGTGCAGAAGGCGTTGGCGGGCACGGTGCATATGCAAGAATACAGAGATCCTCTGCATCAGTCTCAGGTCATTGCGAGTTTCCTTCCGGTTACCGCCGGACAAAACATATGGGTAATCATCGCACAGCAGCCGACTGTTCTTGCCTACAAGGAGCTGGAAAATGTTTCTTTGAACATAGGATTGGTTGGTGCTGTTATGACTCTTTTTACGCTGGTAATGGTGTTGGCAGTGGCAAGAATAGATGCCAAGAATGTCGAACTGAACAGCAGCTTACAAGTACTGAACAGACAGTTGCGCGAAGTTGCTTCCATCGTTCATTTTTCCAATGATGCGATTATTGGAATGACACTGGAGGGCATAGTGACAAGTTGGAATAAGAGTGCTCAAGCCATGTACGGGTATTCGCCTGAAGATATGATCGGAAAATCCATTATTCACATGGTGCCGGATGAACGCAGGGAAGAGCTGACCGATATACTTTTCAAGTTGCAAATTGGAGAGGGAATCGAAGATATGGAAACGGAAAGATTGCGCAAAGATGGCACTCTTATTCCGGTTTCCATTACCATTTCGCCGGTAGATGACGGAAATCAAACGGTGATTGCCGCGTCCTCCATAGACCGAGATATCACCGAGCGAAAAGAGATTCAGCAGATGAAGAACGACTTTATCTCTTTCGTATCACACCAATTGAAAGCCCCTGTAACCGCTATAAGATGGCTTTTGGAAGAAATACTGGACGGTGATTTCGGTGAGGTTTCTCCCGATATTCAAAACGTTCTGCGTGAGATGGAGACTATAAATGCAGGAAATCAGAATCTTATAAACGATATTCTCAATATTTCACGCATAGACAGAGGAGTGATTTCCATGGACATCCAACCGGTCTCTCTGAGTTCCATAGCGGAGCACGCCATGCGCGATTATGTCACGGCGGCTAAAAAGGCAGGCATTTCACTTACAATCATACATGCTGGCAAGGACATTCTTGTGAATGCCGACAAGGAGAAAATGGCGGAGGCTATCAGCAATTCCATCAGTAATGCGATTAAACATACTGCCAAAGGCGGTATTACATTGCGTTGCTTGGCACAGGACGGATACGGCGTCGTGGAGGTGGAAGACACCGGCGACGGAATGTCCCCCGAAATCCTGAAAAAACTCTTCACAAGAGACCAAATTCTGGGTGGAAGCGCGACTCCCGATAGCAGTGCGGGACTTGGTTTGTATATTGCTCAAAAGTTCATGTCCTTACAGAACGGAGATGTTTCTGCTCGTTCGACCGAAGGAAAAGGAAGTACCTTTGTGTACCGGGTTCCCCTTGCCATGGACGGGGAAATTGAGAAATAGCCATGTTTATGATACTTTTATCCCATTATTCGGTATGAGAAAAACTCTGACAACTACAGGCGTGCTTACAACACTGGTGCTCACGTCCGTAGTGGGAGCTTTCTACGAAGAAATCACATTACTCAGACAAGAACTTGAGCAATGGGAGGAAAGCAATGCGGCAGATTTCAGTGATGTGGTTGCCAGATTAGACGACTTTTCGTCTCCGGTGTTTAAAGATGTCCATGCCGGCGATTGGTATAATCCATATGTCTCTTCTCTTGCTGAATGGGGAATCATTACCGGATACAAAGACGGGCAGGGAGCCCAGACCGGACAATTTCGCCCGGGAAATCCTGTGACCGTTGCGGAAGTGTTAAAGATGGCAATGGAGGCGGCACAGGTGGATGTGGACACATGCGTACAAGAACCACTGAATCCCTACGCACAGAATCACTGGGCATTAAATTACGTTGCGTGCGCCGAAGAAATGGGTGTCCGATTACTGCAACCTCAGATGGCAACACGCTTGGACAGAGAAGCACGTCGGGCGGAAGTTCTGTCTATCGTTCATGATGCGTTCAGCATTGAAGTCTTGCCTCTCTATGCGAATTACTCGGATACCGCCGGTCATCCTCTGGAGGCTGATATTGCGTACGCGACGTTAAGCGGTGTGGTGAGCGGAGATACGGATGCGGCAGGCAACCAGAAAGGCACATTCCGTCCCGATGATTTTATTAACAGGGCAGAATCTGCAAAAGTGATATACGAAGAGCTTAAGGCGCAAGTGGGAACTGATTTTTAAATCTTCAGCACTCTCTCATAGGGCATTTGCAGCATATGGAGGTAGAATACGTGCATGCAAGAACGCCTGCAGAAGATTCTATCCGCCCGAGGCATCTGTTCTCGCCGTAAAGCGGAAGAGTACATAGAAAAAGGACTGGTAACAGTGAACGGAGTCTTTGCGACTTTGGGGCAGAAAGCAGACCCTGAGTCCGATGTCATAGAAGTGGACGGTACCGTGTTGCAGGCACAGAAAGACTTGCTCTACTACCTTCTTAATAAGCCTGTTGGAATCGTAACGACAAATGCGGAAAGGGGGGATCAAAAAACTGTGCGCGACATTCTCCCGAAAGATCTTCAGGGCAAAGTTTTTCCGGTCGGAAGATTGGATAAAGACACATCTGGATTACTTCTTCTCACCAATGACGGAGTGCTGGCATACCGGCTCACGCATCCGAAGTTTAATCATGAAAAGGAGTACGAAGTTACGGTGGACGGAGAAATTTTTGACGGTGCGTTGAAGAAGCTCCAGATGGGAATAACAATATCCGGCAGCAAAACAAAACCTGCCGTCATTAAGCGCCTCACAAAAAACAGCTTTCTCATTACCCTTACAGAGGGGCGAAACAGGCAGATCCGCCGCATGTGTCAAAAGGTTGGTAGTCCCGTGATTGCACTGAAGCGCATCCGCATAGAGACACTTACGGATAGCGAAATGAAAGAAGGCTCTTTCAGGCCTCTTAACAACGCGGAAAAGAAGAGTTTATTGGCTGCAGTCGCCATTGAGCGATAATTCGATTTCTTGTTCGATACTTTCCGGACGACTCCGTACGTATTCCTTCATTTTTTTGTCCATCTCAGAAAAATAATCATCCAGCATTTCCATGGAAAGTTGCATGCCGAAGTCGTTGGGCACATCTCTTTTCGGGGAGTGATAGTCAAAAATACGATCCAGTATGAAATCGGCAGTTTGCACAGAAAAATGCGCACCGTTGTAGTACCACCTCATTTGTGACGCGTTGTCATTGTGAGGAAGAATGCATTCGGTTGTTATGGAGTTGTACCCACTGAAGTCCCACAGTACGTAGGGTTTTTCTTGCGGATGTGTGCGTGCATCTTCTTCCAATATCGAAAGCATACCCCGTATCCAAGACCGGTACGCAGGCCAGCATTCGTTTTTCTGCAGCAAACTGAATGTTCTTGCGTGTATGGGCGTAAGAAAGAAATTCATGTCTATATTATGCTCTCTTGCCAACGCAACTGTGCTGCGAAACTGTGCAAGTGAGACATCTTGCTTCTGTAAAAAATTCTCGCCGTCACAAAGAGTGTCGTCGTTATGGTCAAATGATTTCAGAAATTCAGGAAGTGGTTCTATGCGTTTTCTTTTTCTCATTGGCTTGTTTCTATTTTCGCGTATGAAGGACAGTGAATGTCTTTTTCGTACGTTTTGAAATACATCTTCGTATATATCTCCGGAAAAAAGTGCGTAGTGAATATCCGGCAGAAGATGAAGTACCCATAGAGAAAATGGTGCCTTTCTCCCGTCCGGATACACGCGTAACCGCGCTTCAGCAAAGTCCGTATCTGTCCTTAGTTGCACATGTGCGAAGTTAAAGAAAAGCCCGAAAACAACCTGTTTTGGAGGATGTATGGCAACGCTGTGCTGAAATGTCCGTACGTTTTCATAGAATCGTGCTCCGCTGGTATTGGCATGAATTCTCGGTGCACTTTCGGCACGCCATCCCGGGTGAGCTAGGCTGATCGGGAAATCTGCGGATGTTCCGAGCACCAATCCGTTTGGTTTACTGTGCAGTATGGAATATGCGGTACTCATACGACTGTTTACTCCTTGTATGCTTGGAGTACCACGTAGCACACCTCTTGTGTCCAGCACAGCATGCAGAGAGGCAATACAAAGAATGGGAAGTGCAAAACCTGCAAAGAAAATGCGTGTGTGCATTAAAATTGAAAGTAAATAAATTCCTGCGTATCGGTCAGCATTGCTATGCCTGCAAGTGCCAGCATTCCCACATAGACACCCCAAAAGAATGTGGGTTTCCAGTGCCACCATTTCGGAACGAAATCCGAGCATGAAGAATTTCTCGTACCTTTTTCAAGCCATTGAGCCGTTGTGGGTAATGTCCACACCAAGAGAGCTCCCAATCCCAGCAGAGCGCATTGGGCAGATGTAAAACCCTCCGTATCCACTCCGTTCAATCCTGCAAGACTGTAAACCATTCGCTTTGTTGCACCCAGTGACCCTGCTCGAAAGGGTACCCAAAGCAGTGTAATCAAGAGAAAGGTTGCAGCGACCGAAAACCAACTCGGCAGTCGGACGTGCATGTATTTTTTCAACATAGGTGTCCGATAATCAGCATACCGTGCAGCCCTCCCCACACTACAAAGCCCCACGCGGCGCCGTGCCACAGTCCCCCAAGGATCATGGTGATCATAATATTTATTCCCTGGCGCGCAGCACCTTTGCGGTTTCCTCCCAGCGGGATATACAGGTAGTCACGAAGAAAATTCGAGAGTGTACGGTGCCATCTCTGCCAGAACTCTCGAATATTTTTAGACCTGTACGGTGACGTAAAGTTCTGGGGCAACTGAATTCCGAACAAATACGCACTGCCCAATGCCATATCCGTATATCCCGAGAAGTCAAAATACAGCTGAAAAGGGTACGCAAGAGTTGCCATCCAGGCTTTGCCGAAAGTCGGTATGCCTCCCGTTGTGGCAATGGTAAACGCGGGGTCTGCCATAAGACCGAAAGTGTCTGCCAACACCTCTTTTTTTAAAAGTCCCACCACTATCATACTTATTCCCAGTGCCATGAAAGAAGATTGGACTTTTCCGAATTTGCTCGATGCGATTTGAGGAAAAAATTCGGAGTGACGGACTATGGGACCTGCGATGAGTTGTGGGAAAAAGCTGATAAAAAAGCAGTAGTCCGACCATGTTGTTTTCGTATCTTCTCCGCGGTACGTATCCGTAAGAAAAGCGATCTGTTGAAATGTAAAAAATGAAATGCCGAGAGGAAGTGCAATGCTCTGAAATTGCAGTGACATTCCAAGAGCATGATGCAGGGAATCCACGAAGAAATTCATGTACTTGAAATACGTGAGAAGCCCTATGTTAAGCGCAATTCCCATGAAGAGTATGGATCGAATTTTCCTTGTTTGCAGCAGCGATGAGATGCTGAAATTCCATAGAATGGAGACAATCAGCAAACCGAGATACGACGGATTCCACCATCCGTAAAAAAGAAAAGACATCGCCGTAAGCCATAGTATTTGCATTCTCCTTTCGTATAATTTTCCGATCAATACAAAGCCTGCCACTGCGACAGGCAAAAAGATGTAGAGATACAGAAGAGAATTAAAAATCATTGAACGCATTGTATGACAAATACGGCGCTTGCAAACTATCTATGCTTCAGTCGCAGCACAGTTACTGTCGCAGAATAGATGCCAAGCACCGTGGCAAAAAGTAATCCGGGTTCTCCGACTGTGGCATACCTGTCCACGGGAAAAGCAGTAGCACTGGTGAGCGCGTAGTACAATATGGTTTGAGAGAGCAGTAGGAATCCCAGTAAAAACGAGGCATATAAAGCGCTCTCTCTTCTTTTTCGTTGCTTGTACAGGCCTATGCCATGCCATAGGAAAAGAATCATCACTCCATAGGAAAACGCAGTTTTACGTTTCTGCAGAAACGTACGTACCGAATTGTTGCAACAGTATGCAGTGAGCAGTGCTTGCGTGTTCGCATTTCTTTCCGAGAGTCGGGGAGTACCGTCCGGCGGAAAGTAAAACGGGAGCTTCTCGATTTTCTTCACTCGAATTCTATACGTATCTTCCAGGCTTTCCTGAATTGCATTCGCTTCGAATGGGAAAAAATCCCAAAAATTTTGTAGGGTCATATGTATGTATTGTCTCGGATGTAATCGAATAATGCGCAGTGCGACATTCATGGCAATTTCTGCCACTGCAAACTGGCTTTGAACGTACGCACGAGGTCGCAGATTCGGATTTACAAAGAGATTGTTCTGCAACTCCAGTTGCACGAAAGGATTTGCCCCTTTGGAATTCACCCTGTCATACCAAAGGTACTTAATTCTGTCTTTGCCATGTATGTCTTCAAATAGAAGCAGAGATTCTTTGAATTGCGTATCATGCTCCGTATTCTCCAAAAGGATGTCATCTTGCTCTACGAATGGCAGCACATTTGCCAAGAGATGTACCGCCCCGAAAGCATTGGACCTGAAAAATCCGTACAGTGCGTACTGACGTGCAGACCAGAGAGTCATGGGCCCCAGCAGGAGCAGGACACAGATGAGTATATGCATGCCTCTTTTTTTGATGTTCGAAAATCGTAACGATTCCCACAAGACAAAGGGTATCCAAAGAGGCAGTAAGCATACGCCTATCGGTTTTGTGAAGATCGCTAACCCCAACACCCCCATGCCTGCAAACGTTGCAGATTTTTTCTGAAAAACATAGCCAAGAAAAACCAGCAATAAGCCACTGAATGCAAAAGAAGAGAAGAGGCTGTCATCCAATGCCATGCCTCCCACATAAAACTGGCGCATGGAAAATGTAATCAGCACCAGAGAGATTGTGCTGAGAACGGCACTTGCACTCTGTTTTTTGGTTACGCCAAACAGTGCGCCGTACCAGAGTGCCATGGTGATGCTTATGCCGAAAAAATTTACCCACAATGCGGCTTGTGACGGCTGTAAAAACTTTCCTGCTATGCGCCAGAAAAATCCGTACACAGGCATGCGAAACGCGTCGTGCATGGATACACGCAGAGGAAAGAGCAGGTTCGGACCGGTGTCGTATAGCGTGAATGAATCGCCGGCGATCATAGCGTATGGGTACGCAAGTGTGTAGATTTTCCCCACCAGGAGATAGAGAGAAAATACCAAAAATCCCGGAAGCCAGTACTGAATGAAGGCATTTCTTCGCTGCATCGGCGGGCACTATAAAGAGTCCGTAGGGAACTTTCTAGCGATTTATCTCGGCGTAACTTCCACGGATCCGAAATTTTGTACCCATACTTTGTCCGCTATTCCCACGCCCATCTCTTTAAAATACGGAGAGAGAATATTCTTCCTATGAGAGGGGGAGTCCATCCACTCGTTCATCACCCAGTTTACACTGCGTTGTCCTTTCGCAATATTTTCACCTATCACCGCCTTAAATGCGGTGCAGTTGCAGGTGGAAATATCGATGCTTGCGTACCCCATATTTTTTATCCGATCTACGTAACTTAATCCTTCCGGAGTGAAGTGGTCGAAATACCCTCGTACGTACATGTCTTCCGCATGCAGCTGGGCGGACATTTCCAAATTCTTATTGTAGGTAAGAGCAGGAATACCCGCCCAACGTCTTTCTCTGTTTACCGCGTCGAGCAGTTCCATTCGCAGTACTTGGTACTGTGTCCTCTTCTCCGCAATTTCTGCTTTTTGCTCCCGAAGAGCACGTCGACTTTCTACGGTAGATTCGCGCTCAGATTCGGACTGTTTCCGCCTTCGGATATCTGAATTTTCTTTTTCACTGCGCGCGTTCTGCATCTGCCTCAACTTCCTCCGTTCTGCCACGCTGTCGGTCAGTTCTGTGTCTGCAGTGAATGGCACTTGTCCTTGTTTGCGCCTTTCAAACAGAGTTTTTGCAAGGTCCGGCTGCCATGGTGTTTCAGCATCATCTCCCTGTTCTTGTATTCTTGCCCTCGCTCTTTCAAGCACTCTTTTTTGAAGGATGCTGCTGTCTGTTTGTACGGATGCCCTCACTGCGGAAGACGCCTCCTCGAGCCGTAACGCACGTCTTTCCAATGCTCGTCGGATAACAGACATCACACCCGTGGTTTCGGCAGAGGCATGCACAGCTGCCGTTGCGGGAGCAACGGAAGTACAGAAGGCAGTGATAACGGTCAGAACTACCGCAGTAACATTTCGACTCATGTGGTCCACAGTGTAGCTTGACAGATTCGGGAGATAAGAAAAAAACGATGATTTTACGATATATCGAATGTATCTTCGTCATATTTGGCAAATCATACAATTGCCCGACTGCAAAAAGCTGGCGGTGGCATTCTTTGCCACACTTCCGTAGTATTGCTTTCGTATGAAAATCATTCCTCACGGAGCGGCACAAGAAGTAACCGGCAGTTGCCACGAAATCCGTCTGAATAGCGGTGTAAGAATCCTTCTTGATTGCGGATTGTTTCAGGGTCACCGGAAGTTGGCGGTTGCAAAGAACGCAGAGTTTCCGTTCGATCCGAAAGACATAAATGCCGTTGTGCTTTCACATGCACACGCAGACCACGTCGGACGCATACCCCTTCTGTACAAACAGGGCTACAGGGGTGCCGTGCATTGCACATACGCTACTAAAGATCTTGCGGATGTTATGTTGCAAGACAGCGGATACATTCATGAAAAGGACGAAGAGTACTTCTGCAAGCATTTGCCGGATTCCATGCTGCCATGCGGAGGTCCTCTGTACACACAGCAGGATGCCATAGACTGCATGGAGATTTTTCAGGGGCAGAATTACGGAGACTGGTTTAATGTCTGTGACGGAGTAAAAGCCCAATTTTTGGACTCAGGCCATATTGTGGGCGCGGCAATGATGGTGCTGGAAATCATAGAAGACGGCACGTTGCATCGCATAGGTTTCAGCGGAGATTTGGGTCGCAACATGCTTCCGATTATCCGTAATCCTTCGGATATGCCTCCCGTCGAAACATTGATTTGCGAAAGTACATACGGCAACCGCAAGCATGAAGACATACAGACCGCCAAGCATCAGCTTCAGAAGGTGATTGTGGATACCGCCAAACGAGGAGGGAAAGTAGTCATTCCAGCTTTCTCACTCGAAAGAACTCAGGAGATTGTGTACGACCTTCATGTGTTATGGGACGCCAAAGAAATTCCTGCGGTTCCCATAGTCATAGACTCTCCGCTCGCGTCCCGTGTGACAGATGTATTCATGAAACACCCGGAGTGTTACGACAAAGACATGTACGAAAAATTTCTTGCGAAAGCACACAATCCGTTCCAGTTCTCGCTGGTCCGATACACCGAAAGTGTCGACGAAAGTAAGGAGCTGAACAACACGCCCGGTCCTATGATTATTATGGCGGGATCCGGTATGTGTGAAGCCGGAAGAATTCGTCATCACCTGAAAAATCTCATAGAAGACAGCCGCAACACCGTGGTGGCGGTGGGGTACATGGCAGAAAATACCTTGGGAAGAAGTATCATCGATAAGGAAATCACGGAAGTCACCATTTTCCAGAAAACATACGAAAAAAAGGCTGAAACAGTGTACATAAACGCATATTCGGGTCATGCGGATATGGCAGATCTCGACAGTTTCATATGCAAGGTGGAGGGACTGCAGAAATTGATTCTTGTACACGGAGAGCTTGTGCAAATGCAGCCACTTGCAGACCGCTTAAAGAATGTCTGCAAGGCAGAAATTTACATGCCTGAGCGAGAAGAGGAGATAGAAGTATAGTTGTATATTCCCAGAAGAGTATTACGGATATACTGTGTCCGTGAACAGCACTCGGTATAGCTGGCGACAGATGCTGCGTATTGTATGGGCGGTGGGTTGGGCTGACTTTGTATTGAAGTACAGAGGGTCATTTTTCGGTTACCTGTGGTCACTTGCCCTTCCTGCCATGAAGTTTCTGGTCATTTTTCACGTCTTTCGTTCTTTTGTAGGGGGAGAGATAGAAAACTACCCGCTGTATCTCATGCTCGGCTTGATTGTGTGGGAGTATTTTGCACGCGTTACACACGGTTGTATTGCAATGCTCAGGCACAAGGAAGGGGTTATTCAAAAGGTGCCATTTCCAAGACTCATTCTGATTTTTGCAGTCGGGTGGACAGACACAATTGTCTTCTTTACGCACTGTCTTATTTTTCTGGTCCTCGCATGGATGATGCATGTTTCGCCGGCTCTGTTAAGTTTCTACACTCCGTTGCTTCTTCTCCAAATGCTCCTGCTCTTTCTGGGCACAGGTATGCTTTTAAGCGCCTATTCGCTGCGATTCCGAGACATAGAGCATATCTGGAGCATGGTGCTTCAGGTACTGTTTTGGCTAACGCCTATTATGTATCTGTATACGTTGCATTCGCCTCTTTCCAGGCAAGCTAAAGATATGGCGGCGGGTAATCTTCCGTCCACTGCATGGGGACTTTTGGATACCTTCATTACGTTCCAACCACTCTCTATTCTTATTCACGATACAAGAAGGGTGGTGCTGTACTCGCAAACTGCGGGAGTGCCTTCCGCAGTGCATGCGGCAATATTCACAGCGTTCTGTTTCCTTGTATTTGCTGCCGGTACGGCACTTTTTCGGTATCGTAGTACATATTTCCTGCAGGAATATTAAGTATGAATAACGAGCTCATCATTGAATGCAAAGGTGTCAGTAAGTCGTTTCGACACGCGGTGTACCCGTCCAAGCTTTTGCAAGACCATCTGTTGTCTCGCAAGAGACACAGGCGGCATCAAACAATTCAGGCACTGCAGGATGTCACTCTGCATGTGGAGCGAGGGGAGTGGGTGGGCATAGCCGGTCCGAACGGCAGCGGAAAAACCACACTGCTTCAAATTATTGCAGGGTTGCTCCCCACAGATACGGGTACCGTAATTCAAAGAGGTCCTATGGCTTGTTTTTTCGGGCTGGGACTCGGATTTCATCCCGAGAGAAATGCGGTGGAAAATATTTACCATCACGGACTTCTCCATGGCATGACTCCGGAAGAAATTAAAAAGAGAACAAAAAGAATCATAGACTTTGCGGAACTATGGTCGCATGTGGATTTACCGGTGAAGTGCTACAGCACAGGAATGCATATGCGCCTTGCATTTGCGGCAGCCGTTCAAGTACCTGCGCAGCTGTACCTTTTCGACGAAGTGCTGGCAGTGGGAGATGTGTCTTTTCAAGTCAAGTGTCGAGCACATTTTAAGGGGTTGCGCTATCACAAGAAGACGGTGGTGATGGTGGGGCATTCCCTCTCTGAGCTCAGGCATTGGTGCGACCGTATTTACCACATGGAAAACGGGAGCATTGTGGACATAGAACAATGCACTCCCGCGATACCTCGCAATGGGAAATCAGTGCCTTCTCAGCACGCCTCTCATCACGTGTCTCCTCAAAGTTTCGAGGGTGCGCAACGGAGCAGTGAGCAGCCAGCTCTTCGAGCGTAACAGCACCTTTCGTTGTGCCAGCAATGCAGAGCATTCATTTTCAAGTTCTGCAATTCGGTTTCTAGCGGATTCAAGAGCATTTGTAACAGCTTGAAGTTCTTTCCGTGCCGAGAAATTCAGCGAGAGTTGATTTTGGAATTTCTCACTCAAGAAAAAAACTTCCTCTTGAGCCTGCTGCAGTTTTACAGTGGTTTCATTCAAGCTTGTTTCAGTTCTCCGCAGTTGTAACACAGTATCTATACGATCGTTTTCGACGGCATGCACATGCGTGCCGAGTACGTCATTTATGGTAAATGCGGCAAGGAATGCGGCAAGGTTCTCGTTGTGTTGTATTGTTGCTTTATCCACCAGAATACCCGCACCGTGTATGCCGGGTATTTCTTTCCAGAGAAGCGAGAGAGATGTTTCTTTCAAAAAATCTTCCACGGCAGTAAGCACGCCGGATCTCTCTTCTCCTTCGGTGAGCGCATTGCAGCACGAGCGATTGAATCCGCCTTCCTCCTGTACCTTTTGTTTCCAGGGAACCATTCCTTTTTGCGCATATGACTTTCGAAATTCTTCCGGTATCGACTCAGGAGCGTAGTACATGTCTCTTCTGCCGTATGGCCAGCCCGTATCGTGAAGTATCACTGCGGGGAATACACCTTTTTGTTTCGCATACTGTTCTATTATCTTCAGTTCACTGTGAACGGTGTGCCAGTTATGGTCTCCGTCTATTATCACTGCGTCGTACTGTGTAAGGAGAGGAAGAGCGTCGATACTTTTTGCCTTATGCATATGCAGTCGGTCTCCGTATTTCTTTCGAAAAACATCCGCATCGTACTTCGGTGCCGGGTCTATGGAATGCACTTCGCCACCATGCTCATAGCAGAATTCCAAAAGTTTCTGTGTAAGATGCCCGAAGTCGGAACCCACCTCGACGATGTTCTTGGGCTCCACGGTAGAAAGAATAGGGTTCACCACACTCTCCCATAATTTTGCAAGTGTGCCGTACGGCCGATTATTTTGTTCAACACTCGTCATTTCAGGGGTCTATTGTAGCACCGTGTCACTCCAGTATTGCACGAGAATCGTCAATTCTCTACTGTAGTTCCATATGGCTCTTCTTCTCCCAAATTCCATCTTTTTTCATATCCCTAAGACAGGTGGTACGTGGGTGCGTTCTGCCATACGAAATTCCGGCATTCCCACGAACGAAATTTCTCCGGACCTTTCCAAGTATTCGTTCGAGCACCTACATCGCATATTTCATTGTGCTCCCGGACTGGTAAATACGAGAGGGTATTTTACGTTTGCATTCGTCCGAAATCCCATTTCGTACTACAAATCCTACTGGAGCTATAAAATGCGCACCGGGTGGGAAAATCAGTTCGACAATGCGTATAGGGCAGATGATTTTCCCACGTTTGTGTCCAATGTATTGGAAGGAATGCCGGGCTGGGTTTCGAAGCTCTATACCAAATTTTTGGGACCGAACGGAGACTGGGTGGATTTTGTGGGAAAACAGGAAACACTGCGAGATGATCTTATTTCTGCCCTTCGGCTTGCCGAGGAGGATTTTTATGAAAGCGGAATATACGCCACAGATCCCATGAACAAATCTTCTCACCTGAAAGAATGGTCAGAGAAGTGCTACCTGTCCCTTGCATTAAAAAAAGAGATCTACGCCAAAGAGAAAGAGGCCATAGAATTGTTCGGATACCACAATGAAGATCTGGAACCGGCAATCTGCGATATCAGTGCGGCAGCCGCATCGCTTTCGCGACGGAGCGGAGATTCTTCTTTATGCGAGGGTACGGTTGCAGCTGCTTTCCGACACGCAACGCAGTCTTCTGCAGAGACTTCGTAAGGAAGGATTTCTTGTAATATTCGGCCTCGTGCTGCTTTCGTTCCAGTTCTTTCAGCAAGGCAAATCGTTCCTGCAATTTTTTTGTATCCACGGGTTTCCGCAGTACTTCTTCGATATATTGTGCCGTATCTTGTGCCGTATCTTTCCATGTTCGTTGCATTGAGTCGGAAGTGATGAGAGGTTCTTTTTCCGAGAGTATGGCATCGCATAGCGTTGCAATTTCCGGAAATACGGAAAAATATTTGATGGCATTCTCCAAATGCAATTCCTTGGCAATTTCCCTGTTACTCTCGGTATCGCAAGCAATAACATGTTTTCCGTACTGAGCTGCGTGGAGTAACGGCAAGCCGAACCCTTCGTACTGACTGGGGAAAATAATGCCCTTACAGTGCTTATAGAGTGTGGCTATTTCCGATTCCGGGGTTTGTCCGCTTACGATAACGTGCGTATTTGCTCTCGAAACCGATTTCTGTTTTTCCCCTCCCAATACGACAATATTCAAATGAGAAGGCAGTGATTTCAGCGTTCTTCCCACTGCCTTATGTGAAAAATGGTTTCCTACGAGGAGGAAAAAATTTCCTTGAAACGGAATATTCGTATCTTCGGAGAATGTCACTTTCTTCTCGGAATATCCGTGATAAATCACCGTGGACTTGGAGAGCGCTTCTTCTCCGAGATATTCTTTCATATCTTTCCGTGCCGCATTACTTATGCAGATTATGCCGTCACCGTACTTCGTAACGAGCGTGGCGGAAAGTTCGGTATCGGATGCATGGAGCGCATTGCAACGCAGACTGATACTATCGTGCATGGTCACAATCCATCGCGGCGCAATGTGATTGAGCAGGCTTAAGTGCCCGAGACCGAATATCTGATGCGGAACGAATACGAGGTCAAAACGCTTTTCTCGAATTTCTTCGTAGAACAGAACATTGTCATATGTACTACTCAGTGAAAAAAGAAGGTCAAACGGACGACTGACCGCTATGGAAAATTCGTACGTTTCTTCGAGCATGGGAGCAAGGTACTCCAGCAGGTGCAGGGTGTATTCCGAGGAGCCGTTGTATGCCGCAGGTAAATGCGAGAGATCCAACAGTATTTTTTTCTGCGGATAACATTCTCCGAGAATGTCAGCGAAGTTTTCCAAGGCAGGCAGTGAAATTCCGAAGTATTTTTGCACCGCCACTTCATATTCCGGGTACCGTCTCTTGAGTGTAACGCTGTTCTTGGAATCGAGAAGAGCCCTTTCTGATGCGGAAAAAGAAGATGTGTCCTTATGCAGTACGTATGCTCTATTCGACATAATTGCCGAGTAGCCATACCGATTTATACGGCAGCAGAAATCATTTTCTTCGTTGTATCCGCGACCGTATGCCGTATCGAACAGCCCGAATCTTTCTATGAGTGTTCTGCGAATAAGCAAACAGAAGCCGACTCCGGTCGGAATAACCGAGTATCGCGGAAGGTCGTCCTTTATGTGTTGCCAACAACCGTAACTGATGTTCTCAAATTCCTTTTTATCACCCATGTACTTCAGTGGAATTGTACAGACCGTGGCGGCATTGCTTCGCGGACTGCATGTGCCGTTTCGTTCGTGTGCATACAGGCAGCAGATCATCTCCTCCACGGCACCCTCCGTAAGCTCGGTATCGGAGTTGAGGAGGAGTATGTCATTTTGTGACGTATCCAGTTCCGATACCGCTTTATTGCATGTGCCCACAAAACCAAGGTTTTCTTTATTGTGCTCATATCGAAAATTCGGAATGTCTTGAATGATTCCTTGTATTTTTTCATTAAGATCTTCCTCCGTACTGCAATCATTCACCAGCAATACCGTATGTCTTAAGTCCACATATTTCTTACATGATTCAATGCATGGCTTTACAACTTGCCAGTTGTTAAAGACGGGAATGACTATGGTGACACTGCGATTGTTCATACTATTACAAACCAAGATCTCCTGCTATTTCTTTCATGGCATCCAGAGTAAGCCCGATAAATTCATCCAGGGGAATTCCCAGCAGCTCTTCGCATTTTCCTATCTGGTCTCGGTCCACCTGTGCTGCAAAACTCTTGTCCTTCAACTTCTTTTTGACGCTCTTTACTTCCACATCCGCAATGCTCTTACTCGGGCGTACCAATGTGACCGCTATAATGAATCCTGTCAGCTCATCGCTACAGTAGAGAGACTTACGCAGCATGGTATCCAGCGGATACTCTTCTCCGAAACGATGCGCGTAGTGAGAGCGAATATCACCGAGCAGTTCTTCCGGTGCATCCACGGTTGCAAGCATTGCCGAAAGTTCTTCTCCGCAATGTCTCTCGAAATCTTTATCCAAACTGTCCCAGTCTAAGTCGTGGAGCATACCTGCGACCCTCCATGTGTCAGTATTACCACCGAATCGCGCGGCCAAGGCTGCCATGGCGGCACCTGTGGCAAGAAGATGCGCTTTCGTATTATCGGAATGTGCTTCTATGAGTCCGTGTGCCGCAGGAAGAAGATGGCCGTAGTCTGCGTGCTCGAGAAGGGGAGTATCTGTCATGGGAGTAGTGGGAGGGGCGGACATTGTAGCAGATTCCTCCTCCGTTGCATGCAGAGGTTTCATGAGCGGAAACAGTACGACATCGCGCAGATTGGTCTGCTGTGTGAGGAGTGCGACAATTCTATCCACACCCATTCCCCAACCGCTGCAGGGCGGGCATCCGTATTCCAATGCTTTTACGAATTCATCGTCCTTACGGTGGGCATCACTGTCTCCTCCCGCATGCGCCTTGGCCTGCGCACTGAAGCGTTCCGCTTGGTCCACCGGGTCTATAAGCTCCGAATATGCATTTACAATTTCCCATCCGCCCACCACAAGTTGAAATCTGTCTGTTACCGCAGGGTTTTCGTCGTTCCTGCGGGCAAGAGGGGAGAGATCCAACGGATGTTTGGTGATGAACGTCGGTTGCACGAGCTTCGGTCGACTTACTTTTTTATAGAGTTGATCTATCAAATTTCCCCTGCCGAGTTTTTCGGTAGGAATGTCCAGCTTCAGTTTTTTACTCGCTATGGCCTTGCGCAGATCATCGGCTGTTTCACATTCGTCTATGTCTATGCTGCAACCGTGCAGCACGCTTTCTGCGAGTGTGATTCTGGGCCATGGAGGCGTGAAATCCACTTCCGTAAGGTTTCCTTCTCTGTCGGGAATTTGAATCACGGTGGAACCCGTGAGCTCTTTCATGAGCGTGCTGAGCATTTGCTCGGTAAACTCCATGTTTTTCTCGTAGTCCCAGTACGCCGCGTAGTGCTCCACCATGGTGAAGTCCTGCAGGTGACTTGGGTCCAATCCTTCGTTTCTAAATACTCGTGCAACTTCAAAAACACGGTCGTACCCGCCCACAATACATTCTTTCAAAAACGTTTCGGGTGCGATGCGCAGAAACATATTCAGATCGTATGCGGCATGGTGCGTTTGAAAAGGTGTTGCCAGAGCGCCGGATGCGGAATTTACCAAGACGGGTGTTTCTACTTCTATGAATGCACTGTTCCAGTAGAACTCGCGTAATTTCCGCAGGAAGAGACTGCGGAATTGAAAACGATCGAATGTTTCCCTGTTACTCGTAAGGTCCAGGTATCGCTGGCGCCACGCTGTTTCTTGGTCTGCGATGCCGTGCCATTTTTCGGGCGGCTGCCTGAGTGCCTTGGAAAGCATTTTCCACTCGTGTACCAGCACAGAGGGTTCTCCTTTTTGTGTGGTGAAATGCGTTCCCGTAATCCCTATGAAATCTCCGAGATCTATAAGCTCTTCCACATCGGTAAAAGACTTCGCGTCTATCTCGTCCGCCTTCCAGGCAATTTGCACTCTCCCCGTGTGGTCTTGCAGTGTGGCAAAAATCATTTTGCCCATTGCGCGCAGGAGCATTACGCGTCCCGCAGTGGTGATGTTCGCACCGTCTTTCGCAGATTTTCCTTCATCCGCAGTATGGGTGCGACTGAAGTTGGCGGCATAGGGCACGTTTCCCGCTTTCCGTATGGCCTCTGCTTTTTGGTGGCGAAATTCGTCCATGCATCCAGAGAATACTTCTGTTTTACAGTGCGCGAAAGGACTTCCTGTATATTGATTCGGTATGCTCATTAATCTTTCTTCTGAATTCAAAGCAGCAATGTATGTATGGATACGAGCGTGCAGAGGCTATTTGCGATTCGGAACAGAGAGGCATGGAGCCATTCGGCTTTGTTCTCGATGATGAGATGTTCAATGCAGTTATTTCCGTATACTGTGTATTCCTTATGGAAAAACTTGCCGAAATGCCGACAGAGGAACCGATGGCACAGCACTGGCGCTCCGTGCTGGCACAAGCCCCTTCTCTCACGAGTCCCGAGCAGCCCGACGGTGTGTACGATCTCGGACAGCAGGAAGTGCAGGAACTTTTTAACAAGGGCATCGTATCGGAAGGGGACAGCATTTTAGATATCGGTTGTGGCATAGGGAGGCTGGCGGTGCATCTTGCGCAGCGAAACGTGACGTATGTCGGCATAGACCCCATTCGAAAGTGCATAGAGTTCGCACACGAGAGTTTTGCGGACTATCCCAACTGCTCGTTTCATCATATAGATCTGCAAAACAGTTTTTACAATTTGTCCGGTACGGATCCCGCATTACTGCGACTGCCTCTGAAAGATGCAAGTTTCGATGCGGTACTTGCTGTCTCTCTCTTTACACATTTTGAGTCATCGGCGGAATGTCAGAGGTATGTTCGTGAAGTGCACAGAGTACTCAGAGAGAGGGGAAGTTTTTACTCCACATGGTTCAGAGCTCCTCCCAATCACCCTAATTGGGACGGATACCGCACGGTTATTCTGGAGTCTGAAATACTGAATTTCTTTTCAGGATTTCAGTTTGCTGAGACTTGGGGAGGAAATACCAAGGACTACCATGATCAGTGGCGCATTCACGCAAAGAAAGTCTCCGGATTCTCTGCAAAAATTCTACAGCGTATGCGCGCTATGCGCTCATTCTTCATTTTTAGGGAATATCTTGAATGATGGAAAGATTCAACCTACGATGAGTTTCCATGAAAACAGGTGTATTCGTCGGCAGATTTCAGCCCTTTCATGACGGACACAAGAAGTGCATTCTCAAAATTTTGGAAGATTGCGAGCGCTGCATAGTCATGATGCGTGAAACTGAGGCAACGGAGAAAAATCCTTTTGATCTCGAGAAGCGCAGAGGCATGATTCGTGCGGAGTTTCCCGACGAAAATCAGGTAATTATCACCGACTTTTTCGATCCCGGTGCGCATTTATCGGTCTATATCGGTAGAGAGGTAGGGTACGAACTCATTCAGCTCGATGAAAAGACAGAGTCTATTTCCGCCACGGATATTCGAAGGAAGCTCTACGAAGAAGCGGGAAAGGAATACGATAAAGATGCCCCTCTTAAAGTAAGATAATATGCCGAAGCGCTTTCCAGTTGTGTGGCTTACCGGAAATACGGGCGCAGGAAAGAGCACGTTAGCCGAGGGAATGCGTGAGTATTTTAACGAGCAAGAAGCAAGCGGCACGGCGGCAGATCGTCGCATTGTTGTTTTGGACGGCGATGAAATGCGCGCGACCGTTTCTCGCGACGAAGGTCTTTCTCCCGAAGATCGTCGCAAACACAATTTGCGAGTGGCCCGGTTGGCAAATCTTTTAAGCGAACATGGCTTTCTTGTACTTGTGGCTGTTATAGCTCCGTTCTCCGGTGTTCGCGAAGAGCTGCAGGTTATTTGTGACCCCAAGTGGGTCTACGTAAAACGCAGCGGACTGGGCGCGGACGACAGGCCATACGAAGAACCGCTCTCTCCGGATTTTCTTATAGATAACGATAGCGTTTCCATAGAAGAAGGAAGAGAACTTCTTTCCGTTTTTATTCGACAACTGGCAACTGAGACAGTTTCCGTTCGGCAAGAAGCGGAAGCAGTTGTGCGGTAATCTGCTGCGATGCGATACGGTTTCCTTCCGCATTCCAGTGCGTGTTTCTGTTGCTGTATACTGCGCCGGTCTTCGCAGTGGTTCGCAGTGCGGGGAGCACATCGATAGCCATAATATTCTGCTTTCGCAGAAGATCGACTACGGTATTTTGCACCCACTCAAAATCATAGTTTTCAGATACTCGTTGTCTTGTACCGCTTACCTGCGCACGTACTTTTGCATCCACCTGCATTTCTTCGGGCATCACCACAACCGCAAACAGTGCTCCCGCACTGTCGGCAGTTTCTTTCATTTGCTCTAGAGCGGGCAGTATGTCTGCAATAAGAGAGTTCACATATGTTTGTTTCTCTTTCTCGAACAGATACATTTTTTCACGTTCTATTCTCAAAAAAGTATCCTCGCTAAACGAAGGATGTTCGGGTGTATACACATAGGTTTCTGCTGTAATTGCGTGCTGCATCTCCTCCATTCCGTTCTTCAGTTCATTCGAGATTGTATGCAAACTTTCTCGCAGACGACGCTGTTCTTTCAGTAATCGCAGTGAGTAACTCAGTCGCAAGGGGAGCCAATTCTTCTTAGCCTCGTCATGCAAGTCGTTTCCGATGAAGAGTCCGAAAAGTACGATATCCGGTTCAAGATTCCTTCCCTCCAATTCGAGCACCCTGTTACTGAAGCCGGGACCTACAGACGGCTTGCCAAGATTTATATTTTCAATGGGGATACCCAGTGCGTTTGCCAGTGCTCCCGCAGTCAGAGCATGCCACATATCTTCGTACGGAACTCCGCCGGAAGAAAAAGTAAAAGAGTCACCCAGTGCCAACATACGTAGTGTTCCCTCAGTTTTCTTTTGCGAATATGGCGGAGTGCGAAATCCATTTTCCGTCATGTCCATACCTGCCCATCTGTGCATATGAAGTTTGACCGGTGCAAGTTCCATCAATTCTGCGATCGTATCTGCCCTACCGTAGTCACTGGGAAGCCAGAGAATGTTATGCAGTGTGTCTGAGCGCGTACCGAGAATTCTCAGTCCTATTTCCAAGGAAAGCAGAGTACTGAACGTGCACAGGAGAATGTTTATGCCGATTGTTCGTACGCGAGCATTCACTGCAAAAGATTACCACGTCATTGCGGAATATGCGTATCGGACGGAATCAAATTACTGCGTTGAAGTTCCTCGTAAATCACATCGGCAAATATGCGGTTTGCCTTTGCATTGGTGTGGCCGTCTGCTCTGTAAATCATAAGACTGCTTTTATCCATACCCTCAAAGTGGACGGATGTGTCCACGAAAGACATTCCATGTTCCTCGGTAATCTCTCGTAACAGTGTTAACAAAAGCGGATGTACTGTTTTGTATTCCATATTTGCCACCAAGACAGGCATGCCCTTCTCGGTAGTTTCCGCCGCTATTTGTGCAAACATCTTTCGGAGGTACGGCTCATTACTTCGAATCATCTTGTCGAGAGGATTGGGAGAAATACCCTTGGCTACTGCGGTGCTCCAGGTGTTGTGGACTTGCGGATGTATGGCATCTTTGCCGTGCAGAATCACAGCCAGAATGTATGCCCAAAAATTAGAGGCAGGAACTAATTTTTCTACATTTGCGGGCAGCACTTCCTGGGTATCGTTTCCGGGCATGAACCCTACCAGAATAAGATCCGGTTCATACGGAGGTACGACATGTTGCAGTTGCAACAAATAGTCTTTCAGCGAATAGCCATCCACTCCAAAATTAATGAATTCATAATCCAGAGTATACGACTGTGCATTGTAGCGATCTTCCAAAAGCGTATGATACGCGTCTTCTATGGCAACGCCCGAAGGCATGGTAAAAGAGTCGCCCAGTACGGCTACCCGAAACGTGTTATCGGGCTTTTTGATTTCGTATTCTTTATCGCGAAGTCCCTGGCTGTTTGTTTCCAAGATCACTTTGCGAAACCGTGTTCGTATGTTTGGTTTCAGTTCGACAGACAGTCCTATGGAGGAAGGCTGGGAAATATTGGGATTCCCCAAATACGGAATGCTTCTACCAAGAGAAGGTCTGAGGATGTCCCATCCGTAGTAGTATACGCGTGCTCCTACTTCGACTGTCTCTATAAACAGAGCAATCGTACAAAAAAAGAAGCAGCAGGTTTGTTGCAATGTTTTGTTTCTCCCGCATGCGACAATAATCTCACAGGTTACTGCGGCCATAAAGCGTAGTTTTTACCTCTCTTGGTCTGTCGGTATCAGTTGCGATGACCGCAGAAAATCCCGCAGTACATCTGCAAATATCCTGTTTGCCTTCGCATTCGGGTGCTTATCGGACTTATAGATCATGAAGTCATACGGGTTCTTTCCTATGAATGCGGGAGTGGTATCCACAAAATATGCATTCTGCTTTTCGGCATTTTCTCTCCAAAATTCCACCCAATCAGGATGTAATTGCAGGTAGTCCAGCAGTACCACAACCAGTGGAATGTGCTTCTGTTTTGCATACCGTGCAATCACATCGAAGTGTTCCTTCATGTACGCTTTTTTCGGTACAAAGACATCGGTAGGAGGGTATGTTCCGTTCAGTCTTTGCAGGTCTGTGACACTCCAGGATATTTTCTGCAGATGTGTAACAGACTCCGGAGAAAAGAGTTTTTGAAAAGCATAGAGAAGTAATGACGGGGGAGGATTTTTTGGTAACGATGTTTTTTCGTATTCCTGAAAGTCGTTATAGACGATTCCAAGAAGAATCATGTCGGGGTCGTATGCGGAGGCTTTTTTCTCCAGTACGTATCTGTAATCACTTATGGAGTATCCGCCAACTCCGAAATTTATCAGTTCAATGTGCCGGTCGCCTTCTTGATTCAGCTCTTCTTCAAGCAAAGAGTGATACGCGTCTTCAATGGCCACTCCCGCAGGCATGGTGTGCGAATCCCCAAGTACGACAATACGAAACGTATCCGGAGGCTTGTGCATATCGTAGTGTTTGTCTCGAATCCCGTGGGCATCGGTATCAAATCGCGCTTTTTTAAATCGCGTATGTACATTTGGGCGAATCTCTCTCATTTGTATTTCCGGAATGGAAGACTGTTGCCAAATATCGGGACTACCGATATACGGAATACTGGTGTGATTCGGTGGCCACAGTACCGTCCATCCAAAAAAATAGATACGACCCAAT
>PCVP01000033.1:0-1839 GCA_002787035.1 Candidatus Peregrinibacteria bacterium CG11_big_fil_rev_8_21_14_0_20_49_14 | reverse complement strand
AAATAGATACGACCCAATATTTCAAATAAGAACGCACTCATCATGATACTCACCGCAAGTAGCAGAATATTCGCAGAAAAATTTCGATACGATTTTCGCATACGATCCATGCTCTCATATGGGGTTGTTTCTGGCAAAAACAGAAATGTGACACTGTGGTACTACAGTAAATTTTTTGTTGCGACATAAAAAAAGGCGACCGTAAGGCCGCCTTTTACCATGTACAAATTATTAGTTGCGTTCTGCCATGAAGCAGTCGCGACAAAGTACAGGCTTGCCACCTTCCTCAACGGGACGTGGCTTGAATGGCACCTGACAGTCAGCACCACATTTTGCACAAACAGCGTCGTGCATTTCACGTTCACCCATACGCTGATTCTTAGCAGCGGCGCGGCATTCTTTGCAGCGCTGTGGGGAACTGAGGTTTTTGGAGTTGTAGAACTCCTGTTCACCCTCGGTGAATACAAATGTGGAACCGCAGTCGCGGCAAGTGATCTCCTGATCGGCCATAATATAAGAAGGAAAAAAATGATGTACAGTTTCCTTCTTTCAGTTTCTCGGGACCGATACTTCCGTACGAAGGATGCTGTTCGCTGTAGAGTACTGGGGAATTGCTTCCATGCAAACATAATTTTGTGAAAATCGATGGCAAAAAAATTGACTCGGCAAATTCCTGCCCGTAGAGTGCCCCAGCTTAGTTTTTCGGTCATCTTTTGGATCGAATCGCTTATGTTCCAGTTCGCCGTCGACCTTCGTCGCCCAAGCGGACCTCCTGAACCTCCAAGCTCCCTTATGTCTGGAATTATCGCCAAAAAAGTCGGCATGACGCGGGTTTTCCTCGAGAGCGGGGAGGCAGTTGCTGTCACGTATCTGCACATAGAGCCCAATACTGTCGTTCGTATGAAAACCGAGGAGAAAGACGGTTACAACGCCGTTGTATTGGGTGTAGGAGCAAAAAAATGGAAAACACGAAAAGGAAATGAACACACACGTTACCGTGTTCAAAAGGAGTGGAAAGTGGAGAGCCTGGAAGGATACGAAGCAGGAAAAGAGGTAAAAGCAGACAGCATTCCGGCAGAAAGCACCGTGACGATCTCTTCAAAGAGCAAGGGGCGCGGTTTTCAGGGAGTTGTGAAGCGGCACGGATTCCACGGGGGGCCCAAGACGCACGGTTCTCATTTACACAGAAGGCCGGGTTCCATTGGTATGAAAGAGTTTCCGGGTCGCGTATTGAAGGGCAAAAGAATGGCAGGACGCATGGGAGGAGACAACGTCACACTCTGCGGACGACCCGTTGTGGTCTGCGACGCGGAGAATGGCGTCATTGGTGTAAAGGGACCAATTCCCGGTCCGAATGGCAGTTTTGTGTACGTCACTCTTGAATCTACTCCCGATACGAAATAATGAAAATCGACGTCTACACTGCAACCGGCACCAAGAAGGGCACTGTGGATCTTCCTTCCTCACTGTTTGAGGCACCGATTAACGAAGGTCTCATGCACCAAGCTGTCGTACGTCAGCAGAGCAACAGACGTCATGCAATCGCACATGCAAAGAGCAGGGGAGAAGTTCGCGGTTCCACGCGTAAGCTCTTCGCGCAGAAAGGAACGGGTCGTGCCCGACGCGGATCTGTGCGCAGTCCTCTTCTCCGAGGAGGTGGAAAGGCTTTCGGTCCGAGTAGCGATGCAAATTTCACAAAGGATATGCCTCGTTCCATGAGAAGAGCAGCACTGAAGAGCTGTCTTTCTCTGCAGGCGAAGAACAACTGCATTCTTGGCTTGGAGAGTTATCCGGAGGAGATACAAACGAAGAAATTTATGGATATGCTGGCAAAAATGC
>PCVP01000045.1 GCA_002787035.1 Candidatus Peregrinibacteria bacterium CG11_big_fil_rev_8_21_14_0_20_49_14 | reverse complement strand
CACCTGTCTGAGAATGCTTCCTTTCGTCATGGTGAGGTGCTCGACTGATCCTTCGAGGCTCTCTTCGCTTGCAGCTCCGTTCGCACCTCAGGATGACAGTCGAGCCTCGAACCATGCACGAGTTTGGAACTGACGGATTTGTTTTGTACTGTAATAACAGTCACTTCACTTGCCTTTCCCGGCCCTGTCGAAAGCAACAGAAAGAGCTTGGCAGCAAAGAGAGAAAGACAAAAAACGAACAAGGAACTTGAACTGCCAACTACCAGTCCTTCGCTTTAATCCCCTCTTTTGCGGCTGCTTGTTCGGCACGCTGTTTGCTGTTTCCTGATCCCTCTGCGACTTTTTCATCTCCTATGAATACTGCGGAAGTAAAGACTTTATCGTGGTCCGGGCCGGACTCTTCCATGACGTCGTAATGAGGAGTGACACCGTAAATATCTTGTGCCCTCTCTTGAAAGTAACTTTTGTCATCCCTGTGTGCTCCTTCTTTGAGAATTTCTTGCAACCGCACGAGAATAAAATCGTTGCAGAATGCCGTCGCTTTCTCGAAGCCCTGATCCATATAAATGGCTCCAATAAGCGCTTCGAGCGCATTGGCCAATGTGGATGCCTTTTCACGTCCTCCGCTGGCTTCCTCTCCCCTGCTCATAAAGAGATACCTTCCCAATTGAATCTCTTGAGATACCGTCGCCAAATGCTCACCTTTAACGAGAGCAGATCTCCAACTTGTCAGTTCTCCTTCGGATTTCTCGCTGAACCGAAATAGATATTCCGTTGCCACCAGTTCCAGTACGGCATCTCCCAGGAACTCCAGACGCTCATTGTGTCCGTTCGTACGGCTTTGGCGCGTAGAACTTCGATGCGTAAGGGCCTGCATGAGGTAGTCCTTATTGCGGAAGACTATGCCAATACTCTTTTCCAGCAGTACGAAGGATTCCGGTTGCGACATTATGCTCAGTATAGGGAGGAGAATCGTCTTCGAAAAGGAGTTCTATTTCTTGTGATGTGCGATGGCATTGAGCACGCCATTCACAAATTTTCCACCTTCCGCCGTGCCATACTCCTTTGTAATTTCTATTGCTTCATTCATAACAACCGCAGGTGGGGCATCGTTTCCGAACATAATTTCGTAGGCGCCAATAAGGAGGATACAACGTGATATGGGATCCATACGATCCAGAGACCACTGCGGAGCATCTGCCTGTACGGCATCCTGCAAGACCCTCTCTTTCTCTATGACACCCAGAAGAAGCTTTAGGGCAAACTCCGTATCTATGTCTCCAAGATCTGCCGTATTGCGGATCAGGACTGTCTCAGGGTCTATATCTCTGCTTTCACGCTCAAACAGCACTTGCATAACTGCGATACGAGAGAGGTGTCTTTTGCGAGCCATAGTGGACTTCCCAGGAAAATATAGGAGCGGACAGAGGGGCGCACGCGGAAGATAGAGAGCCGATACGGCCTTACGCCTTTATCTTCGTTATGCTCTTGAGAGCCTTACCTGCCTTGTTTTTAGGCTCCGCTATCGCAGCATATGGCGAATTCTGACGGTTGGTGAGCTTACGCAATTGCTTGTCTTGGTACACAGCATGCTGTGCCTTTCCTTTGCTCTTTGCTCGCCGTTTCTTTGGGGTAGGTCGTTTAGCCATTTGGGCGTGTAATCCTAGGGAAAATGTACGGTGTGGTCAAAGAAAAAGCCGAACTTAGCGGCGGTCTCCCGACAGTGCCAACATGAACCGCAGGATGTAGAGGAAGAGATTAAAAATATCCAGATATAAACTTAAAGCGAGCATCATGGGGTGCGCACCCATTCGGCCCATCTGCTGAATACGTTGCAGGTCGTATGCCGTAAAGAGCGCAAATATCACCACTCCTCCACCCGAAAGCATCAGTTCAAATTGTGTCGTGCGAAGTGACGGCACAAAAAACTGCAATAGTCCGAGTACGATAAGACCGATAAGAGCGAGAAAAAGACCCTTACTTATGACACCGAGATTCCATGAAGTCGTGCGGGCAAATACCGCTGCGGATGCGGCCATAAACCCGGTGGCAGACAACGCGTTGAGCAGAATGCTTCCGCCGTTTGCGTAACTTGCCAATATGTAGAGAATGTACGGCGTAATAGTAAAACCTGACAAAAGTGGGAACAGGCCGAAAAGCAGATAGTTCAAAGGAGATTTATTCATCCAAATACCTGCGGTGAAAATAAGACCGAGTTCAGCAAGTAAAAAGAAGAAGTGTATGCCCGTAGACATAAGCACAGTGGCAAATTGCGTTCCTATAAATACTCCCGCTACCGTCAGAGCCATTGCAAGGGCAAACAGACCGTATGTTTGGGCTTCCGTGGACTGACTAATGGCTATGGGACGAGTCTGTGCTGTGGAAAATGACTGTTGCATGGAGCCCCATGATACTGCAGAGAGGAAAAACTGCAATGCAGTTCCCTGTGGGATACGGAACAAAATGATGCCTGCGCCCCTTGGCTACAAAGAGATATTTTGCTATAATGAATGGATTTATGCGTAATTTTGCAATTCTCACCGGAATACTTGCTGCCGTAGTGGTGCCAGTCGATGTATTGGCCCAAATCGATTACAGTAACGTGTACGGCAATCCCTGTCCCATATCGGGAGTAGGAGGAGTGGGGTGTTACAATTCAATTGATCCCGTTCCGTACGTAGCCAATCTTATAAGTGGCCCCAGAGGAGTGCGTAGTGTCATTGCAGGAGGACTGCTGATGGGAATGCTGATTTTTTACGGCATCAAACTTCTTGTCGGAAGCAGAGACGACAACACACTTACAGAAGTAAAGTCTGCATACACACAGGCATTGGCCGGCTCCATAGTGATAGGAGGCGCATTTCTACTCGCCAATACCTTCGCGCAACCAAGTGGAAATTTGGTGGACTCCGCACCATTTAATACCGTGGCACTCAATGTCATACTGTTTATAAAGGCATTACTTACAACAGTGGTCATGCTCAACGTCATCATACAGGGCGGACGTTTGATAGTGGCGCAGGAAGACGGAGCCATAGACAAAGCGCGCAAACGCCTTCTCCATGGAATGATAGGTGCCGCCATTGTCATACTCGCCAGTGCGGTGGTGGATGCTTTCTACGATACGCCGAGCACCAGTCCTATTATCGCCGAAGCATTCGGTATCGCAAGATTCGCTCTGACCATCTTCGGTGCGCTGTCTGTCATAGGAATCATTGTTGCAGGAATTATGCTTGTGCTTTCTGTGGACGAAGGACTCAAAGACCGTGCACGCAAACTTGTTATTACCTGCATTGTGGCATTGGCTGTGGTTATTACCGCATTTGGAATCGTTACTGTCTTCATATAAAACATGCGTACAAGATACATCCCTTTGGCAATACTCAGCGCCGTAATGCTGCTCTTTGCCGATGCGGCTCTTGCGGTAAATCTGCCGCAGCCGGGAGATTCAATGGGTACGGTCGGATCCGGTCTCTCCTCCACGGTATGTGCAGGCGGAGTATGCGGAGATGATATCGGAACGGTTGTATTTGCGATTATGAGCGGACTCAGACTATTGGTGAATGTGGTGGGACTTCTTATTCTTGTCATTACAGGATTTATTCTTGTGACATCGCAAGATGAAAATCAGGTATCGGTGGCGAAGAAAGCGACACTCGCTGCCATAGGAGCACTCATACTTATCAATTTGGCGGAACCGATACGCGATTCTTTCATAGCCACCGGAACCGGAAACGGTGCAATGGGAGCGGGAATCCTTTCGGTTGAAATTATGGGCATCATTAACTTCGTGGAAGAGCCCATGCTCATCATTGCAATTTTGATGATTATCATCTCCGGCATTCGTGCGATTATCACATTCGGAACGGATCAGGGAGTGACAAACATTCGCAGAACGGTCTTTTCGATTCTGGCGGGAATCGTTCTGGTATTGGCAAAGGTTGCCATTGCAAATTCCACCGGTTCCACGGCAGAAGATGTAAACTCTCTCACTGCCGGTGCAGGAAATGATGCATCGGGAATCGTAAACGTCATCATTGATGTTACGAGAATTATCGTAGCGTTCATGGCATTGGCGGCGGTAACAGTCATCGTGATTGCGGGTATTATTCTTGTGGTAAACAAAGGAGATCAAGAAACTGCCAATAAAGCGAAAGGACTCATTATTCGTGTGCTGCTCGGATTGGCAGTGATATTGATAAGCTACGGTCTTGCCTACGTGTTTGTGGAAGTGGCAAACGGGTTCTAGCCCGCATCGCGTATATTTTCTGCTGTCTCACACGCCCGCCTGACAGCGAGAACGTCGTGCGTACGAATATAGGACGCACCGTGCAGCACGGCTATTGCGGACGCCGCAATCGTTGCGGGCAACCGTTCTTTCGGAGGCAGATTTTCGGAACCCGCAAGAAATGACTTTCGGGAAGGGCTGATAAACAGCGGACTCCCGAGAACGGAGAGGGCGGATAATTGCGAAAGCAATAAGAACGAATACCGCGGATCTGCCGAAACAAAGTGCCCCATACCCGGATCCAAAATAATATTTTCTTCCGCTATTCCCGCTCCCGTTGCCTCCTCTTTTCTGGCTCTGAGAAAAGACGTAACCGCCATCACACAGTCATCATATGTTGTTTTCTCCACTGTTGTACGCGGGGAAGGATCTTTGGCGTACATAAGCACATATGGCACTCCCAGCTCAGCCATAACCGCAAACATGGCACTGTCTTCCCTTCCTGCTGTTACGTCATTGACCATCGTTACACCTGCTTCCACCGCTGCGCGTGCAATCTCTGACTTGTAGGTATCTATGGAAAATATTGCCTGAGGATACGCACTCACCAGCGCCTGAATGACTCCCAAGACACGACTCTTTTCTTCTTCGAGAGGAACATCCTTGGACCCCGGCCCCGTAGACTCCCCTCCTATTTCTATGATGTCCGCTCCCTCAGATATCATCTGCTGCGCTCTTTGCAGGGCGGCGGACACGGAATCAAATTCTCCTCCGTCGTAGTACGAGTCCGGAGTGACATTTACGATGCCCACTATCTGCACGGTTTTCATGAACGTATGGTGAAACCTCGGGGTATCTGCGTCAACGATTTACTGCGTTACCCAGGCTTTCTCCAAATATTCTTTCACGCATCGGTTCGTGTTAAAGAATCCGACCAGTCGTATGGCCCTCTTCATGCGACGAATCCAGCGTGTACGATCACTGTAGTAATACTCAGGAATAAGCTCGTACTGGAGCTGAGTGTACAAGTCTTCGGCGTCTATTGCACGGAATGTTTCGGTGTCGGTTGCCCTAGCCAGCGGACCGATACGCCATCCGCTTTCCGGGTCCATGCCGTATGCTTCTATCCACCACCCGTCCAGTGTGGAAAGATTCAACACACCATTCATACATGCTTTCATGCCGGACGTTCCGCTTGCCTCATGCAAGCGAGTCGGAGTATTAAGCCATACGTCCGCACCGGAAATGAGCAATCGAGCAAGATCGGGGTTGTAATTCTCAAGGAAGACTATTTTTACGCAATCTTTCAGCGCACCGGACCTCTGTACCATGCGCTGTATGACATCTTGTGAAAACCGGTCGGACGGATGCGCGTTACCGGCATGGATAATCTGCACACGTCCGCACGCCACTTCTTTCAGTCGCTCCAGATTGTTATAGAGAAGCTCAGGTCTCTTGTATGGCACCACACGACGAGCGCTGGCAATAGTGAGATGATCTGCGTCGAATTGCAAAAGCGTGTGCTTATTTACTTCTTCTATAAGCCTGCGTTTCGCAGCTTGATGAGCCTCCCATATCTCCGTATCGGGAATGTCATCGCACTTGAGAGAAGCAAGTATGCCGGGCTCTTGTCTCCACCCCGGAGCATGCCTGTCGAGCACCTGCTGCATTTCGGGACTCGCCCATGTGAGGTGATGAATACCGTTTGTAATGTGATCTATCGCTTCGCCGGGAAACATGGCTCGGGAAACCTCACCGTGAATTTTGGCAACGCCATGCGTATACCTGCTT
>PCVP01000011.1 GCA_002787035.1 Candidatus Peregrinibacteria bacterium CG11_big_fil_rev_8_21_14_0_20_49_14 | reverse complement strand
GGTGAATTCAGGATCCTACGTTCTGCTTTCTGGAAGTTTTCTCGTAACGCAAAACAGTGTGCTTCGCGCGTACGCAGAGAGGGGATCGGGCACGGGAAAAGTGCGCTCGGCCGTGCTGGAGCTTGTGTACATTCTGCCGAAGAAAACATACGTTCAAGAAGTGATTTTTAGCGAAGTGTATCCTTCTCCCGTTTCGACGGGTTCGTCTCTGGAAACGGAGGAATGGGTGGAGTTGCACAATCTTACGGACAGAGACATCCTTCTTGCAGGTTGGATATTGGACGACATTGAAAACGGAGGCAGCAAGCCGTGGACAGTAACGGCAGATACTATTGTTCCCGCATCGGGAAGTGTGGTTCTGCTGCGGCACACGACGGGAGTTGCTTTGAATAACGGTGGCGATTCGCTGCGACTTGTTTCACCGGACGGTGCCAGAGTAATTGCCATGCAGTACCCAAAAATTTCAAAGGGGAAGGCATATGCTCTCGTCGGATCTTCATGGTGCATTACCGATACTCCCACACCTCATGAACAAAATATTTGTACAATAAATGTACCGCTGAAAAAAAGGCCTCGTCACTCAGCCGTGACCCGCTCCTCCGCAGGAACAAAGACGAAGGCAGTTCAGGCCCGCAGGTTTCTCTGGGAGCGGTACCGTACTATTGTGGCGGGGGATGTAACGGAAAAGCCGAGTGTGCCGTTGGTAATGCAGTCGCTTCGGCACTTGCAGGGTATTGCCGTACCCGAAAAAAAATCTTCCACCGATGCGGAGGTGCTTATTGTTTCATTGTTACTGCTGCCCGCTTTACGGTTACTGACTTTGTGATATGCGTGAGTATTGCGTATACATTTTGCGATGTAATGATGGAAGTTTCTACACGGGGTTTACGAGTGATCTTGAAAAAAGGGTAAGTCAGCATCATGAGGGGGTATTTAAACAGTGCCATACATACGGAAGGAGACCTGTGGAACTGGTGTATCTGGAAACATTTCACAACACGAATGATGCGATTTCAAGAGAGAAGCAATTAAAGAAGTGGAGTAGAGCAAAGAAAGCAGCTCTCATTAAAGGGGAGTATGAACATCTTTCCAAATATGCAAAGAAGGTATTTTTGCACTAAGTATTTCGCCCTTCGATACACCGCCACACGTCATCCCGAGTGATTTTCTCTCCGTGCTTCGATACATTTTTACTTCGCTTCGCTACGTAAAAACACTCAGCATGACGGAGAGAAAATCGTATCGAGGGACGGCGTTTTATCAGAATTCAATTGCCTATGGAAAGAAATAACTTTTTCAAAAAAAGTGCCAAATGAAAATCTTCCTCGGCAAAAATTGCATAATCAAGAAAATATAATTTATATCTACTCACTCTCTGAAGGCTTTTTCTTCAGACTCGCGCGAATCACATCTGCCTGAGATGCCTCACCTTCGCGCACGGAACCCTCTATTGCGCCTTCCGCACTGCGTTCGGCGTTATTGCATTCCGCACTGTAGTCTGCAATTGCCTGCTCTGTCTCTGCCACCTGCTTTTTTGCAATCTCCTTCATTTTCGGCTCTATTGTTTGCCACTGCTCGGCGTGGATTTTTTCGTTTGTTCCTATGGCGTCATCCAAAAGAGAAATTTTGGAGTCCAGTCTGCGTACTTCGTTTTCAAATATGGTGGCAAGCTCCTGCTGCATCTCCTCTGTAAATTCGCCGTTCAGAATTCTGGCTGCGTATCCTTCCCTTTGTTCCTGCGAAATTGTTTGGCAACGCAGCAACATTTCCAGCAGTTCTTGGGCGAAGGTGGCTTCTGCGGTTGTCATGGTATCAGGCGGTAGGAGTGGCAGCTAAGTACAACACGGTTGGGTCTACTTTTCCTCGAATGGCAGCGGGGATACTCAGGTCGTGTACTTCACCTGCCGTGAAACGATCTTTTTGGTACGTAATCTGTTTTTTTGATACATCTATGGCGGCGTACCCACCGTTTGGCGAACGCAGAATCAGGAATTCTTTTCCTTTGTTCGTCGCTTTTTGCACGCCTGCCGTTGAGAAGAAGTAGTCGCTTCCTCCGTCCAGAGATATAGATACCTTCGACCCTATGGGCAGACTCTTTAACACGGCAAGACGCCTGGTAATGGTACCGGCACTCAGCTGCTTCTCCGTATCCAAAATTTGATTGCTGTAGAAAAAAGCGAGTGCTTGCTGACGATCTTTTTCTTGCTTGTACTCCTCGGGCTTTCGCTTCTTTCGAATAAAATCTCGTGCAAATCTGTATGTGCTTCCGGTGTACGTGGAACTTGGCTGCTCTATAACGAGCTCATCTGCCGCAGCAGAAAGAACATCTCGTTTTGCTTCATCTGTTACTCCCGTACGAATTGCATCTTTGAGCGGCTTTGCGTTGCCGGCAACCGCCTGCAAAATAAGCTGTGTGATATTTACTCTGCTGAAGTGGTCGGGATTTTCCTCCATGAGGAGTTTGCGAATTTCATCGTCTTTCGCCTTTATTTCATCCACTTTCTGACGCTCGGGTGTTTCGCGAGCTCTCTGTTCTTCTTCTGTCTGCAACTGCTCCAGCTTGGTAATGGTCTGCGAAATACTCGCAATTTCTCCGGCAAACACGTCGTTTTTTCCCGTACGGAGAGAAGAAACAAGCGCGGAGAATCGATTTTGCTCACGTTGATACACTTCACGCTGTTTGCGCATGGCATCTAAGTACGCACCTATCTGCCTGCATTTCATTTCCAGAAATATGAAACTTTTCGTATTGCTGCTCGTGTTCTCCGCAATGGCGTGCAACGCCTTATTTCTGGATTTCAGCATACTGTCATTGCGCTGAGCAATGGCTTTCTTCGTAATGTCGTCGAAAGCCTGCGAGAGGTTTTCCTCGGGAGTATTTTTTCTTGCCACTGTCAGAGTGGCAACTTTCCCAAGCAAGCTGAGCTTGCTGCGTTTCGCCAAGTCAGCTTCCAGCGCTTCCACTTGTTTTTGTGTGTTCTCTTCCACTTCGCTCAGAATTTTTTCACGTAAACGCTCAGAGGGACTTTTGCCCGCTTCTCCAGAAAACGCGGCAATTGCCTTTTCGGCATCTGTCGTTGGTTCTACGGGAGTGCGCTCGGGAGCGGGTGCATCGGTATCTCCGGATTCACCTTCCGGTGTCGCCGCAAAATCGGGATTTTCGGGTGCGTCAAGCGGTTGCGGGTCTAAACCTCCTTCTGCAAAGAGAAGTCGTTGTTCCCGTTCCGGTGAGAGGGAGTGCTTGGGTCTGAACATGAGTTGTATGTGAGTTTTCGTACTTATTTTACCATAAAGAGGTCTTTTTTTCAATCATTGGAGTCGAGGTTATTATGCTGAGAAAACTTTGGATTCTTTTACAAATACTGAATTATATTGTATAATAATAGAGGCAGGTCTTTGAAAACATCGACCACTCGTATCAACAACACGTAGTAACTCTCAACGAAAGGTAGAACCATGTTCGCAACCATCCTTATCACCCTGGTCGTCATCGGAGGTGTTGTGCTTGCACTTCACACCTTCCCGATCGAACGCGGAACTCCAACGGGCGCAACCGCTCCCGCAGCGAACCAGCACGGAATCTCCCCCATGGGGTGGGTCGTGAGCGTTGTGCTCGCGATCATCATTCTGGGCGTCGGCTCGCATCCGCGCACCCATCCCGCCTTCAAGGCATTTTGGGATTGGGCGTACTCAGGGTCAGTAACGACGACAAGTGCCAGCGCGTCGGCTTCGGCCACCGCGACTGCGACTACTGGGAGCTTGGATGCCTCACCCGAGGGAATCCGGCTCATGGAAAAGCATTATGGAACTCTAACAAAGAATGGACGAACGATCGAGAAGTTCCCGGCCATCGGTGATGGCTGGGAGTGGTACGTGCTGGATGCGTCGGTTTCTGCAACCGTCGGCCAGAAGGTGGTTGGAGGTCAACACAAGGTGACGGATGCTTCCGTGACTTCTGTGACGATCTACATCGCCCGACAAGTCGGTGGAGTGTGGGAATTCGGCGACCCTCGCCAGTTCTCACTGTAGAACGAAGCCCTCCCCCAGTTCGGCCACAGCTCAAAAAACGACCTGCCAAAACCGGCAGTTGGTATCCATTCCAACTGCCGAGTTTTTTAGTATGCGCAAAAAAAGGCGTGGGGGGTTGTACGTCCCCACGCCCGAGCGGCAACAGTGGCGGTGCTACGTGACTTCGTGAGTCGGGGTCGACTCGGCGTAGGTATCGAATAGTTGGTCCAATTTGGACCCCCACCCGAGGGCGAGGCCAAGATTGGTAAGTTGCCCGGTGTGCGCGTCGTACGCATACACTCGCACTCCCCCGAAGGAGAGTAAGTAATCCAACACGTCGTCGAGCATGGCACGAGCCGGTCTCTCCCGCGAGTTGGTGTAGTACTGCGGTCCCCGAAGGAACCGCTTCCGTTCGATCTGCCCGAATGTCGCCTCGAATCGTCTCGAGGCGAACATGACATCCAGCAGCATCCAGACGTACCCCACAAAGAGTCCGCCCGAAATGAATCGCTGAAGATCATGCGACATTCGCAGATCCAGTCCGTTCACGAACGTTTTGAAGTCTGCAAGCATGTTCTCGTTGTTGACGCTCCCATACCACATAGCACCGAGAAACCCGGCAACCAGCAGCAGGAAAATCACCACTGCGGTGGCACGACCGAAGTCCATGCCACACGAAATGCAGGTGATGACGAGCACGGAAGCCCAGATGAGTGCCGACGTGTGTTCGTTGAACACGTCGGGGTTCATGTCTTGCAGATCCGGAAGCAGAAGGCCGAGTAAAATTACCGGCCAAAAAACGACAAAATCGGGGAACGTGATGAAGCTCGTACGACGAGGGACGGTTGTAGGCATTGCTGCCTCCTTTCTTGGGGTTATGGTTGTATGCGCGTATTGCACCGTTGTTGCCAATGAGCGCAAAATCGGAGTGACCCGATCTTGCATAAATAGAATTTTAGTACAAAACGCTAAATAGTCAATAGTAGCGTAGTATATTGACAAATTCCCTATTTATTATAAAATACTTAATAGCTCCTTCAAACAATGGCTACAGTGGTACTGAACACAACAACTGCGAATCCCTAAACCGAAAGGCAAGACAATGCAGAACCCATTCAGCGGAATTCAGTGGAACGGACGAAAGACGGCAGGAACGATCATCACCGTCATCGTCATCGCAGCTCTCGCTCTCCTCATGCGTGGTGGCGGAGAAGAGAAGGGAGGCGATACTCCACCGGTTCCGAATACGACCACAACCACCACTACAACCGCGACCGCGACCGACACCACACTGCTCCAGGATCTGGAGTATGTTGCGGGCTCCTTCCCGGGCCTGCAACTCAATACGGGGGCAACTCCGTACACGTGTGCGTTTGATGTCCAAGTCCTGGATGACGAAACCACGACGGACATCCAAGAAGCGGTCAAAGACGAAATGAAGCGCGACGGAATCACGCTCAAGGAGGTCACACTCCAAAAGCTGACCATCGTGCTCAACCAGGAGTCGAACCGGTTTTCCGGTTTTATCGTCCGCATCACGGGGAAGCGTGATGATGATACGGCACTTGCCGAAACCGACGTCTTCGTCGGTGACGGCACCTGGACAGAGCAGCGCAGTGCCGAGTTCGCCAAGAGCCTTCGGGCGTCTGTGGAGGGCAACCCCCTCTACAGCGGGCGAGCAACCGGTGGCGGACATCGTGTCCGCCTCGGGGTGAAAGTCCCCGTGCATCGCGCAGTCAACGAATAAACGCCCGTGTGAGCGCATCACACACCCAAAATGTCTCGGCCTCGTGAAGGAGCCGTCGGGACATTTTTTTATGTCCTAAAACGGATTTCTGCCCGAACTCACTCCGCCCGCGCTCATCCACGTAAAGTATGCCGTACGAATTTCTTGTGCGGTTTTTCCTCGCAGGAGTGCCGCAGGCACACTGGCTATGGCGTTTGGCATTACTTGTACCACGCGAAGATCGGGTGCAAATTCTATGTGTCCTGCCGTACTGCCTTCGCGGAATTCTATGCGAGGGTTCGTACCCAAGCGATTTTGGGCAGTCTGTAGCTGTCGTACAAGTTCGGGAATATCGATAATTTCAGGAACAGGTGCGGTTTCCAAAGGATTTGGCACGGGAGGTTGTCCATTTGGCTGAGCAGGCAGTGTATTTGGTACGGGTGCATTTGCATCAGGTGCAT
>PCVP01000016.1:303-81424 GCA_002787035.1 Candidatus Peregrinibacteria bacterium CG11_big_fil_rev_8_21_14_0_20_49_14 | reverse complement strand
TTGGTTGAGAATGGCGAAACCGTCACTGATTTCTCCCATTGCCTGATTCAACTGGGCAAGCTGTACATCAGTCCAATCTCCGATGTTGTCGAGTGTGGGCTGTATGTTCTCATTCCATGCGACCACGGCTTCCTGAGAAATACCGTCCCATGCCTCCTGGGCCACAACGGCAATGCCACGATCCTGAATATCCTGCGCGAGATCAATTCCCGAATCGAAGGAGTTTTCCACCACCTGCTTAAATGCGGCAATGTCTGTCGGGTTCACACCCGCATCGGTAAGAACACCCTCGAGCTGTTGCATTCCTTCGCCGTACATGGCGAGGAACTGCTCTTTGTATCCTGCGCCGAATTCCGAGGCTGTACCTTGGTTGAGAATGGCGAAACCGTCACTGATTTCCTTCAGTGCCACTCCCGCAGCGTCCCATTGTTCTGCCCCCCAGTCCGCAAGGTCGTTCAGTCCCGGCACAATAGTGTTATTCCAAGCAGGAAGAATATCCTGATTCCAAATTTCAGACGCTGCATCCGGTATCGTACCGATATAGTCGACAATCGAGCCTATAGCCTCCGCGGGCGCGTTAAGAATGGTCTCTGCCATGCCAAGTTGATCGTCTATGATTGCAAGCTCCGTATTTATTTGCGCGTAATTCACATCCTGAATGAGCCCGCGAAGACCCTCCACCGCCTGCCTTCCGTCTTTCAGAGCCTGAATTCTTTCTTCTCCTGTTTTGGATGTGTCATTCGATTCATCGATTTTTGCTTGTACCTGATTGCGGACAACATCTATTTGAGAGAGTGCGGTAATTGCTTCATCCAGGGCACGCTGCTCTTGTGCCAACTGCTTCTTCAGAGCGTTGCGCACAGGAATATTGAACGGATTCAAGTAGCTTAAATCATCTATTTCAGCCTGCGTACCCTGCACATGTGCGCGGTACATAACTACTCGACGCTGTACGAAGTCTTCGGTGTGCTGCACATAGTCTTTCAGGCTGTTTTGCGCTTGGCGTATGCTGTCTCCCAGATTTTCCGGCGTTCCACTTGGTCCGTTGCTCTCATTCGGTTCCTGATTCGTAGAATCTTCCCCCTGAGTGTCGCTTCCTGACTCAATACCACTGAGTGCCGCATCTATGGCAATTGCCACTCTGTCTATGAAACCGGGATCTGAAAGCTCTGCGATGGTAATGAACCCCTTCTCTCCTGCTATATCGCGAAGTATACCGTCACTTGTTGGGAAGAGTGCAGGTTCTCCCTGCTGCGTAAGACCAACTCTAAACTCTCCGAGCACATCTCGTATGGCAGGATCCAGTTGATCCAAAAGTTCTTGAACCTTCGCATTAACAGCCTCTCTTTGTTCTTCTGTGAGCTGCGGTCCGTCCTCGTTTCCGCTCTCGGCATCTCCGCCAAGGAGAGCGAGTTTTTGTTCGAGACGAGGAATAATAGTATCTTCCAACTCCTTAAGACGAGCGCGCATGGAACTCAGACGCGCTTCCAATTCTGTTTTTTGCCCCCGTACATCCGCAAGCTGTGTCTTAAGGTCTTCGACATTCGCACCCTCTTCCGGATTATCTATGGCCTTTTGAAGGTCACTTTCCTTCGTAGTAAGATCTCCCAATGCGGTCTCCGCGGTAGTGATGTCTCCACGGAGATCTTTTGCCTCCTTACGGCTCTCTGCCAATTCGGAAGCTGTTTGTTCACGAAGTTTTTCTTTGGTCATACCGGGAGCAGCAAGCTCGCGATCTATTTCAGCCTGAAGGTCTTCCGAAGGCGCTTCTGTTTTTGAGTCTTTTCCACCCTCATTTCCTTCTATGAAATCCAGAATTGCTTGGAGAATTGCTTCGATAATTTTCATGATCTTCTCAGCCATTTCCCGTGCCTGCGGATCGAGTTCCAACTGGGAGCCAAGTCCTGCAGGGCCCTCTGTGTTTCCCACAAGAGCAAGTTGAGAGGGTGGAACCTGTGCATCCGCACCGGCCCAGTCCACTCCGAATGAGTAACTTTCCGGTATACCCATATGCAAACGAACCGAAATATCCGTCTGTGCCAGCTCCTGGTTAAACCGTGCAATCTGCTGTTGTTTCAGCTGAATAAGCTGCTGAGGAGGCAGGCGACGACCTCCGTTTTGCCTCAGGGCTGCCTGCAGTGCCTGGTTGTATCGCTGTTCCATGCCCCGAAGCACACGAACCTGTTCGGGTGTCGGCTGTTTGTATGGCGCTTCTTCGGTATGCAATCCGAGTCCGAATGATCCGGGGATACCGGGGTTCAACTGGAACTTCGTACGAGAGGATACGCGAGCACTCAACAGTGCAATCTGCTCCTGCTTAAATTGTTCGAGATTGAAATTCGGCTGGCGTGAAGCCCTGTTAAACGCGTTGCGATACTCGGTCTCCACCTGCAACAGAAATGTCTGCTCCTCGGGGCTTACCTCAAGTCCTTGGCCTATAAAACGATCTGAAATAACCGGATCTTCATTCAGGAGGCCTTTTTCGCGCATGCTTTCTACATCGCTGGCACTCAATGTTGCAACTGTATTTTCTGAATCTGTTGCTTCTAATCCCGGATCTCCTGACCCCACCTGTGCCCTTCTTCCGCGTTGCAATACGGTATCGACTGCGTCCCCGGGTTCCACAGAAATGCGGACATCGGTGCTAGATGACAGTCTCGCAACCTGCGCTCTGCTTTCTCCACTCGCAGATTCACTCCTCAGTTCGGAAGCTACACGAAGCGCTTCGGGATTATCCAAAAGATTCTGTATTTCCTCGGAACTTACGGCGTCCTCGATGCTTCGTGGCACACTGGGCTGCTCCGAAGGTCCTTGCTGATCAAAAATCAGACGCCTTTCCGCTGTGGGTAAAAATGAGAATAAATTGAACTTGTGCATAACTTAAGAGGAGAAATTTGCAGAGTTAAATTGCGACTCAATGTCGCCCAGAAGTGCTTCGTCTTTATGTTTGGTTTCTTCTTCCGCCACCTCGTATGCATCTCTCCTTTTTGCCTCTACTGCAGAACTGAGGTCTGCGATCCACCCCTTGTATGCTTTGTCGTATGCGGCAAAAGCTTTCTGGTACCGCATCTCTCTTTCCTTCTTCTGCCGCAGTGTTTCATTGGCATACTTTTCCTCCAAACTCGGCAAGTTGGCGCTGAGTAGCTCGGGCTCTATGGCGCTCATAAGTGCGTCGTATATTTCAGTGCCGGAGGGCAGCATACGCTCGAGAGCCGGTGACAATGCCACGGGGGTAGAGCCGTCTTTTTTGGAGTTATCAGCCATGAAATGTATGTGTGTATCGTAAAATTATAGCAGAAAACCCTATTCATTTCCAGGTGCGGCACCAACGGTTATTTACTTGCGCAAGCGCAGTGCGTGATACCCCGAAAAGAGGGCAAAAAAAGTGTTGAGCCAGAAGAACATCCAGCTCATTTCAATGTAACTGAATACGGCAATGATAATGCTCCCAAGCACCAGCATAACATTGCGACGAAGTGTGCCCGTATTAAGTGCGTAACCGATACCAATACCACAGAGACCCAGAATGAAAAAAACAGTGCTTATCCCTTCGTAATTTGTAAGAGTCCAGAGAATCATGGCAAATCCGCACGAAGAAAGAACCGTCACATCAAACCTATCGCCGGTATTGAGCATCATGAGAGTGCTCGCACAGAGAATGAATACTTGCAGTATCACAAAGAAAATCGGACCTCCTTCCAGGTATCCCAAAAGTGAGTACGTAAACATGCCAAGTCCCCCCGCAAGAAACAGCCAGTTTTTTACGGAGTAAGCCGGCTTCGAAACCTTCCGAATGGGCCAAGCTGCACCGACAACAAGGATAACGGAAGAAAGGATTCCGGTGATAAATTGGGTGGAAACCATGTACTAGAGAAGATTCATTCTGTTTAAAGTATCGTATCCCTTCTTGGTGAATCCGTCGTAGATGGTGGAGCCCACCCGTATAAATGCATGCGTACGTTCCACCATAATATCAAAAAGTTCGGGTGTCATGGCAACAACGGCCCTGTCTCTGTTCACCTTTCCGTCATCCGTAAAAATAATGGAAAAGTTTGTGGCTTCCAGTGCCTGCTGCCACTGATCCGGACTCCAGCTTTTTGCCAATTCTATATCTTCTTTGCTCCACTTTTTTCCTTTTTGAATATTGCGACGAGCGACCTCACGCGCCTGTTCATACAGCTCGTCTGCTTGTGCACGGGTTATGAGATTTAAGACCAAACCCATCCGCACCGAAATATTCCCTTCCCACAGACTTGCTTCTGCGACATCTCTTCCTTCTCTGGTACGCACGTCCACAACATCGGTACCCAGCTGCACAAGATACGAAGAGCGTTGCACCATGCGACCGTACAATGCCTCGCTCATAAGACCTGTAAATGCATCTTTCTGTACCACTCCCTTCTTTGTAAATCTCTCCGCAAAATTAATGCAGTTTATGGCAGCATCCCACTCGTCGGGAGACCATTTCATGGCATCTCGCTCACTGAGTGAATCCCATCTTGCCCCTTTTTGAAAACAGGCTTTTGCAATTTTTCGCGCCTCTTCCAACTTACCTTCAACCTCTGATGCATGAAGAAATCCGGCTCGTACAAGTGTCTGCAATAATATTTTTCCGTTCGTTATTGCCCGTAAAAGATGAGCGCGACCCTCTTTGGTCGTTGAGTGCACAATTCGAGAATCGACCTCCACAAGCGTATGTACCTTATCAAGCAATAAATCCACCATGTCAGATCCCATCACTGTTTTAAGTGCGGGAATATTCACAAACCCCTCCTCCACAAACTCATCGAATGCGACGCTGTCTACAAACGCATCCCACTGTTCGGGTATCCATGGAATAACAACCTTTCGCTGATCCTCTGCCCACTGCGCCGAACCATGCAAGTTATTTTCCGCAAAATGCACCGCCTCCTGATGCAGGTTTATCGCTTCCTGACGCGTAAAAACCTCAGCTTCTATCATACGAGACAGACTTACTTTTCCTTCAGCCAAAGCCTTCTCCAGCAGAATGACACCTTCGTCCGTGTCGGCGTCTATCACTTGATTTTCCACACGCACCAAATTGAGTGCGCGATCGATCATACGGTTCATAAGCTCTTCGGGCATTCCGGACTTTTTAAGTTTCGGAAGTTGCACCACACCCCCTCTCACGAAATGTTTGCGAAAGTTGCTGTAGCGAATGCACTCTCTCCATTGGTCCGGAGCCCAGAGCATTGCCGCCGCATACGAGTCATCATCCCAGTCCGCATTCGGCTCCAGATACTCTCCGGCAATCGTAATGGCGTCTTGAATGAGATCGTCGGCCTTATTGCCCGCAATAATATCCGCCTCCGAAAGTTTACGTATGGAAAGCTCTCCTCTGCGTAACGCTTTTCCTAAAATCTCCATTCCCTTGCGAGTCTTGGAGTGAATAACTTTATCTTTAAAGGACACCAGGTACGTTCCGTTCTCCATGAGAGCCAAATACTTTTTCGGACCTATATCCGCAATAAGAGTACTGATATTCACCTCCGCCCCATCCACGTATGTATCTATAAAACTCTGGCTCGAAGTGTATTCGTTCCATTGCTCCTTCGTCCATTCGAGTGCCTCGTCATCAAGAGGCAAGCCTTTGCGAGAAGAAGATTTAGGCATATCTCATAATTATACACCAAATACCGATTGTAGTGAATATGAAACACTACGCCTGTTTTTTTGGCTTCTTGGCTGCACTTTTCTTTTTCTTTTCCAGGACAGCTATTTCCTCCTGTAGGTTTCCCAACCATTCTCTGTCGTTTTTACCCGGTCCGCTTGCGAGCATCTTCTCATACAACCGGAGATTGGAACCGCTTATGCGCCATTTCGAGTTTCTGCTGAGCAGTTGCATTATTTCATTGGCAGTAACTCTGGGGCTTAAAGTCAGAACAATTTCACGATCTCCTCCCACTTTCTCTTCCATTTTTATTCTCAACACTCCGACTCTTCTGCAAACCATTTTCAGGCGAAGAATGGCGAACAGATTCAGTACCTGCTTCGGAGGATCGCCATATTCTTCCTTAAGATCTTCTTCAAATTCGGCAAGAATCGCTTCGTCTTCACTTCCTGCAAGTTTTTGATACACCGATATTTTTTCCTGCTCGTCGGGAATGTAGTACGAAGGAAGCAGTGCTTCTATGGGGAGTTGGATTTCAACTGTAATCTCCTCTTCTGCCGTACCTCTTTCCCCTGTGCGCAATTCTTCGACCGCATGTTTGAGCATACGCAAATAGTGGCTTACGCCCACGGTATGCATTGTCCCGGATTGATGCGCGCCGAGTATTTCTCCCGCACCACGAATTTCTAAGTCGCGCATGGCCACCTGGAACCCACTACCAAGCTCGCAGGCTTCCACAATCGCCCTGAGACGCTTGCGAGCATCGTCCTTGAGCTTCTGGGTATGATAGAGGAAGAAAGCGTGTGCCTGCGTCTTGCTGCGTCCCACACGACCGCGGAGCTGGTACAGCTGTGCGAGACCAAATCTCTCCGCTTCATTGACGATGAGAGTGTTGGCATTGGGAAGATCGATACCATTTTCAATGATTGTGGAGCTGACCAGAACATTGCACTCTCCTGTTTTAAATTGGACGATTCTCCGCTCCAGATCTTCGGGCTTCAGCTGACCGTGCCCCACAACAATTTTTGCAGTTGGCACAAGTTTCTGCAGCTTGGATGCATAGGCATCTATTGTCTCCACCCTGTTATGCAACAAATACACCTGACCTCCACGCTCCAACTCGTACATAATTGCCTGACGCACAAGTTGGTCCGAATACTTGCGCACCTCGGTGATAATGGGAAGACGCCCCGGAGGAGGAGTGGTAATGGTGGTGATATCTCGTAATTTATGAAGTCCGAGATTCAATGTTCTTGGAATAGGTGTGGCAGTAAGAGTGAGAATATCCACCGATGCTCTCATTTCTTTCAGGTGCTCTTTTTGTTTCACACCAAACCTTTGCTCTTCGTCCACAATAACCAAACCAAGGTTGAAGAATTCAACATCTTTTTGAATAAGACGGTGCGTTCCGATGATGATATCCACATCACCCTTCCGAAGTTTTTCCAGAATTTCTTTCTGCTGACTGGCACTGCGGAATCGACTGAGCATTTCTATGCGTATCGGAAATTCCGACATGCGCTCACGAAAATTATGGAAGTGCTGATCCGCCAAGATGGTAATAGGTGCCACCACTGCCACCTGTTTCCCGGATTGCACAGCCTTGAAAGCTGCTCTCATGGCTACTTCTGTTTTTCCGAATCCCACATCTCCGCAAATAAGCCTGTCCATGGGGTGGTCATCTTCCATATCCGCCTTTATATCTTCTATCGCTTTTAGCTGCCCCGGAGTTTCCTGATACTTAAATGCGCTTTCAAATTTTTTCATCGCATCCCCGTCGTCCTGATACGCGTATCCCTTTGCGTTTGCGCGCTTTGCATACAGTTCCAGAAGCTCTTTGGCTATCTTCTCCGTTTCCTGTCTCATTTTTTCCGTTATCTTTTTCCATTCCATGGTGCCGAGTCTTGTCAGCGAAGGCTCACTGCCTTCTTCATACACAAACTTACTGAGCTTGTCGGCCTGATCCACCGGAATAAACAACTTATCGCCTTCGGCATACGTAAGTTCCAGATACTCACGAGATGTACCATCCACCTCCTTTTGTGTCATTCCCTCAAAGTGCCCTATTCCATGCTCCATATGGACCACGTAGTCCCCGGGAGTGAGAGAGGTTATGAAATCCAGTGCGAGCTTTTGCACACTGCGCTGTTTTATGGACTTGCGTAACGAAAAGATTTCTCTGTCTGTGAGCAGTGCGATTTTGAGATCCGGATTTTGCAGAGAGTGTGGAAGCAGATCATCCAAAGCGGCAGACATTATTGTGATGGCGCTTCCTTTTTTTTCAGTTTTTACCGTGTGGGGGATGTGTTCTTCCTCGCAAATTTTTCGAAGTTCTTCCTGTCTTTTGGTCACCACAAAGAGACTCCATCCTTGTTGGATTTTGTCCCGAACATCATTTAAGAAGTCTGAGAGTGTGTAGAACTTTAAAACAGAAAGGTACCGAAGATGTATGTGGTTCTCTTCTGTTTTGGGAAATGCGGTGAATCGTAACGTGTGCACCTGCATGGGCTCCTCTATGTCGTCCTGATCATCCAAAATAAGCAGTGTTTTACCGGGAAGCTGCTTACTGATAGGCGCGGTATTTTCGTACATAACAGGGAAGATTTCCAGGGTGTTTCCTGCGTCTTGTGTGATGGATAAATCCTTTGAATCAACTGAGAAAATCGATTCCACTGCATTGAAGTGGAATGAAATTCTGTAGGGTTGTGTCGTTTGAATGGGGTAAATATCGAACGTATCACCGGACCTTCTGTACTCACCCGGATGAAGGTAAATATCATCTCCATGGCTGTATCCCCTCTCTATCAAATCTTCCACAATGTTGGTAAATTCAACTTCATCACCTTTTTTCAGAACAATTTTTTGCGAATCCAACTCTGAAAACAGCGGAAAATCCGAGTCCCAGAGGTCGCGGGTAACTATGGAAACCCTGGTATCTTCCCCCCTCATAAACAAAAGGAATTCTTGTAGTGCGGAAGGGTCTATTTCTTCGTCCTCATTTTCAATTGGAAGAAGAATGTGAGCCTGCAGATCAAAAAAGTCCAACCAGTGACGCAATGCTTCCGCACCTGTTGCCTTCTCTGTAACCAAAAGGGATGGCTGGGGGTGATGCAATAAAATATTGCTTGTCAGCAGTGCCTTCGCAGTCTCATTTGACGCACCGGACAACACAAGACGCCTCTTGGATTGAAGAAGTTGGGTCAGGTCGCTGTGAGTGTCGTCTCCTAGAAAGACAGAAGGCTTCATGGCAGCCAAAAGTTAAAATGATGATGTGCCCTATATACACACAAAACGTGTGTGAAAGGGGGAGTGATGAGAAGAAACCAATCCTATTCCTCCTGAATGCGCAAAGGCATTATAAGGTGAAGAAATAGTTTATTGGAGGTAGTATGAAAGACAGCGGGATGCATGCTGTCTGTCAGGCGGAATTCTACATTCTCATCATCCACATGACTAAGAAAATCTAAAAGATATGATGAACTGAGAGCAATTTTATTGGTAGCCCCTGTAACCTCCGCACTCAAAGTTGTTTCATCTTTTCCTGCCTGTGTTTGCGGAGTGGTGATATAAACACTGTCTTTGGAGAACTCAAATGTCAGGTTGTTATTAATTTCTTTTGCAAAATAATGCATTCGTTTCACTGTGGTTATAAGTTCTCTGGTTGGAAGCAGTACTTTTGTCTTTGCTTCACCAGGAATAATTTGCTGATAGTCAGGGAACTTACCATCTATAAGACGTGAGAGAAGAGTGGTGTTTCCGATACTTAGTTCAATTTGTTGGTTACTGAGAGCCACTTCCACTTGCGGCTTCTTTTTTATTTTCTCAGAGTCATCATCTGCAGACCTCTTCTGTTTTTTATCCTCAGAATCTGTTTTTTTGGAACTGAGAATGGAACGAAGTTCCTCTAAAACTTTCACCGGTATAATGCAGGAAATATCTGAACCACTGGATTCTGCATCCATCCTGAATTCAGAAAGCCTGTAACTGTCCGTCGCCACAAATACCAATTGCCCTTTTTCTGCACGAAGATACACACCTGAAAGTACCGGTCTAAGTGTTGTTTTTGCAGAAGCAAATGTCACCATGTGCAGTGCCTCTAAAAGCGGTGGAATGTCCAAAGTGAAAGATGTTTCTTTTTCAATGGGTGTAATGGTCGGATACTCTTGCGCCGGCTCTCCCGCTATGACAGTTTTTGTATGCTTGGAAGTACATTTTAACTGCGTACCCTCACTTGTTTCCAATAATATTTCATCGTCGGAGTTGTATTGAGCAAAATTTAAAAATGCTTTTGCGGGAATGGTTATAGAACCTTCGTTTTCTATATTTGCTTCAAAACTTGTAATAATACTCAGCTCTAAATCGGTGGCACTTACCCTGCAACGCTTTCCTTCTGCTTCCAATAAAACATTTCCCAAAATAGGAAGAGCTTGCTGCCCACCAATTGCCCTACTCACCAATGTGAGTGCCTGAAGGAGATTGTCTTTTTGGCAGGAAAACTTCATATAATAAGAGAAAAAGAATATATTATGTTAATAGTTAGTAGTAATAGTGAACCCTTTTTAAATATTCACATTTCATAGTCTATGACGTGGAAAAGTCCTGTAAAGTTTTTATCTAACTTAAAATTTGATTGCCAATCACAAAATAAGCAGCGTTCTATTGTTATAGATATGTGGAAAAGTTGTGGATAACTCCTCATAAAATACACGCAAGAGAAAATATGCGATTCTCGGCTTACCAAAGCCATAAACAAAGAATGTATGTGGAAAAGTCTTCTCTACTCACTCCATTCTCCCTTTCCTCCCTTTCCACAGGGTTGTGGAGAAAGCCTACTGCTTTCCACCGGTCACATCCTGTTTGTATTTTTCTCTTTCATCGGGGTTCGGGGCTGCCGTTCGGTTTTCTAAATGATGTAATTTTCCGTCTTTCATACGCACAAATTGGTTCTCAGGAATGTCCTGTGTGACCATGGTTCCGCTGCTTACAAAAGAGCCTGATCCTATTTTAATACCGGGACTTATACCGACCTGTATCCCGAGACGACAGTCGTTTCCGATAATCGCCCCCAGCTTCGTGCAGCCGGACTGCACTTGCTCTCCTTGCACCATCGAAGTTACTTCTTGTTCATCCAGGCGGAAATTTGCTGTTACTGCACCTCCCCCAAACGATACGTTCCGGCCAATGACGCTGTCTCCTATATATGTCATATGTGTCCATACATGACTGTGCAGCACACTGCCCTTTACCTCCGTGTTGTAACCGATAACACAGTCACTTCCAATACTCGAATTTCGCACCAGTGCGTTATTTGCAATGACCGTATTTGGTCCCACTGTGCAGGGGCCTCGTACCGTTGCATGTGGCATTACCTTCACGCCTTCCCCCAACACAACAGGGCCGTCTATTACCGCAGTCGGGTGCACGGTCGCCGTGTCATGTACGAAAAGCTTGGTGCAGTCTTCAAGCAGTAACTCAAGAAGAGAGAGCAGGTGCCACGGGTATTTAACCGCCTGCCATTCACCCTCGTAGGCAACGGCATGGTACGTATGAGAATCAAAAAGCTTCTGCAGTGCCTGCTCGTATCCGTCATCTTTCGATTTGTCGATATTGTGCAATGCGTCGAGCAGTGCACGAGGATCGTTATGAATGTGGGCCACGATATTCACAAGATCACTCGGCTCTTTCCCTTCACCGGGCTTTTCGACAATCGAGGTAATACGCCCGTTATCCAGCGTAAGGTATCCGCCGGGAAAATAGCGCTGAGTCTTCTGGGCAAGCAGTGCTCCACCCACGCCTTTCTTCGATGCAGCTTTTATGAGCGCACGGTATCCGTCCGGATGAATAACATCGTTTCCACTCACTATCATCACGCTTTCAGTACCCAATTTCGGCAAAGCACTCAAAAGAGCTCCGCGCATTCCAAGCTGCAAATCCTCCTGCTGCACGCAGGGAATATCGGGATACAACAACTGCGCATCCTGCAGGTTGTGTTCTCCTCCCACCAGTACGAGGTCGTCACACCCTCCAGACCGCAACCTGCTTATTTGATGTTCCAGCAGTGTTTTCCCGCAAACAGGAAAGAGGGTCTTTTCGGCAAGCGGCCAAAATCGTGTGGAACGACCTGCGAGAAGAAGGATTGTTTTCATGGAAACGTAAGCGAAATTGTACCCTCTTTTGCCGTGGAACGCAGGGGAATGCTCATATTTTCAAGGCGATCGAGCACTCCGGCGTGGGGGTGTCCGAAACGATTATCTCGGCCTGCAGAGACAATCACAAGTTCCGGCTCAGCAGCCAAAAGGAATCCTGTGGATGAAGAGCTTTTACTGCCATGATGTGCCGCCTTTAACACAGTGGATCGTAACGGTACACCTGACTGAAGAATGATATTCTCTGCGAGAGCCTCTATGTCTCCGGGGAGCAGCACACTGTTGTCTTTATAGAGTAACCGCAACGCAACAGATGCGTTGTTCACATCAAAATCAGATACTGTGTCGGATTGCGGCCAGAGAATATCGAGAACCACGCCATCCTCCATGTCTATATCTGTTGCCGGATCTGCGAGTACAACGGAAATTTTCTGTAAGAGAATCTGCTCTATCATCGCGCTGTATCTTCCCAAATTGTAATCACTGCCACTCAGAAGGACCGAGGAAACATGGTATCGACGCAGTACTTCCGGCAGCGCAGTCATGTGGTCCGCATTGGGATGTGTGAGAACAACAAGGTCTATGGATCTGTCAAAAAACGGCATGTATATTCCCAGGTGCTCTAGGGTACTCATATCGGGCCCTCCATCCACCAGAATTTGCTTCCCGGATGGTGTAACAATAAACGTCGCATCCCCTTGGCCAATATCCAAAAAGTAGAGGTGAAGTTTCCCATCGGGAAGCAACAAGACTTCCCGGAGTGCGAGCGCACAGAGTGAGGCTGCCAGCACGCATACAAAGAGAATATGCCGAAATGTTATACAAAAATGTCGCATACAGGTGACCCACTGTATGCCTGTAAAGTATGCTTTACAATATCTACCTTTGTTTTCTTTTCCTACAGAAGCCCGCACACACTCCTATGGTTCCAACCATTCCGAGTGCAATCCCCGCTCCGCTCTGACTCAAATTTCCTGAGTTTACGGCAGGTACGGTTTCCACTTCCTCCTCCTCTTCAATAACGGTTTCCACTCCCAATACTTCCGAGGGCTCTGTTTCGGCAGGTAGCTCCACTACCTTCGGAGGCTTGGGAACTTCCTGGGGTCCCACGGCGATAGATGCAAACACTTCCGGGGACTGATACCCAAACATACTTATTGTGGTTATACCCAGTCCGTACTGACCCTGCAAAACTCCCGGAACATCCAGGCCGTTTATGGTAAATGGCATGATGGTGGGGTCACTGAATGTGGCACCGCCGTCATTGGATTGTCGAACGGCGTAATAGATAAGGTCGTTGTATGCGTTGCGTACCTCCCACCGCGCATGAACGGTGTACACCCCATTAAGTAGTGAAGAGGTGGTGAGTCGCAGATTGGAAATGCTTCTCGGGTCTGCGGGTTCTTCGGGCACGGGAGCAGTTTCTTCAGCGGGTTGCACAGCTTCTGCTCCGGTCGGGTGTCCCGTAAAGAATCCCTGGCGATTTGTGGCATCCAACGGAGAGCCGTCTGTTCCTTGCAGTGGTTCTTTAAGTTTTATTTCATACAGTACGCCACGAGTCTGTTTTTCTGTTTGAACCGTAATGGTGTCCCCCTCTATCAGTATGCTTTCTATGCGAAGTGAGCCCCCTTCGGAATCGACGATGGAAAATGCGTCCGGTGCGCTCTGGACATCTACGGTCGGGTTACCTGAAAATGTGAGCACCACTTCCGTAGGAGAAATAACGTCGGTAAGAATAAGGTGAAGCTTGCCACCGTAACTTACACCTTCCCAAGTCGGAAGACTCTCCACCTGTTGCTGAATACGTTCACGCAGAGCAGCCGCTTCCTCTTGGCTAACAGGATTCTCGGTGGTGACATCGAAAGTGGAAACGGCAGTTTGCTCGCTCTCCGGAGGAGAAATTTGCTCAGGCGGAGGTGGTTGCTGTGTTACCGGCGGAGGGAGTGTTTTAAGAGTGGGAGTGAAAGTCGGTGCATTGTTCGGCGTACCGGCAACCACAATCGCCTCTTCCACAAACACATCGCCTTCCATTCCTGCCCTGTTTACGGCAAGAACTGCAATGTACACAGAGCCGGACGTGGGCCTGTGCTGCAGAGTGTAAAACGTATTGGCATCCGGTGTTGCCTCGAAGTCATCGTACGATCCGCCGTTTTCAAGAATGGATTTGGAACTGAGATACACACGATAGTATGAAATGTCGGTTTCTGCGGGCGCGTTCCAGCTCACTGTGATTTGATTTCCCTGCACTGCGGCTGCAATGCCCGTAACGGGAGACGGAGCGGATTGTGCAAACAATATTCCCGGCGCAAGCAACGCAGAGAGGGTCAAACCCAAAAGCTGTATTTGTTTTTGCATAAAATATTCTCTTCATTATAGCAGATTTTCCGTTTTGAGCCAATCCTCTACATCAGTGCCCCCTTTAATTTCGTGCCTACAACGGCACTTCCCATGAGCACAGTCATGCTCGCAAGACCTATGAGCGTGGAAATTTCCCCTGTGAGAAGTGGTTTGTACAGCCATAATCCCGCCGCAAGAATACAGAGGAAGAACAGGAGAGAGCGTACCTGATACGTGGCAATACGTATGGGCATAGCCCTCAAGCTTTGCGGGAGCAGTAAGATGCTCAGAATGCCGTGTGTCATAATCGATGTGGTGGCGGCACCCACAAATCCGTAGAGAGGTATGAGAATGCTGTTGAGCCCAAGTGAGCACACTGCTCCCACAAGAAGTGTGCAGGCGAGTTGTTTCCACTTGTGCTTCGTAAGCAGAACGTAAAAGCTGTAGAGAACAACTGAGTTTAAAAGAAGCGGAATGCTCATGAGCCGAAGCGCCGTATCGGAACCCGGTCTTTGCGGCGTACTGAGATACGAATCTGTGGTGAGCAGCTGTACGAGAGGGCGAGACCACAGTGCCGAGAAAAGAAAGGCGATAGCTCCAAACAGCAGCAGGGTGAGAAAAGTTTTGCCCAACAGAGACTGCGTATCTTCTCCGTTACTGTCCCGTTCACTCAAGACGGGCAATATGGAATTTAAAAGGAAAGTGGGAATTAAAAATCCCATATCTGTCATGCGTACCACGAAGCCGTAGTATGCGTTTTGCAGTTCGTAGTCGGGTCGAAGCAGAGCGATCATGGTCACATCAAATTGTCTGTACAGAGCCATGCAGAGGAATGCGATACCGTACGGAGCCGCACTGCGCAGCAATGTTTTCAGCAGTGCATACTGAAAGTGAGGGCGAATTTTCATAATTCTGTTTCCGCAGAACAGAGAGATGAAAAACAGTATGAATGCTCCCACTCCTCCAACGAAAAGGAACAGATGGTACACATGCAAATCCGTGCTGCCCCGCACGCCGCTTAGAATAAAAAGTGAAATGAGAGACACCGTTACAATTCTCTGGGTAACTTCCGCCACAAAGACATAGTGCATTTTGTAGTTCACCTGAAATACCGTACGCACTATGCCTGCAAGCAATGTAAAAAACGGAACAAGTGCGGCAATGGTCACACCCAGTGGCAGCGGTGTTCCTTGCCACATGGGAAGCAACCAGACGAGCGCAAGTGCGAGAGCAAGAGACAGCACAAGAATCATGAGTCGTATGACAATAAGCGTTCCCAACACCTTTTCCCTGTTCGTTGCTTTGCTCACCTCCCGTACGGCAACCGCATACAAACCAAAGTCCGCAAGAATGCCGAACATCTGCAAATACCCGTACGCGGAGTTGTAGTTTCCGGCAAGTTCCTTGGAAAGACCTATGGCCACAAACTTCACCGTAAGAATGCTCAATGCCGCCATAGCTACTTGGCTGGCGAGCTGCCAGAGGGTGGAGGTGGCTATGGCGCGGGTGGACATTGGGCAAATTGTAGCGTTTTTCCGCGCATACTCCACATTCGAGCCAAAGAAGAACTGCGTAATTCGTTGGACAACTATGCACATTCTCCCTACTCTACGGGCACAAAATGACGCTGCCATTCCAGCACTTAACGTCCACTAAACAGCTCTCACGAGACGACACGGACGCTATTTTGCGCGTTGCCAAAGAGATGGAGGTCGTGTTGCGAAGCGGAGGAGACGACCGACTGAAGGGGAAAATTTTGGCCAGTCTTTTTTATGAACCCAGCACACGTACACGCTTGAGTTTCGAGGCTGCAATGCATCGCCTGGGCGGAGACGTTGTGACGGCAGACGGGTTTCAGTTCAGCTCTCTGTACAAAGGAGAAAGCATAGAAGACACCATCATGGTTGTGGGCCAGTACGCAGATATTATCTGCATGCGCCATCCCGATGCAGGCAGTGCAGACAAGGCGGCAAGTGTCAGCCCGGTTCCGTTCGTAAACGCAGGTGACGGACCGAGTCAGCACCCTACGCAGGCACTTCTGGACTTGTACACCATTCAAAAAGAGCACGGACAAATAGACGGACTGCACATCACCATGGTCGGAGACTTGCGTTACGGCAGAACGGTACATTCGCTCAGCTTCCTGCTTGGCCTGTACAAAAACGTGTCCTTTACTTTGGTATCACCCAAAGAACTCACCATGCCTCAGAAAGTTACGAGCTTCTTTACAGAGAAAGGTCTGAAATACGAAGAGGTCGAAGAAATAGAAGAAGGTCTCCACGCAGATGTTGTGTATATGACAAGGGTACAAAAGGAGAGATTTGCAGATCACTCCGAGTATGAGCGTCTGAAGCTCAAGTACGTGCTCACCACCAAACATCTTGAAGGGAAAGATTGTATCGTTATGCACCCGCTTCCTCGAGTCGGCGAAATAGATACGGCGGTGGATCACCTTCCCAAAGCAGCGTACTTTCGCCAGGCACACAACGGAGTGGTTACTCGCATGGCACTCTTGAGTATGCTTCTCGGTGCTGCGAAATGAGCTCTCTTCTTATCCGAGGTGGCACACTCATACATCAAAACGGTGAAAGCATAACGGACATATATATTCAAAACGGAGTGGTTTCTCTGGGTGCAAAAGAACAAACTGCGGACAGAGAAATTCATGCGGAGGGTATGCTCATTGTTCCGGCACTCATAGATTGCCACGTTCATTTCCGCGAACCGGGGCTCACACATAAAGCGACGATGCTTTCGGAGTCGAAAGCGGCGCGAGCGGGGGGCGTAACCACCGTTTGTGAAATGCCCAACACGAATCCTCCCACATTCACCGTGGAAGCTTTGACAGATAAAGTCCGGCGAGCGGAGCAGGTGCAAGATTGCGACATCAGGTTTTTTATGGGAGCCACGCAACCCGAGCATTTGCAGGAACTTCGGTCCGTGTGGACCGGTACGTCCGAAGAAATGAAGCACCTTAAAAAGCGTTGCTGCGGTTTAAAGCTCTTTTTGGAAAACTCGACCGGGAACCTGAAAATAGAGCCGGAGACGGTGCATGAAGCATTTAAAATGTGCAGCGAGATAGGTTGTTCCATTACGGCACACTGCGAAGACCCTTTGGCAAATGCAACGGCTGCGGCCGCCACGACCAGTAATGACGTGTCGGCACACGACATCATGCGACCTGCTGAGTCCGAAGCTATCTCCATAGAGTACGCAGTCACGCTCGTGCGGAACTTCGGAACACGGTTTCATGTGGCACATCTTTCCACTGCGTTGGGTGCGGATTATGTGCGCCAGGCAAAAGCGGAAGGACTGCCGGTGACTTGCGAAGTCACACCTCATCACCTCTACCTGCACACGGGCCACTACAAAGAATTGGGAACATTGGTCAAAATGAATCCTCCTATCCGTTCCGATGCCGACTCTGCGGCGCTATGGAAAGCAATTGCGGACGGAACAGTGGATTGTATTGCGACAGACCACGCCCCGCATCTTCTGGAAGAAAAGCGGCAGCATCCCCCGCTCTCCGCGCCCAGTGGCGTTCCCGGAGTGGAGACCATGCTTCCTCTGCTGCTTACGTCCGCCGCAAAAGGAATTATTTCTTACGGTGATATTATTCGTCTCTGCTTCACAAATCCCAACGCCATCTATCGACTGGGGAAACAGGATATCACGGAGGGTTCCAGTCCGGATATTCTCATCATAGATCCGTCTGAAAAATGGATTGTACGTGCAAGCGAACTTCACTCCGCGTGCGGGTGGACACCGTTCGAAGGTTTCGCGGCGCAAGGAAGATCCAAATACGTATTGAAGGCGTCGGAAGATTTTCAACTTCCTCCTGAGAATCCTTCGCAGGTCGTGTAGGCTAGAGATATGAGCAATCAGCGCACCCTATTCCAAGAAATTACGAAGGCCATAGTGGATGCCGAAGCGCATATGGAGTTTTCGGTGTGTTTACACCCATCAAACGAAAGGGAACAGAGAGAGAAATTTTTTGCGGGGGAAATTCAGGAACCTCTTTTTACCTACAAAGATCAGCACGTTCTTGCTCCGGAGTTCCCCGATTTTATGGTGGAGCACGAAACAGACGCTCTCTACAGAGATCGCATAGGACACACGAAGGGGGTTGCACTTCTTCTGCAGCTCGTCGGTCAGGACGATGAATTTTCACAACTGAGTCAGGTACTTTTCCCCGTGACCGAGGTAAGCGATATGCCGACGGGAGAATCGCCTCTCGAAGAAGGCAATGTAGATGCAAACGCTGTCATTGCCGCTTTTCAGGTAGCCATGAAAGAATGTGCTGCCGAAGGATGGACCTTGGAAATCGTCGAAGACTGTTCCAGCAGAATGTACGTGAATCAGTGGAGCAAAAAAGTGGCCGTCCGTTCGGACGTGCTTATTTCGGAAGAAGAATTGCCTGCATTGGTGCGTCATGAGATAGGTGTGCATGTACTCAGGAGCGAGAGGGGCAGAGCGCAGAAGGAGCCGATTTTGCACGTTGGCACTCTTCGCGGACGACTGGTGGAGGAGGGTGTGGCTTGCTACATAGAAAATCCGCAGGGTCATCCGCGGATATTCCAACGTCACTTGGCCGTGCGCACCGCACTGAATCATTCTTTCAGAGAAACGTGGCAACTTCTGTGCGATGAAGGATGCACAAAAGAAGATGCATGGACACATACGTTGCGAGTGAAACGCGGATTAAAAGACGGCACCTCTCACGGTGCGTTCACCAAGGATGCGGTCTATGCGCAGGGCTACGAAGAGATTCGTACGTACATTGAAGAAGGAGGAGAGTTTGCACCGCTTCTTTCCGCCCCCATTCACCCTTCCGAAATAGAACTGCTGATCTCACAGGCGGATATGGAGGTGTTCCCCATTCCCGCATTGCTCGAATTGTCGCAATAAAACATGTGTTATGATCACGCACAATCTCATGGAACTTACAGGTAAACGCATTCTCTTTATCGGCTTTCGCGGCAAACATTCTCATCTGGTCTCCGCTCGCGATGCAGGCATGGAACTAGATCTCCTCATAGATGCGTCGGAAGTGAAAGACGAATACAAATCCGATTTCGGTACCATTCATGTGTTGGACGATATTTTTGATTGGAGACAGATAGAGAAGGTGCTTGAAGGGGCACAGTACGATGCCGTTCTCACCCGCTTTGAAGATTTTACGTTGCTGGTATCCGCTGTGGCAGAATATTTGGGACTCCCCTCCGTTTCCATGGAGGACGCTCCGAAGTTCCGAAATAAATATTTGATGAGAAAAGCTTTTGCAGAGAGCGGTGTCCCCTCCGCAGATTTCGTGTTGGTCACCTCCGCGGAAGATGCCCGACCACTGGTGGAAAAACATGGTTTTCCACTCATTGTAAAACAGATAGCGGGCATTCATTCCAAGTATGTCGCTCGTGTGGAAAACGAAGAAGAATTGAATTCCACTATCCGCTTTTTTCTGGATGCTCTCGCGGGGGAAGAGGGCACTCTCCTCGGTCAGTTGCATCATTATCCCAAGGAAATAGACGGACCTGACTACCGCAACCACTTGCTTGTGGAAGAATGTATTACCGGAGAAGAGCTGACAGTCGACGCGTTCGTCGTGAACGGAAAGCCGTACCTGACTCCCATTTGTAAATATGTGCTTCCGGAAGACATGGGTTTTAGAGATCACCATCTTCCCATTCGCATCATGCCCTACGACCTCACCGCAGAGGAGCAAGATATCGTAAACACTGCGGTCATACAGTCTCTCAAGGCACTCGGAGCAAACTATTGTGCCACGCATGTCGAAGTATTTTTCGACAGGGCAAAGCAGGAGTGCAGGCTCATAGAAGTCGCATCGCGAGGCGGAGGTTTCCGCGCGGAAATGGTGCAACACACATGCGGAGGAGATTTTGACATGGGGCTGATACGTTCCGCACTCGGCACGGACCCGGGTGTTGCATCCACGCCGTTTTTGTACGCTGCCGTCGCAGAAGTTTTTGCTCCTGAAAACGGTATTTTAAAAGAGATCGATTACTCTTGTCTCAACGGGCAGAATGCTATTTTTTCAGTCACGCACAACCGCAACATCGGCGATATGGTCGGCAGGGCATCGGGCGGACATTCGTTTGTGCTGAAATTCCTGCTCACGGCGGATTCATACGAAGAAGCAGACTCAAGATCCCGGGAACTACTACTCTCCATACGAAATTCCATACGAACCGAGCCTATTTGATGTAGATTGTTTTGTACCATGCTACAATTGCCTTCGTGAAAACGTATCCAAAATCATTCTCTGACTTTGTAGAAGAGCGATATCCGTTCTTCGTGGAGATTCTGGAAACCGATAACCCTCCGGGGGAGGAGAAGGCAATGTGTGCGCTTCTGGAAAAGGAACTTCTGCACCTAAAAGCACGTACTCGCATTGACCCCGCAGGTAACCTTATCGGTCAGATAGGAGAAGGAGAAAATGCATTCATGCTCGGCGGGCACATGGACAGTGTCATGCCCTGCAAGGAAGTAAAAGTCATACGGAAGGGCAATATTCTACACAGCAACGGTCAGACCGTGCTTACGGCGGATGACGGAGCAGGCCTCTTTCAGATTCTGACAGCACTGCGTTTCGTACAAGAGAACAACCTCCCCTGTTGCCCCGTGGACGTTCTTTTTACAGTCGGAGAAGAGATAGGCGGCGTAGGTGTCAACAGTCTTCAGAAGTCCTATTTGCGTGCCAAGCAGGGCATGTTGCTCGACCGTGCGGACGACCCTGGTGCTTTTGTTATTGCAGGTCCGTACAAGCGTAACTTTCGAGTCGTGTTCGTAGGAACTGCTGCACACGCATTCGAAGCAGAGAAAGGAGTGAGCGCCATTCATATGGCGGCTGCTGCGGTCGCACAGTTCCCGCAGGGAAAGATTAACGAGAGATTGTATGCAAATATCGGAAAAATTCACGGCGGAGATTCCGTCAACCAGGTTGCGGAGACTGCTGTTTTGGAAGGAGAGGTTCGTGCGTTCAGTTCTCTCGATGCCGAGAACCTTCTGGAACAGTATCAACGCATTATCGACAGCATTAAGTATCAGTTCAGTGCGTCGGGGGAATTCGATCCCCATGTGCATCTCGAATATACCGCCCGTCGCGAAGGGTATGAGCACAATCCGAACATGCCGCTCATACAAGCCATCTGTTCCGTACATGAAGAGCTTGGCATTACCACAGACATGCAAATTACCCGTGCATGCAGCGATGCCGGAGACCTTACCAACAAAGGAATAGCGACTATCAACTATGCCAACGGCGCACACAGAGTGCACACCAAGGAAGAGTGGGTGGACATGCGAGATGTGATTCGTGTCACCTGGGCATTGGTTCACATTCTTCAGCGCTTGGGAGAGCAGCCGGAAATTCTCAGCTGATACCAAGCAGCGACGGAATCTCCCGAAGAGATGTTACGGTCATATCTGCGTACTCGTCTGCCGTGGCAGGAGTGTAGTGAGTCCACAACAGGCAACTGGTCATGCCCGCACTGTTTGCTGCGGCAATATCAAATTCCTGATCTCCGATATACACACACTCTTCGGGTGCGACGCCAAGCCTTTCGCATGCGAGAAGCAGTCCGTACGGATGCGGTTTTGTGCGACCTTTCATGTCATCACAAGTGATGATAATCGGAACGATGCTTCGCAGCGGCAACTGCGTTTCCATCGCTTCTATGTAGTGAAGATGAGATCCCGTGACAATGCCCGTCATGTACGTTTTCTGCACAAGACCAAGAACCTCCTGCGCACCTTCAAGCCACAATGGCGCAGTACGGAGAAGTTCCATATATCTGCCATCTCGGCTCGAACGAAAAGAGTCTGCTCGCGAAACATCCAATGAAAAGTCTTTCAATACTTCTTCGAAGTGACGGTTTTGCGTGTAGGTCGTTTTCAGAAAATCTTCCATGCTCAACTCCACTCCCGCTTCACGAAGTGTTGCAAGATAGGCCTCCGCCCAGAGACCTATCGTGTTTACCAGTGTTCCGTCGAGATCAAAGAGGACTGCACGGTGCCTCATACCTCAACAATAATCGGAACGATCATCGGTTCTCTGCTCAGTTTACGATCAAAGAATCGGTAGAGTGCTCCGTTTACCGCTCGCTTCAGGGCTTTGCGGTCTTTCTCACCGCGGTTCAATGCGTCTTCGTATGCTTTTTTTGCAGTCTGAATAATTTCGGCAGTTATTTCTTGCTGCTCAGACCCGTAAATAAGACCGCGCGTAATAATGTCGGGATTCCCCACAAGACGCTTACTTTCGGCGTAGGCGCGGAAGATGATGGAAATCATACCTCCTTCGCTCATAATCTTGCGATCGTTTATCACTCGCTGTCCTTCACTTGCGCTGCTGCGACCGTCTATGATGATGTCGTTTACCGTGAATTTCTGCTTACTCTTTCTGGCGTTTCCGTCTGTATCGAACTCAAGAATTTCACCGTTCAAAAGCAGGTGAAGTTGGTTGTCTTGATACCCGATTTTTCGCGCAAGATCCGCATGGGTTTGACGCATGTGCGGTTCGCCGTGCTCGGGAATAATATGACGAGCTTGTACGAGTCTGTGCATCATCAGCAAGTCTCCCTGATGTCCGTGACCTGTGGTATGCAAAGCCAGTTCCGCATTTGTTTTTACTTTTGCACCCTTCAACTGAAGGTTGCTGATTACCTTGGAGACGGCACGTTCATTTCCGATAATCGGGTTTGAACTCAAAATGACAGTGTCGCCTTTCTTCACGGCAATTTGCCTGTGTGTACCGAGTCCGATGCGAGCCAAGCCCGCATTTTCTTCACCTTGGCTTCCCGTTGTAATAATAAGCACTTCCTTGTCCGGGAATTTTTCCATACCGGGGCCGGCTTTTCGAATAAGTCCTCGCGGAGCTTTTATGTATCCGAGATTCTGTGCAATTTCGATATTCGTTTGCATGCTTCTGCCTGATATGAAAATTTTTCTGTTGAACTGTTTCGCATGGTCCACGACCTGCTGAATGCGATTTAAGAGTGAGCTGAATGTGGAAATAATAAGACGTCCGTCGGCATCTCGTATGAGATTGAAAAGAGTCTCCGAAATTTCCGACTCACTCGTACTGTTTCCGGGCTTCGTTGCATTCGTGGAGTCAGCGATGATCGCCAATACTCCCTGTTTTCCCAATTCGGCCAACCGCTGAAAGTCTGCGGGTGGCTCGTTCATGGGCGTAAGGTCAAATTTAAAGTCTCCGGTGTGCACTATTGTTCCGTACGGAGTGTGCAATGCGATGGCAGCGGAGTCCGGAATACTGTGTGTGACACGCAGAAATTCCACCTGCACTTTGCCGAGCTGAATTTTTTCACCGTAGTTAACGGCATTGAGCCGCGCCTTACCGGTGAGCTTTTCCTCGTCCAGGCGTTTGCGAACAAATGCCATGGTCAACTTGGTGCCGTAGCACGTGGGGAAATGAAGCCCCGGAAGCAGATGTTGCACCGCTCCGATGTGGTCCAAGTGACCGTGCGTAAAGAGCATCCCCTTAATCCGATGCTCTCTTCCTTTCAGGCAAGAGATATCGGGTACGAGGTAATCGATACCCAGCATGTCTTCATCCGGGAACTGAAGTCCCAGATCCACAATGTAGATGTCTCCATCCACTTCTATGCACATGCAGTTACGACCGATTTGCTCAAATCCTCCGAGAGGATAAATACGCAAACCGTTGCGGTCGCCTTGTGGTTTTCCTGCCGCAGCTGCTTGCTGAGGCTGTCCTTGTTTTCCGCCATGTCGGGCGGGGTAATTTCGTCCCGGTCGTCTGTTCGACCCGGGCTTTTGAGATTGAGAGCGATTTTCCGGCGTTACCCTTTCTCGCTTTTCCGGTTGAGGGGAATTGTTACTTCCCTGCAACCACTCTCCAACTGTCTTCATTCGTAGAGTTGTGTAAATAGTAGATACGATGATTTCTCATCTGCCCGCAGCCTACTCTTTTTTGGTAATTTATGCAATGGCCTCTCTGCAGGAGCATCGGTTTTATGGCTTAAGGTAAACAAATTTTTATTCGAGAAATTTGTTTTGGACATAAAAAATCTTCGGAAAAGATGCGAATATCGAGAGGATATGCGGAGGCAAGAGGAGCGAAGCGCAAGAGACCGCGCTTGCTCGATTTTATTAAAATAAGGTAGCCTGCAAGCCTAATGGACATTAGCGTGCAGACTGGGCATACCAAATCCGTCGGAGGCATAAAGCTTCTCGCCACCGGTTTAAAATCGAATGCGGGGGAAAAAGTATGCATTCTTTTGCAGGTTCATGCGAGCGCTCAGGAGGCTAAAACACTGGAGAAAGAGTCTTTGAGCATTGTAAAAAATGCTCTCTTGGACACCGAGGGAGAACCCGGTTCTCGTTTGGATGGTACGCTGAAAGAACTCAACGGCCTCTTTAAAGGCTTGTTGTTGGCACGTAAAATTGATGATATTCATGCAATTATTGCCATAGTGGATTCAGATCACACACTGCATGTTTCGCACGCAGGAAGAGCAGAGGCCTATGTGGTGCGAGCCGGAGCTGCGAGTCAAATAACGGAGTACACACGCGGAAAACCCACCCCCGCCTTCGTCCATATCGCGAGCGGAGTCGTAGAGCCTAAAGATGTCCTTATATTCAGCACACAACGTCTTCTGCGAACACTGACTCCGGCACAACTTGCGCAGAATGCGGTTCGAGGAGATCAGTTGTTAGATGAGCTTACCATTGCACTGGAAGCAGAGAAGGAAATGGCAGCGATTGGCATTATGCATGTGGAAGGGGTCGCTCCCTCAAGAAGTGCGCCGCTGAAACAACGATCCGATCGTCGTCGTTCGGGAAAAGGACAGCATGCTTTTTCACAATCACAATCAATTATGACAACCCTAATGGAAGGGTTGAAAGGAGTGTGGTCGCGGATTGCAGATGCCATTTCTTCCTTGGGATTGTTCGGACGCGTATCGGACAAGGCAACAGGATTCGTTTCCGACTTGAAAGATCCTGCGAAGAAAAAACGTGCGAACATGTTCTTGCTCGCAGGAATTTTGGCCGTATTTCTCATAGTATGGATGACAGTGAATCTGTCTACGTACAGTCAACGGAGCAAAACGCGCGCGGAACTTGAGCAACTTATAGAAGAAATAGAGACCGATTTACGCACGGCAGAAAACAGGTATCTGACCGGTGAAGTGGATTCATCCAATGCCATATTGCAAAGAGCAGAAGAGCGTGCCAAACAGGTCATGGATAACGAAGACAAGTTGTTTCGATCGCAGGCTCACGATCTGCTCGGCCGCATTCGCACCAAGAGAGAGGAAATCAACAATATCATTCGTCTCTCTCCTCGTACGGTCGTCAGTCTGACCGGCAAAAATCAGAACGTGTCAGCCGAAGGACTTATCGGTCTTGCAGACGGAGAGTTTGCCGTCTATGACCAAACAGACATTTATCGTGTGCTGTTAAATTCCATAGAAGACCCGGATTCCATCACAAACAATGAGCAAATACTTCATGGAGTGTCATTCCCCCGATACCAAACTCTCGTATTCCAAACAAATGCGAACAGTGTCATAGAGCTTATTGCAGACCAGCCGACTTCCATGAAAACAGAAGATCCCGCAGGGTGGATCACCGGAAAAGACATGGAGGCCTGGCTTCGCTATATGTATGTTCTTTCACCGGAGAACAACCAAATTTACAAATATGAGAGATATTCGAACCGCTATGCGGCCCCTTCGGAATACAACGTGAACGGCGATTTAAACGGTGCGATAGATATGACCATAGACGGAAATGTCTACGTACTTAAAGAGCACGGAGAGGTGGTAAAACTGTTTAGAGGAGAGCAGCGACCCTTCGTTATTCGCCATCTTCCCGGTTCTATCCTCGAGAATGCCACAAAGGTCTTTAAAGTGCTGGACGGAAATCTCTACTTCCTCGATTCTGCCAATAAGCGAGTAATCGTCGTGGCGGACGGAGGCGCAACGGGAGAATCCACCTATATTCGCCAGTACGTGCTGGAAGGCGAAATAGATATTCTTAAAGACATATACGTGGATCCCGATGAATCTCGGCTCTATGTCTTGGATTCCAAGAGCATCTACGCGGTGGATCTTGGAAATAAATAATACTTTCGATTCTTCCACAGAGGTAAATTCCGATAGCATGATTTCCTATGCGAGTACTTGTTTTTGGAACATTCGATCATCTGCATCCGGGGCATCACTATGTTCTGAAAGAGGCAAGTTCACGCGGTGACCTCTCTGTTGTCATAGCGCGGGATACGACTGTAAAACGCATCAAAGGTTTTTTCCCCACACATAATGAAAAAAAGAGAATGATGGAAATCCGGAAAGAGTATCCTGAAGCCAGGGTATTGCTGGGGGATGAAAGTGACTACATGTATCCCGTACGTACGGTTCAACCGGATCTTATAGTGTTGGGTTATGACCAAAAGCTTCCTCCGGGCATTACAGAGGATTTACTGCATTGCAGCGTTGAGAGATTGGATTCCTATGAACCGAAGAAATACAAAAGCAGCCTGCTACGCTCCAAAAAGAAGCACTAGCCCCTTGGCGAAAGATGTAAAATCTGCTATACTGACCAGAACATTTAAAAAAAATGCCCACAAAAAAGAAAACCAGCACAAAGAAAAACGTACATGGCTCCTCGGTTCTGAGGCAGCTCTCCGGTGCTGTGGTAGGCGGTACGTTGGCTCTTGGAATCTATTACACCTACGAGTACGGTTCTCCGGTTGTAACCGCATGGCTGACCGTACCGCAGGATCAGTACACTGTTTCCGATGCCACGTCCGCACAGAAAAGCTTAAAGGAGGGCGAACAAGCACGAATTTCCCAGCGTGCGCAGTATGTTGTGGACAAGTATGGTCAGCGTAACGATCCTCCACCTCCGAAGAAGGGCGTACCTGAAAACTGGGATCTCGACGCCATCGCAAATATGGAAACTACGGAAGATGAAGGCTGGGGAGGGTACACCGACGAGTGGCCGGATCCGCCTTTGGCTTCGGAAGAAGATCAAGGGTCTGCAGATAACTGGGATGCCGTATGGGATGACACATGGGACGATGAATTCGAAGCGTTGCAAGATCTTGCTTACAACCAAGATGAACTTGCTGCTCCCAATGATTGGAATGACACATGGGAAGATACCGCATGGGAAGGAGAAGCAGTCGCACCTGACACACAAGTGGCTGCCATGCATGAGTACGTTGCTCCGACGGAAGTGGCTCCCATGACTCATTCACCGGACAATCTTCCGAGTTCGGGAATCGAACTGTGGATTGCCTCCATGTTGGCACTTTGCGGAGTGTTCGCCATTCATTCAAAGCGCATAGCGAAGCTCGTGCGAGGATAGAATACTGTGATAGTCTTCTTCGTACATGTTTAGCTCCGGACTCATGACGGTATTTCTCACACTAAGCTTTTTGGTTATGGGTTTTGTTTTCGGTAGCTTTGGAAATGTGCTCATTATGCGTATGCCTTGCGGGCGCAGCTTGGGAGGACGATCCTCTTGCATGAGTTGCGGGCATGTACTTCGTGCCACAGATCTCGTACCGGTACTCAGTTACTTGTTTTTACAAGGAAAGTGTCAGTACTGCAAAAAACATATTTCAGTGATCTATCCCACGGTAGAAATACTCTCAGGTTTACTGTTTGTCTTCGCTTGGATTCATGCCGAAACCATAACATCCGCCATTATTCTGAGTATGGCACTGTGGTCATTGCTTCTTATTGCTGCAATCGACATAAGAACACAGGGCATACCGGATGTCTTGAATGCGACGTTCATTGGAACAGCACTGTTGTTTATGGCAGAACGCGGCGTTTTTGACCCTTGGGCTTTTGCTCTCGGGGTAGGATTCTTTGCCGGCCAGTGGCTGGTGAGTAAGGGGAGATGGATAGGAAGCGGAGACATACTGCTTTCCATAGGCATCAGCGCACTGCTTGGAACATGGGAGCTCGTTACTGTTATGCTATTTTCCTCCTACATTTTCGGTGCTGCCGTTGCAGTGTTACTTCTGCTTACCAAGCGCATACAACGAAACAGTTCCATAGCATTCGGACCGTTCATAGCACTGGGAGCATTTGTAGCGCTCTGGAAAGGAGAAGAAATTCTTTCCTGTGTTCTGCGGTCCGTGCAAGAATGTGCGACTCTCTTTTTTTGGTAGCATAAAGAATCGGGCTTTCCTACAAGAGCAGAAAAGCCCGGAAATCTGTGCCAGCAGTTTAATGCCTTATTTTGCGAATCGCATCGGCGTTCGCCGCTGCGTATTCTGCTCGATTTGCCATAAAACACACCGGGAAGAATACGCAGGGAAAGCAGTGCTGACGTGGGAATATTACTGAAATTTGTCAAGGCTGTCAAGTAATTGCCCGTCTGATATCCGCGAATAACCGCTTTTTATTGGCTCTAAAAGCTATTTCAAGCATACTGCCAATCAGCATGAAGACTGTGGCTACAAACAGGCGAGCGTCATTCGACTACGAGATTACAGATACTCTGGAGGCCGGGCTTATGCTTACGGGGCAAGAGGCCAAATCTTGCCGTATGGGCCATGCAAACTTAGCGGGGGCATATGTCTCCTTTTTGCACGGAAAGCCCGTACTCAAGAGCTCTACCATCGCTGCGTACCCGTATGCATCGGGACTGGAAACGTACAATCCCGGAAGAGACAGAGAGCTGCTGCTTTCCACACGAGATATAGAACGACTCAATTCGGCTTTGGCCGAGAGAGGTGTTTCTCTTATTCCGCTGGAAATGAGAGCAGGGAAATATATCAAAGTACTTCTTGGTTTGGGAAAGGGAAAATCCAGACTGGATAAGAGGCAAAAAGTACGGGAAAAGGAAATAAGAAAGAAGTTACGCAAAGGAGAGGAGTACTAGGTATACTGCAAAAGATGTCTCTCCTCCCTCCTCAAATTCAGCAGACAATAGAAGAGTTTTCCAAGTTGCCCGGCATTGGTCCGAAGTCAGCAGAGCGTCTCACTTTTCACCTCTTACGCAGTTCCAAAGCGTCTCCGGAAGGACTGGGAAGATCACTCGTTCAACTCAAAACAGAGCTGAAGTACTGCTCTGATTGTGAAATGGTCACTCTCCAAGACAAGTGTCCCATCTGCACGGATTCTTCTCGCGACAGAAGTACCATTCTTGTAGTGGAAGATCCGTTGGATGTCATCGCTTTCGAGCGGGCATCGTACAAGGGTGTGTACCACGTGCTGCACGGGGTACTCTCCCCCATAGATGGCATGGGGCCTCAACAACTGAAATTGGCAGAGTTATTGCAACGGTGCAGAGCGGGCGGAGTGGACGAAGTGATTGTTGCCACAAATCCGGACATAGAAGGAGAAGCAACAGCAACATACATACGACAGCAGTTGGAAGGAATCGTATTCAAGGTCACACGTTTGGCGCACGGACTTCCCATGGGGGCGGACATAGAATTTGCAGATCAAGTCACCTTGAAAGAGTCACTTGCGGGTCGCAGGAGCCTGTAGGTGCTACGATGCCACTATGAAGACCGCATCACTCGACTACCTCAATATCGGTTTAATGATTCTCTCGTTGCTCACTGCTTTTGCAGTGCCATTTGAACTGTTTCTTTTTTCGTACGCGGTACTCGGTCCGCTGCATTACTTCACGGAAATCGGATGGCTCCACACGAAGAATTATTACACGAGCGGTAAGTATGACTACCTCTTTCTCGTATCGTTTGCCGCCGCTTCCCTCGCAGGTCACTTTGTACCTGCAATGCAATATGTGCAGCCCACCATCATTTACAGTGCGTTTTTAGCCTCTCTCGCGCTTATAGTTATCCGATCCGTTTCCTTGAAAATATTTGCGGTTGTTGCCATCAGTTTTATCAGTCTGCTTCTTTTAAATAACCTCTTCTATCTCGCCATATTTATCCCAAGCATTATTCATGTGTATTTCTTCACGGGAGCATTCATGCTTTTCGGGGCGTTAAGAAACAGAAGTATCCCCGGACTTCTTTCCGTTGCGGTACTTCTGCTTTCGGCAGTACTGTGCTTTGTACTGGTACCGGAGCGTTCATCGGTGGTCAGTGAGTACATTCGGGTGAGCTACGGATATTTTGAAACACTTCATTTTTCCATAGCCAAATTTTTACGATTTGAGTCATTGGCGGATTCCGGTGATATCTATAATTCCGTCATAGGAATTATGATCATGCGATTCATTGCGTTCGCCTACACGTATCATTATCTCAACTGGTTCTCCAAAACATCCATTATTAAGTGGCACAAGGTACCGACATCATTCGTTGTAACCACGCTGCTCCTTTGGGGGGCATCTGTCGGTTTGTATGTGGCAGATTATCGTCTTGGCATAGCCACTCTCGGCTTTTTCAGTTTGCTCCACGTCTTCCTGGAGTTTCCGCTGAACTACCATTCCTTCCTCGGCATAGGAAAGGAAATCCGCAACATTGCAAAAACAAAAAAATTCTCCAGATAATCGAATCGGAATACCGGCTTCCTAATGCCTGAACCCTCGTATGCCCGTGGTGACCATGGGAATACAGAGTGTATTTGCTTTTGCGATCACCTCGTCGTCCCGTATGGAACCTCCCGGCTGAATAATCGCAACTATTCCGTTTCTTGCCGCCTCTTCCACGGAGTCGGGGAACGGAAAAAATGCGTCACTTGCCATTACAGACCCCTTTGCCTTATCGGCTGCGCGACCGGCAGCAATGACCGTGGAATCCACGCGACTTGTTTGTCCGCACCCTATGCCCGTGGTCACGTTATTCTTCGCGAAAACGATGGCATTACTCTTGGCGTGTTTTACGACTTTCCATGCAAAGAGCAGATCTTCTATTTGTGCATCCGTGGGTTTCACATCTGTCACACACGTCAGATCTTCTCTTGTAACCACCTTCGTATCGGCGTCTTGCACCAGTATTCCGCCTAGCATGGAGCGATATGTTATTTGCTCCGTCTGCTGAGGACACTTGCATTGCAACACGCGAATTTTGGGTTTCTTACGGAGCAACTCCAGCGCCTCTTTGGAAAAAGAAGGGGCTATAAGCACTTCGGCAAAAATCTTCTGCTCCAGAATTTTTTCCACCACTTCTTTCGGACACTCTCGATTGAAGGCGATTATCACTCCGAAGGCAGAGAGCCTGTCTGCGTCGTAACTGCGCTGGAAAGCTTCTGCAATATCGCTATGAGAAGCCACTCCGCTTGGGTTGGCATGCTTAATGCACGCAGCAGCAGGCTCCGGAAACTCGCACACCAAATTCATGGCACCATCCGCATCCAAAATATTGAGGTAACTCATCTGCTTTTCCTCCTGTAGCACTTGCCATGTGCGCTCCTTGTTATGGAAGTCAAAAAATTGTCCCCACTGGTGCGGATTTTCTCCGTACCGAAGATTCATACCATTGGTGAGTATGAGTCCTCGCACGGAGTTTTCCGAAAGGGTTTGGGCAATGGCACTGTCGTAGGCAGCGGTATGTGTGAACACTTTCAATGCCAGTTCTTTGCGCAGTGCATCCGAAGTGTTTTTTTCACTTTGCAATTCTTCCAGTACACGGTCGTAATCCGCAGGGTCGCATACCACCGTTACATCGGCATGATTTTTCGCCGCACTGCGAAGCAGCGTGGGTCCTCCGATATCAATTTTCTCTATAAGCTCTGCATACGTGGCGTCTCCTTTTTTCGCCGTTTCTTCGAACGGATATAAATTCACAACGACGATATCTATGGGGCCTATGCCGTGTTGCACAGCCTCTTTTTGGTCTTGTTTATTGTCTCTGCGAAACAGAACACCGCCCATAATCATCGGGTGCATGGTTTTTACGCGACCGCCGAAACATTCCGGGAACTGCGTGATGTCTTCCACGGGTGTTACTTGTATTTTGGCTTCCGTTAGGGCTTTCTCAGTTCCTCCTGTGGAAAGAATTTCATAGCCGAGGTTCGTAAGTGCGCGTGCAAATTCTTCGATACCGGACTTGTCAGAGACGGAAATCAGAGCTCGTTTGTTCATGGGAGAGAACGACGTGTGCAGAAAGGAAAACTACGACAAAAGTGTACAGTCTGCCCCGCAATTTACCAGCAGAGTTCCCCGTAATTATCGGAGAAATAGAGCATATTGCCCAAAATCTGTTTTTCTGCTAGAATAAGAGGATTTACAGCTCTTCTTATGCCTGCAAAAAAGGCGCCAGATACAAAATCAACCTCCGGCAAAGCCAAGGCGGGAAATAAGATTCTCATAGTGGAAGATGAGCGCCCTCTCGCACATGCGTTGGAGTTGAAATTCGGTCATGAAGGATTTGTAACCACCACCTGCATCAATGGACTGGAAGCGCTGGAGGTGGCGAAAAAAAATAAATTCGACATGATTCTCTTAGATCTCATTATGCCGCAAATGGACGGATTTACGTTCATGGAAGAGCTGGATGTAAAAAAGAAAAAGATAAAAGTAATCATTCTGTCCAACCTTGGTCAGGAAGAAGATCGTATTCGTGCGCAAGAACTCGGAGCGGTGGGATACTTTGTAAAATCAAACACTCCCATCACGCAAATAATCAAAACCGTAAAAGCTGCCCTCTGATAATATGCCACTTGAAGATACAGACATCGGCAAAGTACTGGTACAGCAGAGCTATCTCTCCGAAGAAGAGCTCAACACCGCACTGCTTGAAGCGAAGTCACAAAAGACCACGCTCATGAGCGTGCTCACGGAGCAAGGTTTGCTCACGCCGAATCTTGTGCAGAGTGCGTTGGCGGAACACTACAAATTGGAATTTTATGATTTACAGTCCAAGCCGCCGGCCGGAGACGATATCGCTTCTCTTCCAGAGGCTGTTGCACGTAAGTTCTACATCATCGTTGTTGCACGCAAGGGTAATGCGGTCACCGTTGCAACCACAGATCCGCAGATGGAAAACTTGGATGAAATTATTCGCATAAATCTGGGAAAAGAAGAGGCGATTCTTCCCGAAGAAGATGAAAAGAAGAAAGATGCGAAGGTCAATGGTGCAAAAAAATCAAAACCGGCTGCAGTCAAAGTAAAGAAGAAATCCGGCGGAGGGCTTTTCGGACTGGGGAAAAAAGAAACTGAAGCGGAGAAATTTACCGGCAAAATAGAGTATGTATATGCCTCCAGAGAGGGAATAGAGGCAATGTTCTTACGATATCGCAAGCCCCTTGCAACGCGTTTCCAGCAGATTGTGGACGCCGAGCAAGAGGTGGCCCCCGAAATTCTTGTGGAGATCATAAACGATGCCATTCAGCTGCGCGCATCGGACATTCACTTCGAGCCGCAAGGACAGCAAACCACCATCGTACGATTTCGTGTGGACGGTGTTATGCACGAGGCGGGTCGCATACCGAAAGTGTATTACGAAGGTGTGGTAAACCTGATAAAAATAGAAGCAAACATGCGGATAGACGAACACTTCACTCCCCAAGACGGTGCCATACGTCACAAAACACCCGACGGTTCCGTGATGGATATTCGTGTATCCATGGTTCCTGTGGTCGACGGAGAAAAAATTGTAATGCGACTTCTCTCTTCCTATGTCAGTCATTTGACGCTCTCGGGACTTGGATTTTCATCCGACAACCAGAAAGTATTGGAGGCGGCGGCTCATAAGCCGTTCGGAATGCTTCTGACTACGGGACCGACCGGGTCCGGTAAATCCACCACGCTGTATGCGCTCATCATTCTTCGTAACACGCCGGATGTGAACATTTCCACAATCGAAGATCCTGTTGAGTACAAAATTACGGGTATCAATCACATTCAAGCCAATGCGGAAGCCGGTCTTACATTCGCAACGGGGTTGCGCGCACTCGTCCGTCAGGACCCAGATGTCATTTTGGTGGGAGAAATACGTGATGCGGAAACCGCTGAAATTGCGGTGAATGCCGCACTTACAGGTCACTTACTTTTTTCCACTCTCCACAGCAACGATGCCGCCACGGCAGTGCCTCGTCTCATAGAAATGGGAGTGGAACCTTTTTTACTCGCATCCACATTGGAGGTTGTTATAGGGCAACGTCTTGTACGTCGTCTCTGCCCGCATTGCAGATACAGTTATACAATCCAAGGTGCGGAAGCTCGCAAGCTCTTTACGGGAGCGGAAAAGTTTTTCACCCGAGGAAAAACAACTCTCTACAAAGGGAAGGGATGTGATTCCTGCGGCAATACGGGATACAGAGGTCGTGTGGGCATACATGAACTCTTGGTTATCACGCAGGAAATTGAAAATCTGATTATTAACCAAGCAACAAGCACGGACATCAATAATCTTGCACGCAAACAAGGCATGAAACTGATGTTCGAAGACGGATTTGAAAAAGTGATGGCAGGAATAACAACCATAGAAGAGCTCATGCGTATGGCAGCGCCTCCGGAAATTATTTTTGATTCTCATGGTAAGAAAAAGTAAGAAATCTGAGGCAATAAAAAAGAAAACTGCGCCAAAGCGCAGTGCTGCGACAACACACAAAAAGAAGACGAAAAAATCTGCAACACCGGTTCAACAAGAGGTGTCAACAGAAGCAGTGGCAGAGACTCAGGATACCGTGAAAGAAAGCCCCTCACAGAGCACAAACAGTTTTGGGGACAGAAAAAAAGTTCCAACGGATACGAAAAAATTAAAAAAGAGCACCGAAAAAACGAAGAGGAGAAAATGGTTTTCTTTTCGGAAGAAAGCAGATTCCACATCTCAAGAATCAAAGACGCAAGATGCTCCCGAAGAAGAGTCGGCAAATACGCCTTTTACCATAGAGGTACGAGAGCAGAAGAAAGAAAGTGGAGTGAGTGCATTCTTTCAAACTCTGAACTATCTCGGCATGGGCAAGTACAGGCATATGTTTATTCAAAGTCTGGCGACCATGTTGAATGCAGGACTGCCTTTGTTGGATTCTCTCAAAGCGTTTGAGGCGGAAGTTCGTTCCAAGGCAGTGAAGAAAATGGTGGCCAAAATTTTGGTATCCGTAGAAAACGGAGCACCGCTCTGGCGTGCCATGGATAAAACATATTTTTTCACTCCGTATGAAATCGCACTGGTACACATAGGAGAAGATGCGGGAAATCTCGCGCGCAACATGGAGTATCTTTCCGAACAGCAGGAAAAAGATCATGCACTCAAGCAGAAGGTAAAAATGGCGATGATTTACCCCTCTATCGTACTTTCAATGATGTTTATCATCGTCATGGGACTTGGAATTTTTGTGCTGCCAAACCTTGTGCAGGTGCTCTATTCCCTGAATGTGGAACTCCCGCTTACGACACGAATTGTTATTCAGATAACCAAGTTCTTTGAGGCGTACGGCATGACTCTCGCGCCACTTCTCATAGGGCTCTTTATTTTTCTGGCGCTTCTTTCCAAGTTCACCAGATTTAAAGCAGTCACGCAGTGGTGTATGTTTCGCATTCCCGGAATCGGCTCCTTGGCACGAGAAGCGACCATTGCACGATTCGGTGTGATACTCGGAGGACTGCTTCGTGCAGGTGTGCCGTTGGTGGAAGCATTGGAGTCGCTTGTGGGAGTCACGCAGGTATACGCATACAAAACATTCTATGAACAAGTTTTGCATCGCATTAATGTCGGAGACTCTTTTGCGAAAGCATTTGAACTTATGCCACAAACAAAGAAACTTCTTCCTGTTTCTGTCCAGCAATTAGTGGTGACGGGTGAGCGGTCGGGAACGTTGTCTGAAACTCTGCTTAAAATAGCCAAAATATACGAAAGGAAGGCATCTGAAACTGCTGAAAAATTGCCTATCATTCTCGAGCCATTACTCCTTCTCTTCATAGGAGCGCTCGTAGGTACCATCGCTTTTGCTATCATTGTTCCGATATACAGTGTCGTGGGAAATGTCAGTAATGGCTGATGCTTCGATACGTACAAGGAAAACATTCTTATAACCCAAGAGTGTTCTCCACATTTTCTCCCCTCCTCACATCATGAGAAAACGCAGAGCATTTACCGCCATAGAGACGGCACTTACTTTTGGAATCATAGCTCTTACAGCGGGATTCACAGTTCCCATGTATCGCAATTATCAAGTGCGAAGCGATTTGGATCTTGTAACAGAGCAAACTGTGCAGGCATTGCGTCGCGCTCAGATTCTTTCACAATCCGGTGAAAATAATTCCGCATGGGGGCTGTATGTGCAGGAAGGAACGTTGTTTCAAGGAGATGCGTATGCCATACGTGATCCGCAGTACGATGAAACGTACCCCGTACCGTCTACTATCAATACTTCGGGTCTTCCCGAAGTGGTATTTACCCAACCCGATGGCATACCAGACAGAACGGGAGAAATTATTATTCAGGGATTAAACGGAGAGAAGCGCATTATAGTAGTCAGCGTAGACGGTGTGCTGGGTTCTTCGGGCATTCAAGACGGTGGTGAAACTGCAGGATATGGGGGAGGAGATACGGGAGGCACGACAACGGGAGGCGACACAGGCGGAACGACAACGGGCGGAGATACGGGAGGCACGACAACGGGAGGCGACACAGGCGGAACCACAACGGGAGGAGATACGGGAGGCAGTACGACAGGCGGAGATACCGGGGGAGCTTCCGGTGGTGATTCCGGAGGAAACACGCAAGGAGGAACCGCATGTGAAGACAGATTTTCGGTGTCTGAAAACGGCACCGTTACAACTACAGGAAATGTGAATGCGACTTTTACGGTATTAGGATCGGAAATTACGTACGGTGCGGGAGGTCCTGAAGTGCAGGTACGGGTTGAAGCGAGCATAGACGGAGGATCCACATGGACTTCGCTCTTCGGGGGGCAAGATGTTGACGGCGGAGAACAGCAAACTCTTCTGAGTTTGCCATCGGGAAGTCAGGTGCTTGTAAGAGTGAACGGCAGGTACTCATGGCTTTTCAATAAAACGTATCAGTCAAATGACAACAGTGACCGCAAAGACGGTCACGTTGTTGCTCTTCGTAACGGCGATGCGCCGCCCGAGTATCAGGCATTCGATAACCAACAGGATCTGTCCTCATTCCTTCAAGATATTCTCGATGATCAAGGCAATATAGATATCCCCACGTACGATGTGGTGTACCTGGCAGAGCTGGGCAGCTTAAACGGCAGCACAGCCGACTTTCAAGACGCAGTGATACAAGTAAGTTTCGCACAGCCTGTCGGAAGCTGTGCCTCTGTGGGCGAACCACGTTTTAAAGTGAATTTCAGTCGTACCGAAAATATGGGGAACGGTGACCTGACTGCCACGGCTTACGTCGGAGAGCAGGGCATGGTGTTTACTTCCGGACAATGGGTTCCGCTTAAAGATAACGGTGTGACAGTCATCGATAACTTCCTCACGGAGGATGTTCCGGGTCTCGCCATCTGGAGGCACAACGGATACATTCGAGTACTCCTTCATGGTTCTCATGCGGACAGCAGCAAAGAAATTATGGATGCAACCATCACATTCGCAGACGCGGTTGTGGATTCCGTCGAGAATGATACGAGTGATAACGCGACGGAAAATCCTTTGGATGGAATCGTGAATGACGGTGCGCATGGAGATGAAGTAACAACTGCCGCAGATAACCTCTCTGTCACGTATCAGGCACGTGTCACACAACAGGACGATGCGATACTCATTCACTGGCAGGAGAGTCCGGGTGCCGGTGACACGGGTGGTACGGGTGGAGACACGGGTGCCACAACGGGTGGAGATACCGGAGCAGACACGGGTGCCACAACGGGTGGAGATACAGGTGGCGACACAAGCGGTGGCGGAGATCTGGACGATGAAACGCCCGACCCTTGCGGTATTGCGTACACCATGAAAGAGGACGGCCGGATTCAAATACATGAACCTGCAGACATCTCTTTCCGCGCACTCGGTTCTCATATGACCTATGGTGATCGCGGGCCTGAAATAAGCGGATACGCCAGCATGAGTTTGGATGGCGGAGCCAGTTGGCAGTCCTTGTTCGGATTCCGAGATATCGACGGGGGAGAGCGACAGACAATCGAAGATGTCGATTCCGGTGCTACGATCTCCCTTCGTGTGGAAGGACGCTATTCATGGCTTTTCAGAAGTACCGCTGACTCTTCCGACGGAACAAATCGTGTAAAAATTCTAAAGAGAAATGACCCTCTGCCAGGTACCACTCCGTACGCGAACGTACCGGGTCTGAAGGGATTTCTTCGTGAAAAAATACAAAGCAATCGCATAGCAGTCGACAAGACTTCTTTGCTGCTTCTCTTCGAACTGCAGCAACTGGATGAAAATTCAGATCACCAAGATGCAGTCATTGAATTGGTACTGGAAAAACCGTCAAGCCAAGGAATTTGCGGGGGTGGCGATGACGATGGCGGTGAGGATACAAGTACAACAACCGGAGGAGATACCGGTACTACTACGGGCGGTGATACGGGGGAAGATACCGGAGGCACGGGTGGAGACTTGGGAGGTGATACGGGACCACAAATTACGATATGCCACTTCCCTCCCGGCAATCGCAGTAACGCAAATACTATCGAAATTGCAGAGTCCGCATGGAGTGCGCATCAGGCACACGGCGACAGAGAAGGAGCGTGTGAAAGCGATGCGGACGGAGATACCATCTCAAACAACGAAGACCTGTGTCCGGATACCTACATGCCCGAAAGTGTTCCGCAAACATACATGCTGTTCAGCAGGTTCGCACTCACCGCAAACAGTCCTATTTTCAGAGGAGGACCTCGCAAGAAAATCAGTCAGTTCAGCCTCACAGATACCAGAGGTTGCAGCTGTGAACAGCTTGTGGATGTTGCTGAAAACAAGAAAGCCTACCATTTCGAGCAGTTTCCTCGTTTGCATCGCAACGTACGCGGCTTGTTCCCTTTCTACACCGTAGATGCGAGACAGTCGGGCTGCGGAAAGGCGATCATAGACATGGTGAAGGATCTCAGATAATTCATGATTCTAAAAAAAGGGGGGCGGGTATGGGCCTCCCCTTTTTTCATGTGGCATACCAACTGCTACTATAGTGGGCACGGTGAATGCCCAACACTCTTTCAAGAAGGCTCGCGACGGATTCCTGCTTCTGGATGCGCTTTTGGGTATTGTTGTTTTCGGTCTCTTTATTTCAGCAGCAGGTACAAGTTTACTGTTCAGTCAGCGAGGATTTCTTTCCAGCGGAGACAGAATGCGCGGAGTGTATTTGGCAGAAAAATCTTTGGAAGCGTTGCGCAGCATACGAGATCAAGACTTTGATCTTCTCGTTCCCGGTGATCACGGAGTGCGTATAGGTGCGGGAGGAGTGTGGGAGCTCTTTGGTACGGGTACGCTGACATCGGACGGATACGTGTCCCGAGTCACCATTGCCGCTTCGGGCTCCGATACCGTGTTGGCCGGTGCCCGCACGCAGTGGAATCACGGACTCGGAAGATCCGGATCTGTGGTACTGAACACAGAAATCACAAATTGGCGCATAGAGCAGCCCATAGGCAACTGGAGTAATGTCTCGCTCGAAGGTTCATACGTGGACGGAGGGCTTCCTCTTTTTCAGAAAGTCATAGTGAAAGGTAACTATGCATACGTCACCAGTATCAACGGGGCGGGATTGTACGTCTTCGATGTATCAAATCTTGCCAGCCCATTGCGAGTGGCGAATGCATTTTCGCTCAGTGCGGCGGGGTACGATCTTCTGGCAGTCGGGAACGTGCTCTATGTGCTTACATCCGACTCATCATCCGAACTGAGATCCTACGATATATCGTCTCCCACTTCACTGTTGCCGACGGATGTCATACACGAAATTAATATTCCCGGTGACGACAGGGCGCGTGCTCTCGCTTACTTCAACGAGTCACTGTTTGTCGGTACGAGTGAAGACGGTTCGGAAAGTGAGCTATATTCCTATGCTGCCACCGGCGGAATGTTAACGTTACAGGATGCGTTCGATGCTCCGGGAGGATATATGGATATTGCAATTCGACAGGCGTATCTCTACTCGGGGAATACCGATAACGTCGCAGAATTGCGCATAGCAGATGTCTTTGATCCCGCAGACATACAGGATGCTCCGGGAATAGGGTACAACCTTACGGATGTCTATGACGGCAATGCGGCAGTCACATTCGGTACCGGCCTCCTGCTCGGACGTCTCGATGGAACAATCATCGAAGAAATTGTTCTGTTCGATATCGCAGACAGTCCCGTTCCTTCTCCTCCTCCGGGCCCGTGGTACCACGAAATAGGAAGCTCCGCTCTGGATATCGCAGTGGAGCCTGGCGGAAGATATGCCTTCATAGCTTCCGATCATCCCGATAAAGAACTGCAGATAATTATGCCGGGCAGACTTTCCTCCGGCCTGCAGGCGGAAGTGGAAATTTACAACAGTGCCAACGGCAGTGCCAACGGTATTTTTTATGACATTGCGAAAGACAGAATCTTTCTTGCGACCAACGATGCTTTGGAAATTTTTAAACCGGGATCATGAAACAGCACTCACAAAAACCCGGCTACATTTTTCTCCTCAGCGTACTGGTGGTCGGGGCGGTGGCTGTAGCCATTACAACTTCCGTTCTCCTGCTTTCCACATCGGCTGCCAGAACAGGGCTTTCTCTGGAGCAATCCGGTGAGGCACTTGCGTATGCGCAGGCATGTGCGGACCATGCTCTCCTTCTTTTACGTGCCGATAATACGTACGCTGGCAGAGAGCAGATGGCAGTGGGAAGCGGTACATGTGAAATTCTCTCCGTGGGTGGGATAGGAAATGAAAATCGCACTCTTTGTACGGAGGGAGTGCGAGGAGATACGGCTCGTAGAATTGAGATTCTCATAGAACGCATTCTTCCGAGTGTTACCATAAGCACATGGCAGGAAGTTTCATCCTTTGTTTCCTGCTCATACTGATATGGAGCATACTTTTCCAAACCGATCTGGCACCTCTCTTGTGGAGCTGTTGCTGTTTCTCGGATTTTTTGCGCTTACTTCCGGCGTTGTGTTGGCACTGCTTTTTTCTTCCCATGAGCAACGAGTGAGACAGAATACCGTTGCAGAAGTGGATCAGGCTGGAATTCAATTACTCCAAACTGTTACACGAAGAGTGCGAAGGGCAGAACGTATTTTATTTCCTGCTATGGCTTCTACTGGCGCTGTTCTTACGTTGCAAATGACGTCTGATACTGAAAACCCGACTCTTTTTGGACTGCTCAGCGGAGCGCTGATGGTGGGAGAGGGAAATGTACTGCGTCCGCTTACGGATTCGGGGAGTCTGCAGGCTACACAGTTTACTGCTACCAATACGTCTGTGAACACAGAAAGGTCGAGTGTGTATATTACATTCACAATAGCCAAATCCATTGCATTGCCAAACCATCCCCTCTACACGCGTACCTTCGATGCGCTGGTAACACTCTTTCCGGATGATACTCAAGACGGTACTTGCGGATGCAGTGCTCCCATATGCAGTGGCACCGGCATGTTTACCTGGGGGTACTGCAACGGAGGGTCGTGCTCCCCTTCCGCGTTCACACTTCCTTGTAGCTAGGAAAATATTCATTGGTCAACGTCAAGACAAACATGCGGTAAGTAGCGAATATTTGCTACAATCACATCCAACAGTACGATCGTGAGTGGTATGTATTCGATCTGCTCCTTCCCTCCCAACCCTTCCCCTCCCTATTATTATGAAAACTATTTCTCCTCGCATGAGCCGAGTGGGATTCACGCTCATCGAGCTCCTGCTCGTCATCGGTATCATCGCGATTCTGGCTTCCATTGTCATCGTTGCCATCAACCCTACCAAGCAGCTTGGTGACGCGCGAGATGCCCAGCGTCGCAGCGACGTGAACACCGTGCTCAACGCGGTGTACCAGTATGCTATCGATAACAATGGCACGCTGCCGAGCTGTATCGATACGACAGATCGCAACATCTGTCTCACCAATAGCTGTGCCGGTGTGACCAACGGTTGTAACTTGAGCGTCCTTACAGGTACGTACCTTGTCAGTCTTCCTGTGGATCCGAGTGGAGCAACAGGAAACGATACGATGTACAACATTCAGCTCACGGCGAGCAATCGTGTCACGGTTTCCGCAGATCAGTACGAGCAGGCAGACGCACTCATAAGCGTTACGCGGTAGTTTCTTGCTTTCGTTCAAACCCCCATCTTCTCGAGGTGGGGGTTTGAAGCATGAAAAAGTGTGCTAAGCTTTTCTCCAGCATTCGCTGTGCTTCCCGTAAGCACTCTATCTTCCTTCCCTCTTTCGTATGTCCACACGCATTTCTCCTCGCATGAGCCGAGTGGGATTCACGCTCATCGAGCTCCTGCTCGTCATCGGTATTATCGCGATTCTGGCTTCCATTGTCATCGTTGCCATCAACCCCACCAAGCAGCTTGGTGACGCCCGTGACGCCCAGCGTCGCAGCGACGTGAACACCGTGCTCAACGCGGTGTATCAGTATGCTATCGATAATAACGGCAACCTTCCCGGCAACATTCCTTCCGGTACTGCCGGAGAAATTTGTCGCGAGACTCTTGCTCCTGCTACTTGTACGGCTGCAGGAGACGTAAACCTTCGTATGCTCTCGGGAACATACCTGGTGAGCTTGCCGACAGATCCTCAGTACGCAACTTCCACAGGAACCTTGTACTTCATTGTGCAGGATACCAATGGACGAATTACGGTTTCTGCCCCTGCCACAGAGCAGGCAGCAAGCACAATAACAGTGACCAGATAACCGTTTCTTTCGGTTCACGGGACCCCTGGCGCCTGCCGGGGGTTTTTGTGGTTTAAAATGGCATTTTATGCTATAATTTAACGATTCATACCCATATCCATGTCGAGTACGTCTCAGCAAAGATTTCAGAAGCGCAGATCCTTTCTGTGGCAGGTGACATGGTGCGTTCTTGGAGTTGCGATTGTGGCTGTATGCACTCTTTCTGTCGCAGCTTTCATTATTGCGAACGCACATACGGAGCATGCCATACTGGCGCAACTTTCAGACAGTGTGGCAACGAAAGAAAACCTTCTGGAAGCTCGCCTGCAGCAAGACCGTGAGAGAGCCGCGCTGCTTTCCTCTTGGGATGCGGTTCGTCGCAGCGCGATGGATGCAAAAAAATCCGAAGCAATAGAGTCTTTGTTCGTACAACTTTTGGACGAAGGAGTACCTGTGGCCGGTATTACCGTATTTAATGCCGCACGAAACCCTGTTATGGGCATTGGAGTGCCTGTGGAATTATTGCCGAAAACCATGGCTCCGACACTCCTTATCCCCGTAGTGGGAGAAAAGGGATGGAGCGGACATATTGCATACGCACAAATACAAGATGACAACGGTATGGTACTGGGAACACTTGCCATTCGGTATGACGTAGGTGCATTACTTCAGAATATTCTGTCCGTATCCTCACTGGGTGATACCGCAGAAGTTCTTCTGGGTCGGGAAAATGGGCAGAATCTTATTCTCCTTCATCACAGATATGCGGAAGAGGTAGGAGGCCTGCTGTTCCTTGGGTCTTTGCAGGAAGAATACGATGAGTCAGAATTTTTGGCGAAAGCGGTACGCAGAGAAGAGGGAATGGGAAGGACCGAAGATTACGAAGGAGCAGATGTGTTTGCCGCATACAGGTATCTCCCCACATTCGGATGGGGGCTTGTGGTGAAGATGGACGTACGCGAGGCAATGGCAGGCGTACTTGCTCTTAGGGCAACTCTCGCAACAGTCGGGCTTGTTATTATTCTGTTGGCTGCTCTGCTTTCTGTTATTTTGGCACGTCATGTTACCGAACCTGTAAGAACCCTGAGTACGCGAATGGCAAAGCTGCAGCCCGGCTATTGGCAATATCGTCGGTCGGTGCATACGGGAGATGAGCTGGAAGTACTGGATAACGTAGCCGCGGATTTGGCAAAGCGCTTGGATATATTCTCCAAGGATCTGGAAGGACAGGTACGCCAACGCACGAAGGAATTGAGTATGCAGTTTCAAAAAGACAGGGCAATATTGCAATCCATACAGCACGGAATAGTCGCAGTGGATGCGAAGGGAGTCATTACAGATATCAATAAATCCGCAGCGGATATGATAGGAGAAAAGGAGGCAGATGTCGTAGGAAAGCCGATTAATTCAGTGCTTCGACTCACGCAGCACGGGAAATTTATTTCCACTTCCTCTCATCCTGTTCTTCGCTGTCTTACCCAGAAAAAGGCAGTGCCTACGGAGCCGGGAATACGCTGGAGTTTGTATCGGGTATCGGGGCAGCTGATCCCCATTACCATCAGCGTGAGCCCGGTGCTCGCAAGGAAAAAAGTATTGGGTGGAATAGCGGTGTTTTATGACACGACCGATGAACGACGAGTGGATTACATAAAATCAGAATTTATTTCTTTGGCTTCTCACCAGCTGCGTACCCCCCTTTCTTCTTTGCAGTGGTACATTGAATTATTCGGCAGTGCGGGAGAGCCAAAACTTTCTTCGGTACAGAAAGAATACCTGCAGGAAATGGATACCGCCTCGAAGCGTATGGCGAAACTGGTGGATGCGCTTTTGCATGCCGCTCGTTTGGAGGGTAATAATATTTCGCCTGCAAATCAAAAAATTAATCTCACGGAATTTGTGCAAGATATATCCGAAGAACTTCGTTCTCTGGCGAAGGTTTCAAAAATTTCTTGTGAAGTACAAATTCCAAAGAGGCCATACATGGTCAATACGGACCCCATTCTTTTGCATATTGTGTTTCAGAATTTGTTCTCTAACGCCGTAAAATACGGCATAGAGGGCGGACAAGTAAAAGTTTCCATGAACGTCAAAAATAGAGAATACGAAATTCACATAGAAGATAATGGCATCGGTATTCCTAAAAAGTCTCAACCAAGAATTTTCGAACGCCTGTTTAGAGCGGAGAACGTACTGCTTACGGATACGGACGGAAGCGGACTCGGACTCTACATTTCGCGCATGTTGATGGAAAATTTGCACGGCTCCATACGTTTTAAAAGTACGGAGAAAAAGGGAAGTATTTTTACGATTACACTTCCCAAGACAGTGCGAAAAACACCGAAGAAAAAATCTTCGGAGTCTTCGCAATAGTGTTCCTGTCCTTCGGTACGCCGGGTTCTGTCCTCCGTACTTCGACACTGCTTGGTACGGAGTGATGATCATCTATCTGGGATCGCGATTACTCGCAGACCTCAACGCGGAGGAGTAGGTGGTGCTCCGGAACCAGAGCAAAATTCCTCCTACCCAAATCCTCCTTGCACCGCCAAGAGTTTACCGGTCGTGAACTCACACTTTGATACTTGGAGGATTAGAAATCCATGAAGGTATCGAAGGCACGGAACTGAATCAGTTCAATGCAGATTGCAAGCCACCACCCTCGGTACTCCGAGGCGTTTCAATCCCCGCATGCTGCAAGCAGCAAGTGCGGGACTCGTCTCTGTGGCACTGGTCCTACTGCGCCTTTACCGTATATATGGCGCGGCGACGGGCGTTACCCGCAGGGCGTTCCATTGGTGCCCGGACGTTCCTCCCCGCAGATGCGGGGCGATCATCTCAAAGAACAGGGTATCTAAGTATCCTACTTTCTTGCGTTTCATTCAACAAATTCGTAGCCTTTGTGAACTGCCACCTTAGCTCAGCTGGTTAGAGCGACCGCCTTGTAAGCGGTAGGTCCCGGGTTCGAATCCCGGAGGTGGCTCCAGTTTCGTGAAAGGAAACCTACGGTTTCCTCTCACGGACTCTCCTTCCCTTGTAAAGAATCGCTCCAGCGCGGCCCTTCAACAAGCTCAGGATAAACTCGCCACGCTTCGCGATGGCTTCTTTAGAATTCCTGAATGACGCTATAAGCTGTATCGAACGAAAAACCGGTGGCTCCAGAGATATAAAAAGACAAATGTAAGCTTTTGCAAGCGGCAAATGGGGGGGGGGGCTTCATGTAGATCACTCAACAGTGGTACTATGTCCGTAAGAAGTATATGTATAGCAATCAAATGTACAGAAGGCAGTTTTTTCCCACGCTCTTCGGAGTGACGGGACTCATGCTCCTTTCTTCCACTGCGTATGCCGCAGATCGTCACTGGGTCGGTGCGGTAAATAACAGTGATCGATGGGAAGACACGAACAACTGGTCTACTTCCCCGAAGGGGGCGACGGGAGCGAGTGTGCCGGGAGCATCCGATACGGCTATTTTTAGCTACAGCGGGTCGACAGTGACTATTCGAAGTGCTGTGAATGTCGGAGGTATCGAGCTGAATAATGTTTGGACCGGTGCGGTGCTACAGGGTACGGGCACTCTGACAGTCGGGTCTTCCGGTATAAGCATAGGAGGAGGTACGTTTACGGGTGGTAATGCAAGAATCAATACATCAGGTAACTTTACACAAACAGGAGGTACGGTCACAGGGCTGCAAAATACCGTGACTCTTTCGGGAAGTCTTGCGATTTCTGCAGGGGTTACTTTTACTGCAACAGGCACTTTTGTATTTAATGGAGGCACACAAACAGTCGATACGAACAATGCAACCATTGCAAGTATCACCATTGCCTCCGGTACGAGTACCACATTTTCCAGTAATCACAGTGTGACCGGCACGGTACAGATTAATACGGGTTCCACGTTGGCGCTTGGCAGCAATACACTCTTTGCCACAGGTGCAAGCATTATAAACTTCGCAACTCTCAACGAAGGCACAGGAAAAGTTACGCATACTGCAACAAGTTTCATTGTGAGTGACAGTACGTACCTTGCGGCACAATCCAGTTTTCCGCTCGGTGCGACGGTCTACTTCAGCCTCACAGAACAGGATGAAAACATCAGTGGTACGGCGCAAGATACGGTTTCCATTACCGTATCACTCGGTAACGGAGACTCCGAAACCGTCACGCTTACAGAAACAAATAATACTTCTGCGCAATTTACAGGTTCCATACCGTCTGCAAATTCCAGTCCCACATCGGAAAACGGTACTCTGGAAGCAGCAAACGGTCAGCTTATCACTATCACATTTACAGATGCACAAGATGCATTGGCAAGTACGGATACGGCAGATTTAGCATCAACATCTTCTCCGACCACAGGTACGGGAAGTCATGGTGGTGCGGGAAAGGCGGCACGCTTACAACTACTTCGCGCCAGGCAAGCACAAGAGGCTCTTAAAGGGGCTGCTCCGGAGAGCGATGAACCTGTGGTAAAGGTGGATATGACACCATCTAAAATGGCCGTGCGAACTGTGGAGCGTCAACAAGAAGATATTGTTTCACCCGAAGTACAACGTATCCAAAATCGTCTGAATGCACATGTTTTGCAGCAAAACAATTCTCAAAATCGCGCAATTCCGGTGCGAGAAGTGGTAAGTGAATCATTTAAAGGAAGGGTGTGCGATAGGGTAATGCGGTGGTTTAAAAGCGATGAAAAGATGCTCGATCGCGTGAACAGAAGACTGGAAGGACGATTTGGATTTATGTGTGTCGAATAAGTAAGCAATACTGCTTTTGTCGGGTATTTCCACTTCGCTCATATTTTACGGATCATACGCGTAAGCTGTAGTACACTGCTATCTTGTGAAGAAGTCTGAGGTACTTTTCGGCATACTGCGCATTCCTTTGGATGCATTGGCTGTTATGGCTGCGCTTCTTCTTAGCTACCGTTTGCGTGAAGCAAGCGTAGACCTTATTCCCCGTGTGCAACTTCTGGACCCCGCAACAACACTGCCGTCCATAGATGTATATTTTCACTCGTTTGCTCTGCCCGGCATGGTGCTTTTTGTCCTCATAGCGGGATTGCTGCATATGTACTCACTTCGCAGTACGCGCAGCGCATGGAATGAGGTCGGGAGTATTATCGTTGCCAGTGCTCTCTGGATTGTGGTGGTCATTGGGTGGTATTTTTTGGTGCGTAAACAGCTGTTTTACTCTCGTGTGCTCCTGTTACACGCGACGTTTTTCATCGCCTTCTTTGTGCTGACTTCTCGTGCGGCAGTCGTACTGTTACAGCGATCGTTTTTGCGTGCGGGCGTAGGTGTAAGGCACGTCGTTTCATTGGGAATGCAGCCCATAGCGCAGGGTGCACGTGATACTCTCCTCAGAGACATTCGATACAAATATTTGGGACATCTTCCCGACTTCGCTTCTCTTACGGCATTGTCATCCGACCATAAACTCGATTTGGTGGTACAAACAGATCCGAACCCCGAAAGTAACGAAACAATCACACTCATAGAGTACTGTCGCTCACAGCACATAGGGTACGCCTTTCTGCCTCCCGTATTTGCGGACGTGCCGCACCAGCTGGCTGTGGAGCGTTTGGGGCTGTTTCCCATGATGCGTTTTCAACCGACGCCATTGGACGGATGGGGGCGCGTATGGAAACGCGCGTTCGATATGGCAGTAAGCGGCATGCTTCTTGCGGTGCTTTCCCCTCTCTTTCTTCTCATTGCCATTGTTATTATTGTTGATTCCGGATGGCCGATTGTGTTCGTGTCTTGGCGGGTGGGAGAGAAAGCAGGGTGCCGCATACCAGTACTGAAATTCCGGTCGATGGTACAAGATGCCGAACAGCAGAAAGAGAAACTGCTTGCAGACAACCGGCGTAATGACGGACCCCTCTTTAAGATACCGAACGATCCTCGCATTACCCGCATCGGTCATATTCTGCGAAGGTTCGACCTCGATGAACTTCCGCAGCTCCTCAATGTGTTTGTGGGACAGATGTCTCTGGTGGGTCCGCGTCCTCATTTGCCTGCGGAGGTGGATCTCTATTCTCCTCAGCAGCGGCGCGTGTTTGCGGTGAAGCCCGGCATTACAGGGCTCGCGCAAATATCCGGCAGAAGTAATCTTCGTTTCGAAGAGGAAGTGCGTTTGGACATCCAATACATTGAAGAATGGTCCCTATTCCTAGATCTCTGGATTCTCTGGAGAACATTTTTCGTAGTCTGGATGCGCGAAAGCAGGTAGCACCTGTATACTCTCCTTATGCCTGAAAGCGACTTACATACCGAGAACACGCTCTACGTAGTTGTATGCTCTTTTGTATTTGTCATAGTGCTTATGCAGTCGTTGGCATTGCCAAAGAATGACCGTTCTCCGAGTGCAATTATGGATGGAGATCCCTGCCAAGGAGATCCCATCGCTGTGGAATACAACTATTCACAGGGAGCTGAGAGCCCGCATGAATGCGCAGAGCAGTGTCGCTTGAACACTCCGCACTACATTCTGTATGCGGACGGTACGGCGTCCCAGTGCGAGCTTCTGCCTGCCTGCAATGACTGGGGAGAAGACAGAGGCGTTTTCTGCATACCGCAGGAGTAATTTACAAAAATATTAAATAATTGTATAATTATATAGTCGACAAACATGGAAAGAATCAGGGGCGAGCAGCTTGTCGACAGTTGCTCATTTAAGGAGGTCATCATGACCCGCTTAGACAGACTTGTTGGGTGCGCACTTCTCGTTGTTGTGGTCGTCGTGATTGCGACGCACATTTTCAGGCCTCTCGGCCGGAAGACCAAAGATGTCTTTGGTAACGTTGCAAACCAGATGGACACGCAACAGAAGTAACCCACGAAGACGAAGTGATGAGCGACACGTAGCCCCGGCAGCTTTGCCGGGGCTATTTCTTACGAAAATAGCGAAGGTTGGCCGGGTACTTCTTTCGCATTCTCTGTCGTATGTTCCACAACAAATTGCGACAAGAATGAAAGAATGTATTTGCCGTACCCTTTTGTACGCAGCCTATCATCCATTATTTGCACACTCGCGCCTTTCGAACATTGTGTGCTGAAGGTTCGCAGGAGACGGAAAAGTCTATGAAGGAGTCTTGCCATCGAATACTGCTCGAAAGCGTTCTGGTAGTGCTCTGCTCTTCTGCTGAGAACCGCATGAGAAGGGTGGTCGAATGGCAGACTGAAAATAATCAGCCTGTCTGCCTCCCCTTCCGGCAAGCTTACTCCTTCGTATGCCCACGGAGTGAGTAACCAGAGCGTCGTATTTTCCGACGCGATAAAGTTTGCCCTCATACGACCCGCTCCACCACACAGCCCTTGGCATATGAGTGTAATACCTCTCTGTTCCATTTCTTCCGCATGTTGTATGTATGCTCCGTCTATACTTCTTTTGCTTCCAAGAAGAAGAATACTTTTTCCTTCCGAAGGGTTTTGCAGAAGCGACTCCAGTTGGCAGTCTTCCGGGTAGCTCAGCGCGAACGGAATATCTGCCACTATGTCGGAATACAGAGTCGTTGCGGTTCCGACAGGCAATATTTCGGCAAGAGACTGCGCAGACCCCGGAGGAATAAGCAGGCTCGTGGGGTACGTTCCGTACAAGTGTTGCTGTAAAAAACTTCCGATGCGCTCCGGTACGGACTGAATATGAAGTTCTCCGTTATAGCGCATTTCAATGTATGCGATTCGATCATGCAGATTTTCCGGTTGCAGTATCTGTAGCAGATGAGAAAGCTGCCGTAATGCAAGTTTTGGCAGCGCAGTGTTGGCCAGTGCTTCTTCCAGAATGGCACACATTCCTTGCACATCAGGATTACGTAAATCACTCACGGCAAGATACCGAATGTCCTGCCCGTTGCGCGTGCGTTCCGCCCACAAGGCGGTTATATCGGCCAGTTTTGTGAGGGCCTCATTTCCTTCCGCAGCGGCGCGCAAGTAAGGCACCGCGCATTGCCAGCCGTATGCTTTGGTCGCGGTATCTTCCAGCATGGAAGCATCATCTATAATAATGTGCGCATCTTCCGAAAGGGCACCGTGCGCTGTGTGGGCAGGATCCGCTACAAATGAGAGTAATTGCCTGTGATCCAAAAGAATGACACTGGGAAGATTTTCGAATTGACGTATGTACGCAGGAGATTCTTCCGTGCAGGCAATTTTGCCATTCCAGACAGAAATTTCATCTCCATGAAGAGGAAAATCCGATTGCATGGATGGCGAATACCATAAAAGCTTCAGTGCGAGCGTCGCCTCGTCTGCGGTCAGAGATTCCTGTGCGAGCAGCGCATCTTGTGAGTCAGGATCCGGCAGCAGGAACGGTGGCGACAGCACGCGTACCCCATCGGGTAGAATCAACCTCTTACACGTTGCTTCCAAATTCTTCACTGCAATCCAATGAACGGTAGTACTGTCTGCCGCTGCAGTCGTAATTATTTCCTCCAGTACGCCGGGTGCGGGAGGCTCTTCTATAAGAGTGACGGCACCCTCCGGTTTTGTAAGAGCTATGCCGAAAATATCGGCCTTTGCTTCGCCTGCATCGCGCTTTGTTACTGTCAGCCATACGGGCGCTTTCTTGTTGGTGCTTGCGGGTAACGCATCGAAAAACCTTCCGTACCCTTCCGGCGCTTTCTGCATGAGGTTCTGCGCTTGCTTCCGCATATCATCGGGAAGTTCCAACAGGCGTTCCCAGCAAGAGCCAAGCAGTTCCATGGTCGCATGCACGTCGCCCAGTGCGCGGTGTACAGGAGCATGATTCAGTCGTAGCACGGTGCTTACGTACCCCAGAGAATAGCTTTCGAGATTCGGAAACACGAGAGATGCGAGCATGGATGTATCTATCCACGGCCGGTCTGAAAGGTCTATTCCCTCAGCTTTCAGCATAGCCATGTCGTACGGAATATTCTGTCCGACTATGATCGTATCTTCTCCGATGCGACGTACAATTTCATCTCGGACATCGTCAAATATGGGTTTTCCTTCCAGGTCCGCATTTTTAATGCGCGTCAATACTTCCACTTGCGGAGGAATGGCAACCTCGACGGAAATAAGCTGCTCGTACTCTTCTTCCACCGCTCCGTTACGAAGTCGCACGCATGCAAATTCAATGATTTTATTCACACGCGGTACGAGTCCTGTTGTTTCTGTGTCTAAGACAACGAGCGGAAGATTTGGGAACTGCATGAACCGATGGTAGCGGGTGAGCCGCCATCGGGACATGGTAATTTCCTATGAAGTTATTCCTTGGTTTCTTCTGTTTCTTCTGTGGCTTCCTCCGCAACGGGCCCGATGCTTGCTTCCTCGGTTTCAGCGACAGCATCTTCTTTTTCCGCAGGTGTTTCTTCCTTTTTTGCTTTGGGAGCGGCTTTTGCAGGCGCAGGAGCATCTTCTCCTTCTTCGGCATCTTCCAATGCCAATTCCTTTATCTGGATGTTATCCAAGCCTGTAAGCTCTGCCAGCTTTGCCTTGAAGGCCGGGAGTTCTTCGTAGTTGTACATATCCAGTTCATAGCCCGAAAGCTCCGTGGCCAGACGAATATTTTGCCCCTTCTTTCCGATTGCCATGGGGCGTTGTGCTTCTTCCACGAACACAGCGGCACGCTTTTTAATTCTTCGTCCTTCTACGTCCACACCCTCTTCGTTGTTTACGATGATAACTGCGGAAATTGCCGCAGGTTGCAGTGCCGTTGAAATAAGACGAATGGGGTCTTCGGACCATTCAATCATATCCACACGTTCTCCGTTCAACTCTTCCATAACCGACTGAATGCGCACACCCTTCTGACCGACACACGCACCGATAGGATCAATTCGAGGATCCGAACTTGCAACAGCCACTTTGCTACGGAAGCCCGGGTCTCGTGCGATAGCCTTAATTTCAACATCACCATTGCGTACCTCGGGAATTTCCAATTCGAGCAGCTTGCGAACCAATCCTCGGTGCGTACGTGAAATACGTAACTGAGGTCCTTTTCCCGTAAGTTCCACCGTATCGAGGTATACGCGAATACGCTTTCCCGTGTAGTAATGCTCACCGGGAATTTGCTCTTTCCACGGAAGACTGACAGTCATGCCTTCTATTTCCAGTGTTACCCAGTTCGGTTCCACTTTTGTAACGGTGGCCGTAAGAAGTTCTTCCTCGCGATCTTTGAACATTTCGTACAAACTCTGCTTCTCCGCCTCCTGGAGTTTTTGCAAAATAACCTGCTTCGCAGCTTGCGCCGCAATTCGTCCGTATCCCGTAGGAGTCACATCTATTTCCAGCTCATCTCCCGTATCGACATCTTTTTTCATTTTTCGTGCATCGTCGAGGCTAATTTCGAAGTTGTCGTTTTCCACCTCGTCCACCACTTCTTTAATAAGAAGGATAGTTGGCATATCTCTTCCCTCTTCGAGTTCCACACGAATTTCCTGCTCACGATTACCGAAGTCTTTGCGGTACGCGGTGGCAATGGCTTGTTTGATGGCCTCCAGCACCTGTTCGGGGCTGACGTTTTTTTCGGAACAAATCTGGTTAATGGCTGCTATGAATGAGGCGCGCATAGTGCGGGATTGAAAAGAATGGAAAAGACAACTGACTGGAAAACCACCGTTTCAGTAAGAACTGAAGCAGTGAAAATTGATCATCATCAACGGTCAAATCTATTGTACCCCTTTTAAGGGGTAAATCAAGTGCGGAGGGGGTACAATACGGCAGAATATGCGTCTTTTTTGGGGTACAACGGCCGTCAGTTTTATCGGAAGCGTGATATCCACATTGCTTACTGAGCGCTATTTACATGAGCGAATTCCCATTATTGGTTCTGCGGTAGGGCTTACTCCATCTAAGAATTCCGGAGTGGCTTTTGGGCTTGAATTAGGGCTCTTTGAGCCATTGCTGATTGCGGTGGCGGTCACGGTGCTTTTTTCCATGGCTCTTCGTACAGCAAAGAGCAGAGAGAGTGCACTCGGATTCGGGCTCATTCTTGGTGGTGGCATGGCAAATATCGTCGACAGATTCTTAGATGGCAAAGTGACCGATTTATTTCAAATTGGCACTTTTCCTATCTTCAATACGGCGGATAGCTGCATAACAATCGGTGTGGCTCTCTTATTGCTGGAAATGCTTCTTATACGGAAGAAAGCGAATATGGAGTCGTAAAAGGTGGGTGCAGAATATCTTCGATGTCTGTTTCCGTTACTTGCGCATACGCTATACTTCTAGCCTCATGGATATTCAATACAGAGTACAGGGTGGCACCGCGCTTCGCGGAGATGTGACCATAGGCGGCTCGAAAAATGCCGCTCTTCCCATGATGGCAGGGTCCGTTCTCTGTAGCGGAGAGACGGTACTGCATAACGTGCCGGACTTGCGAGACGTACGTTCCATGCTTTCCATCCTTGAATTTCTCGGTGGGGAGACATCGTTTCAAAACGGCACGGTACGCATACGCACACACAACCTGCAAAGTAAGCCTATTTCATCCGAGTTTGTTTCCAAGTTACGCGGATCCATCGTACTGCTTGGTCCTCTTCTGGCCAGGTTTGGAGTGGTGGAAATGGCGTATCCCGGCGGATGCGTACTCGGGAAGCGTCCTGTCGGAGCGCATATCGGAGCGTTGGAGCAACTCGGTGCTCAGAATATGAGTACGGAGGAAGTACTGCATTTGCAGGGGGAACTGCGACCCGGTCGCATAGTACTGCCTGAGTTCTCTGTCACTGCCACAGAGAACGCTGTTCTTGCAGCAGCACTCCTGGAAGGTGAAACCCGCATAGATATCGCAGCCGCAGAACCTCACGTGCAAGCAGTGGAGATGATGGCCCGAGATATGGGTGCGGAGGTCGAGGGCATAGGAACGCACACTGTTGTTGTTCGGGGAAAGAAGTCATTGCAGTGCGTATCTGCAACCGTACCATTCGATTACCTCGAAGCGGGGTGCCTTGTTATTGCCGCATTGGTGACGAAAGGAAAAGTGCGTTTGCACGGCACGGACCCGGAACATTTGCTTTCTTTCTTAGATACGATTCAACGACTTGGTGGGATATGTAAGTACAACGACGAAGGAGTGCTTTTTGTAGACGGTGAGATTTCTTCGCTGCAATCACTGAATGTAAAAACCAATATTTTCCCGGGCTTCCCAACCGACTTGCAGGCACCAATGGGAGTGGCACTTACGCAGGCCAAGGGAGTCAGTCGTATTTTCGAGCGACTGTTCGAAGGGCGTATGGCATATCTGTACGAACTGGAAAAGATGGGAGCGCATGTGGAGGTACTGAACTCTCACGAAGCGCTGATTATCGGGCCCACTCCCCTACGAAGCCGTACGGTTGCCAGTAACGACATTCGCGCAGGGGCTGCCATGGTTATCGCCGCACTCTGTGCGGAAGGAGAAACAACGATTACCGATGTTCGCTATATAGAGAGAGGGTACGACCGTCTCGATGAAAAACTGCGTAGCTTAGGCGCAAAAATTGTAAAAATAGAGACAGCGAGAGAAGTTTAGTTTTCTCTCTCTATTCGATATCTGTTGCCTGCCATGAATTCCCCGCTCAGGACGGTGCGAATTCCATCCGGCCATACGATTTCCATGCGATCCACTTTTGTACTTTTGCCGAGACCAAAAAATCCGACGGGCGCATGGAATGACCCTTTCCCTCCGCTGGCTACGATTTCTCGCAGTTGGTGAGGCGCAGTTCCGTCCGTATAATAGAGAGAGATAAGACTGCCCACTCCAAACGAATTTCCTTTGGAGTCACGCAGCTCCACAGCAATTGCGTTATTGTCGTTTTCATTGTTCATGTATACCTCTATGGGGGCATTTATAGGAATAGTGACGATATCCAAATCGCCGTCGTTATCGATATCCATATAGCTGTATGAGTTCGTAGTACTGTGGGAAGTTAAGCCAAGTTCTTGCGTTGCGTTTACAAAATTTTCTCCTCTTTGGTTGATGAATGCGTAATTGGATTCACGAATTTTGACAGCAATAGTGGAACCGTTGACGGTAAAAATATCCTGCCATTCATCATTATTCATATCGGCAAATTGCATATTCCAAGCCCAGCCCGCCTTATCTACTCCGTATTCTTCAGCCATATCCGTAAATCCGCCACTCCCGTTTCGTACCAGCAACACATTCTTCTTAACCGTTTGCGGAATGGAGAAATTGAAAATTGGGTTTTTAAAATGCCTGCTGGCTTCCTTCTTCAGTGCATTGCATACGAAGGAAGATTCTTCCCATGAAGTAGGAATTTTTTCACAATTTTTCTCTCGGACGTAGTAATACAAAATACACTGCTTTCTGTACGATTTGTCTTCTATCTTCATACAGACAGACACATCTTCATTCTTTTTTGCCAATGAGAATGTTTCTTGCAACAGATAGTCTCTCTTACATGACAGTTTCTCTTCATTCTTGAGAAGTTCACATGCTTCTTCATACGAGGGTGATGCATGATCATGGTCTTCGTACCGTGCGATGTTGGCCAGGAGAATCTCCTGCGTAAGATCGTTATTTATATCCGCTCCCGCAACACTCATCGTGTGGGAAGTGGTATTGGAAATAAGTTTTTGCTTATGGTTTATTACACTAAATTCACCGTTGCCTTTCCCGAGATAGTACAAATCCGGAGAGGAGAGATCGTTTCCTACAATAATGTCTCGGTAACCGTCTGCGTCGAAATCCGTAATGAGAATACTGGTCGGATTTACAGGTGCGGCCAACAGTTGCACACTGCGAAAAATATCTCCGTCATTCATCAGGAGTCGAATTTCTGAATTTGCCGAAGTTTTGGTGACACCATCGAGCGACCAGTCCCACTTGCCCAGTACAACATCTATGAAACCGTTGTTATCCAAATCACCAAAACCCATTGCCGTTGTCATAATGGAGACATTGTCCTCCGTTACGGGGCGATATCCCTCCGACTGAAATACTCCATGATTATTGAAAATAATGTGAGACCCTTTCGTAAGGGTGGTATAGAAAATATCCAACCAGTTGTCATTGTTTACATCGACCAAAGCAGCATTCGTAATGATGTGTTGCTTCATTTCCGGCACATTTATTTCTTGTTTTTCAAAATGACCGTCGTAGTTTGCATAGAGAGACAGTCCCGCTTCGGAGGTAAACAAAACATCCGCCCATCCGTCATTGTGTATGTCTCCGGTAGCAATTGCCCTGCCGTACCCTTGCTCGAATGGGAAGTTCATCCGTAAAAAGGAGAATATGTACGGCTCATCCAGTCCTACGGAAGATGCGGGAACTTTTGTAAAGAGTGTTTTGGCAGGTGCCGAGCGTGTAGCAAGCGGTGATATTAGAACGGAAATGCCACTTGCTGTTTGTATTGCAAATGGTCGAAGCACCTCTTCAGTCGGAAGCTCTCTCGGTATCGGTACAGAAGATTCCATGCGGGGAGCAGGTTGCATTTTTTCGTCGGTTTCTTCCGAAAGCAACAGGGAAATCTGTGCCATATTTTTTGCAATCACCCTTTGATGCAGAACATAGCCCGAGCATCCTGCTGCCACTCCGAGTAGGGTGACAGAGAGAAAGAGCGTGATTGCCGTCTTCGGTGAAATTGCCTGCCATACGATCATGAATGAATAAACACTGTAAATGCCCAACGTAAACAGCAGCACCGCTACGTAGTGAGGAGGCATTCCTGCGGCAAGTAATACCGCACAGGTCAGTACATCGAAGCTGATTGGAACCGGTAAAAATGTTCCGACGGCCGCAAGGGCAACCATGGCAATGACAGTGGAAAGAATGCCACCATTTGGGAGAAGTTCCACGATAGAATCCCACGGAAGCAACGTAATCATCGTCGCACCCAATATTCCTGCGGCAAGCATGAGAGGAACAGTCGTTCTGAATATGAACCACAAATTTTTACACAGTTCTTTTACAGTCCAAAGCAGTGCGGGAAACCAATGTGTAGCGGCTTTCTCTCCCTCCGGAGTATGTGCCGTATCGGCAGGGCATGACTGCATAAGCGACGCAGGCAACTCGCAGTCTTGCGCCTTTTCGGATTCCTTTTGTAAGACAAAGCGAGAGAGCAGAGGAATGCCCACAAGAATAAATACGACGGTAAATACGATTTTGATTCCAATGAGATACGGAGGAAACAACGAGAAGAGCATTGTAAGGACAATGAAGTTCATTGTCGGAGAGGTCATCATTACTGCGAGAGTCGTTTCCATTTTTGCACCGCGGGCTGAAAGACCCTGAGCCATAGGTGCCGCACAGTTTACGCATACGCTCAGTGGTGCTCCTATACAGAAGCCGAGGAAGCTGTTTGAAAATCTACCCTTCGTTCCACGCTTTCGCAGCAATGAGAAAATAGTCATGAGACAAGTGGCAAACAGGACTCCGAATGTCATTCCTTTCTTATTCGTTTGTGCCCAGTTTATGGATGTGTAGGCAATTTCTTTCGCCCATGAGTCTGAGGGTTGCACTTCCAATACCGTGGAGAAACCAAGGGCATTCATACTCATTTCCGTACCCATCGACGCTTTTTCATTCAGTTGTGGAATACGAGAACCCGCCCAGAAATGAACGGCTATAACCGCAGAAATAATCCCTATGATGACCAATCGCTTATCGAAAGTACTACGCATAGAACAAATTGATATCAATATACTATCAGATAGTATCTCTCCTTTAGAAGGAGTACGAATCCCGAGCAAATTTCTTTGCGTGTATCCTTCCCTCCAGTATCATCTTTGCGATGTTAGTTTTTAGCTCACCAAAGGGTGCATCTGTTCGCTGCGAATGGGGCGACAAAGCGGTCGTTGTCTTCCCGGATAAAATAGAGAAGGCGAATGCACTGCTTACTCTGTGCGCACAACCGGAAGAAATTCCGCAGGAGGGTATAATTTCTTGGCCCGGAGAGTTCGATATACAGAATATTGCCATTCGTGGCATTGGGCAGAACGAAGGGGGTCAGGTTTCATACTCAGTCGAAATGGACGATGTGCGCATTGGTTTTCTTTCTGCTCCTCTTCAGGAATGGCAAGACCATGAATTGGAGTTGCTGGGGAACATAGATGTGCTGGTTCTCCCGTCAAACAATCCCAAGTTGGTACAAAAACTGGTCGATGAAATAGACCCTCGTATCTTCATTCCCGTTCCAAACGGAGATGAAGCTACCTATGCAGAAATATTGAATGTCTGTGGAGCGCAGAATCAGGAGGCTGTGAGCGAATACAAGGTAAAGGGATTGCCGGTGGAAGGACGTGAAGTGGTGGTGCTGAAGAAGGGATAGTGCCGAGATTGCTTGTAGGGGTGGGTACTCGTCAGTAGTCTTTGTGGCATAATCTTTTTCTTATGTGTGCTCCTGTAGTTCAATGGATAGAACAGCCCTCTCCTAAGGGGCAAATGCAGGTTCGATTCCCGCCGGGAGCACCACTTCGTCGCATGGGAAAACCTACGGTTTTCCCCTACGGAACCCCTTTCCCTTTAATGGAATCGCTCCAGCGCGGCAAAGCCGCGCTTCGCGATAGTTTACTAAAACACAACGTGGTTTTTTGATATAATCGTTTCTATAGAAACTCAATACCCATACCATACGGCCTTCCTTATTCTAGTGATGCTTTTTACTGGCATTCGGCTCTACTTCAGTGGATATGCGGATGGTGCATCTGGCGTACGCCAAAATACAAAAGGCGAGGGTGCATTTGTCATTATTCGAGCACTCTTTGGTTTGCCGCTTGCAATTGGATTTTTGGCATACATGGCATGGCCGCCGCTTATGGAGTGGTCACATTTGCCACTGAGTGATGCCCTGCGTTGGGCTGGTGCGCTTCTTATGACTTTATCATTGCCTGCAATACTTTGGGTGCAGAAACATCTCTCAAGAAATTTCACAGGCACCGTACAAATTCGCCCCGACGGACACGTGGTAAAAACTGGACCGTACGCATTTGTCCGCCATCCGATGTATCTGGTGTTTCTATTGCTAGGGACAGGAATATTATTCCTAACTGCTAACTGGTTTCTTGGTGGAGGATTTCTACTGGTTGTTTTAATTGTGATGATTGTTCGCACACCAATTGAAGAACGTGAGCTTCTGAATGCTTACGGAGAAGAATACGAAAAATACATGCAGCACACTGCTAGGTTTCTCCCCTCTTTTTTATCAATGGTAAAACAAAAACCAACGTCCAATAAATAGAAAAGCTCTGGTTACCATCACGCAATCTCTATTGCACAGTTCCACCCAGTCTCCGCATGAGAACAGAAGCATTTTCCAAAGCTTGCTTATCAGATTCCGAAAGCAGACTCTTTGCCAGCTCCTCTGCGTTTTCCATCGATTCTCGAAGCATTCTTTTGCCCCCCGTAGCCAGGCTGACATAGCTTACACGCGCATCTTTAGCGTTCTGCTCGCGTTGCACCAAACCGATTTTTTCCATGGGTGCAAGCAACCGCGTTACTGCAGATGCAGTAAGCCCTACTTGTTCTGCCAGGTCTACACGACGAAGTTTGCCACTTGCTACGTTATTTAGATGAAATAGAATAAGAAATTCAGTGAAACCAAGGCTGCCAAGCCTTCCGTCAAATTTTCTGCTCATGACCGCTTGAACAGTCGCAATATTCATAAGCAGTTTCAATTCGGGAGAAGTAGTAATCATATGCTTGTATAATACTTGATACGTAAAGTACTTGTCAAACGAATGAATTGAAAAACCGTAGTTTTCGTGATTCTCACATTCACGCTATGATGTCTTCCATGCGACGTATTGCGATTGTAATCGGTTGTGTGGTTTTACCGCTCGGAGTGGCTGCTCTGGATTTCTCAGACCAGAGCCTTATGTATACGGATGCTCCTTTTCGTCCCGCGGAAGCTGCGGGTATAAGTCTGCTTACCAATATCGGAGCCGTGCAAGGCAATCCGGATGGCACGTTTCTTGCGGCACGCACTCTTAACAGAGCGGAATTTCTAAAGATTGCGATTCTCAGCTACCCCCGCATTGCAGTATCCACTTCGGATTCCAAGAGGTGTTTTCCGGATGTGCAAGCAGAAGATTGGTTCTCGCCGTATGTGTGTTTGGCCAAGAAGCGCAATATCATCGCAGGGTATCCTGACGGAAACTTTCGTCCGGGTAACCCCGTGAACTATGCCGAAGCACTGAAAATTTTGGGAGAGTTATACGAATACACCGCATATGCGGAGCAGGATGCGCCATGGTATGAGTTCTACGTGCAGGCTGCCATAAATCATAAAACGATTTTGCCTATTTCTCTTCCGTACGACAGGTATATAACACGCGGGCAGATGGCGAGGCTTGCTGCCGCATATCGTGCGGAGTTCGACGGCCTTCTGGGAGACTACAGAAAGGCGGAACTGGGTAAGCATGTCGTTGTCATTACACCACCTCAACCGCAGCCAAAGCCCGAACCCGAACCTCAGCCCGAACCTCAGCCCGAACTTCCTTCTCCTGAACCGGGCATACGTTTACCGATTCAAAGCAGCATTCTACTGGTGGGTGAGAGTACTCCGATAGCAGATGCGAAGTTGTTTGTGCGAGATAATCCCGTAGAGCTTCGGCAAGTGAAAATCACGTTGGAGAAAGAGGCTCGCAGCCTGCAGTCACTCTCCGTGGAAGATGCAAGCGGAGCATATCTGGGTACATTAAAATTGGATTTGCGTGATCGAGACAATGAAACATGGATAGCGGACTTCAATCCCGGAGATACGGGATATATTTTCCCTGCGGGGCAGCCGACTACGATAGTGGTGCACGCGTTACTGAAAGAAAGAGGTACGGGAGGCTTCTCGGAAGATTTAGTAGAAGTGAAAACGATGTTCGTCATTGTCGGAGAGACGGAAGATGCAACCGTCAGTTATCAAATTGTGCCTTCAGGTGCGCATTATCCCATGCACCAAACCGCACAGGCACGCATTACGGGTGTAAAAAATGAATTACAGGATACCGGCGAGTTGCAGCAGAGTAATGCACGAAAACTTGCGTCGTTTCGTATAGAAAGAGAAGTGGTTACGGGTGTGAATTTTCGCGTGCGCCACCTTCAATTCCATGTGCAGCATGCGTCCGGAATTCAGCTTACAAATTGGGAGGTAAGGAGCGAAGGTGACTTTGGAACGTATCCGTGCACAACAGAGAACGATGATATTCTCGATCGCATGACGGTAAATTGCTTGGCTCTGCCGGAAGAAATAGGGCGGGGAGATGTGTTTGATTTGTACGGCAATGTGAACCTTAGTCAGGCTTCTCGCGGTGATTCTATGCAGGTAAATATAGAAAGCTACGGCTCTCTATCCGGCCAAGGCGATATTCGATGGACAGACGGATCTGCCGATTTTCAGTGGGTAGATGCGCAAATCCCGTTGCCGAGCGGCACAGTCTGGACGTATTAGAACAGACCCGTAATAACCTCTGCCATTTCGTGGGCAGCTTTTGAAGCTGCTTCTTGCCAGTCGTTGCCGCTGCTTGCGAATATGATTCCTCGTGAAGAGTTCACAATTGCTCCCGTTCCGTTCGGTACGAATCCCGGTCGTACATCTTCCGCTTCTCCACCCTGTGCTCCGTAGCCCGGAATAAGAATGGGAACATGAGGCATGAGAGTTCTCAGGTACGTCAGTTCTTCGGGGTAGGTGGCTCCCACAACTGCCCCGATACAAGAGAAACCGGATGCAGATCCCAAGTGTTCGGTTGCCCAACTCTCCACCAATTGAGCCATGTGTTCGTGTACGACTTCATCTCCGCACGGCAGGTCTTGCAGTTCGCCCGAACTGGGGTTGCTTGTTTTTACCAAGACAAAGATCCCTTTCTCATTTTTGGCACAACGTTCCATAAACGGTTTGATGCCGTCAGATCCAAGGTAGGGTGAAACGGTAAGCGCATCTATGGGGCTGTGCTCATGCAGGTATGCATCCGCATATGCATCGCATGTGGAGCCGATGTCGTTGCGCTTTCCGTCTGCAATTACAAGAAGCCCCTGCTCTTTTGCGTACGCGCATGATTCCCAGAATACCTTCATACCCTCCCAGCCCAATACTTCGTAGTAGGCCATCTGCGGCTTTACACATACGGCGATATCCTTCACCGCATCTATGATTCCTTTGGAAAAACTCAGTACCCCCGCAGCATCTTTCGTAATACCGTCCGGAAGTTTGGAGAGATTCGGATCCAACCCCACACAAATAGGAGCTGTGTTCTGAGAGCGCTGCGTGAGAGCATCTGCGAAGTGCATCGCTTATACTATTCCACAGCTAACGGAGGGAGTCGATCCAATGAATGAATTCTTTCAAGAAAACATCTCGCCTGTTTTTTTGGTCGGGAGACAGGCTGTGTACTATTTCCTTCTTCTTCTTAGAAACATCTGCCCCCTCCCATCTTTTCTCTATCTGTCGTAGTCCAACGAAAGAGGTTTCTCCGTCCCACGTTTCCGGGAAGGTGGCAAATCCGTACGGAGCAAGCGGTGCATCCCACGTGATATCCACATCTATCCACTGTGCATCACTGTTTTGTATCTGTACGAAATTATGTCCGTGTTCCCATTCCCGTCCCCGAAGAATATGCAGGAGATTTTCAGGAAACTTAATTTCCTGAGCACTCCAGAAGAACGTGCAAACAACAGGACGATACCGTATGCCGAGTTCCTCACAGCACGCTTGAAACAGCAGGTGTTTCCCTGTGCATGTACCCACATTCTTTTGCAGTACATCTTCCACCGTGCGTGCCTCTCCCCAAGGAATGGCACAGACCGTATGTGCCAACCGCACAATGCGGGCTTTCCCTTGTAGCTCAGGAATGCCGGATTGTTCCAAAAACGCATGAATCACAGAGGCAATATACCACCTACTCCGCGCCGATGCTTTGCCTGTACTGCAAGGCTTCGGCTATGTGCACCTTTTGTATGCTTTGGGAATTTGCCAGATCTGCAATGGTTCTGGCCACCTTGATGGTCCGGTGATACGCACGTGCCGAAAGACCCAATCGTTGCGCTGCCTGCTTGAGTAATCCCAGGCAAACATCATCAAGTGGGCAGAGGGTTTCAATATGAGTGACTCCCATCTCCTTATTCGTGCTTATGCCGTAGCCGCGGAGTCGCTCGCGCTGCATTTTGCGAGCCGAAATAACTCTTTCGCGGAGCGTGGCACTCGTTTCCTCGTTCCCTTTCGGCCCTCTCTGTAAATCGTCTATATCCACAGGTTCAACCGCAATGGTTAAATCGATTCTATCGAGCAAAGGAGCGCTGATGCGTTTCTGGATTTTTTGAGCACTGCTGCTGCTGTACTTCGGCGGATTCATGGCTGCAACCATTATAAAATCTGCGGGGAACGTTACCGAACCTTGTGCTCGCGTAATGGTGATTTGCCTGTCTTCCAGTGGTTGCCTGAGTACTTCGAGTACCTGCGTGGGGAATTCTGCTATTTCATCGAGAAATAGCACGCCTTTATGAGCGAGACTTATTTCTCCGGGTCCCGGAATTTGCCCGCCACCCACTATGCTTACACCGCTGGCCGTATGATGAACCGTACGAAACGGGCGCTTGTACACCAGTGGCATATCGTCGGGAAGCAAGTTGGCTACCGAGTATATTTGAGTGACTTCTATGGATTCCTCATCCGTAAGCGGAGGCAAAATACTGCGGAATGCCTTCGCAAGAAGTGTTTTGCCCGCACCGGGTGCTCCGCTGAGCAGTACGTTATGCCCCCCTGCAGCTGCTATCTCCAGTGCGCGTTTCGCGTGTTCTTGTCCGCGCACATCTGCAAAATCCACCACGGTTCCCTGCTGCTCTTTCTCTATGGGCATAGCTGCGGGCGGCGGAATATGCGGCATATCTTTTGCGCCTGTCAGTATGCCGATGAGCTCGGCAAGATTCTCCGCAGCAATAACACGCAAGCCGGGTACAAGCGCGGCTTCCGGTGCGTTGGTTGCCGGGACAACAATGGTGGAGATGCCATGTTTTTTGCAGGCTATGGCCGTTGAGAGTACCCCCGAGATGTGACGCAGCGACCCGTCCAGTGCGAGCTCGCCTATGAATGCCGCATCACTGAGAATTTCCCGGGGGATACTCACTGATCCATGAACTATCAATAATCCCAGTGCAATCGCAAGGTCGTACCGAGGTCCGACTTTGCGCAGATCCGCAGGGGCAAGGTTTATGGTGATGGTGCGCCCCGTTGGAAATGTAAAACCACTGCTGCGTATGGCCATCCTGACACGTTGTTTACTCTCCTGTACGGCAGTGTCGCCGAGGCCGACTATGTACATGGCTCCTTCTCCGCGTACGGCGCCGACCTCGACAGTTACCTTTTCACTCGAAAGACCGATGTTTGCAAAGGATAGAAGCTGTGTAAGCATGGGATCGGAGGGGATATCTGAGCACCAGTGTACTCACGTACACCCTGTAATCCACTACTATGACTGGACGATCGTACACCTTTGCAGGATACTGATTATTGTATGAGGAATTCATCGCACCATCTTATGACAGGCAGGGCGGGAGAAGAGACAGCCGCAGTGTATCTACGTTCGTTGGGGTACTCCATATACGCGCAGAATGTACGTGTGCAACGAGATGAAATAGATATCATCGCGTACGATCCTCATGAGAGAGTTCTCGTATTTGCCGAAGTAAAAACGCGCAGTGTGCAGGATGCGGATTTCTCACCTGAACTGAATATCACATCCGCAAAAAAGAAAAAGTTACAGCGATCTTCACGTTACTGGATTGCTGAGCATGCGTTTGAAGGAGGGTATCGAATAGACGTCATTACCGTTGTGGGAGACGATGTTGCGGATCATTTTCACGCAATAGACATAGATCCTGTACTCTAGTATCTATGGATATTTCTTGCAGCACAGGTATTTCGGTAAATGATGAGGTACGTCTCCAATATTTGGCAGATATTGCAGACAGACAAGCGGCAAAACATGAGGGAGACTTTATGGAATGTGGTGTATACAAAGGCGGCACCGCGCTACTGATGGCTTATGCTCTTTTTAGAAACAAGTCATCCAATGTTGTTCATTTGCTAGATGCATGGGAAGGAATGCCTTCTCCTGGGACAGAAGATGCCGGTACCACCATTCCTGCAAAGTTTTTTTCAGATAGCTCCGAGAAAGAAGTGAAGAGATTGTTGAAAAATCACGGACTTCATTCGTATGCCAACACAAGAAAAGGGTGGTTCAAGGACACTCTTCCCAAGATGCGAGGACCTTTTTCACTCGTTCATATCGATTGCGATCTCTACGCTGCCGTACATGAGTGCCTTTCGCATATATTGCCTCGTATGTCTCCCGGAGGACTCATAGTTATAGATGACTACGGTGATACCGACTGCAGGAGATTCCCGGGAGTGCAAAGGGCAACAGCGGAGAGTATCGCTGATACCGACTGGGTCGTTACTCCTTTGGGAGGATTGCGAGATCAGTCGATACTGCTCTCAAGAACAAAATAGTGTTACCAAACCTGTTCACCGATATACTCATGTAAAAATCCGTACTGCGCACCTTCCAGTTTTGCGCGCACCTCATTCAGATTCTCTATGCAGTCGTATGTATCTTCTTCCGCCATCTTGGTGTGGTACTTTTTAAAATCCGTCATCGAAGGTACTCCCAAAAAAGAAAATACTTCCTGTGTGGTGGTCGGAGAAAAATCTTCATAGATACATTCGCAGTACTCTTGATTTGTGTTCCGTAGAATACGTCTGCACCGCTCCAACCATTGCCTGCTTTCGGTTATCCATTCGTGCATCTTCAGCGTATCTACGGTGAACTGTTGTGGCTTTACGTAGGGCTGTCCAGGGTGTCGAACGTACTGCTGAGTATGGTCCGCCAATTCGTAAGAAAGGCTTGCTTGCAGCATGTTGTTTCGAGAGAGCAGTATTTTTCGTATGCGTGTATCACGCAGCCATTCTTCCTGCACTTCTTGCGATACATGCGGAAGAAAAATTTTAAATCCCACTGTGTGTTTTCCTGTTTTGGCAACGGCGCCCTGGAAAAACTTCCACAGGAATTCATGCGGAGGCAATCGAGATTCTTCGTGCGTGGTTCCCACGATGGGGAGAACGTCATTTTCTTGTATGTATACCGCTATGTCATTAAAAATTTCACCTGCGCAGTGCACCTGAGGGTGTTGCTGCAGCGTGCGCACCAGTCTGCTGGAGCTGGATCTCGCATGACTGAAAATAATAAACGGTTTGAGTTCCTGCATACTCGTAACCTACCACTGTGAGACAACAGTACAACCTCCTGACTTCAATATGGCTTTGGCAGGCCATCTGTTTTCGTCTTCACCGCTTTGAAGCATCTCATTCCATACCGCTTTTTTCCCTTCTCCTTTCAGCAGAAATACTTTATGTGTTGCTTTGGTAAGCACGGGCAGTGTCACACTGACGCGATCGTGTACCGCAAAGTGATCTGTGGTCGTATGCACCGTAAGTTCCGGACCCTGCGCTTGTTTTATAACGGGGGGAAACAGCGATGCGATGTGTCCGTCTTCCCCCATGCCCAACACCGCAATATCCGGCCATGTTCCCTGCAAAAGATCCGCAAGTGTCGCTTCATATTCCGATTGCCACTCTTCGAGCGGAAGATCCGCCGGGTATTTATACTGCATTGGGGGAATACGTGCTCCGGCCAGCAGCGAATCACGAATAAGTTTCGAATTACTGTCCTCGCTTTCGGACGAAACGTATCGTTCGTCTATCAAAAAAATCCATACTTTGGACCAATCGATCTCCGTACTTCTTCCTAGCGCTTCATAAACAGGACGTGGTGTTGAACCTCCGGAGAGACCGAGAATACATTTTCCTTTTGCAAGAATCGCTTCATTGATCATCCCTTCAAGAATGGTCACGCTTCCCGTCACAAATTCTTTTGCCGTATCGGTTTTAAGATGTGCGTAGTCCATACTGTTATAACCAGTGGGTGCTGTCTTTTGCTATCCAATCGTTCGCCTCTTTTGGCCCCATGGAACCCGCTTCGTAGGAGTACAGCGGAGTGCCCTCTTTATCCAGATGTGCCTGCAAGGGGTCTGTAAGCCGCCATGCCGTACGAACCTCCTCGAACGACAGGTACCACTGCTGCTTGCCATGAATGGCCTCCAGAAGCAGCAGGCCGTGCTCCGGCAAACAATCTCCCACACAGACGAGAGGATCTTCCAATATGAGAGGTCGGAATTCAGGTTCCGTGCCGCCGAGCTTGGTTTGTAAGTGCATGCGCATGCCGGCCTCTCCCTGCAGGATTATATCCAGCCTGTTTGGTGTTGCGCCCTTCCCTACTGTGCGAGGCTCTTGGAACTGAATGGAAATGCGGGTCTCCTTCTTCTGGAGTCGCTTTCCCGAACGCAGGTAGAACGGTACTCCTTCCCAGCGGGAAATCCTGGTACGCAGTCGCAGTGCCGCATACGTATTCGTACGAGATCCTTTGGTTACACCTTCTTCTTCCACATACCCTATTACCTCTTTTCCGTGCACCTTTCCGGAAGAGTATTGCCCCTGCAAAACCAATTCATCCAAATTCTCCGCAGGGGGGAGGTAAAATTGCTTGAGTGCATTCAGACGCGTTTCCCGGAATGAGGTTTCACTCTCCAGCCGCATCGTAAGCAGCGAAGAAACCATCATCAAATGCGACTGAAACATATCTCGGAATGTGCCCGTATGTTCAAAGTATCCTGCGCGTCCTTCCAGTCCTCCCGGCTCGTGCGCCGTAATTTCCACGTGGTGAATCAGCGTGTTTTTAAACAGGCGTTCCAGCAGCGGGTTGGAGTACCGTAAGTAATATACGTTCCGTACGGCCTCTTTGCCCAGGTAATGGTCCAGCAGGTAGATTTCCTCTTCCTGAAAGCAGGATGTCAGCTTGGCGAATATGTCTTCCGCGCTTTTCAGGTCGTGTCCGACGGGTTTTTCCACAATACAGCGGAAATCCTTTTTCCCATTGTGTCGGTGCACGTCGCCCTTACACAGGTTATTCATGACGTCGGAAAAAACGTTTGGCGGTATGGAAAGGTACGCAAGCCGTACCGTGTTTTTCCATCCCTTTTCCAAATTCGTAAGGCGTACGTTGAGTGCATTGAAATCCGATGCTTCATCGTATTGCCCTTGGTGGTAAAATACATGCGTAAGCAGTGCAGAGAGCACTTCTTCGTTCACCTCTATCATTTCTTTGCGAATCGCATCCGATACGAGGGTTCGAAACGATTCGTCGTCCATGTCGGATCTTGCAAATCCCACAATGCTGAAATCCTCAGGCAGCCTTTTTTTGAGTGCCAGAATATACAGTGCGGGGTATAACTTCAGCTTCGCAAGATGCCCGGAAGCACCGAAGAGAACAAAGCTGAATGGTTGGGGAGCTGCAAGCATATGTATTGATTCTAGTGGAACTCCTCCCGCACTCAATACAACTTCACTCACATCTGTGTTTGTCGATACGATTCACACAGGAAGTGCTGCCAACGCAGGTGTGTATTTCAGGGGGGTTTTGGAGGCGAATGGCACCGGATCTCGTATTATTTTGGGGGGTACGGAGTGGCAGATTTCTTCCGGCACTGCGTAGTGCAGGGCTATGGAGAGCAGTTCTTCATCGCTGAGTGGCACAGGACTTTTGCATCGTTCGTAGAGCGACTCCCAGTGAAAAGCGTGCCCCTGCTCCCTCTGGGGATTTGCACTATGACTTTCCCAGCCATTGATTATTTTACGTCGAAGCTGACTTGCCGACCGAACGGGAAAGTGTCCGAGGCAGAGCGTATCGCATGTTACGGAAGCAACATGTGACGGAAGTAGCAGTTCATGGCTTCCTTCGGGCAGCACCGCTTCCGGCGCTCGGCGCAGAAGGCACGACGGAATAAGAACTTTGGAAAATGGCTGCTGTTCGTAACTGCGCTTGTGTTGCATACGCATGAGTATGTTCATTTGATTATGATCATCCTGCGGCAGAGGCACGTAGGTATGCCACGGAAGCAGGTGTACGCGATCTTGAGGAAGCTGTTGTACCGTGTCTCGAAACGATGTCCCTCTCCTGGTAACCGGAAATTCATCCGCATCCAGCGGAAGTATCCACTCGGTATCGTGAGCTATCTCATGCATGAGCCTCGTAAGAACTTCCGACTGCTTATGGATGGGTGAGTTGTTGTATCGCACATCAAGAGAGAGGCCTTCTGAAACGAGCGACTCCAAGATTTCCTGCGAACAGTCATTACTGCTGTGCAGCACCAGTATCATATGATCTGTCATCGCAAGCGCGTGTCGTACGAACGTTTCAATGATATCCTCTTCATTCCGTACCCAGCAGATGGCTGTGGTATTGCGCATGTGGATATCATAGTCCTTTCTTTCGAGAGGTAGCATCATAAAAACCTGTATACTCACACCCTGCTGATTATGACATCTGTGCGCTCATACTTTTGGCCCATGCAACTTCGGTGGCTTCTCAGACCACGTACCGACTCCTTCTTTCCCCGCGGGAGACTGCGGCACACATGGGAGCTTGTACATTGGTATGTGCGAGTGCGCTTCGGTGCGCAGGTGCGGGCAGAGTGCGAAGAGCGGTGTACGGTTATTCTTCTCAACTATAAAAGGCCGTGGAATATGAGCATGCTCCTGCGCATGCTCTTGAAATGCTCATGCGTGGAGAAGATTATTCTGTGCAACAACGGTGCGGAGTATCCCGTACATCCTCACATTCGAAGCGAAAAAATTGAGGTAAGAGATCTGTCGGAAAACGCGTACCCTTCACATCGCTTTGTCATGGCACATGAGGAAAATGCTCAGTGGTTTTTCTTTATGGATGACGACCTGCTCCTCACACCCGAGCAGGTGCACGCACTTTTTTCGGCGGCACTCAGCGACTCTTCTTGTGTACACGGAATGTGCGGAGAGCAGGTGGAAGAAGGTGGTATCCGACACTACCTGCACGGCGAAGAGAGAGATGTATCCATACTCAATCGTGCGTATGCTTGCAGTGCCAATCATATTCACATGTACCATTCGCTTTTGGCAGACCTCTCTCAATCCTATAAATCAGAGGCGCATTTTCGCGATGATATTCTGTTGAGTATGAGCGGTGAGCATGCTCCCCGATGTCACGATGTTGGAACGTTTCTCAGCTGCCCCACCAGCGTGCAGCAGGGCGTTGCGGTATCGTGCGATGATAGTTTTACAGATTCGGCACGCTTGGATTTTTACGGTCACGTGTCTTTGGTAAAAGAGACGAGGTGCGTTTCGGATGACGATGTGCGGTATCTTTGCGGGCATGCCTCATTGCACACAGCGGATACGGACTTGGTTGTAACCTGTCTTATGAGAGATGCGGAGCTCACCATTGTCTCTTTCATAGAGCATTATCTTGCTCTCGGAGCAGCGCATATCGTACTGCTGGATAACGGCTCAACCGACAGAACCGTGGAGCTGGCATCCTCATATGAGAATGTGTACGTTTTTCGATGCACACTACCTTTCGCTCAGTACCAGCTCCCTATGAAACGGTGGCTCGCAAGAAAATTTTGTACGGGATGTTGGTGTCTGAGCGCGGATAGCGATGAACTGTTTCTTCATCCCGACGCAGAAACAGTGTCGCTCTCGGACTTTTTGAAACATTTGCGCTCAAAACAGTGCGGTGCGGTTGCGGCACATATGCTCGATATGTTCTCCGATTGTCCTCTGCAGGAAGTGCGCAGCACACCGAAAGACAACATAAAAGAAGCGTACCCGTACTACGACCTGAAAGACGTCCATGCGGTGCCACAAGATGCGCGGGAAAAACTTACAAGCAATAGCGGACTTCGGTGCCTCTACGGCGGAATTCGAAAATCCCTTTTCGGATCCCGGCATTTCCTTCTTACCAAAACTCCTCTCTTCTTTGTGGATGATGCAATTCGCATCTTTCCGCAAAACGAACATTTTGTAGAGCAGGTACGAATCGCAGATTGTACCGGTGTGCTACTCCATTATAAGTTTGTCGGTTCTTTCCGGGAGAAGGCGGAAGATGCGGTGCGCAGAAAGAATCACTGGAGTAACTCTGCGGAATACAAGTTGTACCTTCGGCATATCAACGACCAACCGCATCTGTCACCCATGAGCTCCACGGCGCAAAAATGGAAGTCCACACATCAGATAGCTGAAGAGGGATTCATAGAGTTGTTTTCTCAGGGTGCGGTGTCCTCGTAAGGGAGCCTGCAATATGGATAGTCACGTAAACTTTTTACTCTGATACAGTGGAGCCATGCGAGACATTCATGCATTTCTCTCGGATAACGGCATAGCGTACGAACACTACGACCACCCCGCGGTATTCACCTGTGAACAAGCGCAGGAATTGGTACCGGAAGATATTCCGGGTGCGGATACAAAAAATCTGTTTCTCAGAGACAAGAAGGGGGCCAATCATATTCTGGTAACAGTCGGCTACGATAAAACGGTGGATCTTCACTCACTTTCTGAAATGCTGGGACTGAAAAAACTTGGCTTTGGTTCTCCCGAACGGCTGCAGAAGTATCTTGGTATTACGCCCGGTTCGGTGAGCATACTCGCGCTTATTCATGATACGGATCATCACGTGCAATGTTTCGTGGACGAAGACCTGTGGAAGAACGACTCGTTTCGCGTGCATCCGCTGGTCAATACCGCATCTCTGGTTATACGCAGGGAGGGTATTGAAAAATTTTTGGAGGTGACCGGTCATGAGTTACACGTCGTGCAGATTCCGTAACTGAAGGAGCGTGAACAGAATACTTGGCTTTTGTAAGCCAAAAAATTAGGTTCATTGATCTCTTGAGATCAAGGCATAGTATCAAGACATGTCAGAAGGAGAGCCATCTGCAAATTCCATGGGTGACTATGAAAAAGTTATGCAATGGGAACAGGGCAGAGCACGGGAATTTTGCAGAGGAGGAAACGGATGTCCGGGTCCTTCTGTTTCCAACCTCAGCTTCGGGCCGGACGGCGGAGGAAGCATGATTATTGCCGCGTGCAATGCCGCATGTGCCGCATGTATAGAAAGAGGCATGCCTGCGGCTGCATGGGTGACTCACCCCGATGCATGGGCGGAAGAACTGGCAAAACAGGAGAGAAATGTTGCGGGGGACAGTTCTCTTCAGTAAGATTTGCTCAACATCACTGCTCTATCCAGAGAGGCATCGAGGGATCTGGCCCGACATAAGATGCCCCCCAACCGGTCTGTAAGAGACAAAGGTGGGAATTCCAGCCCCATGAGGGGAAGATAGCCTATGTTCTGCTTCCACCCCACAGGGAAAGCGTGATTTCTTCCATACTTTTTTCACACTTCTCCTATGTCGTACTTCTTTACTTCCGAGTCGGTGACCGAAGGTCATCCCGATAAAATCTGCGATCAGATTTCCGACGCCATACTGGACGCCGTGCTGACAGACGACCCTACGGGGGCGTGCTGCTGCGAGTGTTACACAACAACGGGTCTCATAGTGGTCGGTGGCGAAATAACCACAACCACGTATGTGGATGTGCAAAAAATCGCTCGCGATGTTCTTCAGGACATCGGATACAACAATGCCGATTACGGCATAGATTACAAAAGCTGTTCCGTACTCAATGCCATTCATGAGCAGAGTCCGGAGATCGCCCAAGGTGAAGATACCGAAAAAGGTGCGCACAAAGCGCAGGGTGCGGGAGACCAGGGACTTATGTTCGGGTACGCATGCAGCGAAACGGATGAGTACATGCCACTGCCGATCACATTGGCACACGGGCTCGCGCGCAAGCTGGCCGAGGTACGCAAAAACGGCACGCTCAGCTACCTCCGCCCCGATGGTAAAAGTCAGGTGACCGTGGAGTACGATGAACACGACAAGCCGATTCGAGTGGATACGGTAGTGATTGCCGCACAGCACGATGAGGGAATTTCTTCGAAACAAATACGCGAAGATGTAATAGAACACGTCATCAAGCCTGTGTGCGGTGAGTACTTGGATGACAAAACTCGCTTCCTCGTAAACGAAACGGGTGCGTTCATTATCGGAGGACCACACGGAGATACGGGTCTGACCGGTCGCAAGATTATCGTAGATACGTACGGTGGCATGGGCCGACACGGTGGCGGTGCATTCAGTGGCAAGGTGCCCAATAAGCAGGACAGAAGCGGTGCATACATGGCTCGCTACATTGCGAAGAATATTGTCGCAGCGGGACTTGCGGGTAAGTGCGAAGTGCAACTTGCATACGCCATCGGATACCCGGAACCCGTATCTGTGCATGTCACAACCTTCGGTACGGGAAAGGTGGAGGATTCCAAGATCGCCGATGCGGTAAAACAGGTATTCGATATGACGCCTGCAGGCATTATTTCCACGTTGGATCTCCGCAGACCTATCTATCGTAAGACCGCAGCATACGGTCACTTCGGTCGCAACGAATTCAGCTGGGAGCAGACGGATAAAATCGAAGCTCTGCGTACGGCGGTAGGCATAACGGAAGCAGTGGTGGCGTAAAAGAACGTTTGATCTCTTTTTTTGGCTCTTCAAAGGCATCCGTAGGATGCCTTTTGAGTTCGCGTTCAGCCCTTTTTACAGCCAAATATTGACAATAATTTCCTGAAGGATACAGTGAGAAACTGTCATTACCCTCCATACATTATGGCATCAGAAACTGCAGATACTATGGATACATTTGAAGCGATGGAAGTGTTTGGTGCTCAGGGAGATATTCTGTCTCTAAAAAGGGAGTTGGCTGCTGTGCATGAGCAATGGGTTACGGATCTTTTTTTGCATCCGGAGCATGCAGACAGTGTTGCGCGTGATGTACGAAACTTAGGCGGAAGATTGCGAGAAGTGCCTGCGACGGAAGAGGCATACTTTGCACTGCTTTCTTTGGGCAGCATAGACGGTCTTGGAGATGTAACGGAGCTTGTGCGAGAAATTGCATACCGTAGTACGGATCATCCGGGGAGAGAGTCTGCCTTGCGTGCATTGGCGCGAAAAGGAGAGCGTGCGGCTGTGGGCATACTGGCAGATATTACTGCCGTAGGAGATGCGCAAAGAGCGGCAGTAAAAGGTGTGGTGGGAACTCAGGCACAAGATCCGCGCATCGGTATAGTATAGCCCTACGGCATCGGCGTTATGTCTGTTCCGGGATAGTAGTACTCCAGAATTTCTTCGGCGGATTTTCCTTCTTTCACCTGCCCGTCGGCTCCGCATCCCGACATACCCACTCCGTGTCCGCGAAGGGGCAGCCCCGCACACCAGGGGTCGGGCTTGCTCTTAAAGACCTCGGCAAAAGGGAAGTTCTGCCACCCGTTTTCCGCAGGTGATCTTGTACGGCCGTCGCTGCTGCTGAAGTAGGCGGCTTTTATAATTCGACTGCGTTTGGAGAGTACGAGATGTTCGGTATCTTGCACTGCACGTACCCATTGCGGGTTTCGCAGTTCGCTGACGTACCCGGAGTAGTTTTGAAAACTTGCTCCGGTATCACTTCCATCGTAGGGCATACCCGGGAATTTACGTTGATCCGGTTGCAGATAAAAAGATGCGTAACTGCGGGCGGCAATGGCGAAAGCACGTTGTTTTTCCCAAGGCTCCGTATCCGGCTCCTCCGATATCCCTGCCATGTATTCTTCCAGCGATATCTCATTTATAAGCACCAGTTCCCCGTAGAGAATGCGACATTCCAGTACGCCACGGAAACGATTTTCAGGCTTTTGCCAACTTGAAACGGTATGAATACTTAAGCCTGCATCTATGCGCACTATGCCGGAATCCACCACTTGTCCCCCTGCACGGAGCACGCAGTCATTATGCTGTTGCGAGAGCTCCAGATGCGTGGAGCGCAGTGTCGTGCCGTTAACAGACGGCAGTGTGCCCGTATCTATGGTGGCGCTATCTCCCGAGTAACTCAGGCGAATACGGATGTTGCCATTTTCCGTACTCGTGTACGCAGCCGCAGACTGTTGCGCAGAAGAGACATTAGAGCTCTCAGCCACCGCTTTTGCTCTGCGATATCCGGGAGTTTGAGCGTTCACTCTCTGTTCGGCAGAAAATGATTGTCTCGTTGGTTCTGCTCTCGGCCCGGGTGCGCGTCGTCCCGTTGCTTCGAATACGTATGTCACATCTCCGATATCGACCGTATATGTCCCCGGTATTCTCGGAAGTTGTATACGCAAGTGCAGTGTGTCGGACTCTCCGCTGCGGAGGGCCTCGGCGGCCACCAGCTCTTCCCGTACCCGTACGTAGTCACCTCCCGTATCTTGCCAGATGCCTATGGTGGAATTCGATCTTCGTACGGACGCTATTCTTGCTCTGCGCTGTATGCCGGAGCGAGGAGAATATTGCAGCGAAATATGTAGCAGTCCTCCGGGTCTTCCTGTCATTTCCGTGGCTCCGAATGCGCGAAGTTCGCCGGATATTTTTGCATAGACGGTGGTTTTCTTTTCTGTTTTTTTCGTCACGCTCGGAAAAGAAACAGTGGCGTTGTACTCTCCCGCTATGACGTGCCTGCGAATAATGCCCAAAGTCTCACGCACATAGTATCCGGGGCATTCGGTTGCAATAAGATCGCCGTGACCCACGACAGGTGGCATTGGCTTGCCATGAAAGCTGACGGACGAATTGAGATCTATATCGTACTTCTTTGCCAATTCAGTCAGGAGCCATTGCAAACCGGCTATTTGAGCTTGGGTCGGTTTCTCCAGTTCAAAATTACCCATCATAGCCACTCCCATACTCCCGACGTTTCCGCAGTACACATGTCCACCCACCACCTTATCGCCGCCCGCACGGCCCTCATATATCTGGCCGTTCTCATCTATGATGTAGTTATACCCTATGTCTCCCCAGCCCCTTCCGTTCGCATGGTAGTCGTACAGGGCACGCATGCGTTCCACAGGGTCTCGAGGGTCTCCGGTCACTTTTTGAGCGGTGTGGTGCACCACCAGCTGTTTGATTTGCGGTGAATAACGCCTGGGCCAGCGGTACGTCTTTCCGTTTTCATCTTCCGAGACGGTGCGCTGAGTGCGAAAGTCTTCGGGATATTTGGTCTGTGCAACCTCACACTCTTCCACACGTTTCGATACTGTCGAGCTCTCGCTTGTTTTTTGAGTTTCGGGTTCGTCGGATCTCGTAACGGATGTTCCTTCGTAAGCAAAACTTTCATTGGCCCCCCATTGCCTGCGCGAGAGAATACGCGGTACCCCCAAGGTTTCTCTGGAGGCCACCGCATAATGCACAGGTTCTTTCGATACGCGAATAGGGTGCAATGCGTACTGAGAGGAGGCACTTCGAATACGGATTTCCGACGTTGATTTCGGGAACATGACCAGATTCGATTCTCGCAGCAACGGGTCGAATTCTTTTTCTATCGCGAGGGGCTGCCATTCCGTCCACCGGTTTTCTATGTGTGCACTGACTTCCAGGTTCATGTCATCTGACTCCATGGCAACAGAGAGAGCATCTATGGGGTCTTTAAACGTATACAGTCTCGACTGTGTTTCTGCAGACGGGAAAAATGCAATGCAGAGCAGAACAATGGCAGATCGAATTTTCATGTATCCGAAGTATACTGATCTAACTGTTTTTCAGCAGCTCTTCGTACTTGTCTATCATGCTATCTTCCGTGAAATCGGAAAGAGCCTTTTGTTGTCCCGCCTTTGCGATTCGTTGCATATACTTTGCATCGTTGAGCAGGGAAGAAATGCCTTCCGTAAGGGCTTTGGCAGAATTTGATTTCACCACAACGGCGTTCTTTCCATGCGTGAGTTGGCTTGCCACTCCGCATGCTTCGGTTACGACCACCGGTATACCGAGCATCATTGCTTCCGCCACCACCAGTCCGAAAGGATCGTGTCGACGTGACGGGAGAACCAGAAGATCCAGTGAGTTATAAAAAGCGCTCATATTGCCCTTACGAGGTTCTATAGTGACTCTGTCTTCCATATCCATTTTCTTCACCAGTCTGTTCAGTGCGTCTTGCTCTCTGCCCAATCCGACAATGTTGAGAGTGACACTGGGAATATCGCGCATGGATATAATGAGCAAGTCCACTCCTTTCTCATCTGCCAACCTGGCCACGCACCCCACATGGAAATGAGTCGGGTCTTTCTTCGGTTCTCGCTTTCCTGCGGCAAAGCGCTTGGGATCTATGCCGTTAGGTATGGCAATTATTCTGTTTTCATCCCAACCCAATTTCACATACATCTTTTTACTCAGTTCAGAAACGCCTATGGTCGTTACTTTTTTACTCAGGCGTCGCATCAGTCTGAAGTAGGGATTATGTGTCAGCCACTTGCCCACTGTGTCGTGCTCCACCCAAAAAACCTTCACACCCGATTCCACGACAGATTCAGTCAGCAGTATTTTCTCAGAGAGACTGAGCATACATACCGCATCCAGACCGTGGCTTTGAAATTCCTGAAAAGCAGCTTCGAGTTTTTGCTGCATTATTTTCTTACGATACAAAAAAGTCAGTACGGTCTGCTTGCTCACCGGTGGTAACCCTATATCCAGCGATGCGTACGGAATTTGATACTGCTGGCACAGCACCAACAGAGTGGGGCAACTGCCAAGAAACGCAACGGCATGTCCTCGTGCCTTTAAACCGCTCATGAGCGCTATGGTCTGCGATTCGGCGCCTCCATGGGCGCTCTCGTACGGAAATCTGGTAAAGAGTATTTTCACAATCGTATGATAGAAGTTTTAGAGAGGAGTGAGTAGCGTCGCTTTCGTATTTTTCAGTGTTCTATTTGTGTCTTCCATTCCGCAAGCAACATGGCAATTTCCGATTCGGTGCGCTCCAACGGCCATGATGTGCAGATGTATTTTTCGGCTCCCGCAGCCAGTGCAGCCTTTTTGTACTGCGGAGAATCACTGGAGCTTACCAATGCCACCAGGCAGTTCGGGTTATGCTCTTTTAAGTGCCGTATAACTGCCGGACCGTTCTCTGTTGGAATTTCATAGTCCACAAATGCCGCTGCAAATTCCACATGCTCTCCTATGAGCGTGTGTGCTTCGTCGGTATTTGTCGCAGTGAGTACTTCGACATCCAGATTCCTTTGCACAAAGCGTTCAAGCAGATCCCGTTTTGGTTGGGAATCATCCGCTATAAGGAAAAGAGGTTTCATTGCTGTATGAGTTTTTCAAGAAATGCATACGTCTCATTCAGCGATGTTTTCTTCGGGTCCAGTACATGCGTAAAGTCTTCGGGTTCTTCCGACTTGCCCATATGTACCGTAATGATGATGTCCTCAAACGCATCTTTCACAGTGCTTATGAGATACACCGAGGGTGAGGTGATAACAATATGACACCCCTCTTTCTGCACGTCTTTGGCGCAGTCGCATGCGATCATCGTACCAAACACATCTTCCAGCGTCACGTCGTCTTCGTCTTCCCATACTTCATCTTCCCGAAGATCTTCCAACGCAAGATGCCGCCAGTCCTTATGTCGGTCGAGGATTTTATCCACCACCAGGTTGCGCGCGGTTTCCGATGCACCGGAGAGCAGGAGAATCATATCGAAAAATCGTATCGAAATATCAGATAAGTATACCACAATTCCCACCCCGAAAAAATATGTGTTCACGGCTATGCCGCTTGACGAATCTGCTCCTCTTGCGGAGATGTATTACCGGGAAACGCAAGCGTGGCAGGTCGATTTGTTACCGAACCTCCGTGTAACTCAATGGCATCGCATACGGCTTGCACATGTTCCGAGCGAATACGACCCCAAACGTAGTCTTCCTGTGGGCCCATGGATACACCGAAAAGCAGTTGCCCCGTGCGTTCACGGAATTCTTCGTTGGCTTGCAACATGGCTCCCGCAGGCATGCGAGCTCGTATTTCTATCACATCGGAAGCATCCGGTTGTTCAAGCATGTCTGCAGTATAGGGTACGGAAGCAGAGTCATGAAGAGTGAATCCTCATAATTTTCAGTCTCCGTGTCCGTGAGACGTGTACCAATCTTCGGGGTCCATGCTTGCCGCATATGCCATCAGTGCTTCGTACTGCTGCCGTGACTGCTCTGCCAAGTGCGGCGGCACATCGGGTTCACGAATCCGAAGAAGCGGCTTGGTTTCGGGAGTTTGTAGTATCACAGGGACATCTTCGGGGGTGTCGGTTCCTGTTGCTGTGTCGGGTGTTTCCGTAAGATACATGATGAAGAAAGAAAGGTGAAAGGAGCCCCATACTGCAGGCAGTATCTCCCACCGTCGATATCTTTCACCATGCGTGAGAATACGGCTTCATAGAGCCAAAAAAACTGTGCATTCATACATCTTTTCCCTCCACGGGGGCGGTGGTGATTTTCTCTGTTACCATGCGCCGTTTACCTTATGCGTTCCTGCCCGCCCATGTACGGGCGAAGCACATCGGGGACAGTCACCGTGCCGTCTGCGTTTTGGTAGATCTCCAGAATCGGTATGAGAATGCGAGGTGATGCGATACATGTGTTGTTCAGTGTGTGCACGAACCTTTTTTCTCCTCCGGATGTTTCATACTTCATATTCAGTCTTCGAGACTGAAACTCTCCCAAGTAACTGCAACTATGAGTTTCGCCGTAGCTTTCGCGAGAGGGCATCCATGTCTCTATGTCCTGCATGAATACTTTCCCCTTTCCCATATCGCCCGTACATACGTTTATGACCCTGTAGGGAAGCTTGAGTGCCTGTAAAATATCTTCCGCATTTTGACGAATTTCTTCAAACATCTTCAGCGCCTCTTCTTGGTCCGATTTACAGAGCACCACTTGCTCCACTTTTTCAAACTGATGCACGCGGTACAGACCGCGCGTATCTTTTCCGTAGGTACCCGCTTCTCTGCGGAAACACGCGCTGTAGCCGGCGTAGCGCTTCGGTAAATCTGCTTCTTTGAGTACGTCGTCTTTGTGGTAGCTGCATACCGTTACTTCGGATGTGCCCACCAAGTGCAGGTTATCGAGTTCTATGGAACCGTCCTTCTCTTCCTGTCCTCCCACTGCATAAATATTGCTCTGGTCCACTCCCGGGAAAAATCCTGTTCCCATGAAACACTCGTACGTAGCCAGAAGTGGCGGAGAAAAGAGTGTCCACCCCTTCTCGGCGAGAGAGTCCATGGTAAAGCGCAGCACAGCCTGGTGCAGCCGAGCCCCGTCGCCTTTTAAGAAATAATTACGAGCACCCGATACTTTTACACCTCGTGGAATATCTATGATATCAAGCTCTTCTCCGAGTGTGACATGGTCCTTGGGTTCGAAGTCGAACGTTGGCAAGTCACCTTCTCTGCGTACTTCCACATTCTCACTGTCATCTTTACCGACGGGTACGGAGCTCAGCGGAATGGAAGGCAGCATGAGCTGCATTTCCAACCAACTTTCCTCTATACGTTTCAGGTCGGCTTCTTTTTCTTTCAAGGTTGCAGATAGTTTTTTCATATCTTCCATTGCTTCTTTGCGCTCGGCTTCTT
>PCVP01000016.1:0-259 GCA_002787035.1 Candidatus Peregrinibacteria bacterium CG11_big_fil_rev_8_21_14_0_20_49_14 | reverse complement strand
TCGAACAACTGAACTATATCGGAAACCGGTAGGTCAGACACGTTCCCAGTTCTATTATAACAGTGGCCACAATTGAGATTGCAACGCGTTGTAATCTCAACCTCCAATAAATGCAGACCCAGGGTTGCAACGTGCGTCTTTGGCATAACTGAAACCTCCTTTCTGATATGCGGTCGACCAGGCTCTGCACCCAGAAAAGCAACGAGCTTTTTTGAAACAGGAAGAACACTGGTCAGGAATTTGCTCTTCAAGAATTAAT
>PCVP01000041.1 GCA_002787035.1 Candidatus Peregrinibacteria bacterium CG11_big_fil_rev_8_21_14_0_20_49_14 | reverse complement strand
TTTCTCTACAACCAGCGTGTTGATGGGGGTAACTATGTTGAGATAGAGTGGGAGGCCGACAACACGATTCAGATTGATTCTACGACTGCTACGGTCCAAAGCGTACTAGTTAATGGCGCAACAGCGCTATCGGCAACAACCTGGTACCATGTAGCATTCGTCGTCGATCGAGATTCAGCCGCCAATACCGAAGTCTATGTCAACGGAACAGTTGACACCACCGGTACTCCGACCGTAAGCACCTCAGATCTGTCACTCGCAGCCAATGTAAGTATCGGACGCTGGTCAGGCGACGGCTTGTATTGGGACGGCCAAATCGACGACGTCCGCATCTACAACCGAGCCCTTACAGCTGCAGAAATAAAAGCTCTCGCTGCCGTACCGGACACGTGGGCTATTGCCAGTACCAACGCCTACTGGGGTGGCCGCCTCAGTTCCACGAGTACGGATACAAACGCAAAGTGGGGTACAGATGACTCCAGTGAGAAGTGGATAGCCGTGAACGACGGCAGCTACACCGTGGCGTCTCGTACGTCACGCACTGCGGTGGCAGGTTCCACAGAAACGCTGGAATTCCGTGCGGAAGTGGGTTCCGATAAAATACAGAGAGAAGGTACGTACCAAGGTGTGCTGGTTATTACAGCGGCTGCGTTGTAGGGAAGAGAGTAGTCAGCGGGGAGCGAGTAGCAGAGAGCGAGTAGCAGAGAGCGAGCAGCAGAGAGCGAGTAGCGGTTAGCGTGTAGTGGTAGCAGGTTGTCATGGTGAGGTGCGACATCCGTTCGCACTTTTATGTCACCCTGAGCCTGACGAAGGGCGACATCCTTCACCGGTTTCTTGTCTATGGTTCGTCAAGCTCACCATGACAAAGACAAGAAGCCCCTCCTTCGACGAGCTCAGGATGACAAACGGGAAGCTCAGGATGACAAACGGAGGTTTAGGATGACATACGGAGGAGCTTGGACTAATTTTAATCTGAGGATTTCATTCACATGAATTACAGTTTTTATGCTCATGCCAAAGGTTGTCATGGTGAGCCCGTCGAACCATGACACGATGAGTATCGATGTATCTCGCAAAACATCCTTTAGCATATTCTTGAAGAGCATCCCATTCTCCCGCAATCAGTGCCTCTTTCTTCCTCCTGCTCCTTTTGCACTTTTATGTCACCCTGAGCCTGACGAAGGGCGACATCCATTCGCACGTTTATGTCATGGTGAGGTGGTCGACTGATCCTTCGTGGCTCTCTCCGCCTGCGGCTCCGTTCGCACCTCAGGATGACAGTCGACCCTCGAACCATGCACCCCCTTGAGTTGAACATTCGAACCAAACACCCTCTTCTGTTGAACGTTCTTTTTTTTTGAGTACCACTTTAAATCCTCAAACTCCCCGGCAATCAGTGCCTCTTTCTTCCTCCTGCTCCGCTCGCACCTTTATGTCACCCTGAGCCTGACGAAGGGCGACATCCTTCACCGGTTTCTTGTCTATGGTTCGTCAAGCTCACCATGACAATGACAAGAAGGCCATCCTTCGACGAGCTCAGGATGACAGTCAAAAGTACGTAGGATGAAAAAGTGTCATGGTGAGGTGGTCGACTGATCCTTCGTGGCTCTCTTCGCCTGCGGCTCCGCTCGCACCTCAGGATGACAGTCGACCCTCGAACCATACACCCCCTTGAGTTGAACATTCGAACCATACACCCCCTTCTGTTGAACATTCTTTCTTTTTGAGTACCACTTTAAGTCCTCAAACTCCCCGGCAATCAGTGCCTCTTTCTTCCTCCTGCTCCATCGCTTCAGTCGCCGTTCGCACGAAATAGCATCGTGAACATCTGTAAAAGCCGCCGTATACACAAGAGAAACAGGGCGACGCTTCACCGTATAACATTCGGTAAACACAGCATTTTCATGTTGGTACAAACGCAAGGAGAGATTACGTGTCATACCCGTATAGAGGAAGCCGTCGCTGCATCGAAGAATGTACACAGTGTATTCATGCATAGCCTACAAGGCTGCATACTTACAGCGACTGTGTCCAGACTTGGCACAGTACTTTTTTACTCCAGAAGCCCCTTGATGGTATCGAGCAGACTTCCTTTGGTCTCATTTGCGGTAGTTCCTGTTCCACTGCCTTCTACCCGCTCATCGCTGCCCGCTCCGTCCTCATCGCTACCCGCTCCGTCCTGCCCTGCGCTACTTCCCGTACCCGTCACTTCCTCTTCTCCACCCGCGGTACTGCCCGTACCACTGCCTTCTACCCGCTCATCGTCATCATCGCTACCCGCTGACCGCTCATCGCTCGTCTCCTGCTCATCGCTACCCGCTCCGTCCTCATCGCTACCCGCTCCGCCTTGCCCTGCCGTACTGCCCGTACCACTACTTTCTTCCTGCTGACCACTGCCTTCTGCCTGCTCATCGCTACCCGCTCCGCCCTCATCGCTACCCGCTCCGCCCTCATCGCTGCCCGCTGACCGCTCATCGCTCGTCTCCCGCTCATCGCTGCCCGCTCCTTGCTCATCGCTGCCCGCTGACCGCTCATCGCTCGTCTCCTTCTCCTCAGTCATCACATAAATACGGTAGCCTTCCGGCACTACGAGGCGTGGGTCGCCCTCAGAGTCCCAGAGGAACTGTACGAGCAGATCCGGATGAGTCCATATGTCTTCGTCGTGGTAGCGGCGGCAGTTGAATGGCTGTCCCGTTATATCCAGCGGTGCGCGATTTCGGATACAATCGTTCCAAATGTCGCTGGAAGAGAGTGGGTACCCAAGTTCGTCTACGGGGAACCGAATAATGCCTGCCAGCTCATCTGCTTCGGGTCCCGTTACAACCTGCGGCGAGTGAGTGCCCAGAGCATGCCATGTGAAGGTGATGTCGTTTTCTGCGGATGTTTTGAGTTCTATGGTGAATCCTGTTGCGGTCTGACTGCGGATTCTCCATGGAGCGAAGTCATCGGACGATGCGGTGACCACAGGTGTTACTGTGAATGCAGGTTCGAAAATCACAGTGACTTCTTTGCCTGTCTTCGGAATAACTGCGATACCTGCTTGGTTGTGGTTTACCACCAGTGTTCCGGATGCAATAAGCGAACCTGAGACCGTAAGGTTGCCGCCGATTTCCACGGTACCGAGGAACCGAGCGAGTCCTTCTATGGTTACGTCGCCAAGAACGAAGAGTGCTTCTCGTACCGTTATGGCTGCCATATCCAGCGTGCCACCGGACGTTGCCATTATTGTAGTCGGATCAAACTCCTTCCCATTGAGTATCAGTTTGCCGTCGATGCTTACGTCTCCGCGGAGAGTCGCACCGCTTGCTTCCACTGCGGCTGCGTGCAACGTGCCTCCGGCGACTATGTCTCCCTTCGCTTCCAGACTTTCTGTTCGTATAGCTCCTGCAACTTCCAGATCCTCCAGTATAAGGGCTGAACCCGAAATAACGAGCGAGTTTGTAACTATACCTGCGGCAGCCTTGAGCGCGCCCGAGAAGGTGACTGCACCGTGGACAGTCAGTTCTTTCTCTATGAGTACGGATGCACTTGCCTTCAGCTCATCTTCCACCGTAATGCCTTCGGCGAACGTGAGAGCAGCGGTCCACTTTCCTGCCGTCAGTGGCAGAGTGGTACCTGTTTGCTGCTTAAGAGATGCGAGTGCGGCTGCAATGCTGCCTTCTATATCCAGTTTGGTGACCTGACTTTTTACTGCATCTTCGATGTTTGCATCTACATTCAACCTCTCCATAGCTCCGGAAATAAGCAGTTGTACCTCGTCTTCTATCTCCATGGCTGCAACGGTTTCCAGAATGTGTGCTTCCACTGTTTCCACGGTTACCGAGGAATTGCGACGAGAGATGAGTACGTTTATTACACCGTCGCCACTGTCGTTTCCTTCCAGTGCGACTCCGACAGTCGGGTCTCCCGCATTGGCTCGCATGGCGTACCCTTTGTTCGTTGCGGATGTCAGGGAGTCTCCGGGGCGTACGGGTCCGTTTTCATCCGTCACGTGTGTGGCAACCTGACCGAGCAGACCAATGAGGTAGTAATGAGGCGGAACCAGTTCATCCATTCCCCAGAAGGCATTTCCTATAAATGCAGCTTGCGTAGGACTGGAAACCACACCCATTAAGTTTCCGTCAGATGCGTTTTCGCAGCGCTTGACCGCATTGTTCCGTGTGATGTCGATACAAACCAGTTCTCCCTGTACAAGAGTGTCCTTAGAGTAGAACCACTCGGCGTAGTCGGCTCCACCACCCGATACGGATCCGTCTGCTCGCACTTGCCCGTCTGCCGTTACCCGGAAGACATTGTTATTTGCAGATCCGTTCTGTGAGATTACTTTGAAGATGTTTGTTCCTGCGCGTTTTGCCTGTGATTTTACAACCAAGCCTCCCGAACCTGCATTACCTGTTCTGTACATCTGCAGATCGAAGTAGCCGCGGTATCCGAATGCGATGTGGGCGTTGCTTCCGGTCTGAGTGCCTTGGTATGCATCCAGCGCCAGCACTTCTGCGCCGGAAGCGGATATGTACGCACCGGTCTGCCTTTCTGCTGCCACGATGGTCGCCGCAGCCGAGCCGGCAATTACAGAAGACTTCACAATCAGACGACCACTGCTCGTCAGCATGTCTTGTGCATGCAGCGTCCGACCGCTCATCACGCCTCCCACTTCGAGCAACACACCCGCCTGCACCGTCTTGCTGCCGTCGTTCGTGGAGTGAATGAGCAGACCACCCGTCATGGTATCTCCTCCTGTTCGTACGTAGTAGTCCACATTTGGGTCTCCTCCTCCGCTTCCGCTCTGGTCGGTGCCGCAGCTGAACTGACCTGTGGTGGCATCCCATAGCAGTTTGCTGGTGGTGGCGTTATCACAATCTGCAAGGCCCGCTCCGTAGAAGCTTCCATTTTGGTCAATCACCAGAGATCCGCTTACGCTGAGCAGGTCATCTGCATGGAGTACCGAACCGGACATCAGCGTGGCACCCGTAAGGGAAGTGCCGAGAGTAAAGACCGTACTTGTGAGTACGAGTCCTTGCCCCGCACTGTACGTGGTATCGGTATCTGTTGAGGTAATAGTAATTTCATCGCCTCCCGCGTTCGTGGTAATTGTGACGTTTGTTCCGCCAACAAGTGTGAGAGTATCTGTTGCATTGTCTGCAACCACATTGCTCTGACCGGAAACCGATATGGTTTGGAAGAGACTCTGATTATCCGTATCCGTACCGCAACTGAACTGTCCTGTCGTTGCATCCCACAGCAACTTGCTCGTTCCTGCGGTGTCGCAATCTTCCAGTCCTGCTCCTCGCAGACTTCCTGCTTCATCTATTACCAAGCTGCCGCTTACCGTCAGTAAGTCTTGTGCGTGCACCGTGGTACCCGAGAAGGTGTCGAAGTCCAGCAATGTACCGGTGAGTGTTCCGTTTAATGTAAACACCGTACCGTTGAGTGCCAACCCTTGCCCCGCAGCGTACGTGGTATCGGTATCCGTATCTATATCGCTGCTCCACGAAAGCTGTCCACTGCTATCTGTTTTGAGAACCTTACCCGAAGCAGAACCGTCTGAAGTCGGGAATGTGTAGGTGACTCCGCCAAGGCTAACCGTGGAATCGAATGTAGCTGCACCGGTAATCTTGAGTGCCGTACCCGAAATTCCTCCCGCGACATCGAGTTTGGTTTGAGGCGTAGTGTCGCCGATGCCGACTTGCCCACTCGCATCCACTACGGCAAGCGCAGTCCCAGCACTGTTCTGCCACTCCTGGAGATTCGCAGATTGGGAGGCGGCACCACGCAACCACAGAACGGGCTTTGTCGAAACAGTGGAAAAAAGAGCGTGTGTTGCACTGACAAATGGCGAACCGCCTAGGTACGCATTATCCAGCCCCCCGCTAGATAACCCAAGCCCATTCCCAACATAAAATGCGGTGTTGGTATCATACGATTGAAAATTCCAAGTTGATAATGCTCCACTTACTATACCGCGAAGTTGTGTGCCACCGATATGACCAGAAGAATTAACACCAGCAAGCACCGTCCCCGCACTATTCTGCCATTCTTGGAGGTTGGCAGATTGAGAGGCGGCTCCTCGCACGATGAGAGGTTTCATGGATGCCGATCCCGCAGCAAAGACCGCGGCACCCGAGCTTGTCAGTAAACTCTGCGCATGCACAGTCGCACCCGATATCGTCGTAAAGTTGAGCGAAGAACCCGTAAGCGTTCCGTTAAGAACGAACACCGTTCCGTTGAGTGCCAACCCTTGCCCCGCACCGTACGTGGTATCACTGTCATTATCATCCACGTACTTCTTCGTGACGATTTGGTTGTCGCTGTTGAACGTTGGTGCTGCGTCGTAGACCGCAATATCATCGGCATCCAATGTGAGCACACCGTTTATTGCGACCGTACCGTTGA
>PCVP01000032.1 GCA_002787035.1 Candidatus Peregrinibacteria bacterium CG11_big_fil_rev_8_21_14_0_20_49_14 | reverse complement strand
CTTTGCGTATCCACATACTGAACGTAAAGTCACTCGTGCCCAAGTCTAGGCTATTGCTGTCAGTGACACTCACATAATCATCCGACCCATCAAAACTCAAACTCCGCACATTCGCCGTATTCATGGCAGAAGGAAGTGTGGTTGAGATAGTAGGAGAGTTTGTATGCGTACCATCATTGCCATTACCCGAACTATCCGCTGCTACCGTTCCTGCAATTTCATCAAACTTCCAGTGACCCACAAGTCCGCCTGTAGATGGGAACTCAAACGTAGGAATTGTATCGAGCGCCGCACTCACCATACTGGCAGGAGGTCCGGTATTAGCAAGAGCGAGAACTGCTGCACCCGTAAGAGTACTGCTGTACACACGTACCTCATCTATTTGGCCTGACCATTTATTACCATGTTGTAGCCTGAAATTGGCTCCTATGGCCGCCGTATAACCGTCAAAATCAAAATCAGACGTGGCAGTCTGAGGCTGTAACTGGCCATTGATGAATGCATTTACATTGCCTCCCGCTCCCTGATACACCACTGCAACATGTGTCCATGTATCTGCTGCAATGGCATTCGTATCGGATACATTTTCCCAAGATGCTCCATCCCATACCGACAGCGCACCATTGCCCTTGCCTGATATACCAACGCCTAATGCACCGCCTTCCGCCGTTGAACTATCAGTCTGAGAAAACAGCCTGTTCTCCGAACCGGCGGCTACAACTGACGGACGAATCCACATACTTACAGTACCAGACGTAAGCTCAAGATCTCCCACAGTCACATAATCATCTCCGCTGAAATCCAAGCTCCGTGTGGAGATATGTGTAGTCGGAACATTCGAAGATATAGCAAGGGTACCTACATGCGTACCATTGTGTGCCTGACCGGAAAGATCATATGCAGTAGTACCTGACGTCTCATCAAACTTCCAGTGCCCCACAAGACCGTAATCCTGAGGACCGCCCTGCCAACTTAAACTGTAGCCGGCACCGTCTGCGATAACGGTACAATCTATGGTGTTGCTCAGTTGCCCTTCGCCGTCTGAGAGTGTGCCAAGATTTGCCAAATCTCCGCAACCAAGTGAAACAAAGGAGCTCTCCGTATGGCGGTACCCCGCACCGAGTGTGTACAGAGACGTGCGAGAAAATCCTATGTTCGCCTCACCGATGGTATCGCTGAGTTGGTAATTGCTGGAAAGCGCCAGCTCCCCTCCTCCGGCAGAAATCACATCACTCGGTATGAGGTAATTGCTCGTACGAGACTCATCATCGTTCGCTATCTGCCAACTGCGCAGTTCCGTAAATGTGTCATTGTTCGACGAGCTCACCATGACAAGAGGCCCTACCAAATAGAACTCGGGAGAAATGTCGGGAGCGTCGTACACATACTGAAACGTTGCGCTGTCTCCGGCAGACCACGAGCCCGACCATGTAAGTGTGAGCTCCTGCGTTTGAGATACCAGAGCAGTCTTCGCTTTCGGCGTGGAGTCGGTTATACCGAAACTGTTTGGAACGGTATCTGTTATTGTTCCCGAAAAATCTTCGCGGAACTCCACGTCTATGGTCATGGGAGACGGAGCAAACGGCCACAGACGAGTGGCAGCTTCGCGATGAATAACGTACGCGGGATTGCGTACCACTTGCACTTCGGAAGTCAGCTTATGCGATGCCCCTATGAGGTTGTTTGCCGTAAGCTCCAACAAATATGTACCTTCAACATTCATGGTGATGAACGTCTGATAGTCCGGCTCTATGAACATTGCCTCTTTTACTCCGCATGTACCGGTGACTGTAATGGTATTGTCCGATGTGGAAACGGTGCTCACCACACCGTTTGGATTCGTAATTTTCAAATCCAAATCCGCATCGCACACTATTGCTCCGTATTCATCCAATACTCCTATGTCTATGCGCGCAGTTTCACCTGTCTCGTATCTGTCTTGGTCCGTATTTAACGCCAGTACTCCCCATGCAAACTCCTGCTCCGCCTCTTCTTGTCTACCGGAGATTGCATATGTCTTCGTCACAATGAGCGTGTAGAGACCGGGTGTAAAACGCCGTTCATCCAAACTCAGTTCCGCCGCACCTGCCAAGAAGTGATACCGCGGAAAGAAAATTCGCCCCGTACTTCCTCGAAGTTTTACAACGAGAGACGCCTCACCTTCTCCTCCCGAGGGAGGACTGCCTTCTCCCGTATCGCCGCCCGTTCCGCCGTCGCCACCACCGCCCCCCGTACCTCCGTCCGTACCTCCACCTCCGCCACCACCGCTGTTTCCTCCGCCTCCACTTCCTCCGCTGCTTCCACCTCCACCTCCGCCACCACGCCTGTCCGGTCCGCCTCCGCCGGGAGCAGGATTACTTCCGCCACCGCCTGTATCTGAGCCACCACCTCCTCCTGCCTGCTGATCGCTGCCCGCTCCTTGCTCATCGCTAATCGCTAATCGCTCATCGCTCGTCCCCCGCTGCCCGCTCCCCGCTACTCGCTCATCCCTCGTCCCCCGCTGCCCACTGCCCGCTGACTGCTGATCGCTACTCCCCCGCTGCCCACTGCCCGCTCCTTGCTCCTTGCTAATCGCTAATCGCTCATCGCTCGTCTCCCGCTCATCGCTAATCGCTAATCGCTCATCGCTCGTCCCCCGCTCCCCGCTATCCGTATTCGTAAACGTACCATCTCCTATGACATCCCGCACCTTCTGCGAAAGCGGCAACGTCACACTTACCGATGCCCGCGTTGCTCGCATGTATTCACATGATGTCGCAAGCAACAACAGGAGAAGTGCGAGCACAAGCACGAACCTTCGCAAGCGTTCACCGCGAGGTCGTGAATCTTCCGACAGTTGATCTGTGTCTTTTTCGGGCATAATCGCTGTATTGTAGCTCAAAAAGCTATTTTGGTCTACAGACACCGGAAAACTGACATCGAAGCAGAACAAAAAAATCTCATATGGACGAAATCTACGCACATACAAGCGCTATCGCACTCCTATTGCTCAATGCGGAAAATATAGATTCGTATTATTTGCCAAGACTGATCACTTGGTTCTTTTCTGTCTTTCCGTCAAAACGGAGATACGGGTACAGCGTACTGTCTAAGTCTCCTACGGACGCGGTAATAGACCCTAATTGCCCCTGCATACGATTGTTCCACAGCTTGGCATTGGTGTTGTACGCCTGCAATAATTTTCGCACTTCCCCGCGTTCGCCTATCGCCCGAGAGAGTTCTATAAAACTTTTATCTTCCCGAATGGGATGCCCGGGAGGAAATGAGCTTACAAACTCATGCATGGAAAGTTGTAACCTGTGAATGCCATTGAGTTTCTGCAAATCGTCTTCGGTGTCTTTGGAAAGTCGTGCATACGCAGTGCGAATTTGAGCAAGACCCGTACGTTGCTTCTCAGTCATTTGCACGGTGAAACCCTCATCATTTACGGGCAACGAATCGAATGCCGAAACCACACTCTCCACTTTATCCGTCACTATGGAATCGTATGCAGACTCTATCTGCAGTATCTGCCTGCTCAATGCTCCCGAGAGTGCGGTCATTGTTTTTGTTCTGTAGACGACAGTTCCCGCCACCACCAACGCACCGCCGCAAAGCACTATGAGCATTTTTTTCATATTCATAGTGTGCAGTATACCAAAATCTTGTCATTGCACTGCAACTTTCTTTCTGTCGCCAAAGTGTGACTTGTGCAAAAAAGTAGGATTGCGGTACGCTGCATGCATGCGTCGAATATCTCTCGTTGCAGGAAGCGTTGCGGTCTTTCTTACCGCGGGCTCTCTGGTTGCCACGGCACAAGAACCTCAGGTGGCAGATCCTCTCGGATTTGCAAGCAGGCCGGCAAGTCTGCGCGTGAATCAGCAAGATAACATGTCGGTGCGTAACCACTTCCGTGTGGGACCCGCACGACACATTCTTACACTGGCTCCCGGTTCGGGTGCCACGGTGGATATAAGTGTGCTTAATCTCCAAGGAAAAGACTCTCTCTACATTCTCTCGTCGGAAGACTACGCAGCGGACTCCTCCCAACAAGGCTCCGCAAAATTCTACGGCAGTGAAACAGACGGTCCGTACCCGGCACGTCTGTGGATGCGTCCGGAAGTTACCCGACTTCCTCTGCATCACGGAGAGAAAGGATTCGTACGAATACATGTGTTAGTCCCGAGAGATGCGGAACCCGGTGATCATCAGGCTGCGATAATGGTGCAAGAATCCGGAACGGATGAGCAGCAAGGAGGATTTAAAGTGTTATCGCGTGTTGCCGCACTGTTCATTGTAACCGTGGAGGGTGACATTTCAGAGGACACACGCATCGTACGACTGCGCCCGAGGTACGCACTCAACTGGTCCAGTCCCATTACTCTTCTGCTCTCCGGTCGCAATGACGGCACCGTGCACTCCATACCGTACGGCACCATAGAAATCCGTAATATTTTCGGTGCGGTGGTAGATGAAATTCCTGTTCAGAACTGGGTGTTGCTAAGGAATTCAGAAAAAGAACGAGAGTTTAACTGGGAACCGAAATTTGCGCTGGGGTACTACAAAGCCACAGCGAATCTTTCACTCAGCTCCTCTGTTGGCGAGAGTCTTGCCGTCCCTGTAAGTACGGGCTTCTGGGTTGTCCCCCTTCTTCCCGTTCTGCTGGTACTTCTCGGCGTATTCACAGCGTCATTCTTGGTGCAGTACTTCTTCTCACGATTCGAAATACAGAAAAAAGAGAGGAACAATATGAAGAAAGCACCAAAGAAAGCCAAAAAGTAGCCTGAGCACTTCCACCATAACTTGCGGACCGTGTGTATGGACAATTTTGCCATATTCCTATAAAATAATCGGATTATACCCGTAAAACCCACAACAAAATTCATGCCTGCAATTGCACTGTCTCTCGGAGAAATACGGAATCCGCACCGGTGGAAATTACCGGTGTTGCTCGGTGCGCTTCTGTGCGGGCTCTGGATTTTTAATGTATTCATTCCGGGGAAAGCCGACGTGGAACAGGCGATTATTTCCATCACTATCACCAATACAAGCGGTTCTGGTTTTACGTTGAATTTGATAGCTGCACCGGAAAAACGTGTGCCAAGTGCAAATAACGACGACACGCGACTCGAAATAGAGGTGCGTGCCCAAGGTTCAAGTACCGCACTCTATCGCCAAGTTGTTCGTACAAGTTCGGGCGGAACATTCAGCGGCTTTACGGTAAGCGGACTCTCCGCAGGCACATACGATATTACCGCAAAGGGTTACTCGCATCTGCGAAAGAAAAAAGCGAGCATTACTCTTTCCACAGGCGCAACCATAGATTTTACAAGCTCAGGAACAGACAAATTGCTCTCGGGCGACGTAAACAGCTCCAGTGGAGACAATCTTGTAAACGGCATAGATCTCACGCTCATCATCGGTGATCTTACCGGGAGCACCGAGCGCTACGACTTAAACAGAGACAGTGTCGTAAACGGCATAGACCTTACCAATGCGATTACAAACCTTACACAAACAGGTGACACCTAAACACGTTCTGATTTCGGCCTGCAAAAAAATAGTCTCCGCACGAACCTTGCGAGAGATCTCACTCGGAAGCATATTCGTTGTGCTGTTTGGCTACAGCATGACTCTACATGTGCAAACTGTCTCTGCGGCCGCAGGGCAAATTTTTACAATGGTAACCAACGGAGGTGGAAGCACCTTTTACGTGGGACGATGTTTTCGTGTGGACTTCTACGTGCAGACAGACAGCTTGGACATAAACTCCGCAGACTTGGTTGTTCCCTACAGCTCTTCCGTACTGCAACCGCACAGCAACTCCAGTTGCACCAGCGTCGCTACGGATTTGGAGACAGATGGTCTTTTCCCCAGCTATCCGAGTGCGGGGAACATAATAGAGAGTGATACGCTCAAGCTTACCGGAGTGGATTCCGGCGGCAGCAGCCCTGTCAATACGGGTGCTGCCCCTTCAAATTCGCTCTTTGCACACATATTCTTTAAGGTGCTGGCCGCAAGCGGATCTTCGCCGCTCAATTTTACCTTCACTCTAGGCAGTACTACGGACACAAACATGGCAGAAGACGGCGGAGACGGCAGCGACGTACTCGACAGTGTCGGAAATCTTACATTGGCACTCTTGGCAGATACGGATGCACCGGACATTGGAAGTGTGAGTCCCGCAGAAGATGCGACGGGAGTCTCTGTGACATCCAATCTTTCTTTCGTTCTTACGGATACCGGTGCCGGCATATACTCCGCCTCATACTCCGGCACTCTCAGCGGCAGTGCGCTTACTCTCAGCATAAACGGATGTACCACGACGGATAGCAACCGTGTGCCCAGCTGTAACGGATCTGCGGATTTGGGAACCATGAACTACAACGCAAACTACACACTTACTATTACCGGAGGAGACTTGGCCAGTACCACCAATACGGGCTCGCGTGTGTGGCAGTTTACGACGGAAGATGACGATGACGCTCCGTATGTCGCAAACCAGAGTCCCGCAGCCAACGCTACGGGAGTTTCTACCGGAACAACTGTCGTGTTCCGCGTGAAAGATTACAAAGACAATGCGGGGGTCACCGCAGGATTGGGGGTGGATCTCACCACTGTGCAAGTCACAATTACCGGAGCAGGCATTACGACTACCACCTACACCACCGCTGATGCCGAATTCGGTTCTTCGGGAACAAGTGAGGACTACACCATTACCATTACTCCTGCAGCCGACTTCCCTGAAAACACGAGAGTGTACATCAATATTGCCGCATCGGACCAACACAGTCCGGGTAATGCAATGACTGCCGTACAGTACAGCTTCCTGACTGCCGACTCACAAGGGCCGCAAATTTCCAGTATCAGTCCTGCGGCGAACGCAACGAGTGTGGCAGCGGATACGAATATCACATTCACCGTTTCGGATGTCGGAGCAGGTATAGATATCAGCAATACGACTATTACAGTCGAAGGCACCGCCTACGGCACAAGTGATGCGGAATTTACGTACACTGGAGACAGCTCCAGCTACGATATTACGTACAATCCCGCGAGTAATTTCAGCGGAAACCAAGAGGTAAACGTAACCATAGCCACACAAGATCTCGGATCGCCGACTCCGAATACCGAATCTTCCACCTATAGTTTTGTGATATCCGGTACCTGTTCCACCTGTTCGGTGGACGGCGAAGACCCCGAACGATTCGATCGCAGTGCCACCATAGATGACTCCATCGTCTTCCATGTGAAAGATACGGGAGACGGCATAAGCTCAAGTACCATCAGCGCAACCATTACGGGTTCGGGTGCTGCCGTACCAGTGAATCCTGTTACATACACCGGTGCCAGTGCAGAAATGGATATTTCCGGCACGTCCGCAGATTATACCGTGACCATCACACTTCCTGCGGCAATAAGCGAAAACACCAGTTACTCCATGACGATAAATGCAAGTGACATCAACGGTCTTGCGATGTCTGCGGTGAGTTACACGTTCATGAGAGATACTACTACGACTACGACAACTACAGTTGCAGCTGTCTGTCCTGAGTGTGCCTCATGTAATCCGGAACCTAGCAGTGGCGGGCACAGAGGAAGCGGTGGTGGCAATACGCAGCGTATATCCAGTTCCATACGATCGGAAGATTTGCCACAGATAATAGCTCGCAGGCGTCTGCCCGGGTACGACAACCCTGTGGAAGAAGTACTCAGTGCGGAAATCGCTCTGCAAGTAGATAAGTGTTACATAGATGACGACGGCACGTTGCATGCCGCTCCTCCGCGAACGCACTACAAAGATGTGGAGCCCGGAGTATGGTACGAAGAAGCGTTGTCTTCGCTATTGGAGGCAGGCATTTTGGATCGCTCTCAACTGCTGTTCCGCGGAGGAGATCCTGCTCTGCGTGCGGAAATGATAAAAATACTCGTTCTGGCAGATGATAAAGAAATACATACTCCCACCACTTCAAGTTTCACAGATGTACAGCAATCAGATTGGTTCTTCGAGTTTATAGAAGCGGCAGCCAAGCAAGGTTTGGTACAAGGATACGGCAATTGCTACGGGCAGCCGGAATGTACTGCGCGGCCGAGCGCTCGTATTACGCGTGCCGAAGCAGCGACACTGGTCGTACGATTCTTTCAAATCCCCCTCCGTAACATTGCACCGCAATTTAGCGATTCTCAAACGGATTCATGGTTCAACGATTATCTTCGTGCCGCAGCAGACAGCTGCATAGTGCAAGGAAGCGACGACTCGGCAGAGGCATTCCCGAACAGAAACATCAACAGAGCGGAAATGGCGGTAATGATAGAACGTGCACGTCAACACCTGGAATACGGCAAAGACTGTTTCTGGGGAGAAAACGGAACACCGGGAGAATCTGCTTTCATGGAAAGCAATGAATCCGGCAATAACTTGATTGCATCGCTCACTGCGAATCTCACTGCATCTTCGACGCAATACTCTCGTGCAACATCGGTTCCGACAGGCGTTCTTCTCGTAATTATAAGTTCCATAGGATTCTCGCTTCTGGGACTCTCCTTCCTACGCAGGAAGGAGAACAATCGCTCTTCATGGCATTTGGGAACCTAAGTGCCATACGGAATAGAAATGCCGTATGCGTGCAAGTATAGATAAATATGCATTGATCATTTTTTTATGAAATAGCTCTGAGAATATAAATTTACTACCCTATGGGGTATTGCATTATTTTTATAATTATGTTATAATAATCAGGTAAACGGTTAAAACCCACACATATATCTTTCCCCCACATATTATGGAACACGTATTTCTTTCCCCCGAGCGACGTATTCGCGTGCTCTCCACTGCCATCGCAGCGGCAGTAGCGCTCTATGCGGTAGTCGCAATTGTCGCAGAGCCCATACGGGCACTGGGAGCATCCAGCGATTCCGAAACGGCAGTCGTACAGATTGCAATAAGTTCCGGTATCGGCATTAACTGCGACGCAGATGCCGGCGGAGCAGGTTCCGGTGAAACCCTTGCTCTTACCGGATTCAGCGATTCCGGTGATACCGGCGAGCTCAATAGCTCTGTAACAGTCGGTACCAATGCGGTTCGTTGTAACGTTCGTACGAACAACTCCGCGGGGTACGACCTCGCATGGAAAGCTACCAGCGGTAGCGGAGGAGCCAGCACGGGGTATATGATCAATCAATTTGAAGACACGCTCACTCCGTTTCGGTACACGCAATCCGACGGAACAACCGCTCCCACAGCCTGGAACGCAACATCCGTGCCTTCAACGGTAGCGGCATGGGGCGGACGCCTCGCCGATAGCAGTGCAGGGTACGCAAATTCCCCCATTACCTGGGGTGCAGATGCATCATCCAATGAAAAATGGATGGGTGTCGCCTCCGGTTCCACCGTCACAATTGCCCGTGAGAACGCAGAAACAGTGGATGCCGGAAGTAACAACGACATCGGATTTCGTGTGGCGGTCGGAGGAGACAAAATTCAGCCATCCGGAACCTACCAAACTACTGTCACCTTTACTGCAACAGTGCAGTAATAAAGAGCAGAGAAGAGATGTGTGGATTTCAGCCGTATGAAACCAAAATATCAAGCCATCCCCCAAAAGGTTGGCTTGTATTAATTTGACTAAATTATATAATAATGTTATAATATGTATAAGCATTTCAACAACATACATATGACAACGGTAAAAAAAGCAAACGTAGACATGCATAGAGTAGTCACTCTGAGCACTGTTGCCGCAGTGAGTCTCTACTTCCTTGTGGCAATGGTGGCGGAGCCCATACGCGCACTCGGCGCGAGTACCGACTCCGAAACGGCGGTCGTACGCATTATTCTGGGTGCGGGTATCGGAATCAACTGTGACGCCGACGGTGGCGGAGCAAGTTCCGGTGAAACCCTTGCTCTTACCGGCTTCAGCGATTCCGGTGATACGGGAGAACTGAACGGCACCGTGACAGTGGGAACGAATGCGGTGCTCTGCAACGTACGAACAAGTAACACGGCAGGCTACGACCTTGCATGGCAAGTGGCAACCGGAAGCGGAGGAGCCAGCACGGGGTACATGATCAATCAATTTGAAGACACGCTCACTCCGTTTCGGTACACGCAATCCGACAGTACTACCGCTCCTACGGCATGGGACGCCACTGCGGTTCCTGCCACAGTCGCAGCATGGGGAGGACGTCTTGCAGAAAGCAGTTCCGGTCATACGGCGGCTCCCATTACATGGGGCGCGGATGCATCATCCAATGAAAAATGGATGGCGGTAGCGAGCGGATCTTCCGTGACAATCGGTCGTGAAAACACCGTGACGCAAGAAGCAGGAAGCAATAACTACATAGGATTCCGTGTGGAAGTGGGCGGAAGCAAAATTCAACCATCCGGAACGTATCAAGCTACGGTAACATTCACCGCATCGGTACAACCGTAGTGGTTTGCACAAGCTTGATGACATACAACGACGGGCATAGACTCTCTGTGCCCGTTATTTCAGTATGAATTTCTCAAATCGCTCGGAAAGTCTGCTACCGTACATCCCATGAATCGCACTCTTCTCATAGCCGCAAACTGGAAGATGAATTCGCCTCCCGAAGGGGCATTTTCAAAAGGATCGCCATACGTTCCGTATGAGGGCATCGACGTGCTTGTATTCCCTACGTTTCTGTATCTCAAACAGAGTTTGGATGCAGGAATATGTACGGGCGGCCAATATGGTCACCCCGATTCACACGGAGCACACACGGGAGATATCAGTATTGCCATGCTGAAAGAAATAGGATGCACGCACGTGCTGTGCGGACATTCTGAACGAAGGCAGGGTCATGGTGAAACCAATGAAGATGTAAGCAGACAAGCGCAAGCGGCTTTGGATCTCGGTCTGCACCCCGTTATCTGCATAGGAGAAACTGCGAAGCAGCGAGAGGCGGGAGAAGCTGAGAGTACGGTGCATACACAACTCTCGGCATTACCCCTCCACTCCGATATTACGATTGCGTACGAGCCCATTTGGGCAATAGGCACGGGGAACACCGCCACACCGGAACTCGCACAAACCATGCATGCGTTCATACGCTCCCTCCTGCCGGATCAGAGCAGGGAAAAAATTCGCATCCTCTATGGCGGCTCCATGAAGCCGGAAAATGCGGAGGAACTCCTCTTAAAAGAAGATATCGACGGAGGACTTATAGGAGGAGCGTCGCTCAAGCCCGATGAGTTTGCTACCATCGTATCAATCGCCTCATCTCTCTAGTGTTCACTCCCCCTCTCCGTTATGAATCCCCTTTCATTACTGTTTCTTCTCTGGCCTTTTCTCTTCGTACTGCCGTTCATTATTCGGCAAATAAATCAGTATGAACGCGGAGTGGTGCTGACCATGGGTAAATTTTCCACGGTGTGGGGACCGGGGTGGAAAATTCTCATTCCAATTTTTCAACGGGTTATCAAAGTGGATATTCGCGTGAAAACCGTAGATGTGCCGGATCAGGAAGCAATTACCAAAGATAACATTCCCATTCGTATCAACGCCGTTTTGTACTTTAAGGTACTGGATGCACGAAAGGCCGTACTGGAAGTGGAAGATTTCTTCTACGCAGTCTCACAATTGGCACAAACAACCATGAGAAATGCGGTCGGAGAAGTAACACTGGATGAACTGCTCGCCAAAAAGAAAGAAGTCAGTGACAGAATTAAAATCACAGTGGACTCCGCCTCCGACCCTTGGGGAATAGATGTGCAGTCCGTGGAACTGAAAGATATTGTTCTTCCCGAAAATCTGAAACGTACCATTGCCAAAGTCGCGGAAGCCGAACGCGAGAAACAGGCGGTCATTATTAACTCCGAAGGAGAAGTTCTGGCTGCTACCAATATGGCAAAAGCCGCAGAAACTCTCTCCAAGCAAGAAGGAGCACTTCATTTGCGTACGCTTCAGAGTATCAATGATTTGAGCTCGGACCAGAGCAATACGACTATCTGGATGGTTCCCATAGAAGCACTGAAAGCTCTCGAGAGTATCAGTAAGAGTCGCTTGTAAGGTGCGGGAATACCAGGATGGCAAACGGGGCTTACAAATGAGCAGATCGCGCTATGCCACAGGTTCCGTGCGTTCTTATTTGACTCTTAATGCCAAGCAAGTAAAGTGATGTCACTGAATATTTCCCCTCTCATCAATGCAAAAATTTGAAGGAATAGATGCAGCTCTGGAAAGCCCTATCGCAGCACCAAAGGCAGGTCCGGACGGACTCAGTGCAGCTCGAGACAGCATGCAAACCAGTATGCACAGGCGCATGGAAGACCTTGGTATTAAGCTGGATCAGCTCTAAAAAACGGAACAAAAGAACGCCTCTGTATGTTGTGTACGGGGCGTTTTTTATGTGGTTATCCTTTAAAGGATAGGACGTAAAGCGGTTGTCTGCTCAACTATTTCTCACGGTACTTTTCAGAGATGAAAAGTACTCCCCTGCGTCATGGTGAGGTTCTCGACTGATCCTTCGAGGCTCTCTTTGCTTGCAGCTTCGTTCGCACCTCCAGCCTCCGCCCGCATTGGTTATGCTCCGGCCGGCACGTAGGATGACAGTCAAAAGTACGTAGGATGAAAAAGTGTCATGGTGAGGTTCTCGACTGATCCTTCGAGGCTCTCTTTGCTTGCAGCTTCGTTCGCACCTCAGGATGACAGTCGACCCTCGAACCATGCACGAGTTTGCGGCTGACGAAGTTTTTGGGCACTTTTTCTAAAAAAGTGCCATAGGGAAAGAAGTGAAGATTCTACTTAGGTGAAGTGCACTTTTATGTGCAAAAGAAAAAGTGACTATTTCTTAAGGAATAGGATGTATGGCGGTGTTTACAGCCCTGAAGGGATAGTCGCTTTTTTATTATGCTTTTCAGTCGGAAAACCGAGAGGATAATTGCAACAGAAATGCCGCAAGAAAAGCGATACTGAGCTGTTGCAATACACCGCTTGCGTACACCGTCACACTCCCCACATACGGTTCTGCAACAGAAAGTATTGTTCCTGCGAGCATCTGCACTGCGTACACACAAAGCGCTATGAGCACGGTATGAACCGTTATGGGTACCCAGTGGCCTTTGGAATACCGGAGAGAAGAAGACACCGCACGGCGCACACCTTCACCCTGTCGTACGAAAAATACCGGAGACAGCAGAAGGGACGGCCCGGTTATGATCGCGGCGATACCGGCTAAAACGCTGCCGTACGGCAGTACCCATTCCAATCTCGGCAGAAAACCGAAAAGCCCTACCCACACGAAACTGCGCGCACAAACCCAGAGCAACAGCGCCGTCATGGGCAGAAACAGTACTGCGCTGTGACGAAAGATATCTATGGCATGAGTGTGGCGTTCACTGTATGTCAGCAAACTGTATGTTATACCGGCCACGAAGAGCAGAAATACTATAATTCCGAAGAGAAAAAATCTCGGCGCAAGCTTCTCGAATGCCTGCAGAACCTGCTCCTCCACGTATGCCTCTCTCTCTGCCTCAGTCATATGTTCGTATCGGTCCTGTACGGCCTTTACCTCACGCATCATCTCTTGCATGGCCTTCTCGTCTCCCTCTTCCATTCGTACAGAGAGCTCGGCAAATCGCTCCTCATCTATACCGAAACTGCGCACGATGTTCTCCGCATCGTATTCCAGAGAGCGGGAAATGGCATGCACGCCAAGGGTATACACTGCGCCCAGGACGAGCGACATGACAATAATATGTTTCAGTGAGCCATGAAATGTATGCCAACTTTGCCTGAGAACACTCAAAAAATCTGAAATCATAGATGCTTTCAGTCTACTACAACCGCACCCATAATCCATTACCGGTATTTTTTGCCACGCCGGCCAACTCCATCATGGTGAGCGCCGCCCCGACTTCCGAAGCGGCAATTCCCAGACGATCTGTCAGTTCACCGGAAGACTGCGGCAACGTGGTGAGAGCATTCAGTACCGCCTTCTCTGAGTCGTTTTGAGGCGTGTAGGAGACCTGTGTCGCTTGTGTTGATGCTACAATGCCTATGGACTGTAAAACATCTTTCGGAGTACACACAAGCTGTGCTCTTCCTGTGGCAATATAGGCATGACAACCGTCTCGGAGAGGATCGAATATGTCTCCCGGAACAGCAAACACTTCACGTCCGTACTCCAAGGCGAGATCTGCCGTTATAAGCGCTCCGCTGCCCTCCGCGGCCTCCAGTACCACCGTCCCAACGCTCAGTGCGGCGATAATTCTGTTGCGTGCGGGAAACGTGTACTTACCACCCTCGGTATCCAGCGGGAACTCACTGAGGAGCAGTCCGCCCGAAGAGACGATGTCTTCTGCCAAAGACACATTACTCCGAGGAGAAATACACCCGAATCCGTGCCCCAACACCGCAACGGTTTTCCCGCCTGCCGCCAATGTTTCTTTGGCAACGAGCGTATCTATACCTCTGGCCAAACCACTGACAGTCGTGCAGCCCGCATGCACCATGGCGGCAGTGAATGTTTCCGTGACTCTCTTGCCGTACGCACTCATATCTCTCGTTCCCACCAAGCCGATACATGGCTGCGATACGACGGAAAGATCTCCTTTGTAGTACAGAAAAACGGGAGGGTCGGGAATTTGACGCAGTGCGGCCGGAAACAGTTCGTCTTCTCTGCTCATAAGCCGTATGCCACGTGTGGCAAGTATGTGCTCATATGCCGATGTGTCGAATTCTTCCAGTCTGTTCATGGCGCGAAACGCCGTCTCTTCGCGGCAACCCAGACTGCGCAGCAATTGCTCGTTTACCTGCGTAAGAGCCGTATCCAAATCGCCATAGACTTCACACAGCGCCTGGTATCGCTTGTGTGTGAGGACGTCCATCCATGACCATGAAAGCATTGTCTCTCGTTGCATAGGGAGAGATGATAGCAAACTCTGCAATGCGCTTGTAGGGCTATAAAGTGAGCAAGTACAATCCTCTTCGCGCCACCTTAGCTCAGTTGGTAGAGCAACGCACTCGTAACGCGTAGGTCGCGGGTTCGACTCCCGCAGGTGGCTCCATCCGGCTTCGCTGAAAAGCGGAGCTTTTCAGCTACGCCGTGATGTCGTGGCGGAGTCTGGAAGACGAAGCCGGACTAACATCGACATCATTCTCTTGATTTGCTACGTTCAGTAGCTATGTACTTTGTCTACTCTCTTGAATCTGCTGATTGCCAACATTGGTATGTGGGCTTAACAGATGATGTTCACCGTCGACTGGCTGAACATAATGCTGGGAAAAGCATGTATACAAATAAACATAGGCCATGGAAAATATCGTCTTACACTGCGTTTCATGACCGGAAGCGTGCACAGGAATTCGAACGATATTTGAAATCCCATTCAGGAAGAGCATTTGCGATGAAGCATTTGTAAAAAAGAGCCACGCTTCGCGATGGCTTCTTTAGAATTCCTGAATGACGCTATAAGCTGTATTGAACGAAAAACCGGTGTGTCCATTCATCTTTGTGCAGAACAGGATGAGAAGCCTGTCCTGAGCGAGTCTCCAAAGCGGAGGAGACGAAGGGACTTCTGCAAATTGCTCCGGATTCACCCGGAAGTTTGTACCCGATTGTCCTACAATACGCTTATTTCAACCAATTCGGTTGGTCTATCCACAATGGCCAGTTCTCTGTGCTTTGCGTACCGGTTCGAACAATAGTCGGTGGGAGGCTCTGTAGCGCACCCATTGCATTCATCCAATGTGGCATGCCAACCCACCCCGGCCACAGTTTCACTGTTGTCGCCAACATAGGTTCGCGGACAGAAGATGCCACTGCCTCTTCTTCGAGAGGCAAAGCACGGAAATACGCTGCGGCAGGAGATGCCGAGAAGAGAAGAGCGAACGTGAGTGACAGAAGAGAGATAGATCGCATAAATATACTATATGCAGCTTCTCATAACCGTACAAGTAAATTCCCTACTTTCGGACCGTCGTAGCGAAACGCGAAAGAACCGACTCCGAAAGAGCAACGACAAAGAAGGAAAGATATGCCGTTACCAGCTGGCCTATTATCGACCCTCCTATGGAGAGCGGAAGCATATGCCCTCGAGATACCGTATACAGTGTGACATTCAACGCTATAAAAGCGAGAAGTGAACAGAGGAGAGCGGCAAAAATATTGCCCATAATTTTCCACCAGAATCTTTTGGTTCTTGCATAGCTCTCTCTTGCCGCCTCCAGAATGCCCCGACCTTCTTTGAGCAGAATATACGGCGCCGGTACGAAGCGCGGCATCATAAGCAGTGCAATTAAAAATCCCACGAGCGGAATCCATATGAAAGATCGTATGCTTATCCACATGCCCAATCCGACCAAAGGGACAAGCACATGCACAGATCGCTTGATGGCGACATGCAATGAACCGGGATCCTCCACGGCAATGACGAGGTAAAACACACCGCTCAATGCGGTGAGAATCCACATAAAAATACTGAAGAATGCCGCAAGACGAATGAGACCTGCGGTAGCGGGCAGTGTTTCTATCGCCACATTCTCATCACTGATTTCTTTCATCCGCTGCGAAAGATCCTGCACGGCAGACCGGTCGCCTGCCTGCACCCGCAGAAGAAGATCTTCCACTTGCTCAGCGGACATATTTTCCATGCCTTCCAGGCTTGTAAGCGCACGAGCCAATTGTCCTCGTACATTCTTCTGTACGTACATACCTGCGCTTCCTATGACGACTCCGAAAAGAAGCGCCCCCGTCACCACAAGTCGCATGTGCGCCTTGTATGCGGACCACGAGGCCGAAAAGATGGTACGGGAAGAAGAAATCATACGAATAAATCCACTATAGCAAAGAAGTGGTCTATGGCATAAGAGATCAACAGATGGGGGTTTTAGGGGATTTTTCGGCCAGTTGTACGGCACTCCCTCTTCAAAAAGTCTTCCCAAGAAGGGGGCGATATGCTACACTGGTTAGATTTGCTGCCACAAAAAGCGCAACTCAAACATACACACTCACACACACAAAACCATGTCCATAGATGCCTGCATCGCCCACGCCATTCATAACGATCTGGATATTCTGGAAGCACTTCCCGAAATTCATGATCTCCCCGTGGAAGAAATGGAAGTGTACATAGAGAAGTATGTCTGTACCGTGCACCAAAAGATGCGCAACATTATTTTGGAGTTCGGCGATAACTACCTGCGCTCAAAAGACGCGGCAGGCTTGTGTGCCACATGCCTTCAGCAAGGAGTATCCCTGCCGGCTCATGTGCTGCTGAGGATGTGCCAGACAATCGTACAGATGAATGAAATAGATGCTCGATTTATTCTGGATACGGACGACGGAAAGAGCCTCTACTACATGAAAATGCAGCTTGCGTAAGCAGGTTTGTAAAAATCGCACGAGCAGGAAATAGGGTCTTAGAACCTTTTTTCTGATTTTCCTATCGTTTGCTGAACTGCGGAGCACGACGTGCACCCTTGAGTCCCGGCTTCTTTCGCTCTTTCACACGAGCATCGCGACGAAGGAATCCTTCACGCTTCAGCTGAGAACGCAACTCAGGATCGAAGAGTAGAAGTGCGCGGCTTACACCGTGACGAATGGCATCTGACTGTGCTGTTTTTCCGCCTCCTTTTACAATGAAATCACAATCAAACTCACCTTTCTTTCCGATAAGTGCAATGGGTGCGAGAGCGTTCTCCACCTGCATGTCGGTGAAATAATCTTTCACCTTCATACCGTTGACAGTAAATGCACCGCCGCCGTCTGCAAACATTTTGACGCGAGCAATTGCGTTCTTACGCTTTCCTGCGCTGTAGAAGTACTGTCTTGAACTGTCGGATGCTGACATAACGATTATGAAGAGAGAGAAAGAGGAGTGGGCTGCTGAGCGGCATGCGGGTGCTCAGGACCGGCAAATACGTGTAAGTTTTTCAACATTTGTGGTCGCAATCTGTTTGCGGGCAACATGCCCTTTACCGTAATGGTAATGACGTCCTCGGGACTCTTTTCCATCATCTGCTGCAACGTACGTGTACGCAAATGACCGATGTATCCTGAGTGCCTTACGTAGGTCTTTTGCAGCAATTTTTTCTGTGGAATGGCGATCTTCGCAGCGTTGATAACAATAACGTGGTCTCCGTATATCTGATGAGGAGAGAAGCTGGGATTGTGCTTGCCGCGAAGCACGTGTGCGATATCTGCGGCAATACGACCCAGAGATTTTCCGCTGGCGTCTACGATAGTCCAAGATGGAGCCTGTGGCTTAAGAACTGTTGTTTTCATGATGCTTTCTTGGTGGAAGCTGGCTTCTTTTTGGCTGCCGCAGGTGCTGCGGAAGCACTCTTGTCTTCAGCCTTTTTCGTCGTCTCCTTGGCAGTAACAGGAGCATTCTTGGCTGCCGCCTTCTTCTTGGTTGGCTGAGACGTACCTCCGATGACCGCATCTATGAGGGTCAGGTCCACCAAATCGGCGCCATCGCCGATGCGTGCACCGACAGGAACTGCCTTTGAAAGACCGGATGAACGGTCTGCGTACCGCGCGCAGTACACTTCCATAATCTTCTTGCTGGCATTCTTATCTGTGACCACACGGTTCACGTAGCGAATCGCAACATGCGGCGGATGAGTTTTTGCGTACTGAATCAGTTTATCCACCGTTGGTTGAATAACCTTCGCTCGCTTCTTTGTGGTACGAATGGACTCGTAGAGCAACAGAGACGTCACAAGATTGCGCTCCAGCATCTTTGCATGTGCTGGTTTCTGCTTGAGCCGTAGGCGGGATCTTTGGTGACGCATGAATGAGAATGAGAGTTAAAATGAGAGAGCGATTAGAATCAAGGAAAGCGACGAGTTATTCTTCCATACCGTCGTCTGAAAGCGCGAGTCCGCGCTCTTTCAGGGTATCTTTTACTTCATCGAGTGCCTTGGCACCGAATCCGCGGAAGTTGCTGAGCTGTGACTCAGTGCACTTTGTGAGCTGTTCTATGCTTCCCACACCTGCGTTAATAAGCGCATTGAGGGTGCGGGGAGAGAAATTGAGTATTTCGATAGGAGTGTAACTCTCTTTTATCGGAGCGGACTCACCTTCCTCTTCATGAGCGGCTGCTCTTGAGAAGTCGGCAATGAATTCACTTTCCACAACCTTCTCCTCACTGGAGAAGTAGTCGAAGTAACTCTTGAGAAGCTGGGAACCAAACTGCATTGCTTCCTCCGCCGTAAGAGACCCGTTGGTCTGTACGTCTATCATCAGTTTTTCAAGGTCCGTACGCTGTCCGACACGAGCAGCGACCACTTCGTACTTCACCTTCTCTACCGGGCTGTACACGGCATCGATGTAGATGAGAGAAGGTTCGTTCTGCTTCTTGTTACGCTCGCCGGACGGGACGTATCCGACTCCTTTTTCCACAGTAATCTGCATATCGATTTCGCCTCCTTTTTCCAAGGTGCAGATCTCCTGTTCGGGATCCAAAATTTCAATATCCGATGAAGCGGTAAGATCTTTTGCAGTAAGAGTTTTGGGGCCCTTGGCTACCAAAGAAATGACTTCAGCATCTTTACTGAATTTGCGCAGTTTCAGACACTTCAGGTTGAGTGCGATGTCCACAACGGACTCCACAACACCTTTCATGGCTGTGTATTCGTGCGAAACACCTTTAATACGTACGGAAGTAACTGCTGCTCCGGGAAGGCTAGAGAGCATTGCACGTCGAAGTGCGTTACCAAGAGTCATTCCGTATCCCGGAGGGAGCGGAGCTATGGTGAACAGAGCATGTGAGTTGTCGCCATCCTTTACGGGAACAACGCTGAAGGTTGGGAGACCAATTTCTTCCTGGATGATGTGCATACTGGTGGGAGGGAAGAGGAAAGGAGGGAGAGAATTCCTCGAATTATCGTCGAGAATAGTACTCAATGACCAAACGTACATCCACAGCCTGTTCGGCTGCTTCAGCATCTGGTAGGTCGGAAATTTCTACGGAAATATTGCCCGGGTTTACCGTAAGCCAACTTGGTGGCATGTATTTTTCGTGGGCTTGCAATATAGGTGCAAAAACCGGTGAGTTTTTGGATCGATCGCGAATGGTAATAACCTCACCGCTCTTCACTCTGTACGAAGGTACCGTAACGCGGACGCCGTTTACCAAGAAGAGTCCGTGACTCACAAACTGACGTGCCTGCAGGCGGGTAAGAGCGAACCCTGAGCGGTAGACCACGTTATCGAGGCGACGCTCCAGAAACTGCTTCATTACTTCACCTGTCTGCTCCTCTGCAGCAGCCGCTTCCTTGTACACACGATGGAATTGCTTCTCGGAAAGTCCGTACATGGAGCGCATCTTCTGCTTCTCAGTAAGCTGCAAAGCGTACTCAGACTTCCTTCCCATACGGTCGCGTGGTCCTTTACCCGGAGCCTGTGGCTTGCGTTGCAGAATTTTATCGTACTTATCACTGCCGTAGATATTCGTACCGAATCGCCTGCAAATTTTCGCTTTTGGACCAGTGTACTTCATGCTCGCTTGTAGTGAAGAAAAATAATTAGACACGACGACGTCTACGAGGCCTGCAGCCCCCATGGGCTACGGGAGTAGTGTCGACAATAGACTCAAGATCAAGTCCGGCGGACTGAATACCGCGGATGGCCTGCTCACGTCCCGGTCCGAGACCTTTCACCTCCACGTGCACTGTTTCTATGCCATATGTTGCGACAGCAGTAGTCGCTGTTTCCGCTGCCACCTTTGCGGCATACGGAGTGGACTTTCGAGTGCCCTTAAATCCTGCGGCACCGCAGCTGCATCCGCCCAGCTTATTCCCTTCCATATCCGTAAAAGTAACAATCGTATTGTTCTCGCCGGCGTGTACGCATACACGCGCAGTGGGAAACTTCTGCTTGATCTTCTTTTTACGAGCCTTCGGTGTCTTTTTGGCATCAGCCATACGAATAAGAGTGGGGAGTATTAGGTCTTAGTAAGTGCGACACGTCCGGAAAGTCCGGTTCTCTTCTTGCCTCGCTTTGTGCGAGCGTTACGACGGGATGTCTGTCCGCGAACAGGGAGTCTGCGGCGATGACGGTATCCGCGCCATGTTCCGATGTCTTGCAGTCGCTTCACATCCATGGAGACACGTCGTGTCAGATCTCCTTCTATCTCCTCTTGCTCCAGTCGCGCACGGAGGCGTGCCTGATCTTCTTCCGAAATATCATCTGCCTTCTGTGACTCATCTATACGTAATTCCGAAAGCAGCTTTTTCGACTTTGCGCTTCCGATTCCCTTTATATATGTAAGAGCGATGTGAATACTCTTGTTGCCGGGAAGTGGGACACCTGCGATACGAATCATAATAGAGAGAAAGGATGAGAGTATTACCCTTGGCGCTGCTTGTGGCGGGGAATCTTGCAAACAATACGACGCACCTTCTTCCCCAGGCCATTGCGGCGGATAATGAGTCTGCAATCTTTGCAGATTGGCTTTGCTGATGCGCGTACTTTCATAAGAAATTGTAGAATTTAAGATGCAGTGGACTCCTCTGTTGGCTCTTCCTGGGGCTTGTGCGCTGCGTCCTCACCGAGCGGGAGGGGCTGATCTGATCGGAAGCGGTAGATAATGCGTCCTTTTTCCAGATCGTAGGGAGTCATTTCGACTTTTACGCGGTCACCCGGGAGAATACGAACGCGATGCACGCGCATCCTCCCTGCAAGAGTGCAGTGGAGCTCATGATCTTTTGCTTGTGGACTCAATACTTTGACGCGAAAGGTGGCATTTGGAAAGGATTCTTCAACAATGCCGATGAGTTCTATTACGTCTTTAGACACAAGTCCATTTGCAAAGTAAAGCCGAAAAATCCTACAGAGCGATTCCCTAAGCATCAAGCGGAATCTCTGCAAAATTTCTTTTACCAGCTCAAAACTGGTTGTCTAATTTTCAATATGTTTCATAAAAACAGTTTTTATGCGATAATTTCGCAATCTTCCTCTCTCACGAGAACCGTGTGTTCAAAATGGGCCGAAAGAGCCTTATCTCGAATGGAAAGTGTCCATCCGTCTTGTGAGTCGACGATCTCATCGCTGCCCGCGGACACAATAGGCTCTATGGCAATAAGAGCACCTACGGGGAGCGGAGCACCTGTGTCGGGAGTGCCGAGGTTGGGGATATCCGGAAACTGATGCAGCGTACGACCGAGTCCGTGGCCGGTAAGAGAGCGTACGGGGTGAAACCCCGCCTCCTCCACCACTCTCTGAATAACGGCAGATATGTCTCCCACCTTCGTTTCTTTTCGTATGATTTTTACGGCACACTCCAGTGCGTATTGCGTGGTGTCCAGAAGCTTTTGCGCACTCGCACTTATGTGACCGACAGGAACAGTAATGCACGCATCGGTGTACAGACCGTGGTACAGCACTCCGCAGTCCATGGAGACTATGTCGCCCTCCGAGAGTGTTCTGTTGCTTGGAATACCGTGCACGCACTGCTCATTGACCGATGTGCATAGCGTTGACGGAAATCCCTGATACCCCTTAAATGCAGGGGCTGCTCCGTCGTACGAACGGATAAATTCCTCCGCCTTTTCATCCAGGTATTCCGTCGTTACTCCCGGTTGCACCAGTGTCGCCAGGTAATCCAAACAGCCGCGAAGCACTCCCCCCCCGAAGCGGACTGAAATTATTTCCTCCGGTGTGAGTACCTGAATATCATTCATGATGCATATAGAGTACGTGCTTTACAGGACTGCACAAAGTCTCTCATAGATTTCGTCCACGGAACCTGTGCCATCTACTTCCGTCAGTTTTCCCTCTTGTTTGTACGATGCGATCACAGGTTCTGTTTTTTCGTGGAAGGTACGCATGCGCTTTCGAATGACATCGGTATCGGCATCGTCCGCTCTCCCCTGCTCCCGTGCTCTCTGCAAAATACGAGCCACGGCTTTATCGGAATCCAGAAGAATTTGAATGCCACGGAATTCTCTGCCCGCGTCACTCATGATGGAATCAAAATCTTTTTTCTGATCTTCATCTCGCGGAATACCATCGAAAAGAATCTGCGTCTCCGGTGAGCGCTTGGAAATCGCCTCTTGTACGACCTGCATAATTATTTCGTGTGGCACCAAATTGCCCGCATCTATGTACGACTTTACCGTCTCTCCCAGCTCAGAACCGGATGCCGCTATGGCACGCAACTCCGCACCGGCTTCGAAAATATCGTACCCAAACTGCGCAGCGAGCTTCTTGGCTTGTGTCCCTTTTCCCGAGCCCTGAATTCCAAAAAGCACAAGATCCATCACTAGGCGGCGGAGGGAGTATATGTAGACATGTGAGCCTGAAGAATTGCTGTTGCCCTCCTTTTTCTATCCGTAAATAACATTCCCTCAACCGATTTCGGATCTATTTCATAGCCTGCATCTTCCCCCTGTTGCTGCTCCACATACCGTCTTGCATCCAATGCATTCATACCACCGTCTATCAGCTCCTGCATGAGTGCAATGCGTTCACCCATGCACCTCTTTTGGTATGCGACATCTTCACGGATTGCGGCAGTAATGCCGGCACTGTCTCCGGATTCTTGCATGGCAGTAAGGTAGTACGCCAAATAATGTCTCTGTTGCGCTCTGTAAGCAGAAACCACGGGGTGCAGCCCCTCCTCTTGCATGCGTTCACCTGCATCCTGCTGTGTGCTCTCTGCGCTGTTGTTAGACAAGTTTCTCATAGTCGTGAGCAAGGAGCTGTGCGTTGATCTGACGGATCAACTCCATCACGACTCCGACTATGATAATGAGACCTGAACCGGAAATGATCAAGTCTTGCGAACTTAAAGCTGAATACCGTGTAAAGATGAGCGGTACGATAGCCACGATACCAAGAAAACTTCCTCCCCAGAGATTCATACGACTGCTGACTTTGGTAAGCAGAGCAGCTGTCGCTTTGCCAGGGCGCACACCGGGAATAAATCCTCCGCGCTTCTGAATGGTTTCGGCGATATCGTCGGGCTTAAATGTGACAGAGACATAGAAGTATGTGAAACCGACCACAAGCAAGAAGTAGATCAGCATGTACAGAATACTCGGGCTCTGCGGATTGATGTAGACGTTAATAAAGCTCACCACAGGACGGAGGCGCTCCGCAGTCGAAAGAAACTGCGCCACGATTGCCGGCATGGTAATGAGAGAAATTGCGAAAATAATTGGGATCATACCTGCCTGATTCAAACGAATCGGAAGTGACCCCTGCACACCGCGACCCGCACCCTGACTTGCGTATGTAATGGGGATGAGGCGGTGGGCATCCGTAAAGAGCACCACTGCTATAAGCATGGCGAGTGAAACGATTCCAAAGAGATAGAACGCTGCAATTTTTCCTTCTCCCGCCAGGAACATGGAACTCACGACCGACGGAATTCCCGACACAATACCGGTGAAGATGATAAGGGAAATACCGTTACCGATTCCCTTCTCGGTAATCAGCTCACCCAACCACATGAGGAACATGGAACCCGTCGCTACAAACAGCATAGGGGCGAGTACGCCGGGGAATGAAAGATCTACCAGTTGTACTCCTCCTCTTCCGAGCAAGATCAGGAATCCATAGCTCTGTACGATAGCCAAAGGAACTGCCAGGTAGCGGGTGTATCTGTTGAGTTGCTGCTGCCCCTGTGCTCCTTCTTTGCTGATGGCCTCAAGTTTCGGAAAAATAACCGTACAAAGCTGCACAATAATGGAAGCATTGATGTACGGAGAAAGACCAAGCATTACAACCGAGAAGTTATCTATTGCTCCTCCTGTGAGTGCGGCAAATACGCCGACTGCACCTACGCCGCTTCGACTGTCCAAAAATTGCTGCAGTGCGAAAGGATCCGTACCCGGCACCGTGATGTGCGCAACAATGCGGTACATGAGCAGCAACCATAGCGTCGTGAATATCTGACGTCGGAGATCGGGAGATTGCCAGAGCTGTCGTAGGTACCGAAACATGATGAAAATGTCAGAAACGCATAAAAGTGCTCTGCAGATCTATGGTCTGCCTTCGCATGAGCATTGTCAATGTGTGGAGGAAGTCGTAACCGTACCACCTGCCTTTACAATGGCATCTTGTGCTGACTTTGATACCGCATCTACCGTGAGGGTGAACTTCTTCTTCACATCACCTCGGGCGAGAAGCTTTACAGGTTTTTTTGTGCGAACAATTTTGTGAGCGCGTAGAGCATCTTGGTCGTACGTACCCGCCGGCAATTTCTCTTCCAACACACCCACGTTCACCGCTTCGTACTCCGTGCGACCCGGATTGGTAAAACCACCGAGCTTTGGCTGACGCAACACCAGAGGAGTTTGCCCTCCTTCAAAACCGAAACGACGACCTTTTCCCGTACGGGAGTGCTGACCCTTCGTACCGCGACCTGCGGTGGTACCGCCGCCTGCGCTATTGCCACGAGCAATGCGTTTGCGCACTTTGCGAGAACCCGGCGCCGGAGAAAGCGTGTGTAGATTCATAGAATAAGTGAATCGGGCACGCATGATAGTGCCTGCCACAGGCTCTTACAAGCAATTCTCAATGAAAAACCAAGTTTTCCGCTTTCGAGACGCTCCGGAGATCTCCGCAAGTGCGACAGATACGTATTTATGGTAGAATAAATGGATTTCTATGCCTTTTTTCCGCCATCGTGCGCTTGTGTTGCTCTTCGCCGGGCTCACACTCGGTTTTGTCCTCGCGGAGGCGCAGCAAACACATGCGCAGATGCGGAAGGAACTTGTGACATACGTCACACGAGGAGAAGCCGGCCAATTTCTTTTAAAGCGCAGTGGCAGGACCATACCTACCATCGTGAACGAAGGCAGATTCCCCGATGTCATAGACGGAGAGCCGTATGCAAAATACGTTCTGTACGGAGAAAAAATAGGACTGTGGGAGAAAGATCCGCTCACAGAAAGACTGCACCCGCATAAAATTATTAACCGAGCGGAGTTTCTGAAAATGGTTGCTGTTATTTTCGAGCTGCAGCTCGACATGCGATATGAGTACGAGGATGTCAATCAATATGATTGGGTCGCACCGTATGCCGGTGTTGCGGCAAGCTACGGTCTTTTTTACGATCCTCGCGACGCCAAACGTTTGCGATCTGAATTACCTGTGACGCACGAAGAAGCATCTGATGCTCTGTATGCGATCTTCGCTAAAAATCCCATACTGCGTCCCGTGCAACGTATTCTTATTCGCAAGGTTCTCTATGATGATACCGACAACAGAAGGGCCCAAGGCGAAGAGCCCGACAGAGACGTGCTGCATTCTTTTGTGACTGTGACCAGTCGCACACAAGTACTGGAGTCTCTGAAGAGTTCGAAAACCGCCGAAATTTCCACGTCGGAATCCATACAGGCACAAGTGATAAACGCGGTGAACAACGAGCGTCGCAAGGCCGGATTGCAACCGCTGCTCCCCAATAAGCAACTGCAATCATCCGCTGTAAAACATGCGAAAGATATGGCCACTCGCGATTACTTCGGGCACTACACTCCCGAAGGAAAAAGTTTTGTGGACCGTATAAAGGAATCCGGTTACACGGATGTGGACCCCATCACTTGCGGATGCAAGCAGGTATTTACTCCCGAAGCAGGGCAAGATATTCGCGGAGAAACCGGTCAGAACTATGCGATATATTCACGGGATGTCTGCAGCTGCCAACCCAAGTTTGCCTTGGGGGAAAATCTTGCAAAGGGGCAACTGACCGTGGAAGAAGTGGTACGCGACTGGATGAATTCCGAGGCGCATCGCGTCAATATTTTACAACCGATGTTTACGGAAGTAGGTGTGGGAATTTTCCGTAATATGTGGGTACAAAACTTCGGAATGTTCCAAGTGGTCTCACAATGATTTGGATGCGATTGACTTCCCGAATTCCTCCGCGGCATCGGGTCCGTTTGCCGTGACTATGGAACCGTCCACTGTCACCGCCTCACCCGTGTACTTTGCCCCGTAGCGCTCCAGAATGGCAATCTGCTCTCCCCCGCTGTCCCACACTGTGGCACGCTTGCCTTCCAGAACGTGAGCTTTCGCAAGAATGGTAGGCGCTATGCAAATGGCTCCGATTGGCATATTCGCTCGCTGCGCCTCTTGCGCAAGATGAAGTGCATCGGGATCCGATGCGTACGCACCGGCACCGGGTCCTCCTATAAAGACGATACGATCGTAGTCTTGTATGGAAACATCGTGCATGGCAAGAGTCGCCTGCTGCGTACCGCCAAGTTTTCCTCTGCATAGTCCTGCGTTCTTACTCGCAATTACGGTCGTAAATCCTGCGTTACTCAAACCGCGTACCGTGCCCGCAAGCTCCGTATCTTGATACCCCTCCTGCGCAATGACTACGAGTACTTTGGGCATGAGGGCATTGTAAAAAAGAGTGGGTCTTTCGGCAAGAACGTAGCCTCAGGCTATACGGATTTGCCCTTCAGGTTTCCTTCGGAATCTATATCCTTTTTGGATATCTCTTTCACTTCCACGCCTTCCAAAGCTTCTTCGTCTGCCTTGGCAGACTCTGCCATATCTACTTTCACATCCTTCCTGTCTCTCTTCGGTGCCGATGTACACGCATCGGTGGCAGTGGCACTGACTTCTCCGGACGACTCAGGAACAAAATTACCACGCAGACTCTGCAATGCTTCCATAACACACTGAGCATTCACGAGCTTATTGGTTGTTCCGTATCTCTTGGAAAGAACGTTCTTCACACCCGCATGCTCCAAAACCGTGCGCAGCGCACCTCCTGCAATTACCCCCGTACCTTCGGATGCGGGCACCAGACGAATGCGTGCCGCCTTGAATTTCGTATCGACCTCGTGAGGAATCGTACCATCGACTATGGGCACACGAATCATATTTCGCTTCGCATCCGCCGCAGCTTTTTTTACCGCAGCTTGCACGTCATTTGCTTTGCCCGTACCCAAACCTACCTTTCCCCTCTTATTGCCAAGCACAACCACGGCACGAAAGCGAAGACGACGTCCACCGGCAACCACACGTGTAACACGATCGACTGAGAGCGTTGTCTCTTCGAACTCCTGCGGCTCGCGCCGTGCGGATCTGTCGTTCTTGTTGCGTCTTGCCGGTTGGGAAGTCTTAGCCATAAAAGAAATTTAGAATGTAAGTCCGCCGCTGCGCGCCGCATCGGCAAGTTCCTTAACACGACCATGGTATCTGTATGCATTGCGGTCGAAAACAACTGCATCGATCTTAGCTTCTTTTGCTTTTTTTGCCACTGACTCACCGAGCTTTTTCGCGCCCTCAATATTGGGCTTCGCCTTCAGCTCTTTTGTGGTGGCAGTAACAAGAGTCTTACTTGTATCGTCATCTATGAGCTGCACAACAATCTGTGTGAGTGAACGGTGCACACTCATACGAGGTCTCTTGGCGGTACCGCGGACTTTACCGCGAATGCGCCTTTTTCTTGCCAGCCGATCCTGAATCTTCTTGGGTTTCATGAGAGAGATTATGAAGAGGATTTCGCAGCAGTCTTACCCGGCTTCCTCAGCACGTGTTCATCTGAGTAGCGTATACCCTTCCCCTTGTACGGTTCAGGCGGACGGTACGAACGAATATTGGCTGCAGTTTGTCCCACAAGTTGCTTGTCTATACCGCGTACGACAAGAATATTTTTATTCTGCTCTTCTTGTGCAACTTCTATTCCTTCCGGAACAGGAAAGTTAATAGGGTGTGAAAAGCCGAGGTTGAGTGTAAGCATTTTTCCTTGTGCCTGCGCCTTGTATCCCACTCCAATAATCTCGAGACGTTTCTCGTAGCCTTGGCTGACACCCTGAACCATATTGGCAATCAGCTGCCTTGTAAGACCATGTCGTGCGCGAGCATCGTCCTTGTCGTTTATACGTGTGACAAAAAGACTGTTGCCTTCTATCTTTACGGCAACCTCAGGAAGGTGCTCGTAGGAGAGTTGCCCTTTTGCGCCTTTCACCGTAATGAGTCTGTCTTTCACCTCTATGGTTACTCCTGAAGGAATGGCCACTGCTTGTTTTCCAATACGTGACATTGTTATGAGATGGTACAAAGTACTTCGCCTCCAAGCTTGCGCTTGCGTGCTTCTACGTCTGTCATAAGACCTTCGCTGGTTGTGAGAATCGCAATACCGAATCCGCGCAAGACGGGCTTTAAATCTCCGTGTCCCATGTACAGTCGACGACCGGGTTTGGACAAACGCTTCAATGTGAGCCTTGGCTTCTCTTCAACAAACGTCACTGTTACTTGCTGCTTCGGAACCTCTCCCTCCACCTGTACGTCAGCCAACCACCCTTCCTTCTTCAGAATTTCTCCGAGCTCAAGCTTCATACGGGAGTACGGAGCCGAACACGTGCTGTGGCGTGCCGCTTGCGCATTGCGCATACGAGTGAGGAAATCGCCGATGGGGTCTGTAACGTAAGTCATAATTACCAAGAGGATTTTGTAACACCCGGAACTTCACCGTTACTCGCCAGCTCTCTGAAACAGATACGGCA
>PCVP01000002.1 GCA_002787035.1 Candidatus Peregrinibacteria bacterium CG11_big_fil_rev_8_21_14_0_20_49_14 | reverse complement strand
ACTTGCCGCACTGGGACTCGCAGGAAGCGCACAGGCAGCAGAGAAGAAGTCCCTTCTTCGCACCGTTGCCGCCAACAACACGAGTGGCAGGCGCACGGAACGCACACCCAGGCTCACCCCCGAACAGCAGTACAAAGCGGACCTGCGTGCAAAACTTACGGCACTTGCCGCTACGAATCCGAATATCTCCTCTGTGGATATCGCCATGACGTACCATGATTACGATGCCGGAAGGAGGGACTATGAAACGATTGAAGAATCAAATGCCCGCAGTGATGCTGCTATTGCAGATTTTAATTTGATCCACAGCAAGGAAGATAGTACGCGTGTGGTCGAAGTGAAAGGTCAGCAAGTGCAACTGCCCACCCGTCACTCGCAGTGGCAACGCAAGCAAGAGCAGGCTGTGAGAGTGGGAAACAGAACCGTGATGGGAAAAATGAATTATATTATCTCAGACACGTATTTATTAGATGATCCTGATACCAATCCCATAGGACTCAAGATCTCCAAACCGCTGAGTATGGATGCAGATATGGCAGAACGACGGTTTCAGGCGTACAAGAGCAGGTACTAGAGAGCGATGAGCGGGTAGCGGGGAGTGATGAGCGGTTAGCGGTTTGCTATACGCGTGAATATGGAGCTGTTTTGTGGTATAATAATGAGATGTCTACAGCAGATTCCGGTAACTTTACGAGTTTCGGCGGCCCGAACGAAGGGTTCGGAGGAAGTGAAAGTTTAGGAGGAACTCCTCCGCTAAACCCGAAAGAAGTCTCGCAAGAAGAAGTAGATGCCCTTTCTGCCAAACTGTCGGGTATGCCACCCGAGGCGACACAAACAGTGTATGAGAACTACAGAGAAAACGGCGACTCCGGTGCATTGGCATCTTTCGAGGGTGTTCCTGCGGGGTCTCCCGGGGGTATGGGGGGCGCATTTGAGTCCGGTTCTTCTGTGAGACAAGAGACCGGACTCATACCACCGGAAAATCTTGGAACATTTAACAACAGTCAAAACAAAACCAGTGGTTTAGATGCAATAGATGCACGAAAACGTGGAGATTCTGCAGAAACAATACGTACAAGATCGTTAGAGAGAGCCAGGCAAGCAAAAGAAGTAGCTGAAAATACTGCTATTCAGCATATAATAGACAGAGTTTTTGGGGATCTTGAGCCGAAAAAAAATAATGAAATAGCTGCAAAATTACTCAAAGTGTTTGGAGGACAAGAGGATGGAAATATCGGTTATGGAATGAATGAACTTGGTAATAGATATGAAGAAATAAACAAATTACCTGAAAATGAAAGAGATGCTCAGTTCGCACAACTACTGACAGTTTTTACAAAAGATGAAATAGGTTTCAGCCAAAGCGAAGCAATGGCAATACTGAAACTGTTATCTGGCCGTGAGTCAAAACAAGTGATTGCAGCAGCATCGGAGGCCGGAGCCTCCTACACTGCCGCTCTCATTGCAAATAAGAACGAATCTGATGCGTTCGTTAATAAGCAGATAGCAATAGCACAAGCAAAAACAGAGGAAGAAGCAGATGCGATTTTTGAAGATGCAATCGAGGAAGTAATAGAAGAAGAATTGTTAAGAAATCCCAACTCAAAACTTGCTCAGAGCTTGCAACAAAATTTGGTAAGCATTCGTGAACAGAAAACAGAAATAAGACGAATAGAAGAACTTGCAAAACAAGCTGAATTAAACCGGATTGCAAAGAGTACGAAGGTTACTGCTCAAACCGCAGCCACGCTTGTGGAATTCGGCGTGAGAGCAAGCGCACTTACGTCGCTGCCACCCGACGGTCAAGCAGCGGTGGAAAGTGCGGTAAACAGAGGGGGTGGTCGCATGATAGGCGCACTGCTTTCCGGTGATACGTCACATACCGAAAAAGCACTCACAGGAGAAATATCCGGACAGCACATTTCTCTTGATTTTAACGATGGAGAACTCTACCTGATAGGAGAAAAAGCCGCAGACAGGGCGAATCAGGGTGAATATCGCATAGATCCCCCCACACCGGCAGGATTTGAGACAGTGCTTATACATTCCATAGGGGAGCAGAATCGCATGCCGTACATTGCACAACACGGGCAGCAAGCGGCGGCAATTTGGGAACGATTTGCGGGCAGAACAGATGACGAGCAGCTGCCCGAAGCAAAGAATATAGATTTGTTTCGTAATTTTATTATCCTCCTTATAGGAGAAGGAAATCCCGGCGAAGCAGAAGAAGGAAGCCGATTGCAGGAACTGGGAATTCTTACGCAGGGAGTGGAGTCGGTGGATCGTTCTCGCGTGGAGCTCTTTGCCAGAGCACTGGAAAAGTACGTGCCGGGCAGCACGGTACTGCAGGACGGAGACTCGGGAGGACTTGGTGGTGCGGAGAGTCCGAGTTTCAATTTTGACGATGCACTTACTCTTGCACAGCTATGGGATAAAAGTACCGATCGTTTTCCCGCGAGTATAAACGAACTCAAGAATCTTACCGATATTCGCCTGGAGGGCGGTGATATTCACAATGCGGAGTATCGTTGATTCTTGGGATGTAGGAACTGCACGCTGCCCGCTAACCGCTCATCACTCCCCGCTACCCGCTACCCGCTAATCTCTCAGTCTCTGCTGCCTTCTTATTGCAGCTCGGCTCTGAGGAGTAGAGAGCGAAGGTTCCTGTGCAGGTGAAATTCTTGCTCTTCGCCGCTCCGATCTGCTCGGTAAAATTTGCCGTATGGTTTGACTCGGAAAAATACGAAAAGATGACAGAAAGGTGGTCAGTCGGTTTTCTTCCTCCTGCATGTACTCGGATGTAACCGCAAGCGAGAGCACGTACAATGTTGTGCCATCCGGAATGCGCAACTGAATGTACATGTAGGGATTTTCTTTCCCTCCCGCAGTAAAGACACTGCGGTGGACTCCTTTGCCTTTCCATTCTATGCGTTGCTCTTGCAGTACGTCCATTTCACGAATGAAAGACATGGTTTCTATTTGGTAGTCATTTATTGGCTGGCGAGTGAAGCGGATGAAATCTTTTTCCACATCTTCGTACGTCAGTTGTTTCTTCTTATCTTTCACCCATACCGAGAGCGTGCTTCTTCTATTTTTTTCGGGGGCAAAATGCACGATTGTATCTGCGAGAGATTTGGCGGTGACGTAACTTGTTTTCCATTCTGCGGGAAATTTTGCAGAAAAGCCGAGCGTCTCATTTGTAAACACGTTGTACTCCTGCTCTTTCGGAGAGTAGGTGGCTCTTCGTACTTCCTCCAAGTTATAGGCGCCGTTACGCAACGTGCGCAGCGTGGTTCGAGGTTGCTCACCATACGTGGGGCGTGCGGCGTGGGTCACTGCAGGAAGTGCGGTGCAGGTGAGGAGGAGTGCTGTGAGGAAGAGCCGGTGGGTGGCGTGTACCTTTTTCATTTGTTGTCACTACTGGCCTGGAGTGCTTTAACGGCGACTTCACAGGCGGAACGGATATGGTCGCTGCTGATATCTGTACACAGAGTGATGTTCCTCTGGCTTCTGGCCAGAAGTTCCAGGCATTGGTCATATACAATGGGAGAATCCTTCACGCTGTTGCAGTTTTGCTCCGTATCTAAGTAGAGAATACCGGCGAGCTCGCAGCACCTTCCCGGTAGGGCAGAGGGATTCTGCGCACATTCGGGCAGAGTGACACGCATATCTCCGCTGCCTACTTCCGCAGGGTCAGGGGAGAAATTGAACCAGCACAGACGTGAGTTGGGTTTCATTGCAGCGCCCAGGCACGACCACCCGTAATCCGAAGGCATCAGCAGCTCACACGCCGTGGGGTCTTTGGTGAGCTCTGCATAACGGTGGATGCATGACGCTTTCAGTTCTTGTGTCGTAGGACGAGGTCCAAGATCAATTGTTCTGAGAAGTAGGCAGTCTTTTGCCGGTCTGCCCCCTTGCACAAGCTTCTCCGCAAGTGCCGTTTCGTCACTGGTCACTTCGTACCCTGCCAGTACAAGAACAAAACCATAGAGCAAGTATAGCCAGAGCGGGCTAAGAATGATGCCTGTGATAAGCAGCAGAGTACGCTTCATGGGCTCGCTTAGGGTATCTGCAGAGTCTTGGGTACTGCCTGCCACCACGTTCCGGTCTCATCTGTTACCTGTACGAAATCAAGGAACATGTGCCCATCGGCATCACCGGCATTCAGTGGGATAGCGGGAAGCGTACCAGCTTCTAAATCAGTAATGTTCAGCGCTGCAAAACCCTCTTCACCTTGGGCACGTATGAGATTTGCAAAGCACGACACAGCGTACCCGTGCTCATTCAGATATGCCTGTGCGGCATCCAGCAACGCTTTCTGCGTAGGAATCAGGAAGGGGTTGTTCTGCTCCTGCAGTTCGGAAGGTATGACCAGATCGAAGCTGACATCTGCAGAGTTCGCACGCGCACTCGATCCAAAGAAGCTGCTTTTCAATGCCCAGGATGCTTTGGATACATCAGCAAAAGACACTTCAGAGGCAGGATAGCTATTGACTGGCAGAGGGTCTTTGGCAGAATCCAGCGCTACAATGGACTGTACGCCGAAATCATTCTCCGTATTGCCGTCTTTGCCGAGGAAATTCTTACCGATCTCGTACGCGACGAAGCTGCCCCAGCTGTGCCCGGCAATGCGAATTTGCTCACCGTGGAACCCTGCGGCTTTTAACTGGCTTGCGATCCAGGATCCTACAGCAGGTATCCAGTCTGCTCCTTCCAGAAAACCGAAACCATTGTCTTTGGCTGCGTCTTCCCAGTCCGAAGTCACTACCTGCCGACCGGTTGCTGAGAGTGCCTTTGCGAGATCGTTCATCTTGCTGCTTCCCTCCCTGTCCCCCCTCCCATGCACTACCACCCAAACTGGCTTGTCAGCATTGAGACCATTCACTTTCGGTTTCGTTGTATCCAAACCGTCGTAATTTTCATTCTTGACTAATTGCCCGTCCTGATTCTGTATGTAATCCGCCACCCGCATACTCACCGGCATCGTCACCGGACGCTCGGCAATACTGATTCTGCCCTCAATATTCGCAGAGTGAAACGACTTCATTTCCAACTCAAGAGGAACGGTAAAATTCCCTGTTGCCATCGTCCCACCGTCGTAATTTGTATCGTCGCGTACCGAGACCGTATACGTGCCGGACGGAAGCCGAAGGCTGACAGATTCACCCGCAGCGCCCTCGTGTGCGGAACTGTAACCACCGGCGGGAAGCTGCCCCCCTTGCAGGGTAAGTGATACATCTCGCATTGCCATTCCGTTCATCCAAATATTCACCATCTTTTCTTCCGTAAGAGTAAAGAAGAGTGCGGATTCTCCACCCTGAGGTACATGTAGAGATTCCGTGCTGCGAAGGTTTGTCTCCGTATCTATAAGACCCAGATTGGAGATATCCGTACCTTCGGAGAATTGAACACGTGCAGTTTGTAAGAAGGTTGCCCCACTCGCTGTTATTCCCTCCGCCGCCCCCTCCACGGACGTCAGGTTTCCCTGAATCACGCCTGTCACTCCTCGTACGGCAGTCTCTTGCTCATCGGCATGTACGTCAAAGTACGTAATGCCGTTCCCTCCGTATCGGAGTCTGTCTTCTATCACCATGTCATCCGGTACTATGCGCATCTGAATCCTGCGGTCGAGCATACTGCTCATGGCTGTTTCCACCAGTCGCTGTGCGCGGCCGAGCCTGCGTTGCTGCGCCTCACTCAGTTCCCCTTGGTATCCGTTATCTGCACTGCCTTCATCCGCTCCTATGAGCACTGCGAGGTCCGGCACGCCGTGTGCCAATTGCCATGCCCTGTTGCCGGCACGAAAGTTCTCTATGGTCTGCAACCTGTCTTGCTCCGACTGAATCTTTGTAAGCAGGTCATGCTCTTGCCCGAAGAGTTGCCGCCCCTCTTGGTAGAGTTCCTCCGCTGTCGGCAAATGAATGCCATAGAAGGCAATCTCTGTGAGGTATCGTCCGTTGCCGGCAATGGCTCGTTGGTACCGGAGTGCTTCCATAAGATCATGTTCGGATTCTCCGGCAGTAACCCGAGCACTCATATCCACCGACGCATTGAGAAGGTCTCCCATAGCATTTTCGTAGTATCCTAGCAGACCTCTTGCAATACTACGGTAGTCAGATTGCTGCATGAGTATACGATCTTGTATGTGTCCCGGCTCTTCGTTGAGCAATACAGCTTGTTCTTCTATGTATGCTTGCAGATTTTCCGGGAAAATATGCGGTAATGTGCGTTGTAAAATCGGCTCTATCTCATTGCCGTGCACATAGAACGAAGAACGCTCGAAGAGCTGCACTCCTTGTATACGGGAAAGTTCCTGATTTCGTACGCTTACACTCGTAAGCAGCACGGCACTCTCTTGTGCCAACTCCGTTTCAAGTATCACAGCTTCTTCTTGCAGCTGTGCGGTGAGCTCGGCAGAAACTGCTATCTGTGCCTGCATCAGTTGCAGCTGACTGCCTCCTTCTTCCGCAGCAGGGGAGTAGGCGATGCGGTAGTCATCCACGACGGTGCGACCGCTCCAGTTCGAAACGCCTGTCTTAAAGCCGGAGTACGAACCCGTTGTTTCACCCGAAACGGTGTACTGCCCCACTGTCACCGTGACGGTCGTTCCGTCATCTACTAGTGTGACATCCAAATCTTCATGCATCGGCAGATCCAAAT
>PCVP01000023.1 GCA_002787035.1 Candidatus Peregrinibacteria bacterium CG11_big_fil_rev_8_21_14_0_20_49_14 | reverse complement strand
GCGCTTGAGAATCGTTTCCTCACTCTCCTCGTTTTCGGTGTCATCGCCGTCATAGGAGTGGTCGCCACGTTGCAAACACCGGTGGATGCCATTCCCGATCTTTCGGAAAATCAGGTCGTCGTTATGACCGAATGGACCGGACAGAGTCCAAAAAACATCGAAGATCAAATTACCTATCCCATCACCGTCAATATGCAGGGGCTTGCGGGTGTCCGCGATATCCGCGCCATCTCCATGCTCGGCGTCTCGATGGTGACAGTGATCTTCAACGACGATATCGGCATCTACTTCGCCCGTGACCGCGTCTCGCAGCGGCTGAATCTCGTGCAAGCACAGCTCCCCGAAGGGGTGATCCCTATTCTCGGACCCGATGCAACGGGCGTGGGACACATCTACATGTACACGCTCGAAAGTGCCACACATACGCTCACGGAGTTGCGCTCACTACAGGACTTCAATGTGCGCTACGCATTGCAGAGTGTCCCCGGAGTCGCGGAAGTCGCATCCGTCGGAGGCTACAAGAAAATCTATCAGGTCATCCTAGATCCCCAGAAATTGCAGCAGTTCCGCGTCACGATCAGGCAGGTGATGGATGCAGTCAGAATGGCGAACAACAATGTCTCGGGGAAAGTTATAGACACGGGAGGAAGAGAAGTGGCAATTCAAGGCATCGGATTTTTTGAAAATCCTGATGACATTGCACATACCGTCATCGGCATGAAAGCGGACGGCATGCCACTCACGATAACAGATGTCGGTGAAGTGCGCGTATCGGGTCTTTTCCGCAGAGCGATCTTAGCCAATCACGAAGAAGAGAAGGTTGGCGGAGTGGTCGTGATGCGCTACGGGGAAAACCCGCTTGCTGTCATTGATGCCGTGAAGGAGCGGCTTTCGTCTATCGAGAAAAGTCTGCCGGAAGGCGTGCGTATTGTTCCCTTTTACGACAGGACCAATCTCATCCTCTCGGCAGTCCGTACACTCAGAGATGTGCTCACGCAGGAACTCATCATTACGACCGTCATTCTCGGGCTCTTCCTCTGGCATTTCGGTTCAACGCTCATTGTAGCCGCAGCCCTCATTATGGGTGTGCTCATGACATTCATTTTCATGAGACTCTTTGGCATACCGAGCAACATTATGAGCCTCGGTGGTATTGCCATTGCAATAGGAACTATGGTGGATGCAGCCATTGTCATCTCCGAGAATGCCTACCGAAAGCTCTTGGAGCAACCGCCGAAGAATACGTTGGAAAGGATTCAAAGAATTAAAGAAGCCACTCTGGAAGTCGGCAAACCCATCGTCTTTGCCATCTTCATCATCATTCTTTCTTTCACACCTATCTTCACGCTCACGGGACAAGAAGGAAAACTCTTCGCGCCGCTTGCATATACGAATCTCTTTGCGATGTTCGGAGCGCTTATTGCATCACTGTTCCTTGTGCCGACATTGGCTGTGTACTTCCTTCGTGGAAAACTGAAACGAGATGATGAAATCCCCGTGGTGCGTTTTCTGCAACGAAAATACGAACCGTTGCTACTCAAAGCTCTTTTGCATCGCCGCGTCACACTTGCGACTGCCGGAGTGCTTGCAGTGCTTGGTATTGGAGCGATGACGCAGATCGGTTCGGAGTTCATGCCTCCGCTGAATGAAGGAACGCTCTGGTACATGCCGATCACGCTTCCCGATGTATCCGAAGAACGGGCGCAGGAGCTTCTGATCGCAACAAACAGCATCATTGCTAAGTTCCCTGAAGTCGAAAAAGTTGTGGGGAAGGCGGGGCGTGCGGATACCGCGACCGACCCCGCGCCACTTGCGATGTTCGAGACATTCATAACCCTTAAACCAAAGAACCAATGGAGAAAAGGAATGACAAAAGAAAAACTCATTGTGGAAATGAACCGCGCTATCAAATTCGATAACGTCTGGAACAGCTTTACACAGCCCATCATCGGTCGCATCGACATGCTCTCGACAGGTATTCGCACACAGCTCGGCATTAATATATTCGGAGATGATCCTGTAAAGCTGGAAACGCTTGCAATTGAAATCGAAGGACTGCTCAATCAGGTGCCGGGTGCAGCGGACACGGTTGCCATTCGCACGACGGGACTACGGTACCTCGATATTGAACTGCGGGATGATCTGCTTGCACAGCATGGCGTGATGAAGATGGACGCCCTTCAAACGATTGCTGCCGGGGTAGGTGGCGCGATGGTCACACGTACGATTGAAGGACGGGAACAGTACGGCGTGCAAGTGCGGCTCAAACAGGCGTTCCGACAGGACATCGAAGATATCAAATCTCTGCCTGTAACGGGTATGAACGGTGCTCAGGTTCTTCTTGGAAGTGTCGCGGACATCAAGCTCGTGAATGGACCCGCAATGATCGCCAGTGAAAATGGGCAAATGAAAGCCGTCGTGCAATCCAATGTGCGCGGAACCGATATGGCTTCTTTTGTGAAAAACGCCGATGCGCTTCTCGTGGAGACGCTGAAACTCCCAACCGGATATTCGTACGAATGGGCGGGACAATATGAGAACCAACTGCGAGCCAAGAAGCGGCTCTCCATTGTCATTCCGTTAGTGCTCTTCATCATTTTCCTTCTCCTTTACCTGACGTACAAAGACCTAAGCCTCGTGGGTATTGTTATGGTCACGATTCCGTTGAGCCTTGTAGGAGGGGTCATTGCGCTGTTTCTTGCACGATACAACATGTCCGTTGCCGTGTGGGTGGGATTCATCGCCCTCTTCGGCAATGCCGTTGAAACGGGAGTTGTGATCGTCGTGTATCTCGAAAACGCTTTCCGTGAACAGTTCGGTCTCCCCTCGATGGAAGAAGCTGCCGGATATATTCCTGACCCCGAACAATTCATTACCAAAGAAGGTATCCATGCAGCTGTTATCGAAGGGGCATCTCTGCGTCTGCGTCCTATTCTCATGACGGCCTTCACGTCCGTGATCGGCCTTATTCCGATGATCTGGTCAACAGGAACAGGCTCGGAAGTACAGAAGCCGCTGGCACTCGTCGTGATGTCGGGACTCTCGACATCCGTGATGCTCACGTTGATCGTCCTTCCCGTGTTGTTTGCGATGCTCCGCGAACGACATATCCAACCGACTCTTGTTTCTGCTCCGTAACTCTTCCTGCCATGAAAAATCCGTTAGCATATCTCGCCGTCGGTCTCGTTATCCTCATTGTCGGATTCCTTTCCTTCCAGGCAAGCAAGAAGTCCGAACCGATGCAGCAGGATGAGAACAATCCTATTGTCACTGCTTACCAGAAGCTCTCACCGCAGGCACAGGCTCTGTATTACAAACAGAGTGCCAAGCTCACGAAACCTGTACCGGATCGCCTCGTGGAACTCGATGAAAAGACCATCGGCTGTTTCGGACCAAAGCAGGTACTGGCGATGTCCACGAGCGAAGACAACCTCGGAGGCCAATGCTGCGGGACACTCACGAGCTTTGAAGCATATGAACTTCAAATCAAAGCTATCGAGCGCTTTGTGCAGGAACACGGCGGCGCGGATCTGATTCCGCCCGATCCGTACGATGTTCCGGTCGATGTCGCCCAGAAACTCACGCAGTTTGATATCGATATCGTTCTCTCACAAGAGCAGCAGGTGATATTCGACGAAGCGGTCGCCATGTCCCACCATGGTGGACCCTGTTGCTGCAAGTGCTGGAAGTGGTATGTGATGTCGGGACTGGCCAAGAAACTCATTGTCGATGAGGGATGGGATGTCCATCAGATCGCAGAGACGTGGGATATTTCCAGTTCCTGTGGTCATAGCGAAGATACGAATATATTTAAGCACTATGAGAAAGACGGTATGAAACATACATAGCTCTACTCTTTCCACATCACACTCATGTACAGTCTTTTTCTCTCTACTACCGTCTGCGTATGAAGCGATATGCGTTACTCATAGTCATGCTGCTCGGCGGCATTGCCATAGGTATATATGTGATACAACGGCCGATAGCAGTTGACGCACTGCAATTGGATTCCATGTACAACACGAACAACTACACGGTCTTGGTACAGCCCGATACCAAACCGGCTCCGGGTAAAACGGTGACCTTTACGGTATCGGTAGCCAATGCACCCACGGATCTCTCTGCGCATGTTACGGTTGCCAGTCATAATCTCAGAGACTTCTGGTCGTACGATGACAGCTATGAGATAGATCATATAGATGCGCAACATTTTCGGTTCACACACACCTTCACCGAAGCTGATACCTACACCATATGGATAGAAATGCATAATGCAGTGGGACATTTGCACGAAACACACATCATCGAAAGTACGAATCCGAGCAACATAGATTTTTTGGCTACGGTCACAGTAGATCTTCGCGATGAAAATGAGGCAGACCACATAGCTGACGTACGAGATAAAAATACGGACGGCAATTTTCACATGCATCTGGAATCTCCCTTCGTAACAGCTCTTACCCCAAAACGACTGCGCTTTCACGGTGAGAAAATTAATGGTGAACCTGCCACTTTTTATACCACGGGAGGAGACTGGTATGTTCTGGTAGACCCGGTTTCAAAGCTGTTTCTTTTGCATTCAATCGATGAAAACATATCCGATGAGGCGCAGCGCACAACACCGGAACTCACTCTCCCCCACGCGGGAAGATACGCTCTTTGGTTGCGTACTTTTTCTGCCAATGAAAACCCAAACAGCAGTTCACGTTTCGGAGAATTTATTACGACGACATTTGTTATAGAGGCACTTCCCGAGTAAGACATCAGTGAACTTCCGCCGCCTGAGAGAGCAGATACATAAGCCCTATACCCGCAAGCATGAATATAAGTTGCACCACTGCCTGTCTGGGTCTGGCTTCTTTGTGGAGTTCCGGGATGAGGTCCGACCCTGCGATATACAAGAAATTTCCTGCGGCAATCGGTAACAGAATTTTTTCTATATGATCCACCTGTGCGCTTAAAAAAAGAACGGATGCACCTCCGAGCAATGCGGTGAGTGCGGACAAAAAATTATAGAAGAGCGCCTTTTTGCGAGAATATCCACTGTGGAGCAGTACGGCAAAATCTCCGATCTCCTGAGGAACTTCGTGCAAAAATACCGCCATGGTTGTGGCGATTCCGAGAGGAATACTTGCGAGGTACGCAGTTGCTATAAGAATACCATCCAAAATGTTATGCACGGCATCTCCGAAAAGAACCATTTTTCCGGCAACGTGCACATGCCCTTCGCACTCTAGGGAGTGGCAGTGTCTCCAGTGAATGAATTTCTCCACAATAAATGAAAGAACTATTCCTCCAAGCACAATCAACAGTGCTTCGTGCGCATCTGCAGATCTTTCCATGACTTCGGGAAGCAGGTGGATGAAGACGTTTCCTAAAAATGCTCCCGTGGAAAAACTGACGAAGTGAAGCAGCATTCGCTCTAAAACAGCATGTTGAACGGAGAGAAGAGATACCCCAACCAACGACACCAAGCTTACGCCAAAGATGCTGAGAAAAATGAGGAGAGTAGGATGTTCCATTGCGCCGTATAATGCCGATTTTATGAGGATGGGGGAAATAATATCTCTCTTTCTTCTGGGACTTTTACGGGTCTGTTGTATCCTATGGGTATGAAGTTTCTCTCTTCCGCCGCCACCGCTCTTTGGCTCCTGTGCCTTCTGTTGCCTGCCACTGCCGGCTACGCTCTGAATGGCACGGAAATACAGGACGAAAGAGATGCATGCATGAAAGCTCTCGGCTTGGAGCCGTACATGCTGGAAAAAGGCACATATAAGATACGAGTGGATGCATGCCTTGAGCAGCGCCTGGCCACTTCGGCGCAAAACGAACGGCAGTGGCGTTTACAACTGCGAGCCGAGAAAGTGCAAGAACGTATAAGCAGGAACAGCAGATCCGCCATTCAAAAAGTCATAGGATTGCCGGAAACAGCCGCTGAAAGATCGGATCGCAGAAAGGAGTTGGAGCAAGAACGTGCCGAGTACTCAGAACTCCAACAATCCAAAGACCGACCCTCTCGCAGAAGCCTGAAGTCAAACAACGGCATCTCTACTCAGGACAAAAGAAAAGAATCCGCTCGTATCGCACGCAACAGAATGGATGAAGCACTGAAAGCATGTGCGGACAAAACATCGCACTTTCACAGAAGCAACTGTGTTCGCGCCAAGTTGCGCCAACTGGGAACTCGGCAATAGAAATTGCCACATTCTCTGTGTACCATAGAGACATGAAAGCTCTTGTCTCTTTCGTGTCCACTCTCTACATCAGCTTCTTTTATGTGGGATTTGTTTCCGGCGGGCAAGGAACGTTGGCCAGCATTATAAGCCTGCCGTTTATTCTCAGCATCGCTAGCGTACTGCCTCCCGAGCCTTCGCTGCGTATGGGTTGGGTGGTTGGCATCGTGCTGATTTTGAGTGCGTTCGCAATTCCTGCGATCGTACACAGTAACCATGTTCCCGTAAAAGACTGCGATCAGCCCCTTATTGTGATAGACGAAGTCATAGGAATGTTGATAGCGGCATCTCCCCTTCTCTTCGTACAAAGTTACAGTGTGCTTCATTCTCTCGGAGCTCTGGCGCTGTTTCGGATTTTTGATATCTGGAAACCGCTTGGAATTGCCAAAATAGATAGATGGAACTCTCCGTATGGAGTCGTACTGGATGACATAGTTGCAGGAGGCTTTGCGGCCGCAATTCTGAGCGCCTTTTTTGTATTGTAAGAAGGGAAAAAGCTCTGCATGACTCTCGAATGCCTATTTTTTTGACAATAGAAAGAAAGGATTGGACAATACGTCACTGATGTCCCCACTGAAAACCATCTCCTTCGAGGAACTGCGCACTCGCAACGAAAGCGCACTGAATCGTGTGCAGTATACACCCGAAGTGGACGTTTCAACGCTGACTGCGTATCAGCGCGGGCGCATACAACGACTGCTTTCCGATCGCGCATCTCTGGAAGATTTGGCATCCACACAAAGTCAACGAGAAGCATATGGCACAGAACAGTGGCACGAATCTTTCGTACGACTGCGTGATACCACTCATTATCCCGATTCCACTTTGGAGGGAGACAGATTGCGGGAGCATATATGGAATGCCATGCCCAACTCACGTTTCAAACGGTTTCAGGAAGCATTTTGCCATCCGCACCAGTTCATAGTCCCCGCATGTAATATCGATGCAAAAAATACGGTGACGTTCGTCGGAAATCCGGAGTGGAATTCCATGAGCTTGGAACCCTGCCTTGTAAGTGCGGATCGTATTCCCGATGAACTGGCGGCAGATTTACACTTGGTGGAATTCGACGAGTCGGATACCGGAAACCCCTACAAAAGACTGCAGAAGAAAGCACAACCCGAAGCCATTGCAACGCTCAAAAAGATTTGGGAATCGGCTGTCCCCCTTCAAAAAAGGAATCACCGTCTTCTTTCCGTACAACTCCCGACAGACAGCGTTGAAGCAAGATATGCAGGTACTGCGGGACCGGATGAAGCGGTAGTCGGCTCCATTCTCTATACCCGTGAAGAAGAGAACGGCAGGCAGAACGCACGAAACGGAAACGGGAAACCTCGCCAACTCACCGTACAACATTTTGATAGCGTGTACGGAGCGCATCGTAAAACATTGCACGAAACACAATCTTACGGAAAAGAAATCGAGAAACTCACCGCCCTGCAGGGAGAAGTGAAAGCGCTCAACGGAAGACTGAACAGAGACTGGAAACAAGCGACTCCGGAAGCCGAGAAGGAAGCGATGCGCTCGGAAGCCAATACTCTTATTCTCGCATGCAGGGAACTGCTGAGTGCCTGCGAAAACAAGTTTAAGGTGCAGGCTCACGACTTACTGGGAGAGATTGTCGACCTGAAAGATAAGAGTGACAAAACGAATGTGGGAGCATCTCTCGCAAAGATGGTTGCCATTATCAATCGTCTGCAATCTCGGTTTGAGGAGATGTATCCGAAAGGAGGCTTTAATCAACAGGATCACATGGTTCTGGAAACTCACATTCAGCAACACGAGCAAACTATGCGGCGCTTCCGAGACGCACTGCAAACAAATGCGGGAGTTGTAAACGACCGTCTGGAACTCTTTGGGAGCAGAGATCTCAGCAGTAAACAGACAGAAGGGCAATCCGGTGGGGTACTTGGCAGACTGCGTGCGAATCCCGATGACTTACGTGCGAACATACGTCTGCAGCCGTTCCTGCCGTACGCAGACAAAATACGCGGAAAGTATGAGGGGCTGAACTCAGCACTGCGAAGCAGAGACCTCTCCGCATCGCAAGATGCCATCGTACAAATGCATGTGATAGGAAAATTTCAAGCCGTACGCACCTGTTTTGAGCGCGTGAAGGAGTACATTATTGACGGTGAAAATATCCCTGTTTCGCGCATACGGGACTTTGTGCATCGTATGAATGAGGTGTTTTCCACTCTCCAAATCTTTCCGGACCATACCGTCGCAAGTTACCAAGATGCGTTTGTACACATACGCGATGAGCTGCAACGCATAGAACACGGTCTCGCACACTATGCGGGGAAAGACACAGATGTAGGTGAACGCACAGAGATGTACGGAAGTCTTAAGAAGTATATTGAGCAACACAATATCGAAGAGATTTTGAGTACACTTCCGTAAATATATTTCAAACGCCTTTCCACTATGTCAGTAGAAAATATTTTTGCACCGGAACAAATACAAGGTGAGAGAGAAACTGAAGAATATATAGGTCAGGTACTTGGATGGCTCAACGGACAAGGCTTGCGTCAGCAACACGCACATACATTTATTTATAGTAAAGCACTTCGTCAGGCGTGTGCTGCCACATTAGAGGGCGCTCGTGGGGTAGGCAGCGTAGCAACCTGCTTAAATGAAGATATGACAGGTCATAATTTTGTAGCTGAAGGAAAGAATCGGCTGAATGATGACGAATTCGACTGGTCTCATGTCGCACATGCCGAAGTTTTGACTATTGCTCAAATGAACAGGAAAAATAAGCGAAGACGAAAAAATGAAGAAGCTCCAATAGATCCTCACGAAGTAACAATATGGTCCACTCTTGGTCCGTGTCCTATGTGTATGATTGCCTGTATAAACCGAAGAGTCGGTAATGTCGTGACTATAGCACCGGATTGGACAGGTGGAGTCACTATGGATCACATAGCAGATACATACCCCGGTTTTGCCAAACACATACGAGAACATAAGCTTCAATCTTTCGATGCCCCTGTGGACCTTGTGCCTCGGCCGGAAACTGCACAGAAAATACGAACGTTATGTTGGGCCGTTTCACGTATTTCCATGCACCGCTTCAGTGCGGATGAATTCTATAAGAACCAAGACCTGCTCACACACGATGCTCTCAGTGAAGAGAAAGTCAGCATTAATGATCTTACGGCCAGACTAAAAGCAGCAGTAGATAGAAACGGACTCGATGGCAACAATTTTTTTGTACGACATATTCTCGACCTCATCGAAGGATATTTCGGCTCATTACGAGGCTCTAAACCGATCTTGCACCCTTTTAGCATTTCCATGACACCGGAAGAGCTGACAGAACGAATAGCCTTGGAAGGCCAAGTGCTTATTATTCTCAATCTTATAAAGCAGATCGAAACTTTGCCTGAAAGTGCTCGGGCTCAGAACTAGAGTGGGAACCAGTTATTTAAAGTTGCAAGACAACGAGAATAGCCGCTTTTTATTGCCGCACCGAGTAAAGCGCTTATACTGTTGCACGCAATGAACGAACCTTACGCCATTACCGCTTTCTACAAATTCCTGAGGGTGGATTCTCCGGAGGCGCTGCAGCGGACGCTTGAAAAGAGGGGGAAAGACCTTGGCATTCGGGGTCTTATACTCGTGGCTCACGAAGGAATAAACGGCACTGTTTCAGGCTCTCCCGAAGCAATAGCTGCGTGGAAAGAAATACTGCAAGAAACAGTGGGTGCGGTGGAGTACAAAGACAGTGTGGCCGCAGAGAATCCTTGCAAACGCTTCTTTGTGAAAGTGCGGGAAGAAATAGTGGGATTGGGAGACCCGACGGTCTTCCCCAGTGGACCGAACAACCACCTCACTCCGCAGGAGTGGCACGACATGATGCAACGTGATGATGTCGTGGTACTCGATACGCGCAATACCTACGAAACGGAAATCGGAAAATTCAAAGATGCCATAGACCCGAAACTGGAGAAATTTTCGGATTTCGGAGACTACGTGAAAGAGTGCGGCATTCCCAAAGATACGAAGGTACTTATGTACTGCACGGGAGGCATACGTTGTGAGAAAGCGAGCATGGAAATGCAGCGCCAAGGCTATAAAAATGTCTACCAGTTGCAGGGAGGCATACTGCAATACTTCGAAGAGTACCCCGAAGGATTCTTTCAGGGGGAATGCTTCGTATTCGACCATCGCACAGCGGTGGATACGCATCTGCAACCCTCACAAAAGTATCACCTCTGCCCCCACTGCGGAGACCCCGGAGACAAGCATATCACCTGCAAACAGTGTGCCGCAGCGGCCGTGATTTGTGTGCGCTGCGAGCAGAAAAGTGAGCACAAGAAAACGTGCTCCAAAAATTGCGCACACCATCATGAGCTCGCTGCAAACAGAGAACAATGCAAGAGACAAACGGCGGTGCAGTAGAGTACCATATGCGTATGTCCGCATTTCTTACGGTGGCATTGGTACACTTTCTCGGGATGATAAGCCCTGGGCCGGATTTTGCGATTGTCTCAAAAAACAGTCTCGTACATTCGCGTAAGAAGGGGGTGCTTACGGCTCTCGGTATAGCGCTGGGTCTGGAAATGCACGTAACGTACTCACTGCTGGGAATAGGATTCATTATTTCAAAATCCATAGTGCTGTACTCGCTGCTCAAATACGTCGGAGCCGCCTATCTGCTGTACATAGGATGGAAAGCACTGCGATCCCAGCCGACATGCAACGAAGACCTCTCGCAACAGTCATGCAAAAAAATGACAAACAAGGAGGCATTCTGTAACGGTCTGCTTACCAACATGTTCAACCCGAAGGTGACACTCTTCATGCTCGCACTCTTCACGCAGGTTATAGACCCGGCAACTCCCCTGCTCACTCAAGCACTCTACGGAGCATATATGGGCGTGAGCACATTCCTTTGGTTCAGCTTTCTGGCGTGCATACTTTCACTGAGCACAATTAAAAACATCTTCCGCTCCATTCAGCACTACGTGGAACGAGTGATGGGCGCAGTGCTTATTGCACTGGGGCTCAAGGTCGCAACATCTGAATAAATTTTTACAAGTGCAACTGTTGCCATAAACCCGTCAGTTTCACCTGTTTGAGATGCTTGCTTTCGTCATGGTGAGGTGCTCGACTGATCCTTCGAGGCTCTCTTTGCTTGCAGCTTCGTTCGCACCTCAGGATGACAGTCGAGCCTCGAACCATGCCCGAGTCTGGAACTGACGGAGATTTTTGGTTACTTTTCATCTCTGAAAAGTAACAGGAGAAAGTCTCTATTAATTGCAGAGCCAATAAATCAACTACTTTCACCGGCCTTTACTCGCCATACAAACCCGCAAGTGTTCTGATATATAATTTAAGAAGAGCCCTATTCTAAGCCAAGAAGTCTGCATCACCTTGTATAAAAAATATATTCATAGTACAGATTATGGCTTTGGCTAGGGCTGTTTGTTGCATTACTAAATCCATATGAGTACGATGATATGATTTGCTTCTGAAAAGAACGAATCAAGGCCATCAGCCTAGTGACCCTATCGGTCTCAAAGATACACACCCAAACAAACAAGCCCTTCGCGGGCTCACACAAAAAACGTCCGGCCGGACAACCACACAAAAAGATCCTTCACACCACAGCAAGACACCGTAGAGAGAATGATGATCATGTGCCATTGCACTCGTTCCTCTCAGCCACTGCACCTACACACTTCTGTACACATACTGAGTACAGGCACGTGATTGCGGGTCGTGGTCATCATTCTCTCTGCTCCACGATGTTCGTACCGTTACAGCGAGGATGCGTAACGGTATGCACCCCCTTGCTCCCCAGTGCTCTCTGGCGCCCTTGTGCCCAGTCTAAAAGAGCCGGTCCGGGGACTTCGTCGGTCACGAGGAGAAACAAGAGACCAGAGTAGGGCAGACGAGTGGAGGGCTCCTCCCCTCACAGACCATCAGACTGACTCAGTAGCATCTTTTGAAGCCATTGATAGTCAGCGGTCAACACACAAACAAAAAAGGATCGGCTTGCCGGTCTTTTTTTGCATGCGGTTTTAAAGAAAAGATAATTCTGCTATACTTCTTTGATGCCAGAAGAAAACAACTCCAGACCGGCTTCATTGTATGTACGGCTTCCGAGCGCGGTACAGGAGTGGTGGGACGAAAGTGCCATAGCTCTCTGGGTCTGTGAAAATGTGTATCGTGTTATGCAGGAACGAACGGAAGTGCGCATAGAGAGACGAAATACGGAACAAAGTTCATGCAGAGTAACCATAAAAGGCATACCCGATGACAAAAGAAATCGTATTCGAGATGTACTGAAATTCACCGGAATGAAGCAGTTAAGTGACCCCAATGGTGATACCGCTGAATTATTTGACACTCCATAATAATATTATACGATGTTCTCGTATGGCAGATCACGAACCTACGGAAGACCTAACAATAGAAGTAGCCCTTCCCATAAATACGGCGCCTATTACGCGTCCTACTATTATCATAGCCCTCTGGATTCAAGGAAAACTACGAGAGGCGCTGCAAAATTTCAATCTGAAAGTATCTGTTCAAAAGCGAATAAATGTACTGTGTGAAATTCGTATCGAGCACCTTACAGACGAACAAAAATCCACTATCGCAACAACGTTGTCCACCATAGGAATACAATACCCGATTCAGGGAGACGAAGACGACACGGTGGATTTTGAATGATAGGAAACAGAGAAAGAACAGTGAAAAAATATGAATATGTACATGCGTACAATTTTCCGAGTTATTCATGATTTCAGCTATTGCCAAGACATGAATTTTTCCCATAATACGCGGCGATGAATTCTTTGCTCGACCCCATGGCATTGGATGTCTCTGTACCAAGCAGGGCACCAATCGATAAATCTGAAGTCTTTATAGGACTCTGGATGCAACGTGAACTGCGACGCGTCATGCAAACAAATATGCCATTTGTACAAGTCGTTCACAAAGAAGATGCTCAATGCGCCATTCGTATTCATAACCTCACAAGCGCACAAGGAGAGAAGATATGGCCACATTTGGAGCAAATCGGCGTTGGACGCGGATCTGCAACTACTGAGACGATACTGGTGTAATGCAGGACTGTGCCTTTTCGTGCCGTAGCAGCCACTCCTTCCGCCAAGAACCGTGTGCATACTCCCCCACTTCACCGGAAACAGGTAACACACGATGGCACGGAACAAGCAGCATAAGTGGATTGCGACCGACTGCGGTACCGACTGCACGTACTGCCTTGGGTTCTCCTATGGCTTTTGCCACTTCTCCGTAGCTTACGGTTTCACCGTAGGGCACACCCAAAAGGTACTCCCAGACCTTCAGTTGAAAATCCGTACTGTGTAACGCAAGCGGCAACGAATGAAAATGTTGCGCTTCACCCAAAAAATATTTGTGGAGCTGATCCATACATGGCTGCAATTCTTCATGAACATCCGCATCTTCTTTTTCTTCTTCGGTGAAGACGATGGAAAAAATTCCTTTATTCGTACCGCGGACTTCCAAAAGTCCTATGGGGCTTTCGTAGTAACCTCTTCTATGATCTGTGGCATACGACATGCTGGCAGCATACATCTCTCTGCTATACTCATACTATGTTTCATTTCTTTAAAAATCTCGGCTACGTCTCTCAGGGGCAAATGCGAAGTGCGGGGTCGGGTTTGCTCTTTAACGGTCTGCTCTGCGTACTCTTCTCTCTCGCTATCTTTGCCAATCCCGACTTACTCGCTTTTTTGGTGGCGGTATTCCTTATGATCGTAGGAGTATCATTGCTCTCCACATGGTGGAAAGTACGAAACTGGAAGTAGAATTGGTGGTATTTGCTCACTTTGGCAACAGAAAAACCCTCACAATTTTTCAGCGTGCTTGCTAGAGTGCTTGGCAATATTCTACCAATTCGTATTTTTTTATGATCAACTGGCTCCCTAGCAATGCCCCGAGCATTCAGCAGAAAATTCAAAAAGAAATTCCGTTCACTGTTGTTATTTGCCTTCTCTTTCTCGCTTGCTACCTTTTCTTTCCGAATCCGGAAGTCGCTATGTGGCTTGGATTTGGCATAGCGGGGTACAGTGCCATTGCAAACGACAGTATTCAGACGCTTGGAACATTTCTTTCCAGTAATAAAAAAATTCCATGGTGGCTGCTGTGGATATTCATAGGAGGAATATTCGCCGTAACGTATGCATACGGATGGGCGCAAAACGGAGGAGATATTTCCTTCGGCAGGCTCGCAAAAATACCTCAACCAACGGAGTTTCAGTTTATTACGCTGGCAGGGCCGGTCATTCTGCTGATTCTTACGAGACTTCGTATGCCAGTAAGCACGACGTTTCTGCTGCTTTCCACATTCAGCAGTACCGTAGTTATTCGCAGCATGCTCACCAAAACATTCATCGGGTATATGGTCGCCTTCATAGTTGCAGTACTTGTGTGGTCGGTTATCGCATACATATATCACCGGAAGGAGTTTGCATCCAAGCACTATAACAAGCGTAACTGGAGAATGTTGCAGGCATGTTCCACCGCTTTTTTGTGGTCCACATGGATTATGCACGATACGGCAAATGTAAGCGTATTTTTGCCTCGAACACTCTCATTCGAGCACATGCTTATCTCATTGCTCTATCTCTTCTTTGTCATAGGATTGCTGATGTACATAAAAGGAGGAGGCATACAGGTAGTGGTTACGGAGAAAACGGATATCACAGATATTCGTGCCGCGACGATTATCGACTTTGTGTACGCGCTCGTGCTGCTCGTGTTTAAGAATATGAATAACATTCCCATGAGTACGACGTGGGTGTTTTTGGGTCTCCTTGCAGGACGTGAAATAGCACTCACGCTCATGACAAAGAAACCTGAAGTGTACGTAAAAACAGCAAAACTGGTTTTTAAGGATATCGGAAGAGCCGGTATGGGACTGCTCATATCGCTGCTCATCGTGCTGTTTATTTCCTAAGAGCCTGCTTAATATCTGTTTTGATGGCGAAAATGAAGCATTCCGTCGTGAGGCGATGCTACGGAACCAAGCGCGGATTTCTGGCAATTGCCATGCGCCAGAGAGACTCTGCGTGAGCCCTTGCTTTCGGCAGGTCAAAATCGCCCTGCCCGAATTCGAGGATGACATCCTGCTCCGGATTCGTAGCACATTCTATCTGCCGTACGTGCTGTTTGGCCCATGAAGATCCGCACTGTGCCGCAAGATAGAGAGCCAAGTACCTGTGAAGAAAGTTGTGACTGTCATCTTCGGATGCATAATAGTCCGCCAAATCCAGCAACCGACACATTGCATCCTGCTGACCGCGCTCGCATACCTGCAAAAGAGGTACGAAGCTCGGGTAGCGCATGGCAAGAACAAATTTTCCGCGCAGGTCGCCTGCAATGCGGTAGTGTACTTCGATGATTCGGGGCATACTCGGGGGAATGGATGTGCAGTCTGTATACGATGCGTTGTCTTCCAGCACATAGGGCGCTATGCCTCCGGGAAATACGTTCTGCAGATGATACATATAGTAATTATCGTCCGCATTGCCACCACCGGTATCTTCCGTATCATCTTGAGTATTCAAACCAAGCGGGTCATCGTCTTCTCCAAATTCCGCTTCGTCCCAGTGCTCAAAACTTCTCTGCCAGTCATGGCTAATTTCGCTGTTATGAAGCACCTCTTCCAGTGCCGCAATAATGACGTCTCTCTGCCCGTTGAGTACTCCTGCCTGTCTCTCAGACAGGAATGGATACTCTTCCATACCATCGGGACACGTAAGCATCCGTTGCGCTTCCTCCACGGCAAATTGCTGCGAAAGATTGCCGCTTTTTGCAGAGCCCCTGTCCCAGGTGTCCCGCAGATCATCCATGCGTGTATTCTACTGATATGTACTGCTATTACAAGATGTCAACTATCGCTTTCTTCCCTATTTTGAGCGTAATTATACACTTCTTCTATCCAAGGGTTTTCTTTCCAGAGCAGTCTTCCGTGCGGAGAATTTGGCTCATTCCACGACGGTGGCAATACCGTGAGCAACACCTCGTATAGTTGCCGCTTCTTCTCTTCGTCTCCCAGAAGGTCGAAGCAGTGCAACCCTATGCGATACTGCGCCATTCCAGCGGGCTGTTTCATAGCTGCTTGAAGCAAGAGCCAATCCACTTCGTCGCCTTGTCCTTCCAGTGCTTTCTCCCACGCACGTAACAGAAAAGCCATACCGTCTTCCCCTCCCGTAAGCGCTTCCAACTGTGCAAGCTGTTGCCCTATGAGAAGATGCAAACCATCGGCAGTTTCGTCGTTTGCGGCATGTTCGAGCGCGAGGAGATTTGTCTCTATGGCCTGCGTAAGCATGACTCTGTCGAAACGGAACTCCCGCACCGCTTCCGCGTACCCGCCGACAGCCCGTATCAGATGCCCTGCGGTAAACCACTGCTCTGCTTTTTCCATACTGAGTCTTGCACGAGCCCACTGTGCGGAAGATACGAGCAACACCACCTGCGTAAGTGTGAGCAGAAGAATAAGAGGCCGCTCCCAGGTGCGTTGGTTCTGCGATACGGGCAAGAGTGCACCGAGCATCATGCCCGCGATGAGCCAAAAGAAGACTGCGGTCACCACGACATGAAATCCGAAAAGTAACGTAACGCCGGACCCGACAAGAGAAAGAAATCCCGCAAGATAATACGACTGCATGTCGTCTCTTCTTTTTTTCCAGAGGCTATGCAGAAGTGAACACAGAAATCCGTAGTATGCCAGCAGACCTATTGGCCCCAGTGTAAGCCATAAATCCAACGGTTTGTTGTGCGCTCTGTCTATGCGAGTGGTCAGAGATTCGTACCGGAAAATTCGAGAATCGAAATTCCGAGCGGACAGAATACCCACGGACTCGAGTCCGTATCCTTGCGGTCTTCCCGCAATCATATGCATGGTGCCCGCCCATATGATGCTGCGTGAATCCACGGAACGCCCCGCTTCCGTAGGTACGGAAAAGCGCTCAGCACCGTAGTACGTACCGAGTGCCCCAAGGAGCAGTGCGACTGTGAGGGTAAGAATCTTCTGTGATGCTGTAAGAGTAACCGTTCTTCCTTTTGTCCACGCTACACTGAAAAGCATGGCCACGGTAAGACCCACAATGGCACTGCGACTCACTGTGGAAAGCAGAACGACAATATTGAGCAGGAATAAAACGACGCCCGCATTTCTCCACCACTTCGGTGCCTGTTGCGCGGAGAGAATGACGAACGGCACAGTGAGAACAAGAAAAAGTCCGAGTGTGTTGGGCTGGCCGATGAGAGAGAATGTCCGACCAAGAAACACATCGCTTCCCCACAGAAATGCCAGAGGGTCCGCATCTGCAATCTGCAGAAGCCCGTACAGTACGACGCCGATATTGGAAATTGTTATCGCCTTGGTAAGAATACGTCTCCCTTCGGCTGTCGCACTCGCACACACTCCTATGCACGCCACTGCCATGTAGAGAGAATACGTAAGCACCCCTTCGTAACGCGGTGCCGCACCAAAAAAGCTTTGCAGAGGAGCCACAGACCACAGCAACGAAAGTGGTATCGTTGCCGCAAACAGTGCGAGCCACTTCCCTTCTCTGCTGCGTGCCAGTTCTCCCAGCGGAGTCGGTCCGCGGTAAAACAAGAGCGACGCATACAACGAAAGCGTACAGAAGCTGAGGAGAATCAATTTGGGCAGCGTAAACGCCAAAGAAGGAAGCGGAACAACCACCCATGTAAAAAGAACGAGTCCGCATGCAAAGAGATACAGCGAGAAACGATCTATGGCACTTCTGCTCGGAGGAATCATATGGTACAATAGTAGGATTATTTTGAATAAAACGCACACTCACATGCTCAAACACAAACGCACCATACTTCTACGGAGATTGTGCGCCACCAGAAGATTCTATCGGCTGAAAAAACATCCGCGACGCACGTGCAAAACGTCGTGGCATCCGTTTGCATCTGTGAGCCTCAGTCTGGTAATTGCAACGGGAGTTGTGGCGCATCAGAGTATTTCGAATGCGGAGCATATGCCACCTTTGCAAAACTTTACAATACGGGCATCGGACGATACCGATATGGAAGTGGGACAGAGCATTCGGCTGACTGCGGAAGGCTACTACGGCACGGCTTCCGTGGTGGTAAAAGCGGTGTGGAATCTGCTTGGCAATTCCCCGCTCGGATTTTTAACGGAATGCGAAAAGGGCCCTACCTGTACGTTTGTTGCTACCAATCCGGGAACCGCAGTGGTGGAAGCGGAAGCAAATCATGCGTTTGCACATGTGAATATAGAAATTCGTGGTCCGGCATCTGCGCAGCAAAATACGTTCTCAGATGCACTTCCGTCGTGGGCAGCAAACCCGATATTGGATCTGCATCGTCGCAGTATTATTCGCGGATATGAAGACGGACGGTTTGGCAGCGGCGATAGACTGAGCAGAGCGCAACTCATCACTCTTATTTACCGCATGCTTTTAAATCTTCAAACGGTCGGTGAACCTCGGGACTGCCATGCGTACTACAACGACATACCCGAAGAACACTTCGCATACCGAGCAGCATGCCTCTTCTGGCAACACGGATGGTCCACGGGGTTGCAGAATTTCGACGGGGACGCCTACGCGACCCGAGCGGAAACCGCACAGTTTATGCATCGCATACTCGGTCCCGCCCTGTTAAATACGTGGTATTTGAGTCTCGGTGATATTTTGGATGAAGGACAAATCTTCTCCGATGTTCCGGTAAGTCACCCCGTTTTCTACGAGAGCGCGGTGCTGAATCGTGCGGGAATTATGACGGGGTATCCCGACGGTCGCTTTGGTGCGGACAGCACGTTAAACCGTGCCGAAGCTGCCACTGTCGTGCATCGTGCATTGGAAAAAGCACGCACGCTCAACATCAACCTGAACTGATTACCTGCTCAGAGGTCCCAGCTCCATGGGACGTGAAGGCATAATGCGTTTTTTGGTGAGCGGAACATTGATAACGAGTATGCCCGCCACTGCGAATGCCAGACTCAGCAGTTGCATGGGAAGCACTTGTTCACCCAAAAAACCCGCAGCCATAAGCACACCCACGGCAGGTCCTGCCGCAACCATCACACCTGCTTCCATGGTAGATACTTGTTGCAAGGAACGGAAATACAGAAAAAACGGCAGAAGAAAACCAAGCACGCTCATACCAAAGAGTACCCAAATATTCTGCGGTTGAAGCAACATTCCAAACGATGCACGTTCGGTGAGAAGCATCCATATCCCCACTGTCACAAGACTCAGAAGCACCCGCAGAAATACCACGGAATCCAAATGAGGATGAGAAATGTATTTCTTATGCAACGTGGTGGTAAGCGCACCGGTTACGGAAGAGCCGAGAAGCAACGGTATGCCACGGTGTATTTCGGCAAGGAGAAAATCCTGCCACACAAGCACGAGTGTACCCGCTACGAGCAATGCTCCGCCGAGTATCATAGGTTTTGTAAAACGCTCTCCGAGAAGCAGCACGGCAAAACACACGATGAAGAACGGCAGTAAGCTGGTAACCAAAATTGCCTCGGATGCGGATGAATACATCATGCCGGTAAAAAATAAAATGGGAGAAAGCACTCCGCCCATAAGAGTGGTAAGCGCTATGCCCATAATATCTTTGCGACCAATGGACCAACGGTGCGCATCACCGCCGTGGACAATGAGTTCATGGACCGCAAGGAATATGGATACCACAATAAGAGTAAGAAAATACAGCGCCACGGGAGTCCAACCGGAATCCGTGAGCACTTTTCCGAATATCGCTGTGGTTTTGGAAAAAGAATCGGCAATGAAAATCCCCATGAGTGCTCTGCGATTTTTTTTTGCGGTGAACATAGCTGAAAATTGAAACGGAACGTCCGAACTAACCTGCCCACACTACCTGCGAAGCGGACCGAGCTCCATAATACGGGAAGGCATAATGCGCAGTTTTGTGAGCGGAACGTTTATGAAGAGAATGCCGAATGCGGTAAAACCCAAACTGAGCATTTGCATGGGCGTAATCTGTTCTCCCAAAAAGGCACTTGCCATAAGCATACCTATGGCCGGCCCTGCGGCCACTATGAGCCCGGCATCCAGTGTGGAAATTGTTGCCAACGCACGGAAGTAGAGAAAATAGGGCAATAAAAATCCTATGATACTGAGACCAAGGACCAACCACATACTCGGAGGATTTTGCAGCATCGTAAATGTTTCGGGTTCAACAATGGCAATAATGCATGTGATAACGAGTAAGCTGATGAACGTACGCACCAGTACTATGGAGTCCAAGTGACGATGCGTGACGTACTTTTTATGGAACGTAGTGGTGAGCGCACTGAAAAAAGAAGACGCAAGAAGGAGCGGTACGCCTATGCTCAGTTCTGCGTGCGCCACATCTTTCCACAGCAACACGGCGGTACCTGCGAGCAAAAACAGCCCGCCCGTTACCATACTGCGATTTATTTTTTCTTTCAGAAAAATGACGGCGAGCAACACAATGTACAACGGCAGCAGACTGGTTATAAGTACCGCCTCGGATGCGCGAACAAAACGCAATCCGTTTAAGAAAAACAATGGCGAAAGTATGCCTCCCGTCACTGTGGTGAGCAGTGTTCCTTTTATGTCTCCGTAGTCCATTCCCCACTTTTCTCCCGACTCCAGCAGCATGAATTCATGGAGTGCGAGCACAATGGTTGCAAACAGCAGCGTGAGAAAATACATACCCAGAGGAGTCCATCCTTTTGCGAGCAACACCTTCGTAAATATCGGATTTGTTTTGGAGCATACAATGGCCAGAAGAATTCCTGCCAATGCCACTCTGTTCGTCTTTTTGGAAAACATCATCTGTAAAAATACAGTATCACTTTTCAGAGCTGATTGAAAATATTTGCTTGGCATAACGCCTTTAGAGCACTTCTATGATTATTGACTACTTGTGTATATTGTATTATTATAATAATAGCGGATAATTCTGTCCGTCAGTGTGTTTCGGTCCTTACAATTATGGAGGGTTACGTCTCATGGGGATGAGAATCTTTTGTGTCGGATGGATTCTGGTTTCGCTCCTCGGCGGCTCGGCAGGAGCGCTTGGCCTGGCAACCGGAAACCTTGCCGCCTTTTTTCTTTTCGCAGGTTGCACAGTGCTCCTTACGGGCGCCTGTGCGGCAGTCGGTGGACTTTTCCACATGGCTTGCGGAGACGAAGATGACGAGCCGGTACCCCGACCACACCGCGTCCGCCTCGATCGCCTGGAGGTGATAGAGGTAGAAACCAGGCCGTAACGTTGCGGCCTGAACCAACACACGCCGTCCTGCTCTCGCCACAAGCGAAAGCAGGACTTTTATTCGTTATTGAATCTCAAAAAAAGACTTCCAACTGTAATCTTATTCTGTGATGTCTCTTACTTCTCTGCGATAATCAAGACGTCGGTCGCCTACGTGCGTACCACCTGTTTCTTTGTCCGCATCGAGATGTACCAACTCTGCCTCAAAAACTGTTGATTCATCTGCATCGTCTAAGAGTTCCACGCGATACACACTGTTTTGCGTGTGCAACCAATAGGAACCGTCCGACATACGATCTATATGATCTATTTTGGATGTGCGTTGTCCTCCCGAGATTCCGTAGTACATGCACTGATCTTTCCATATGCCGTCTTTCGGTGCGAACCGCGCATGACCCGCCTGTGCCACGATTGTTTCTGTAACATCGCTCGCAGGAATACCGCTCGGATGCACCTTGCACAAACGAATAGCGGTGCCTACCGGGGCGGCTTCTATGCACTCTTTATCCGCTTCCACCACGGTGGGCGCAGGCGGAAGATCCAAAGTGTCATCGTCGTCTAGCGATCGGTTTGGTGTGGACATATTTCTACGGAGAAATGACGATCATTCAATGTATATTGTACCATTTTTATGTATTTTTTGCAATTACTATGGAAGAATCTTTCCGAGTGTGAGAGAGAACAGGATTGCAAAAAAGGCTCAAAAACGCTAAAATAGTATGATATTTGCATTTGCGCATGTCTAAAAAACAACACCAACATTTTCGCATAAGCCCCGCGGGAACCCTCTGCATTGCATTGGGCACTGCCGCCGCAATCAGTGTTCACCATGCGCCGATTCAGGGGCAATCTTCGAGTGAACCAAATACGCACAGAATTGAGTCCGTACAATTTGCCGATGATTTCGGTACGGCAATAGTGACCCTCAGAGAACCGCCGGCAACAGTGCTCTCCATACTCTACGAAATCTACCACAAGGGAGATACTCGTATACTCAGTGCGGGAAGTGCGCTTATCGGCAGTAAAACTCTGAGTATTACACAATTTCGAAAATACTTCGAAGTGCCGACAGAAACCGGAATATTCACCGTACGCATGGCCGCATGTCCGCGAGAACTTCATTTGCTACATTCGGGAATAGACCCGCTGAAATGCGGTATTTCCTTCACTCAGCAAGTCATATTCGCACCTACGGGAACCGTATGCGGAAACAAAAAACTCGAAACGGGAGAAGAGTGTGATGACGGCAATAAAATTACCGGAGACGGATGCTCATCCGCATGCATAGTGGAAAAAAGAGAGCAATCCGTGTGCGGCAATCTTCGATGCGAAAAAGGAGAGCACAAGGAAAACTGCGCGCAAGACTGCCCCGATGTTCCGGTGGGTGCCTCCTGCAACGACACCGATGGAGGAATACACTATGAAAAGAAAGGGACGGTAGCCAGTCCCTACGGAGACCGTAAATTCGGTGAAGACTTCTGTATGGGAGACCCGATAGTCGGAGGCTCCGCCCTCCATGAATTCTTCTGCAAAGAAGATACTGTTACTTTTGCGATAGTAGATTGTGAATACGGTTGCGAAGCGGGCGCATGTCTCCCCAAGCCACAAGTCGTATGCGGGAACGGCGTATGCGAAACAGGCGAAGCAGACACCACCGAATCCGGTGGCTGCCCTGCCGGCTCTCCGCCTGAGTGTCTGGGGCCACCCGCGCGATTCGTGCCGGGTAGTTGTCCCTCGGACTGCCGAGTGGCAACCCTCTGCGGCGATGGTATTTGCCAAGCCGAAGAAAGAGAACTGCGATGCCCCGCCTGTCCGTTTAATGTGAGTAGCGACCAGTGCAAGTGCGTATACGAGTGTCCGAACGATTGCGGTATTCCGGTTGTACGTTCTAGTCCTCCGGAAGAAGACCCCTGCACATACATGGATTGTGTGAACGGATGCGAGAACGGAAACTGCATAGTGAGCGAAGACATGTGCCTTGTTATGGATTGCACCTACGGCTGTGAAAACAGCACTTGTTTACCGAAACCACGACAAACATGCGAACAGAAATTCTGTCCGTTCGGGTGCAAAGACGGGCAGTGCCTTGCACTTGAATCTACGTGTGACCCGTATGTCTGTGCAGATAAGTCCGTGTATCCGCGCTGCAATCCCGACGGCGCACCTATTTCGTACTACGTGAACCCCTGCTCACCGCAATCGAAGTTCTGCAAGTCTTCCGACGAATGCAAAAACGGTATGACGTGCACCGTGGAATTGGGAGACTGTATGCCGGATCCCGCATGCCCCGAATGCAATGTGTGTGCGGGCGTGTGTATTCTTACGGGAAACAACACTTCAAACATCGGCACGCCACCAGATACTCCCGCAGTAATCTACGGCATCATTCCGGATTCGGCTCGCTCCAAACGCACGTTGCCGGATCCTTCTCAAAACTGGTTTGCAGATACCGCACTGGATACGGAAGTAGATAAAGCGGCAAATCTGCTGCGAGACATAGGAGTAATAGGCGGATATTCCGACGGAACATTCCGCAAAAGCAGTCCCGTTATTCGGGCAGAGGCCGCAAAATTTCTGCTGGGAGCAAAGTACGGTGAATTTCCGAATACCAACAACAGCGGAAGATTCCCCGACGTGGAAGACGGTCAGTGGTACGTAAAATATGTAATAGGTGCGGCAAATCTTGGAATTATACGCGGGTATCCCGACGGAACATTCCGCCCCGGAGCCACGGTGAATACCGCAGAATTTCTGAAGATGATTGCCGAGACGTTTGATTTGGAAACAGGACTCCCCTACTACTACGCAGACGTCCCCACAGACAGTTGGTATGCAATCTATGTGGGCATAGCGGAACGACAAAATCTCTTCCCCACCCGCATAGAGAAACTGGAGCCGGAGCGCCTGCTGACGCGAGGAGAGGTGGCGGAAGCAATTGCACGAGTTCTTATGTTCACCGCACAGTAATGCGAACAGTGCTTTCAGTCATATTCTGTGCCCTCGTTGTGTTGCCATTTACGACTGCTGGGCAAGAATATGCTGATCGTAAAGTGGAAATTTCTGCGGTGCGAGAACCCACCGTAGTCTCCGTACCTGTTCATACGTTGGGAATGCCGGGAAAACATTTCGGCATACAAAAGGAAGACGGATCTGCCGTACCTTTTCAGAAAACAGATACCAATGAAAATCTGTTGTTCCAAGCGGAGATACCGGAATCTCCCGATGCGGGAATGGAAGGTCCCAGAAGTAACGTGGAACACGTAACGGATGGAAATCCCGCAACAATATTCCGACCCGTTACCGCTACGGAACAGAAATTTGTCTTTCGTACGCAGTCACGAGCCGCACCCGAGTATCTTCTGCTCCAACTGCGTTCCGGCACCGTACGCCATGTGCGAGTACGTCAGGGAGAAAGCGCTGAGTTACTCACGCTCTCGTACAACGGTTCGCCCGCAAGCTTGCGTATTCCGCTGCTGTCTGTGCAGGCACGCGTATTCGAAGTAACACTGGAAACACAGGATATGCTGGATATCGCAGAAATTCAGCTGCTTCAACCGAAGAGTTTTCTGCTGTTTCAGGCACTGCCACGCGAGAAATACTTTCTAGTTCCCGGCATTGCACCCGCCACCGAAACGGTTGCGTATGCTCTCCACACTGCAACACCCGCAATACTCGGACCTGTGCGATACGAAAACGCGGATGGCGACGCGGATGGCGACAGTATCCCGGACAATGCGGATAACTGTGCCAGAGATGCAAACGAAGACCAGAAAGATTCTGACGGAGACGGTATGGGAGATGTGTGCGATATTGCTCCTCTTGTGCCAAATACCCGGCCGCAAGACAGTGACAAAGACGGCATATCGGATGCCGAAGACAATTGTCCCGACTTTCCAAACAGTGACCAGGCAGACCCGGACGGAGATGGTATAGGATGGACATGCGACGATGCGGATAACGATGGCATCACCAACGCAACAGATAACTGCATAGGTGTCTTTAACCCGTATCAGGAAGGTGGAAACGCAGACGGCCTCGGAGATGCCTGCGAAAACGACACGGACAGAGATGGCATTCCGGAAGAAGCCGACAACTGCCCGCAAAAGGCAAACAGTACGCAGGAGGATGCGGACGGTGACGGCATAGGCTCCCTGTGCGACGTGTGTCCGTTACACTACGATCCCCTACAGGAAGATGAGGACGGTAACGGCATAGGAGACGCCTGTCAGCAAATCGGAGGCTCCGGCATTCAAGATACGGACAGAGACGGCATACCGGACACATCCGACAATTGCATGCGTATTGCAAATCCTGACCAAAAAGACACAGATAAAGACAACGTGGGAGACATGTGCGATAACTGCCCGGAATACTTAAACACACACCAGCGTGATCGCAACGGAGATGGCAAAGGAGATGCCTGTACCGATACGGACGGAGACGGCATCGCAGACAGTAACGATAACTGCCCCGCAGACGCAAACAGCGATCAGAGTGACAGCGACCGTGACGGCAGAGGAGATCCCTGTGACGATGAAGATAAAGACCGTATTCCCAACGTGCGAGATAACTGTAGAGATACGCCAAATACCATGCAGACAGACGGCGATAACGACGGAATAGGAGATGCCTGCGATGACCATGATAATAGGACTCCAAGTCCTATCCCCTGGTTTCCTTTCGCTATTGGTGCCGCACTTGCAGTGGTAATGACAGTGCGAATCACACAGCGAACATCACCGAAAAATCGCAACGGTCCGCAGAACTTTCGCTCGTCATAAACAGAAGTGATCACTGCGAAAGGAGCGGTGAAACATATTTGTCGATCACATTTTTTATTCATACCTGCGACTCTGAAGAAGGTAAAAGGGTTCTCAGATGTCAAATTGCAAAATTATGCACCAAATGAGCTATTTAAATGTATTTTTTTAATCAAATACTTCAGCAGTTCGCCACATTATCTCCTTTTTGAATACAAATTTTGTACAAAAGCAAAACAAGAGAATACCACACTTAATCGCACAAAGAGTTGATTTTAATCGTGAAAAAACGACAATGTATGACACTCCTCTTTGCAAAAAAGGGGTCATCTTGTCTGCCCTGTTATGACCAACCTTTCTTCCTCCCCCACCGCCGGGCATTTTGGGCTTCTCCACGAGATTTTTGTGTTGGATGCGCACCTTGTAAAGGCACTCGACTGTTCACGCGCAAAAACAATAACACGAAATTTAGTGGATGCGCTGCTTACAGCGTTACGAATGGAAGAACTGGGAGAATTGCAAATCTACCCAGCCGTAGATAACCGTGCACCGGGATGGTCTTTCATACAGCCCATCACGACGAGTCATATCAGCGGTCATTACTTTGAGAAACCGGGTCGTAACCCGCATATCCGCATGGATTTCTACAGTTGCTGCACAGTAAACTGGATGAAAATAATAGAAATACTCAACACTCATCTCGGTCTTGCAGACTGGCGCGGTACTTTTATAGACAGGCAAATAGAGCGCGACTCAACCCGCCACATACTGGATATTGCGGGAGAAGGTGAGCGGATTACGTACGAAGCAGTCATGAAACCACGAGATGCGCTTACAATAGCTACGGAAGCCAAAAAGAAGGAAGTTGCTAAAATGGCTTCTTAGTGTCATAGTAATTCTCTGTTTCTTCCCCTGTTCTCGCAATGTCCGTCGTCTCGTTCATGGACAAACACTACAAGCATTTCAATGCTCGTGAAATGCGTGCTGCCGCGCAGGGGTGGCATGAGTTTTGCCGAAACAATGGCAAGATGTTTGTGAGCCTGGCGGGAGCAATGAGTACGGCAGAGATTGGTATTTCTCTCGCACCAGTTATTCGAGCGGGCAAGGTACATGCCATAACATGTACGGGAGCAAACATAGAAGAAGACCTGTTTAATTTGGTCGGAAATTCTCGCTACAAACTGCAACCCAAATGGAGGTACCTGACTATGGAAGACGACCTGCGTACGAGAGAAGAAGGGTACAACCGCGTCACAGATACCTGTATACCGGAAGATGTTATGATTCAGATTCACGAAGCCATGCGTGCACTCTGGGCAGAAGCTGCCATAAAAGAAGAAAGGTATTTCCACTGGGAGTACTTCTATGCGCTCATTCGCAGCGGCTTTTTTGAAGAGAAGAACGATGTCCCCATGGAGCATTCGTGGGTTACAGCCGCGTGTGAAATGAATATTCCAATCTTCACTCCGGGCATGGAAGACTCCACACTCGGTAATATGTTCTGTGCGGATGTCATGCAGGGACTTGTAGGCAGTCATAACGTCATAAAGTCCGGTACGGAACAGTTTGAGCACCTTACGAACTGGTACTACGACAATCAGAAAGAAGCAGATATCGGATTTTTTCAAATCGGCGGGGGTATAGCGGGAGATTTTGCGATGTGTGTGATACCGGGTCTGGTGTTTGACCACGAACGTGTGTGCAAATGCTGGAAGTACTTCTGCCATATAGGGGACTCCACAACATCGTACGGCAGCTACTCGGGGTGCCCCGCAAACGAGAAAGTTACATGGTACAAACTGGAGCCCGATACGCCGAATTTCACCATCAATTCGGATGCGAGCATCGTGGCACCGCTCATTTTCTCGTACGTTTTGGAAAAGCACAGCAAAGAAGAAGTGGCGAATGCAACAGTGCGAGACGTCGCGGGCACACTGAAAAAATCACAGAAAAAGTCCGTGAACGCGTAAGCTCTGCCGACTCCGTACCGTACGTATGCGGAAATAGAGCTGAACAACCATAATTTGGCATATGCTTTGTGTCACCCTGAGCTCTGCTTGCCGGGCGCAGCCCGCAGGGCGAAGACTGGTCGAATGGCGACACAAAGCCAAAACGTGATGGTTCGACGGGCTCACCATGACACGTTTTGTATCGTTTTATAGTAGTGTAGCTATACACTGCGCCGGGCACGCTTTTTGGTGAGCACTTTTTGTCATTTTACGGTGTTCCGAGGACGAGTGGAACGCTTAAAATCGCTTCTGTAAGCGCAGAATCAGGACACGGAACCATGAAAGCAACAACAGCACCTACTGCCAACACTCAACCGGGAGTGTGATGGGAACACGATTTTTAGTTGTGTTCCACCCCTCTCCGATGTCTCTAAGAACAAACCGTGAATCTCATGATTCAAGCATAGAAAACGGGTCTCCTCCCCCGTCACTTTTGCAATCGATAGCGGCAGGTATTGCGTCGCAATACAGAAAGTTGTGTGAGCCGTCTCCCCAAAAAAGGAGGAGACACGGCTACAGGCCCGGCATAGAGCAACTGGAAGATCGCAGGATGCTCAGTGCGGTACCGCTGGATTTTTCGATGCTCAGTAACACCTTTGCGGGAGACGTCGCAGCAGAGGTCTCTGTTGTGGAGAGCGGGCACGAGAACGTTCGCATGCAGATAGCAAACGAAGAGCTGGTTATGGGCGTGCGTGATTCCCTTGTTTCCCAAGCGGAGTTTCAACCTTCTGCCGAAAAACCACTGACCGTTTCCATGAAAGCACGTTTTGTGAACCAAGACTCCTTGTATGTCTTCACTCGATCAGAAGGGTCCACGGCGGTGGGAGGGTAT
>PCVP01000010.1:171680-171927 GCA_002787035.1 Candidatus Peregrinibacteria bacterium CG11_big_fil_rev_8_21_14_0_20_49_14 | reverse complement strand
CGGTGTCGCTCCGTCAGGGTTGCCCCCATTGCGGAAGATTCCTCACTGCTGCCTCCCGTAGGAGTATGGGCCGTGTCTCAGTCCCATTCTGGCTGATCATCCTCTCAGATCAGCTACCCGTCATAGCCTTGGTAAGCCGTTACCTTACCAACAAGCTGATAGGCCGCAGGCCTCTCCCAGACCGCAAAAGCTTTACTCTTACGAGACCATCCGGTATTAGCACCGATTTCTCGATGTTATCCCTGAG
>PCVP01000010.1:0-171636 GCA_002787035.1 Candidatus Peregrinibacteria bacterium CG11_big_fil_rev_8_21_14_0_20_49_14 | reverse complement strand
TCGGCTCGAAGCCTCGCGCGACTTGCATGTGTTAGGCGCACCGCTAGCGTTCACTCTGAGCCAGGATCAAACTCTTCAAAAAGAGATGACCATAGTTGGTCAAAGGAAAACTAGTCTTTACTAGTTTAAGTTTATAATTTTAATTTATTGGTCCATGCATGCTTCGACAATCTCAGCATGATGGCCACACTTCTCTACTCTGCGATGCTGTGAAGGAACTTGTTCTTTCACCCTGAGTCGAACTCGAAGGGTGAAGGAGCTTAAAAAGCTACGGTCGAAGTGAGGATGAAGCCCCACCGAGACCGAAATAGCCGACTAATCATAAGCGAAGAGTTCTTATGGTCAAGGAAATTGGGTACAGATTCTTAAGTTTTTCCACACTTCTCTCGCATTGTTCGACAGCCGTTGCTTCTCTACCATGGTATGCATGATGAAGAATTGGACAGAAAAGCGGTGGTACTGCACAGTTTTTGGCTCTGCAGTGTTTCTGGGAGTACTGGTAAGTATGCCGTTTCTGCTGCACACCACAGATGAGCGATACCAAGGTGTGCCCGTACATTTCAATGCAGATGAGTTCAGTTATCTTCCCAGAGTGCAGGAAGTGCTTGTGCATGGGACGAAAAGATTCGGAGTGGCGATAGCCGGAGGAGCGTTGCTGCCACCTCTGCAACCCGGACTCATAGAACAGGTATACGGAGTGGTGTTTCGTCCGTTTACCGAGAGAGCGTCGACAATATTTACCGTGATGGATTTTGTGATGCCGTTTTTCCTCTTCATTGCACTCGTCGGTTTCTGCAGAGCCTGCGGACTCTCGCGCAGGCGTGCGCTTATAGCCGCATTTCTTTTTTCGTTTCTGGAACTCTACAACTTCGGACGCCCCATTCATCAGCGAGTCAGTTTTTTGCTGACACTGCTTTCCCTGTGGGGACTCATACAAGGGTTGGAGCACAGAAGAATATGGGGAGTCCTTGGTGGGGCACTTATGGGAATTCTTATCGGAGTGTATTTCTGGAGCTTTACCGCCGTGTGGGCATGGTGGTCAATTACTCTTTTGTTCTTCTGTTTGCGACGTTCATGGGAGCATGCGAAGTATTTGGCAGCTTTCGGAATGGTCGGATTTCTGACAGGCATTCCCTTCTTGTTGCAGATGAGAGCGCTTTCGGGAGAGTCGCTCTATAAGGAGGTGTTCTTTCGTAGCGGTGTCGGACACTCCCGTATTCCCGAGTCGCTTCCGTGGTCGCTGCTCTTTTTTATTATGGCAGTGGGATCCATGGTGATGTGGTACAAAAAAGGGAGACGCCCGCGCTACCTTGCCTGCACTGTGGTCACGGCGTTTGCATTGCTCAACCAGCACTTGGTACACGGAACACTTTTTCTTTTTGCATCGCACTATCTTTTCTTTCTGGTCTTCGCCGCAGTGCTCGCACTGGTTTCCGTGTGGGGTGCGCGAGAGTTTACGGCACGCATAACAGCGGTGGCCGCCATAATTTTTTTATTGGGTATCGGGTACGACAACAGGTCGGTGCTCTCGCAGTGGCGAGTGGATGAATCGGATTTCGAAGAACAGCATCTTGCAAGTGCCATTACGGAAATATTCGGCATGGAACAGGCGGTTATTCTTTCCGATCCGCTCACGTCTTCACTCATCGCAAGTCATACGCAGCACGACGTGCTCTTCACACACTACATTCAGCATGAGCTGCGTTCGCACCAAGAGCTGGCCGAGCGTTACTGCCTTACGCAGGCACCGCTGAATGCCGCACTAAGAAAACCCGAAGAAGAACATGTGCTCGTCTACGGAGCCGCGTATGACGCCATGTTCAATCCCGCGGAAAAAGAACGTATTCGTTCGCAGGAGTTACTCCTTGTGAACCGTGCGTGTGCAGCGATGGACAGAGACCCTCGTGCACTCCTGAATACCTACGGTGTGCAGTACATTTTGTGGGATGAAAAACGAAATCCGCAGTGGACTCTTTCGCTGCTAGACACTTCGCTCGAACTTGTGGCGGAAGGGCAGGGGTGGTCGCTTTGGAGGCTTTAGTTTTTGGTGATTATTCTTTGGAAGCAAGGAGAGGCAGCTCGCCATGGTGAGCTGGAGGAGCTCTACTTCTTCCCAATGGCACTTTTTTAGAAAAAGTGCCGCAAAAATCGGTCAAAAAAGAACTCGCTTACGACAGACAAGGTTTTACAGACGGTTTCTACGGGAATGAGACAAGGGCTAGCGACATACTTGCAAGCGAAGGGGGTGTGCCACCCTGTCTCATTCCCTTGTATTACATGTATGCATCGTAGTGTCGTTGCGCTCAGACAGCATTTTTGACCACGAAAGGATCAAGTACGTACTCAAACCGTCAGCCGCACCTGTTTGAGCGAGGGGGTCTACGTTCGATGCACCTTGTATGCGAGAGCATGCCAGGTGGCCCTGCGTACTTAAGAACAGCTACTCGCCAGCCTGGTTGCTCGAGCCGGTGGTATGATAACTCTGTATCGCCCCGAGCGAGTTTGCGGCTGACGGAGATTTTTGGGTACTTTTCATCTCTGAAAAGTACCGATAGAAATAGCATTCGCGGAGCTTCTGCCGGCAGACAGGGTGACACTGTTTTCCATGTGTCCTGAACGGTTAGTTGTCTAATTCTTTTGCGAATGCCGTGCCACGACTTCTGCGTGCAGCCCGAAGAGCCCTATTTGCAGACCTGTAAGCAGTAAGAGCATTCCTGCGTCTGAAATGTTGGAGTCCATCTGAATGGTACGGATACTAATGGCCACTCCTGCGATTATGAGTATCGCACTCGGCCATATGAAAAATCGCAGCGGGCGAAAGTAGGTCATTATTCTCACAATGAGTCCGAGAAAATTCAGGAAGTGCTTCACACCGTTTATTCCCGAAGACATGGAGCTCTTTCCCTGCCTTTTAAAATAGTCGATAGGGTAGTATTCCACGATGTGGTCATTTGTGAGAGATGCCAACGTAATGGTGATGGTAAAAGAAAATCCCTGCGGATACAGGTGCATGTATTTCTCTGCGAGTTCGCGTGTAAAAATACGCAGCCCCGAATTGTTATCCGGAATTTTCATACCTACCAACGTGTTTGCCAGTTTGTTAACTATCGCCTTGGCCGGTTTGCGAATGAGAGGAATTTGCACACCCTTTTTCGTGCGCGCACCCACTATCATTTCCGCCTGCTTCTCTTTCATTATTTTCAGCATTGTTACCAGTTGCTCCACAGGATACGTGCCGTCGGCATCCGTTGTGCCTATAAGCTCACCTTTCGATTTGCGGATTCCCGTTTTCATGGAAGCGCCGTACCCGCGGTTTACGGGATGCGTGATAACACGAAGATTCGGCACTTTCGAATTTTTCAGGATATCCGCCGTGCCATCCGTACTGCCGTCATTCACTACCAGAATTTCATACTCTTCTCCTAGTCGTTGCATGGTGTCATGCGCTTTTGTAAGAGTGGACTCTATGGCCTGCTCTTCGTTGAAGACGGGAATGAGAAGTGTGAACACCGTCACAGGATAGCGCAAAATGAGAATCGGGAGCGAATATCTGGGCATTATTCGTGCGGGGTTGTATTCTCTGCGGGCTATGGCAGATTCTGTCCTTCGAGATGCATACGCACGGCGCGCATTAAACCAGATTCCCAGACTTCTCAGTCTGCAAGACCGCAATCCCGTTTCACCGACGTACGGGTGTTTTAAGCGTACCTACTGGCTGGATAAAACAGTCGACTTCCCCGATGCGCTTCCGCAATTCGGCGTGCTATCGCTTGCGCTTGCATATACGAAGGATATGCCGGGCAATATTTACAAAGACCAGCCGAAGATGCGCGAGTGGATTCTTGCGGGCATGCGTTTCTGGACACAAATTCAACACCGCGACGGATCGTTCGATGAGTTCTACCCCAACGAGCACGGATGGACAGGCCCCACAGGATTTTTGCTGTATGCGATGCTGAAAAGCTACATGCTCCTCAATGAACGAGGAGAATTCCCCGAAGACTTCAGAGAAGAGTTCTTTGCCTCCTGCCGTAAGGCAGCCGAGTATATTATTGCGTGGGACGAGCATGGCGTGCTGGCAAATCACCATGCTATGGGAGTGTTGCCCGTGTACTATGCGCACCATGTACTCGGCGGAGAAGACCTGCTCGCAGGATACGAAAAGAAGCTCGAAGAATTCCTCTTGTTTCACACAAAGGAGGGTTGGAGTTTGGAATACGACGGTGCGGACATCGGGTATCTCTCTGCGACAGTCAGCTTTCTTGGAAAGGTGTATAAAATACATCCGGATCCGAGACTGAAAAAAGTCATGGAAGAATCCGTGCAGTTTCTGAGTCACTTCGTGTACCCCAACGGATTTTATGCGGGGAGTATGGGCAGCAGGCAGACACTGCATTTCTACTCGCATGGATGTGAGATTTTGGCACCAGAAATGCCGCTTGCGGGACGCGTCGCAGATGCGCTGCTCAAGAGTTTGGACGAAGGAAAAATTGTCCCCGCAGAGATTCAGGCAGACCGCTACTTCTTGTACCGCATTCCCGAGCATCTGGAGTCGTACATAGACTACGGAGAGCGCACAGGTTCTGCGCAGTTGCCCTACGAGCAGGCGGACTTTCGTTCCGTATTTCCCGAAGGAAGGTTCTATGTGCAGAAGAAAGGAAATATGTACTTGCTCGGCAACGCAGCAAAAGGGGGAGTAACCAAACTTTTCAATACGGAAACGGGTGCGCAACTAACGAGTGACTGTGGCGTTCTTGCCACCACAAAAAGCGGGACGGTTCTTTCTTCCCAGTGGATAGACCCCGCATACACATTTGTTGCGAAAGAGAACGGGTACTCGGTTTCGGGTTTTTTGCACGCCGTCCCCGCCAACAAACTTTTTACTCCCGTAAAACTGATTATCTTTCGCGTGTTCCTGATGCTATTCGGTTGGCACACGGGTATGGCCTACCGCATAAAGGGGCTTATTCGAAAATTACTGATGTTGAAAAGCGGAAGTGTCGGTGCGCTTTTTTACCGAGATGTCTCCCTAACAGACACGCAGTTGCGCATTGCAGATACCATCAAAATTACGGATAAAACAGTCTTTACCTCTCTGCAGCTCGGCGATGAATTCTTCGTGCGGTACGTGCCGCAATCCCGTTACTTTCAGAGCCAGGAGTTCGATACGGAAGGATACCTGCTTACACCGGAGCAATTGCGCACGCTCAATACCGAACGCAAAATTCGTTTGGAGCGCAGCATAGATATAGCAACGGGGGCACTGCTTCCACCGAAGGAACTCCCCGTACTCGTGGGTTCCATGGGGTTGGAATACAGTGAGGGTCGCAAGAAAAGACGTGCGCTTACGTACCGCTTGCGCAGACGTGCGGACGAGGTAATTCGTTCCATGAAAACGCATCATCACGGTGAACCGCTGGATCTTCTCGACCTTGGTCCCGCAGAAGGGAAGTCCTTAAGTTACGTGCAAGATTCGTTTCCTTCCGTGCGTATGACAGGACTCGAATTCTCTCCCGAACTCATAGATGCCTGCACAGATACTCGCCTGAAGATGGTGGAGGGAGACGCCATGAACCCTCCGTTTGCGGAAGCAACGTTCGACATCATCTCTGCAACCGCACTCATAGAACATGTGGAAAGCCCCATAGAAATGCTGAAAAAAATGCACACCATTCTCCGTCCCGGAGGATTGATGATTATCACAACACCGGACCCGTTTTTCGAGCGTATCGCAGGTGCCATAGGACACTTGGACGACGAGGCTCACCAGGAAACCATGACCTGTAACACTCTGCGCAGGTACTTAACAGAGGCGGGGTTTGAGCCTGTGGAAGTCGGCAAATTTATGTGCTGGCCGTGGGGACTCCCCGGAGAACTGACCATAGAAAAATTCATGAAGAAGATCGGCCTGGAAGGACTGCTTCTCAATCAGTTGGCTGTGGGGAGAAAGAAGGCTTAGTGCTTTTCTCGTAGCCAATACCACCCACCCGGAATACTCATGAGGAGAATGGTGGTGAACATCAGCAGTGCCTGTGCCACTGCCTGTTCGGGTTCCACGCCATAGGGCGCAAGTAAAAAGATGAGTGCCGCATCTCGCGTACCCAGTCCGCTGGGTGCTATGGGAAGCATGGAAATAAGACCCGTAAGTGTGAATGCTGCCACAAGAACGGGTACTTCCACCGTTATGCCAAGACTTCGTGCAAGCAGTACCGCCCAGAGGAAGTAGAACATCCAGCCAAGGAGAGTGGTAAGTATTACCCTGCGTATGAGATGCGGACGTATGTATGTAAGAAATAATTTGATGATTGGCAGTGAAATTCTCCATACTCGTTTTTGCAGCAGTATCAGCATTGCAATTACCGCCACCAGACTCAGTGCGGCATACGTGAGCAGAGTCCATTCCACTCCGCCGAGTATGCCGACACCCACGGCACCAAGCAGAAGTATCACTATCCCGTCCGCCGCTCTGTCTGCAACCGAAAGTAACACTCCTATTTTCATGGGCAGCCCTTTTTTGTGCAGGTATGCGGCCCTGCCCAATTCTCCCAGTTTTCCGGGAGTAATGTTACCGAGGAAAATGCCGATGGTATACAAGCGCCACGACTCGCCGAATGTCGGGTGCAAGCCGGTTGCCCGTACCAGCGTATGCCACCGATACGCTTTTACGACATAGATACACAGCACGCACAGCACGGCAAGAAGCATCGGCATCCAATTCACTTGTTTCAGTGTTGCCACAAGCGCAGTTGTATCCAATTTTCGGACTATCGCAAAAAAGATGATAATTCCGACCAGTTTTAAGAGTTGTAAGCTGCGCTTCTTCTTCATGACGCCTACAATACTGTACGTATCCTTTTTGTGTAATGCGGAAATACGGTCAGTCCTTTGTCGGCCAGTTACCACTCCTTGCTGTATTTGCGGCGGCAATGACGGCAGTGTGGGTGCTGCCACTGCTTGTAATGGGGCAGACGTACGATGTGTATCCGCTGCTGCTCGCACGAAATGTTGCCACTTCGGGAGTGTTTGCGCTCACGGATGAACTCGGGAGATTTATCGCACCGCACCTTCTGGCAGAACACGGAGTGCTGGCATCTGCGGACGGGAGACTGAGTGCCATGCTGTTCGCACTGGCTTCGCCGTACATCGGGTGGCAGAACTTGCCGATGTGGGGCGTGCTTTCTGCTGTCATTATGGCAGTCGCCATTTTTTTCTGGTGGCTTGCGGCAGCCAAAATTTTCTCGGTGCGTACGGCGTGGGTATCCACAGTCCTCATTGCGTTTATGCCTGCGTACTGGAGGCAGGCGGTTTGGCTGGATAACTACAACTTTGCCTTTCTGTTCCTCTTCGCAAGTTTCGCCGCGTACGCGTATTTGCGCGACCGCTCCGAGAGCGGTGCGCTTGTCGTATCCGGTTTGCTGTTCGGTCTTTCCGTTGCCGCCAAAGACGCATTTCTTATTTTTGTGCCATGGTTTGCGGTTGCATATGTATGGGTGTTGCGTCCGCAGTGGAAAAAAGCAGCGGTGGGGGTTTGCACGTTCCTTGCGTGTACGGGGGTGATATACGTCCTCCCGTATGTCGGAGATATTCGAGAGCAGGGATTTCCTGCGAATCATAACCTTGCGCTCTTTTGGCCGAATGCAACGGAGGTTCGTGAAGGATTTTATCTGCATTTGTACCCGGACCCTTACACATATTTCTACGACAGAGAAAACTACGACGCCGAGTTACTTGCCCGGTATGCAGAGTTTTCACCTTTGCAGAAACTTCGTCAGCAGAAGATCTTCATAAATTTCAATGTCGGCAAACCGAATGTTTTTATGAAACTGCTTAACGGAGCATGGCTTTTTGTAGGCAGTATTCCATCGATTTTCCACCAAGATACCTTGGGCGGAATAGTGTTGTGGCTTTTCATCATTCCGGGATTTCTGTTTCTGCGGAAAGAGCGGCCGAATATGGTGGTACTTTTGGTCGGACTCATACTCTCTTCCGAATTACTCATGCGTTTCGTACTGCACTACGCGCGTGATCATTTTATGGATTACGGATGGGTGTTTGCGTTGCTTGCTGCCATAGGAATCGGCGGTATGGCAGACGCATGCGGTCGTTCCTGGAAAACGGTGAGTGCAAAAACATGCGTAGTCATGATCACACTCTTTCTTGCGCTGCAGCTTCTGCAGGCAAACAGAATTATTTTTGCACGGAACTATTCTCGTACGTTCGTAACGGAAGCTCTTACTCTTGCGGAGCACATAGATGCGCTGCCCGAAGATGCAGTGGTCGCACTCGGCCTTGGCTCCACGCGTGTGGAGCAAATTGCACAGCTGAGTAACCGCACCGTGGTACCTTTCGATTCTCAGACCATGGAAAAGCTGCGTGCAAGCAATACACTCGAAAGTGCGCTGAAGATGTATGGCGTTACTCATGCATACGGATACGACGACGATATTTCCTCGTCACTCAGCTCAGCGGGAGTATTCGTACTGCGTTCCGCAGAAACACAGGATGCGCATACGAAGGTTTCGGTGCCGCTAAACTTTTTGCTGCACCTTGTGCGCTAAAGAGATCATTTTGGCTGCACGTATGTACAGAGGGGTCTATACTCACAGCGTTCTATGGGAAAAGTCGCTCTTATTACAGGCATAACAGGGCAAGACGGCTCGTACTTGGCCGAGTATTTGCTCAAGAAAGGATACGAAGTACACGGACTTGTTCGTCGAACGAGTTCGTTTAACCGTCAGCGTATAGATGGCATTTTTTACGAGCAGCACAAAGATGCATATCTCCATTATGGAGATATGACAGATATGAATTCTCTCATTCATGTCACATCTCTTTGTAAGCCCGATGAAATTTATAACCTTGCGGCGCAGTCCCATGTACAAATCTCTTTCGATGTTCCGTACTATACCGCACTGTCCGACGCCATCGGCGTTCAGAATCTTTTGGAGTCCGTACGTATCTTGGGTTTGAAGTCCAAGTTTTACCAAGCATCTACTTCCGAGCTTTTTAGCGGAGACCCGAGCGAAGCACCCCAGAGTGAAAAGACTCCGTTTAAGCCGCGCAGTCCGTACGGTGCGGCGAAACTTTACGGTTATGAAATAGCGCGCATTTACAGAGAGTCGTACGGGTTTTACGTTTGCAACGGTATTCTCTTTAATCACGAGAGTCCTCGTCGCGGCTCAAATTTCGTTACCCGCAAAATCACCAGAAGTATTGCGGCCATAGTAAACGGTACGCAGGAAAATATTCCTCTCGGGAATATGGATGCGAAGAGAGACTGGGGTTATGCACCCGAGTATGTGGAGTCCATGCACCTTATGATGCAACAGTCGGAGCCCGGAGACTACGTAATAGCCACGGGCGAGACACACTCCGTTCGCGAATTCGCAGAAAAGGCGTTTGCATGTGTGGATATCGAAATTTGTTGGGAGGGATCAGGCAGAGAAGAAAAAGGCATAGATGCCAAAACAGGAAAGACACTTGTGGTAATAGATCCTCAGTACTTCCGACCAAACGAAGTGGATTATCTCTGCGGAGACGCGAGCAACGCGAAGAAGAAGTTGGGCTGGGAACCCACAGTGAAATTTGAAGAACTCGTACGCATTATGATGGATGCGGAAATGAAAGGAGAGGGGACGAATTGATTTGGCAGCAGTCAGCGGGCAGTGAATAGCGAATAGCGGTTAGCGTGTAGCGGTTAGCGAGTAGCGTTTACTTTCTGCTTCCCGCTGCTCGCTCCCTACTGCCCGCTTCTCGCCAACCGCTCGTAAAGAGCCAAGTATTTCTCCGTTTGTCTTTCAACAGTGAATAGCTTCTCCACACGCTCTTTTCCCGCTTTTCCCATTTTTACAGCCAGTGCATCGTCACTGAGCAGCGTAAGAAGCAAGTTTGCATACTCATCGGTATGCAACGGATTACAAATAAATCCCGTGACGCCGTTCTCCACCACCTCCGGTGTGCCACCGAAACATGTGCCCACCACAGGTTTACTGTTTGCCATGGCTTCGGCATTCATCAAATTAAAAGTATCCAGACACAGTGATGGAGTGGTTACAACGTCGCACGCACCGTATGCGGCGCGCATGCCTTCTTTCGGAAGCCAATCGATGTTGCGAATGTACGGAGACAAATCTTCCATGACAGCGGCTTCCTTATGCAGCCCTGCCCATGTTTTGGGATTGCCTATGGCAAGCAACATGACGTTTGGAATAGCCTTTCTGATTTTCGAGAGAGCATGCAGCAGAGGAGTACTTCCTTTGTCTCTGCTCAGTCGCCCCCCGAACAACATCACCTTCTTGCCTTCCAGGTTATGCCTGCGCCGAAAGGCTGCTATCTCTTTCGTGTGTGCCTCCCAAGAGGCTGTGTCTATGCCGTTATGCACGACACATGTGTGCGGAATGCCATTTGAATCCAACGCACGTTTCAGCGCGTCGCTTACCGCAACCACGTTGGTAACATTGCGATCCAACATACTGCGAATTATGCGATTGCGAACGGGATTCCACTGCAGCCCCGCCTGACGAATATGGTCTTGCACGGTGGTTTTGGTATCCGCACCTTCGGATGCGATATATCTGCGTGTCATCAGTCTTCCGTAATGAAAACTCATGACATCGTGCATGGTAATAAACACTGCGTCGGTATATTGGCGCGCAATGCGAAGAGCATCGTACGTGAGGTACATATGCACGTTGTGTGCATGTACCACATCGGGCTCCAGTTTTCGTATTTCTTTTTCTAACAACAGTGACACCGCACCTTGTTTTATGGATTTAAAGTGTCGAAGTGACGGACGATATTCTACGGGCAGACTGATACTGTTTCCTTCGCGAAGTATTTCTTGCGACACATCTTTTCTGTGTGATGTTATGACGGAAACAGTGTGCCCTCTGGCCTCGTACTCTTTGGCAAGATTGCTCGTAATGCTCGCCACGCTGCTCTCGTAGCGCGGAGGGTATCTGTCGTTGAGGAGAAGAATTTTCATGAGGAGAGAAGAGCACTGTTCGGTGCGTGTACGACGTCTTCGTACGTGGCCACGTACCCAAGGAAAGACTCGAGTTCATTCCAGAGAATGTACTTTTCCAGTTCGGGACTGTGCCCCCATAAGTGGAACCACGGCTGGTTCGTACCGTGCGCGTACGCAAAAACCTGCTTGGCCAATTGCGACCAGCTTCCGCACCTGTATGCGGGAATTTTCAGTCGTTTGAGATGTGGTCGTGCATGGAGAAGAGGACTGAGTACTCGCCTGTTTGCCACAGGACGAAACGGATACGGGTAGATGTGCAGCGATGTGGGAAGCGCGAAGGCCTGCGTGCCTGAAAACGCAAATTGTTCCACCGTTCTTGCGCCCGCAAAACCCGCTTCTTTCACGTAGCCTGCGACCTTGTCGTCGGTATCTCCGTAGGGGTAGCAAAACATGGTGCACGGATTTCCCGTACTGTCTTCCACCCATTGTTTGCTCTCCGCTATTTCTCGTCGGGCTTTCTCGGGTGAGACTTGTGTGAGGTGAGGGTGACTCATGGTGTGCGCACCGATTTCATGTCGCATACCGAGCTCCCGGATTTCCTTTGTTGTCACCATTCTTCTGTCGTGTTGTTTGTGCGGACAAACGTAAAAAGTTCCCGTTGCTCCGTACTGTTCCAGTATGCGTGCAACTTGCAAATCCAGAGCATAGCCGTCGTCCCAGGAGGTAGTGAATATCATCCTTTGCGCTTGGCAATAACGTTATAGCCGATTGCGTAACCTCTGTTTGCGGCAGATCTGTCGTTCCAGTCTCCGCGTAACGCAATTTTAAACCGTATGAAACTCAATGCGGAAAACACTCTTCCAAGAAGAGGGCGCTTGTAGAGATCCAGCCTGTTTATCCGGTAGCGAATCTGGTTCTGTGCTTTTTGCAGGCGGTATCCTCCTCGGTTTTCTATGCGGATATTTTCGAAATACGGTTCCAGTAACTTTTGGAGTGAGTACGGCGTAAAGCGCCAGTAGTGGTACGGCTCGTCACAGAGAGGACCCATAAAAGATACCGTTGCAAGCAAAACGCCTCCCGGTTTCAGCACGCGGCTCATTTCGCTTATGGCTTTTTGCAGTTCGAATACATCCATCAGTACTTCGGTACAGAGTATGCTGTCTATGGATGCGTCTTCCAGCGGAATATCTTCCGCACCTGCAACGATATCCGGTTCGTACTCCTGTTCGGGGTCGAGTACCGTGTACTTTTCCACGTGCGCAAAATTTCCGCGGTAGCGCTTGCCGTCTTGTCCGCCGACATCGAGCAAATGTCCCGTGAGGAGTGTGGCATTCTTCTCCACAAATTTTGAAAGAAGATACCTATCTGGTTGAAACACGCGCATGGAAAGATTCTCCCCGAAAAGCACTGCCAAGGAAAGTACGAAGCCCTATCTTTGTTTGGGTGCCGTACGAATAAGCCGAAGCACGGGGAATACAACGAGCCCTATGATTACGTGATACGCAAGGAGCGATATGTACAGCGCCCATGTGGGTCTGAGTGCATTGCTCAACGGGAAGAATATGGCCATGGCGATTACAGTTCCAATGGCACTCAGTACGGCTGCTATCTGAATTTTCGAATACACACGGAGAATGGGGGTGACAAGTATGTGTATGGAAAGTGTGAGATTCAGTATGGCAATAACAACAAACGGATACATGGCGATACCGAAATGTTCACCGTACACAACAGGAAGGAGTGCGGGTACTATGAGCAGTCCGCACAACGTAATGATTCCGTGCATGGCAACGGTATGCGCAGCAAGCTGGCGTAGTTTCTTTACCAGCACGTCATGCCCTCTGCCTGCTACCGAAGGAATAACGGAAGAGGCAAGGCGCCCCACACTTGCAAGTCCGAATGAGGACGGCAGTCCTCCGAGTTTAAAAGCCAGTCGCAGCGAACCGACCACCGACTCTTGCACCTGTGTACTGAGAGCGAAGAGGAAAATATTCGGGTACAGATTCCCTATGGATTTATCCGCCGCTATCCACAGTCCGTCTTTTGTGTATTTCCAGAGTGAGCGTCCCGTTCCTGCAAACAACGCCTCTCCGATACGCGGCAGGTCGTGCTCAGCTCGCAGAGAAGGGTACAGTATGCAACTTGCGGCGCTGAATATCGCGGCGGTTATAAGCCAGCTCCACAGTACACCGGCGACGCCGTACCCTTGCAGTAAAAACCAGACAGCAATGCCCAACTGCAACACTGTCTTGGCATTTTCCAGCAGAGTGAGCAGTCGAATATTGCGTACGGTTTGCAGAACAATGGAGTAGTAAATGAATCCCAGCTCGCAAATGGACGACACGAAAACAATTCCCGCCAGTTCACCTATGTGTCTGTCGTCGTATATCCACCCCGTGAGAATCGGTGCGAGCAGTGCAAATAAACCAAGTAAGACCGCCGCACAAAGAGAGAGCACAAGGTAGTACTGCAGTATTTCTGCGAGTGCCTTTGTATCTTTTCGTCCGTACGCTTCGGCGAAGAACGTAAGTGTTGTTGCCTGTTGGCCGAGATTTGTAAAAAGTCCGAACGTACCGGTGAACGCGAGCACAACCGCGTACTCACCGTATCCGCCCAAACCAAGCATTCTCGCGTATAGAATAGACGAGAGAAACCCGCAGCCAATAAGTACCATGCGGCCGATTTGCATGGTTGCTATGTCGCGCACAAACGGTATGGAAAGTAGTGCCTTCATAATTTATGAGATTTTCTGCATTTCTACCCAGAGATATCTCTCCGTTTCATGGAACGTAGAAATGACATCAAAACCGGATTTTTTTGCGAGAAATCGAAGTTGTCTCTCTGAAAAACATGCGCCGTACACCGTGCCGTACTTGTGTGCCCACAAGAGAGGAATGCACTGTCTCCAGAGAACCAGTGCGATGTAGAAACGAGAAAATCCGTGGAACCACACAACTTTTCCCGGCGGGTTACCCGGTGTGCCTCGCACCTGCACTTTTGCCAGACCTCCCGGCTTCAGTACGCGTTCAATTTCACGGAAGTATGATCGAATTACCTTCTTAAACGGTATGTGTTGAAACACGATAAAGCTGAAGCAAAAATCCAGCGATGCACTCGGCACTTGTGCCAAATCCTCCCCCGATGTTTGCACGAATGTGACGTTATGCAGGTCACTGTTATCTTGCTTTGCCTGTGCGATCATTTTTTCCGAGATATCCACACCGGTGACTTTTCCGAAGTATTTCGATAACGCGCGACAAAGCCTTCCCGTTCCGCAGCCGATATCCAGTACTTCAATACTCTTCCACTGTTCCTCCGGTACTCCTTTTTTTTGCAAGAGCGGCAGCACGTACTTTTGAATGTCTCGTTCTCCGCCTGCATAGTACTCTTCTTTGTTCCACTGAGACTCCGTGCTGTCCACCCAGTGGTACGCATTTTCTTTCGAACGCTCGTCCCAGTCCGCTTTCATGGATACTTTCTGATTCATGAGGCGGATTGTAGCACCGAATACAGAGATTCTATTGTATTAACAGTTCTTTCAATACTGTGCTCCTGCGCCCACTGGCGACATTTGGACCGTTGAATGCGTCCTTCTTTGAGTATCCATGTCATTCTCTCGGCTATCTGAATGGGGTTTGCAGGATCTATGCGGTATCCGCTCTCCGCTTCGGCTATGGCTTCTCTCGCGCCGCTGTCATTGGGACCTATGCACGGAACACCGTAGGCATTTGCCTCTATGTATACGAGACCGAATCCCTCAAAAGTGTTTGGGATTGTAAGAGCAGGCATAAGGTACAAGTCTGCGTTCCCATACAACGATTCCAGCTCCGCTTGCGATACCGGCCCTGCGATACGCACGTCATTTTCCAGGTGCAGTTCACGGATTTTCTTTCGTACGTCTTGCACGTATGGGTCGCTCTCGTCTGCCGTGCCAACCAACGTAAATACGAATGGTATTCCGTTCTGCTTTTTAAAGATGGCGCAGGCTTCCAGTGCTTCCAGCACTCCCTTGCGCGGTTTTACTCCGCCCACGAGAAGAATGTTTTTTATCGCAACATTTTTTGTGTCGGCGTTCCATTCTTTCGGCAGTGCGATACCGTTTTTTATGACTGTCGAATTGTGTTCGAACGCATCGCCGAGTGCGCCGTACCTCTTACGCAGTGCTTTGGAAACCACTTCTTTTGTGTACCTGCTCACCGTAATAAAGTGTCCGATTTTTTTGTAGTAATGGTACGCAAGTACTCGTTGTGCCCAGCGCTCCAACGGACGAATGCCGTAACTTCCGTGAATGGTGAGCACGGTTTTTTTCGCGATGTCTTTTCTAAGAAACGGAATGAGCATTGCGTAGGGTTCCACGGTGATGTGTATGACATCCGGTCGGACTTCATGAATAACTCGCTTCAGCTTTATGGCAGAGCTCCATGCCGTAACGGGGTTGCTCATGTATGTCAGAGGTTCTCGCAACACATCATACGGTCCCAAAGATCCCTTTCTCCCACAGACGGCAACATCGTGCCCCTTCTTTGCAAGGGCATCGCGAAGGTTTCGTGTGTAGGTATACCATCCTCCTCTTCCTTCTATGGTGTCGCATACAAGCAGTATTCTCACACGTTTTGGGGGAATCTGTGGACTATGATAGTGCGAGGATGTCATTATTCCCACATGGGTTTGCCAGATTCTCTGGGATTAACCAGAAAAATCACTCGGCCGAGACTGGAGGCTTTTCTCCGCAAGTACGCTTCCGACGCATCCACATTGGATATCGGCTGCGGCAATGCTCTGTACGGAGAGCTGTTTCCAAACAGAATCACCTTGGATATAGAAGTGCGACCGGGCGTACAAGTGGATATTGTGGCGGACGCACATGATTTGTCTCAATTGCAGGATGCCTCTTTCGACATCATTCTCTGTACGGAAGTACTGGAACACTTACATACTCCCGCAAAGGCCATAGGGGAGTTTTACAGAGTGCTGAAGCCGGGAGGATTACTGCTGCTCACCACTCGTTTTATTTTTCCTATTCACGATGCACCGGGGGACTACTACCGCTACACAAAGTACGGACTACAACATCTGCTGAAAGAATTTTCAGTCGATGAGCTGCAAGCAGAAACTTCCACGGGAGAAACGCTCGCGGTGCTGTATCAGCGGATCGGTTTTCAGTGCGATACGCTCGGCTTCAAACCGTTTAAAATTTTTTGGTTCCTCAAGGCAAAAATAATGATGCTCCTCTCCGGCATCATAACAAAGGAGTACGGAGACATTCGCCATGCGCGGGCAGAGAACGATATTCTCTCGTCCGGTTACTACATTGCGGCAAGAAAGCCGCGGTAGTGACACTTTTTTTTCGTATCCTGTGCTAGGATAGCGCTCCATGAGCAGGCTGAAGCTTGTCCTTTCCGTTCTCTTTGCCGTTGCGCTTGCGCAGCTGCTACTGCTGTTGGCCTTTACCATGCTGGTGTATGAGGTGACGCCCAAGAGCACGTTGGCGCAAGCCACCTTTATAGGGCGCATGCAACCCGTGCTTCTGGGAGTACGCCTTGCAGACAGATCACTCAATTTTTTATACAGAGGATCGGAGCCATCTGAACCGCTTCCCCTCTACCAACTGCAGGTGAAACAAGAGGACCTTTTGAAGCTGGAAGAAGAGACGGCAAAGGCAGAGGTGTTCATAGCGGATGATGCAAAGTTCTGGATAGATGCGACATTCACTGCGGAAGGAGAAGACTACGATGTGAAAATTCGTATTCGCGGAGACAGGTTTAACCACTGGAAGTTCCGTAAGAAATCTTGGCGCATTAAATTTCCCAAAGAACATCTCTTTCATGGCATGAAGGAAATGACTCTTATTATTCCGGAAGATCGCGCGTGGTTTGCCGAAATGCTCAATAGCTACCGTGCGCGTGCCATGGGTCTGCTGCAGCCACCCATGCAGTTTACGACCGTGTCCATAAACGGGAGTGCGCCGCTTGTGTATTTGGAAACGGAACATTGGACGAAAGAAATGCTGGAGAAGCAGGGCAGGCCGGGAGACATAAATTTCTACAAAACCGGCGGAGTAAACACATCGTCGTTCGACGGTTGGGATCCCATTTTCAAAGATATTGCCTACTGGGATAAATTCACCACATCTGTCGTGAGTGCGCACGACTCATTTGAAGAACTCGATCTTCTTTTTTCCGTTATGCAACCGGGTGCGCACACACAACCGGATTTCCGAGAGCGCATACGAACAATTTTTGATCTTGATGTGCTGACAAAATGGTACGCACACAGTTTGCTTGCGGGCAATTTGCATGTGGGAGGAGACAACCTCCGCTTACTCTTCGATTCCTCTCGCGGAAGGTTTGAGCCCATTCCGTGGGATGTGTTTCTCGTGGAACCACGCTCACTCTTTACGCTGCCGGGCAATCCTCTGTGGAACGAAGTGTTTGCCGTACCTGAGTGGCGTCTTGCCGTGCACAAGTTCCTGTGGGACTACGTGACCAATGAGAAGCAGGTGGAGCAAGATCTTGCAGAGACAACACGCCTGCGCTCTCTGGTGGAGCGGGCCGCATACCGCGATCCGCTGAAACTTCCGAGCAATCGCCAAGTGAAAAATGATCTCGACACTCGCTCCGCGCAAGTCCGTGCAAATTTGGACTTTTTGCATAACGAGCTCAATACCTCCGTGGTATCCGTCACGCAGCGCGTGCCAAACTCCGTTATGCAGGCGAAAGGCGTATCTGTCGTCCTCGATATTGTTGTAAGCGGACCGATGCCAGCCGTACTTTCGGGTGTGTCCATACCGCTTTCTGTCACGGTCTCTTCCGATATCGAACTGTACCGGGACACGGGAGACGGTGTGTTCGGAGCAAGCGATACGGCACTTTCTCACACACTTGAGCGAGGAAAATTGAGCGATACCTTACATGTAAGCAGCTACTCCGAACCGCTGTTTCCCGAGCAGCCCCCTACCGATGCAAGCGGGGAACCGTTGGAAATTCCCCGAACTCTCTACAGATTCTTCTTGGTAGGGCTGCCTGTTATCGCACAGAGCGAACTGCCGATTTCTTTGGATATTCGCAATGTGGTTTCGGGAAGCAGTGCAACAATACTGCGTACGACAGTGGTCAATGATCGTGCCAATGAAGAGCGGATTCCATCTCTCCCTTAGCAGATCTCTCCTGTAGTATTCCCTTATGCGTCGTCTTCATCTTATTCTCGGCCTCCTCGCACTCATCATAGCGGTGCAGGCAGTCGGCATGGGGCTCTTCGGCCTCCTGCTGTATCAGGCCACACCGAACAGTGTATTGGCACAACAAACGTTCATAGGAAGAGTTCCGGGCATGCTTACGTCTCTGCGTACTGTGGATCGTTCCATGAACATGCTGTACAGAGGTTCTACTCCGCCGGAGGAGCTTCCGATCTACGATATTAAAATCAGTGCGGAAGACCTCGTGAAAATAGAAGAGTCACTTCCTTCTCAGCCTCCCACTCCGTGGTACGGCAATGTGTTCCTGACGGAAGACGGAAGAGAGTGGGCGAAGGCCAAATTCACCGCAGACGGTCTGACGTATGACGTGGAGATGAGAGTGCGCGGAGACATTTTTAATCACTGGGCATACAGAAAGAAATCGTGGCGAGTGAAATTTCCAAAAGACAATCTGTTTAACGGCATGAGGGAAATCAATTTGATTATTCCCGAAGACCGCGGGTGGTTTGCGGAAATGCTCAATGTGTACCGCATGCGAAAGTTCGATTTGCTGCATCCGAATATGGAGTTTGTTTCTGTGTCTCTCAACGGCAGTAAGCCGATGCTCTATACGCAAGTGGAACACTGGACGAAAGAAATGGTGGAGAAACAAGGACGAACCGGCGATGCGAATATTTATAAAACGGGAGGCGGGAATTCGTACTTCCAACAGTGGAATCCCGCGTTCGATGAATTGGCATACTGGGAGAAATCTCTGGCAAACCCGAGAGGAGATACCTACGAGGAAATTGAACTATTGTTGGACCTTTCAAAAGAGGGTGCTCACTCAGACCCCCGGTACATGCAAAAACTGCGCTCAGTGTTCGATGTGGATCGTCTGGTTGCATGGTACACAGTCAGTACTCTTGCGGGCAGCAAGCATGTCACGGATTTTAACGTGCGCTTGTATTTTGACCCCAGCAAAGGACTGTTTGAACCGCTGCCTTGGGATATAAATCTGTACGCACCGCACACGTTGCTTTCGTTGCCGGGAAATAAATTCTTAAACGAGGCGTTCCGTGTTCCGGAGTTGAAACTTGCTGCACACAAGATGCTCTGGAAGTACGTACAAGACGATGAGCAGGTGGCAGGCGACCTTGCGGAAAGAGATCATCTTCGTGCGCTCATAGAGCGTGCTGCGTACAGAGATTCTCTTAAGTTGCTCAGTAACAGACAAGTGAAACACGAGATGGATTCGTTTTCTTCCAAGGTGGATTGGAATTTGGATTTCTTAAAAGACGAACTGAAAATTTCCGAAGTGTTGCAAACAGAGCATTACACTTCGGCCCAAGACCAGAAAAACGGAATCATACGAACATTGGATCTCACCGCAAGGGGAGTGGCGTTCGCTTCTCTTGCTGAAATCTCCACTTCTCCCGAGCTTGCTGCAATGTTTGAAAACGGAACGTTATCTCTATGGAGAGATAACGGAGACGGCGTATGGAATACATCGGACAGTCGCGTATCCATCGCCGTACTCAAACAAGATGAAGACAAAGGACGCACGGTGCTCGAGACGCAGGACTCCAAACTCAGTCTTCTGTGGACGGGAGATCCCGTAACAGATACCAACGGTACGATAATAACTGCTCCGCATACGAAGCACAGATTCTTCATTCGTTCTACGGGAGGCGACACGAACCCCGATGCTTTTGATTTTGCATATACGATTCGCAATGCCGTGACGGGAAAGAAGGCGCAGGTCATAGGAGACATAGCAGTGGATGATCGCACGTTTGAGAATTTGGACTTGGCTTTCGCTTCACGAGAAGATTTCTTACGACGGTATCCGTTCTTCTCTTCGGAAGGAGAAGATACGGTTGTGCTTCGCGGTGTGCATGTGATTTCGGAAAATATCATTGTTCCATCCACCGTACGGTTTGAACTGAAGCCCGGCACGGTACTGCGTATGGAGAAGGGAGTATCTGTTCTTTCGTATGCTCCCGTTACTGCCATAGGGTACAAAGATTCACCCATTCGACTGCTGCCCGATAAGAGTGACGAACCATGGGGCGTGTTTGCCGTTCTCAACAGCACGGAGCCGAGCGCACTGCAGTGGGTGGAGGCCTCCGATGGCGGAGAAGCATTCATAAACGGCACGTTCTTCAGCGGAATGCTCGCATTCCACAACAGCCCCGTAACCGTGGTGGATACAGTCGTACGTAACGCACACGGCGATGACGGTATGAATTTGAAATACGTGTACGTCGATGTGAATCGCGTTCGCTTCGAGCGTAACAGCGCAGACGGACTGGATATAGATATGGCGATTTCCGGAGTGGTGGAAAACAGTTTGTTCATAGAAAACGGAAATGACGGAATGGATATTTCTTGGAGTCCCATCATTATTCGCAATATCGAAAGTACCGATAACGGGGATAAGTGCATCAGTGTCGGAGAGCGCAGTACTCCTCTCATATACGATACTGTTTTGCGCGGGTGTCCCATCGGCATTGCCGCGAAAGACGATTCGCATGTGAAGCTGGAGAGAGTTCGCATGGAAAACAACGCTGTGGCGGCAACCGCATACGTGAAGAAGCTGTTCTTTGCCGAGCCATCCATTTCCATTACGGACAGTACGTTCGAAGGAAACAGAGAGAAGACGCTTGCACTGAGCGGAGCGGTCATTACCATTGATTCCGCAAACTAATATGCTCGCTCTCTCCAAAGGAAATCGGCTTGCAAGCCCTCTGCACTTCCGTCGCATAGAGATGAAGTTTCTGCTGCCGGACCGTCTCATACCCGCACTGATAGATCGCATAGCGCCCTATACGCAGCCAGACCCTTTTTTGGTGGAAGAGGGGAAGGGTCGTACGAAGTACCCTGTCACATCGCTGTATTTTGACTCTGTGGATATGCACTCTTTCTACGAAAAAGATGCGGGGCTGCTCTCCAGAAGAAAAGTGCGATTACGTACGTACGAGGAAGAGTTTTCCGAAGAGTCGTACTCGTTTCTGGAAATTAAGCGACGGCATGATTTCGTGGTTTCCAAAGATCGTCTCTCGCTTTCCGTCGGGCAACTGCACTCCAGTTTGCCAATGGCCGGACTGATGGATCACCTGCTTAAGAGAGTGGAAGCCAGCGAAGAAGTGACAAATGAAGCTCATGTACTGCAAGGGTGGTACAACCTTCAGCCGACCGCATTGGTGAGTTACATGCGCCAACCTTTTGTAGGCATGCAAGACAGGCGTTTTCGCATTACAGTCGACAGTAATCTGAAAGGAGTATGGAAACCTCGTTCTCTCATGGGTGCGAAGATGTATACGAACTGTCACCCGGGTTGGAGTGTGGTGGAAATAAAGAGCAACCATGCCATTCCCGCATGGTTTCACGATATTATTATGGATTTTGAGCTGACACGCACCGCACATTCCAAGTATGCTTTATGCGTACGGTGCCTGCGAGAGCGTCTGACATAAGCTGCTTTCTCAGGGTCACCCTTTCTTCTACACTCTTTCTACCTCGCACGCATTATGGGACCAGTAATACCGGACATCGGACTTGCAGGCATAGGCATAGACCCTATCAGTGCTGCCATAGCACTGGTCGGAAGCTTCTTGTTCGGACTCATTACCGCATGGGTATACAAGGCGACACACAGAGGGCTTTCGTACTCGCAGTCTTTTCAGTTCTCTCTCGTGCTCCTCAGTATGCTCGGAGCCGTGGTTATGATGATAGCGAGTGAGAGTCTTACGAGAGCCATAGGTATTTTGGGTGCGTTCTCTCTCATTCGTTTCCGTACTGCCATTAAAGACCCCAAGGACATGGCGTACATCTTGCTCGTGCTTTCCACAGGACTTGCCATGGGTGCAGGGATGTACGTGCTGGCAGGTATGACCGTTGCATTCACATGTTTCGTTATTCTTATTCTTACGTGGACGAACTTTGGTATGACCAGCAAGCACGAAGCTGTCGTTCGCATTATGTGTAAGGCAGATACCAAAGGATCTTCCGTGAACATCGCAAGTTACGAGGCGTTGTTCGGGAAGGTGACAGATTCGTTCCGTCTCTTAAGCGCACACGCCAGAGGAGACAGAATGGAGCTCACGTACGGCGTTCGTCCCAAGGGTGGCAAGAATCCCGTGGAAATTTTGGAATCTCTGCGCAAAGAAGCCAGCGTGGAAGATGCGGAGCTCTTCGATGCCAAGCATCAGGTAGAGTTCTAGAAGCGTGCACTGGCTGCAAATGGGATTTTGTGCTATAATTTTACGATGCCTGAAAAAATAGAAACACCATCCAACGTTCCCGATACCTTCGTAGAGAAGGTCAGTGCATTCGGGGAATTCCCCGAAACTGCGCTGCGGGAGATCAGTCAACAGGACATAGATGCCTTCAAGCCGGCGCAAGACACTCCACTCCTCAATCCTTTTGAGCGTTCCCGTGTACACGAAAACACGAATAAGCTTCTCTTGTTCTTGGAAGCAGATCAAGCACGAGGGCAGCAGCATGCCAATGCACTCGGCGCCCTGCGTAAACTGCGTACTCAGTTGGATCAGCAGACGGTGTACAACACTCCTGTCATAGAGCATGCCGCAAAGCACCCTTATATCGCCTCAGCACTCGGTGTTGTCGGCGTACTGGCTCTGGCCAAGTGGCTCACCGGGAAGGACAAGGAGAAGAAGAGAGGTTTCGTCATCAAAACGTTGGCAGCTGTTGGCATAGTTGGTTTCGCTGCTTGGCTTTTGCGTAACTTTGGGAAAGGTTCAGGTCTCGGAGCGGGTTCAGGCTCCGATAAAATACTTGGGAAAAAACCTCCGTCCAATAAGAAGCTGACGAAGAAAGTGCAATCTTCAGCAAGCAAAGCAAAAGAACTCGAAGTGTTAAGCAAAGGTCCGATTACATTTATTACGGGAAGAGATCCGAATACAGAGTATCTTTGGAAATCAGCACCACAGGGGGCAACGAATGTTTTGCTTATAGGGTCTAAGCCTATCTATTGGGAATTTCCCAAAGAAAAAGACAGGCAAGGTGCATATACGAAAGATATTGAAAAGAGAGTTGCAGGCGCTCTGCGTGAGTACATTGTTGCCTACAGAAAATCGCAGGGGCCAAACTACAAGCCAAAGAACCACACACTGAGCATCTACTGTCGCTTTAACGGGGTCTTAGATCTCCAAGATGCAGTGCTTATGGCAGCAAGGGAAATGCAGAAAGAATTTCCAGAGTTCGAATTACCACGGCAGGTAGATCCCGACTCCTAGCTACAGAGCTAGGTACATTCTTCTGCCTGCTTCTACTGCCTTGCGATCCAGCTTGGATTTTAAGTCGTAGATCAAGCCACCTTCTTTGGTCGCACCGAGAAGTGCTTCTGTTTCCCCATTGAGGTATTGCTCATGTGTCACCAAAAGAACTACGGCATCGTACGGTCCGTCCTCGAGTGACCCGGGAGCAAAGCCCATGTTGCGTATTTCTTCGGCTGTCACATGCGGGTCGTGTGCGTCCACTGCGTGCCCGAGGTCCGAGAGGTGCGCTATGACATCGCCCGCTTTGGAATTGCGCACGTCGGGGACATTCTCTTTGAACGTAAGACCAAGGACGAGAATGCGCTTCTCTCCTTTGCCGAGTGCGCTGTCTATTTGTGCGGCTATGTGAGAGCTCATACTGTCGTTTATGGCGCGTCCTGCGGATATGACATGCGTATCTATTTGCAGTTGCCTGGCTTTCTCCACCAGATAGTACGGGTCCACTCCTATACAGTGTCCTCCCACGAGGCCCGGAGTAAACGGAAGGAAATTCCATTTCGTACCCGCGGCTTTGAGTACCTCTGTGGTCGGAATGCCAATTTTATTGCAGAGGACAGCGACTTCATTTACGAATGCGATGTTCAAGTCTCTCTGTGCGTTCTCTATGGCCTTGGCCATTTCGGCCACCTGAATGCTGGGAGCACGGTGGATATTCGGTGTCACCGTACGATAGAAATCCTCCAGTGCATCTGTTGTTTTCTCATCCTGTCCTGCGACAATTTTAGTAATCTTGTCCACCGTGTGTTCTTTGTCTCCGGGGTTAATGCGCTCCGGTGAGTAGCCGAGTGTGAAATCCGTTCCGCACTTCAGTCCGGATTCTTTTTCCAGTATCGGTCCGCAGATTTCTTCCGTTGTGCCCGGGTAGACAGTGGATTCATACACGACTATCGCACCTTTTTTCAGATTCTTTCCCACGGTCGCACTGGCGGATTTAAGCAGCGAGAGGTCCGGTTTATTTTCTTTGTCCACGGGCGTGGGTATGGCCAATATGATGAAATCGGCATCGCGCATGCACGATGGGTCGGTTGTGAATTCTATGGTTACTTCTTTCAGCTGATCCGATGTCAGCTCTCCCGTGGAGTCGATGTGTGCTTGCAAATCGGCAATGCGCTTCGTGCTGATGTCGTAACCGCATACGGAGTGTCCGCCGCGCGCGGCGGCACGAGCCAGAGGGAGTCCCACGTATCCGAGGCCGACAATGCATACTCTGTTTCCCACGAGGCATAGGGTAGCAGATTCTTGCCTGGCCATAGCCAGGAAATGGCATATTTCTGCTCGGGGATTTTCTTTCTGTGTACTCTTCTCGTACCATATGCCCATGCGTTCGCTTTCGAGAGAAACACTGCTGGCGTTCTGGTACGTCATTTTGCTGGTGGCGGTGACTGCCGTGAGCATGCTCTCTGCCACGCCGTTCCCTCAGGACGATCACTTCTTCTATCAGCAGTTCATAGAAACACTGGCAGGCGGAAAGTTGGATCTCTCCATACCGGGTTTCCACGGTATGAATATTCTTGCCGTACCGTGGTACCTCGTTACCAAGTCTCCCATCGCTCAAATACAGTTCCAGATGCTATCGGGAGTACTGCTTCCATTTTTCGCATTTCTTGCAGGCTGGAAACTGTTTCGCTCTCTCTGGCATGGCGTGGTGCTTGCTACGATTATCGCACTCATGCCATTTCATTCATTTTCGTCTCTTCGGGGATGGATGGTGGCCACCTATAACTGTCTCGTTTTTCTCACCATTTACGGTGCGGCCATACGCGCGAGGTGGACGTGGATTCCCTGGGGATTTTCCATTATCTCCCTTCCGTTTTCCGTCGCGCTTCTCCCTTTGATGCTGTATTTCACACCTCCGTCGGACAAACCGGTGTGGTGGCGGTACAGAATAGTCGGATACGGTCTGCTCATCCCGATTATCTACGTGCTCATTCAGTACGCACAAATAGGGCAGGTGAATGTGGGCGTACACAAAGAAATGAACCACAGCAGTGTGTGGTCGGGACCGGAGCGCATAGTGCTCAATGCCGCACATACGTTGCAGATCGTATTCTCGGTGCATAACTACTACTACGTGGAGCCTGCGAAAACCGGTCATGGCAATATGATGCACACGACGCCGATTCTTGTATTTCTCGGTCTGTTCGCTCTCCTGAGTCCCAAGAAATTTTTCAGAGACAGAGGGCTTCCTCTGGTACTGCTGCTCGGAGCGTGCACAGGCATAGGACTCAACATCATGCTGGATCACATGGATGATTTCTACATGCAAACAGGTTTATATTTCGTCATATTTGCGGCGCTCCCCGTGCTGAAAAAATATCCTCTTTGGATTCCCTTCACTCTCGCCACATTGCATTTTCAGTGGTTGTACTTCTATTTGCAGCACGGAGCAGTATTTCAGTTGGGGCCGCTTTTCTTCTTGGTGCCTGCGGTGGCAGATATTGCGTTTCTGCTGTGGTGTTTACTGCATATTCCCGATGTTCGCCGCATATTGCGGGAGGCGTACGGGAAGTAGACGAAGTACTTCCCACCTTTGCAGTGCTTCCCTATAGTCCTGTTACATTGATTTCAGATTCCATATGAAGCACTGGGTTCTTGGTCCTGTTTTAAACGGCCACATTCAATTTTTTCGCTACGTATTTGTGGGAGGAACTGCTGCAGTGGTGAATCTGGTGGTGTACGGTTTCCTGACGGAGGGGATTGCCATGAACTATCTTCTAGCCGCCGTACTGGGTTATACGATAGGTTTTCTTTGGAATTATATCTTCAGTCTTCTTTGGATATTTAAGAGCCGTCACAGTCGCAAGAAAGAAATTATGATGGTGGTTCTCATTACAATAGGCGGTCTCGGATGGACAGAACTCTTCTTGTACCTTTTTGTGGAATTCGGAGCATTGAATCACATGGTAGCCATGTTTATTACCTTGTGGCTGGTGCTTCTCTGGAATTTCGGCATGCGTAAACTCTTTGTGTTTCATTAGATGAAAAGAGATTGCATGCAAATAGCTAGAACACGTTCCCTTTCGTCCCTATAGTTGCTTTCACATGACCAAAATAGCAGTCATCGCAGGTGCGGGCCCCGCAGGTCTCACTGCGGCATATGAGCTTTTAAAACGAACGGATATTCGTCCCATCGTTTGCGAATCCACCGATGCGATCGGTGGGATAGCGCAGACGTATAACTACAAAGGAAATCGCATAGATATAGGAGGTCACCGTTTCTTCTCCAAGAGCGAACGGGTGATGGACTGGTGGTTCAATATTTTGCCCATACAGGGAGCACCCGCTGCGGATACCGAGGAGCTGGGTCATGAGGTGGATTACGCAACCGAGGTGGTGCTTACGTATCTTTGTCCGGAATGTATTCCGGATGACATGAAAAGCAGTTGCAAGGGTACAACCTCAACCAGAACAGCTCCGGACCCCGAGAAAGAAGATGATCTTATGCTGCAACGGCCACGCATTTCTCGCATTTTCTATCGCAAGAGCTTCTTTCCATACCCCATTGGCATCACTCTTTCGGTGGCAAGGCGTCTCGGATTCTGGAATACGTTTCTCATAGGACTTTCCTACATGAAGTCCCAGGCGTTTCCGCAGAAAGACGAATCTCATCTCGATGCATTTTTTATCAATCGATTCGGACAACGTTTGTATGCGACATTCTTCCGGGACTACACGGAAAAAGTGTGGGGCATTCCCTGCAGCGAAATAAAAGCGGACTGGGGCGCGCAGCGTATAAAAGGATTGTCGCTGAAGCGTGCCGTTACCCATGCGGTCAAAGACCTCCTCAGCAGTGATTTTAAGAAGGCGCAAGAAGAGCGAGAAACCAGTTTAATTACGAGATTTTACTATCCGAAATTCGGACCGGGGCAGATGTGGGAAACGGTAACCGAGCAAGTGCGTTCCTGTGGAGGGGAAGTTCGCATGCAGACCAAGGTCGTAAGCGTGAAGATGGAAGGAGATACGGTCGTAGCTGCCACCGTGGAAAATGCGCAGGGGCAACGCGAAGAGATAACGTGTGACTACTTCTTCTCCACCATGCCGGTGAAACACCTTATGAATATGATGCAGCCGCCTCCGCCTCCCGATATTATGCGTGTCGCAGACGGTCTTATTTACCGTGATTTCATGACTGTGGGTTTGCTACTCAATAAACTGCACGTGCAAGAGAAGGGAAAGAAGCCCGCTGCGATAGTGCCGGATAACTGGATATACGTGCAGGAAGGTCAGGTGCATGTGGGACGCGTGCAAATTTTCAATAACTGGAGTCCGTACCTTGTGGCAAAAGAAGAGACGGTCTGGATAGGATTGGAATACTTCGTAAACGAAGGCGATGAACTCTGGAGCAAGCCCGATGCCGACATGATTGCTCTGGGCATACAAGAAATGGAGGAGATAGGGTTCATTCTAAAAGGAGACGTGTTGGATTCCTGCGTATTGCGTATGCCGAAGGCGTATCCCGCTTACTTCGGTACCTACGACGAATTACACAAGATTCGAGACTACACCGTTGGTCTCTCCAATCTTTTCTTAATAGGGCGCAACGGTATGCACCGCTACAACAACCAAGACCACAGTATGCTTACTGCCATGACAGCGGTCGATAACATTGCAGAAGGCATACGAAACAACGCGAACATATGGGAAGTAAACGCGGAACGTGTGTACCACGAAGAGAAAAAAGCGTAAAAACTTACGCTTTTCGAGCCACTATGTAAATTTGAGGTCCGAGAGGAATGAGGTCATGTACGAAGTACGCCGCGTACGCGAGCGAGAAGGTAATTTTTTTATGAAGCGTTATATTCCCTTCCAGATAATTTTTCTGAATCCGGTCAAACCGAATATTCGTAAGGTATTTCTGTAACGAAAAGAGTGGCCACCCCCACAGTCTTGCAGTGAGCATATTCAAGCCAAATCCTTCCATCATCTTTCGAAGATTCTTCAGAATAAAATGCTGTGTGTGCCCTGTGTATCTGTCGGATGCGTGTATGCTGCCGCTTTGAGTGGTGACTATCATCACGCCGCCCGAGTTCAGGTTTTCTGCCATCCATCGCAGTACGTTTTCGTAGTCGGTGGTATGTTCTATGACTTCACTGCAAATCATCACGTCAAACTTTTGTGTCAGCGTAGGATACATTTCGTGCAGCAGGTACGGGCTGTTGAGTTTTTTTCGTGCGCCCTCCACCGCTTGTTTCGAAATATCACATCCTCCCACCTGTTCAGGTTGCAGTGAAAACTCTTTCTGAATGGTGGCAAGCAGCGTTCCTTCTCCGCAGCCGAAGTCGAACACACTGAAACTCCCTCCGGGACAGTGCTTGCGCAGAGAGCTTAGAATAAAGCGTTTGCGGTGCCGTACGGTGGGGTAGTGCGGGTAGGAGTCTTCCGTGTCTTGCCAGTAGGTATCGGGATTGTAGGTGTAATTGTTATCCATGAGGCTTACGTATGAGATTCGTACCATTCCACAGTTTTCAGTATGCCTTCTTCAAACGGTATGGAGGGTTCGTATCCGAGTGCCTTGCGGGCTTTGCTCACATTGGCGATGTACTTCGTAATTTCTCCGCGCCTCGAATCTGTGGCCAGTATTTCGGATGTACTGCCTGTGAGTTCCCGCATACGCTCTGCCAAATGCATAATGGTGGTGCCGCTTCCGTATGCGATGTTGTACACATCGTTTTTTACGTCATCGAATTTTTCTATAACACTGCAAATTCCACGAACGGTATCATCTATATATGTGAAATCCAGACATTTCTCTTTTCCGAATATTGTCATGGGCTCTCCTGCTTTCGAGAGTCGGAAGAAGAGAGGCACCACGCGTACGGAATCGTCGTACATGCCGTACACGTTGCTGAAACGAAGTGTGACGAAGTCTATGTCGTAACAGCGCATGTACGATTCCACCAATGCCTCTCCCGCTATTTTGCTTGCTGTGTACGGACTCTCGCAGTTTTCCACTCTTACCATATCTTCCGTATAGCTCTCCGCGGCTATGTTGCCGTACGCTTCGCGTGAGGAGGCAAAGATGATTTTCTTAATGCCGTTTTTACGGGCGAATTCCAATGTGTTAAACGTGGTGACCAAATTTTCCATGGCCCGTTCGGGATGTTCCACCAGCTCATACACTCGCGCATTTGCAGCAAGGTGCACGATAATATCGACATCGGACGGAATGTTTTGCAGCTGATCTTCCTGCAGCAAATCCGCCTGCACGGTGATGTCGTTGACTGCGGGCAGCCACTTATTGGGCACGCGATCCACACCCGCAATATCTTTGCCCTCCTGAAGGAGTATTTCGCAAAGCCTGGTTCCTATGGTCCCGGATGCACCGGTTACAAGTATCTTCATATCGGTAAGATAGTAGCCTTTTTCGGTTTTTTTACCTAGGATTACCTTCTCATGTTTTCACTCATTCTCCCGACGTATAACGAGGCGGAAAATATTCCCGAACTCGTACGGAGTATTAAAAATGCACTTGCGTGTGTTCCGCATGAAATCATCATTGTCGATGACGATTCGCCGGATAAAACATGGCATATTGCTCAGGAAATTGCTCACGATCAAGATGATGTGCATATCATACGCCGCGTCGGGCGCAGAGGACTTTCTTCCGCTGTCATTGAAGGATTTCTCTCCGCCAAAGGAGATGTGTTCGGCGTCATGGATGCCGACGGTCAACATGATGAGTCTTTGTTGCCCGCTCTGTACGAAGCTGCATTGGCAAACGGAGGAATTTCTGTCGGTTCTCGCTACACGGAAGGAGGAAGCGTGGGAGAGTGGGATGAGCAGCGGTATCTGCTCAGTCGCATTGCCACCAAACTTGCCATGTCTCTGTGCAAAGTGAAGGTGAAAGATCCCATGAGCGGTTTTTTTGCCGTGCACCGATCCACGTTTGAAAAGGTGCTTCCCACTCTCAATCCCAAAGGATTTAAAATTCTGTTGGATTTTCTCGTGCATGTTCCCAAGGAAACGCGTGCGGAAGAAATTCCTTTTACCTTCGGAAAGCGCATGCACGGAGAAAGCAAACTCTCACGCCGTGTGCAGATAGAATTTCTTGAATACCTCTACGACGTGGCACTGGGCAGATTCATTCCTCTCGTATTTGTGAAGTACTGCATCGTCGGTTCCATGGGAGTCATAGTGCATGTGTCGGCATTCAGTCTCATATCGTATTTCTTTGCGGGAGCGGCGGAGCCGACGTTTCGCCAGTTCTCACTTTCCGTTGCAGTGGCAATAGAAACGGCGGTAGTTTTTAACTTTCTGTTGAATAACGCTTGGACTTTTTCGCATGTCCGCCTGAAAGGGAGAGCGGCACTGGTGGGATTTCTGAAATTCAACGGTGCGTGTTTGTTCGGTGCGTTGGCAAACTATGCGGTGAGTGCGTTTCTCTTCTCTTTCGGGTTTGCGAAAATCTTGAGCGTGGTTGTCGGAGCATTTACGGGAGTGATATGGAACTACACCATGAATAGAATGCTCACGTGGAGGCATTAAGGCTATACTGCACATATGAAGAAGTCTTTTACGCTCTTCGGTACGGCGTGCATTGCGGTTGTGCTTCCGCTTGTCATTCGGCTTGTCGTCTTATTACCGTTGTATACGGATGCCAATGTGCGGGCACAGACGCAGGCGGCACTGGAGCATATTGCCGATTCCGAAGGGCTGCTCCTTTCGGGATTTCACATCGTATCTTTTTCGGATGATTCCATGCGCGTTTCTCATCGTGCACATGCGCGCGGCGCAGATACTCTTCGTTGCTTTACCGTCACGCTTTCACATTCCACCTACTCTCCATGCGGCGCATAGTTTTCCTTACGGTATTGCAAGTCTATGCCATAGCATTGGCTGCGATTCAGACGGTTTCCGGAGTGCGAACAGACGAAGCAAAGTACCTTATGGATATTCCGTATCCGCATCCTCCCGCAGTGCGATTTCTTCTTGGAATGTTTGATTCTTTTCCGTCTCAGGAAATGGTGGTGCGCGTGTTGTTCTCCTCGCTTATGGTGCACGGAGTATGGCTGGTGTGGAGTATGGCCAAAGATCTTCAGCAAGAGCACCGTACCGGTTTGTGCATGCTCTGGTTGGTATCGGGTGGCGTGGTATTGCAAGCAGGCACAATTATGATGGCTCCCATTACTGCAATGCAGATACTTCTGCTGCTTTTTCTTATGCACAAGAAAGCGCCTGACGCTGCCATAGGACTCGTGTGGTTGTTCTCGCTCTTTACCGCGTATCAGGCGGTACTGTTTGCGCCGCTTCTTGCTTTCTATTTTTGGAACAATGAGTGTCCGCTGTGGGAGAAGGCGGCATACGTCTGTGTGCCGGTATTGCTGCTTGCGCTGTATACGCTTACAAATCCCCTTATTCCTGCCAGTATGATGATTCATGGCAGTCGTGACTTAGGATCTACTATTACGGGTCGCTCCCTTGCCCTGTTGCGACTGTGGGCAATAGGAGGAAGCGCGGTACTCAGCATTCTTGGTACGAAGGGAATATTCCATACCCGTAACCCCGGTCTTATGCTGTCGTTTCTTTTGGTTGTTCTGTATATCGCTCTCTCTCGCTACGACTATTACGCCGTGCTCTTTTTACCACTCTTTGTTGGTGGGGTGGTGGCATCGTCTTCGTCTTTCGTCTTTCCGAGGCTCAATACCCTCATTGCATGTGGCATAGGTTTGTATTTGCTCTCGGGGTTTGTGCAGGAACTGCACCCTTCCGCCGCCCGTTCCACAGCGACTCTGCTTCGTGCGGAAGATGCGAAGAACACACTGTTTATTTACGGATCATTCGGACACGAGTGGCAGTACGAAAGCCCTCTTCCCGTACGTAAAATGAACGACACAGTGCCGGAAGAAGCAGGTGCGTTGGTCTGCTTGGAAACATGCCCCGAGTGGGAACGCAGAGGCTGGGAACTTATTCAGGTGCAACCCGAAACCTGGGTGCGAAGGCATCAGTTGGCTTAGGCCACATTGTGGTACTCCTTGTACCACTCAATGAATTTGGGAATACCTTCCCTAATCTGTGTTTTCGGATCGTAGTCCAACATCGTGCGCGCTCTGTGTACATTTGCGGATGTTTTCACCACGTCTCCCGGTTGCATGGGTAAGAAATTCTTTTCTCCTTCCATACCCAAACACTCTTCTATGGTACGCACGTAATCCATGAGTTCTTCGGTTTTATCTCCACCGAGGTTGAATACTTCGCAGGGGTAGTTTTTATCCAACGAAGCCACGATTCCTGCGACAATGTCGTCGACGTATGTGAAATCTCTCTGCATTTTTCCTTCACCGAATATCTGCATGGGTTTCCCTTTCACTATCCAGTCGGTAAACAGATACAGAGCCATGTCCGGGCGACCCCACGGACCGTAGACGGTAAAGAAGCGAAGTCCCGTACACGGCAGTCCGAACAGATTGTGGTATACGCTTGCCTGGAGCTCATTGGCTTTCTTGGTCATGCCGTAGAGCGATACCTGGTGGTCCGTGTTCTGCTCTTCGGTAAATGCGGGTACATCGCTGTCTCCGTACACAGAACTGCTGGAAGCATATATCAGTCCTCCCACATTGCGCTGCTTGCAGAGTTCTATGATGTTCCCGAATCCTCCGATGTTATCGTCCAAAAAGGACTGAGGATTCTCTATGGAGTGTCGTACCCCCGCCTGTGCCGCCAGGTGGCAGACGCGAGTGTCGGGGCCCGAACCAAGGAGGTCGAACGCTTTTGCAAGAGCCTCTTTGTCTTTCAGGTCTCCGCGAATGAGCGTGAAGTTTTCGTATTTTTCCAGAATTTCACTGCGCTTCTCCTTGAGTATAGGGTCGTAGTAATCGTTGAAATTATCGAACCCTATCACCTCGTCACCTCGCTCCAGCAATGCCTTTGCGGTGTGAAATCCTATGAATCCGGCGGACCCTGTGAGCAATATTTTCATACGAAGTGGTTTAAGAAATTCCAATGCCATAATACGTGAGTCCGGCATCGCGCACCTCCTTGGGCTCGTAAATATTACGTCCGTCAAAAAGGTGCGGGCCTTTCATATCGCGTGCAAGTTCGTGTAAGTCTGCCCCGCGAAACACATCCCACTCCGTAAGTACTATCACAGCATCGGCATCCTTTGCCGCTGCCATGGGGGACTCTGCGTACTCTATGTCCGGGATAATTTTTTTGGCATTCTCCATGGCAATGGGGTCGTGTACTCGCACCGTATGACCCGCTTTTGTGAGCATGGGAATAAGGTCCAAACTCGGAGCTTCTCGCATGTCGTCTGTCTTGGGCTTAAAGCTGAGTCCCCAAATTCCCACAGTTGCGCTAGCGGGCAGCACGGAGAGAAACTTATCAAAGAAACGTTTTCGTTGATGGTCATTGATGTCATGTGTTGCCTGTACGATAGGCAGGGGAATACCTGTTTCATTGCTGAGTGCGATGAGCGCTTTCACGTCTTTCGGAAAACAGCTGCCGCCGTACCCAATTCCCGCATGCAAGAAACGAGGCCCTATACGGTCATCCAATCCCATGCCCTGTGCGATATCTCGTATGTTTCCTCCCGTCTTTTCGCAGAGTTCTGAGAGCATATTGATAAACGAGATTTTCGTAGCCAGGAATCCGTTGCTTGCGTACTTCACTATCTCCGCACTTTCGCGATCCATATACAGGAGCGGTTTGCCCACGCGAGTGAGCGGATGGTACAGCTCGTCCATAAGTTTACGTGCCCAATTGTTTCCGTTTATGCCCACCACTATGCGGTCGGGCTCCAATGTGTCGCGCACGGCACATCCTTCACGGAGAAATTCCGGATTCGAAACGACAGGAATGCGGTACTTCTCACCACGTTGATCCAGCACGCGCTGAATGCGCTGCTCACACTCTTTTCCCGTGCCCACCGGTACGGTGGATTTGTTCACGAAGACGAGGTCGTGGTTCGCATACTGTGCGACCGTTTCGGCAACGATGAACACCGCTTTCAAATCCGCAGAGAAGTCTTCGTTCGGAGGAGTCGCCACCGCACTGAACACCACGGTGGCAGCGGGGAGTGCTTCGGTGAGATCTGTGGTAAATGAGAGGCGCCCGCTTTTAAGATTTCGTTGCAGTACTTCTTCCAAACCAGGCTCGTAAATGGTGCACTCTCCATTTTTCAATTTTCGAACTTTCTCTTTGTCTATATCCACACCTATGACGGTGTGCCCGAGCTCTGCAAAGCAGGCAGCTGATACAAGCCCTACGTAACCGGTACCGACAACGGCAATATTCATATGATCGGAGTGTACCGTACGCAGAGAGGCATGGCATCAATATTGAGAGATTTAGTATTCGGGTTCTCCGAGGTTGCCCCACTCGGAGCTATGACCAAAGGTGTCGGGCTCGTTTTCTTGCAGAAGTTCATCCAAACTTTCAACCGAATCCTCCTTACCTGTGGATTCATCATCCAATTCATCATCCAAATCTTCTTCGGTTTCTGCCATTATTTTTTGCACGATGTACAGAAGAACATCGGATGTTCTGCTTTCGTCTATGTTCTCAAACGGGTGAGCACTCTGCTCATCTTGAATCCAGAAATCTATGTATTGAGGGCTTAAGCCCAAATGATGTTCCAGCTCTCTTACTCGTGCAGTTCCTATTTCCCTGCTTAATTTTTCACGTTCCTCTATCAGCCGTGTTCTACGGAGCAGTATTTCGTTTGCTATCACCTCCATGAAAGATTCGCTCTCGTCCGGGGCATACTCCGGCGACATGAACCACAGACACTCCAGATACACAGCTCCATGTTCAGTGTCTTCCAGCTTTATTTCATCCAGAAACTGTTCGAGTTCCATCGTGAGTTCCACGCGCTCAAGCATGGGAGCCATATAACAGAGAAGTGCGGAAATGCCGTCGGTTTCACTGTCTTCACCGTCGTCTTCCTTCTCTCCATCGTTTCTTTCTTCTCTCCAATCCAACGGTTCATCAAATTTGTCATATTCACTCATAATGGTATTATGATTTATTTTATGCTATATGCAAGCACTCCCTGCGTTGACCTTCCGACGCCCGTCGCTCATAGTCGCCGAACATGAGTCGAATTCTTGTTACAGGATCAGTCGCGTACGACCTCTTACTCACGTATGACGGTTCGTTTACCGATGCGCTCAACCCCGAAGCGCTCGATTCGCTCTCGGTAGGGTATGTGACGCCGCACTTTGCCAAACATCATGGAGGAACGGGGGCAAACATTGCCTGGGGACTCAGTTTGCTCGGGCAAAATCCTCTGCTTGTCGCAACGGTTGGCAGCGACGGAGGGGCGTATCTTTCCTTACTGGAAGAGCGCGGAGTGCGTACAAATAACATTCAACAATTGAATGATGCGTTTACGTCCACCGCCATTATCGGCACGGACGATTTGGAGCATCAGATTATTTTCTATCATCCGGGTGCGGACGCGAAAGGAGTGTGGCCCGACCTTGCCGACGACAGAGACGACATAGAGTACGCCATTGTCAGCCCGCGAGATGCGACGGTGATGATGAACGCACTTGCATGGTGTGACGAGTTCGGTGTGAAAGCGTTGTTCGACCCCGGGCAACAGGTGATGTCTTTTAGTGCAGATACGCTCATGCGAGCCATTGGGCACAGTCAGGGAATCATAGCGAATATGTTTGAGTGGAGCGTGATTACCGAGACACTCAACACAACGGAAGGAGACCTGTTGCAGTATGTTCCTTTCATCGTGGTCACCCGCGGAGAAAAAGGTGCGCAGATTTTTACGAAGGAAGATGCCATGGATGTTCCCGCATGTACGGCAGAGCGGGTGGTGAACCCCACGGGAGCGGGAGACGCACTGCGCGCAGGCCTTCTTACGGGCTTGAGTAACGGATGGTCTCTGCAAGATTCAGTGCGGCTTGGTGCTGCCATGGGTTCTTTTGCCGTGGAATCCGAAGGCACACTGTTGGATTCTTTGGATATGGATCATCTTCATGAGCGTGTGCGTGCTGCCTACGGAGAGGAATTGCCTGCATTGTCTTGATAACTTCAAGATGATTCCCTACGCTCCTTCGGCATGTCACACGTCAAAGATCCATCATTGGCAGAACAGGGAAGATTGAATCTGGAAATTGCAGAAAAGCGTATGGCTGCACTACTTCGGGTTCGTGACCGTTTTGCAAAAGAGCGACCGTTCGAAGGTCTTACCATCGGTATGGCACTGCATGTGACCAAGGAAACAGGAGTACTGGTACGCACTCTTACCGCAGGCGGAGCGAAAGTTGCCATAACAGGTTGTAATCCACTCAGCACACAAGACGACGTTGCAGCCGCACTCGCAGAAGAAGAGAACGTTATGGTGTGGGCGTACAAGGGTGAGAGTAACGAGGATTACTACAAGTTCCTTACAGCAGTCATAGAGACCGAGCCGGATATCACCATAGATGACGGATGTGACCTCGTAACAGAAATGCATCAAAAGCATCCGAAGCTTTTAGAGAAGCTTCTCGGAGGATGCGAAGAAACAACCACAGGAATCATTCGTCTACATGCCATGGTGAAAGACGGTGCGCTGAAAATTCCGATGGTGGCTGTGAACGATAACAAGACAAAGCACCTCATGGATAACTACTACGGAACGGGTCAGTCCACATTTGACGGAATTTTACGTTCCACGAATGTGTTGGTTGCAGGAAAGACGGTTGTGGTGCTGGGCTACGGAAGCTGTGGAAAAGGTGTGGCCATGCGAGCAAAGGGTCTCGGTGCACAGGTGATAGTCACGGAAGTGGATGCCTTCTGCGCTCTGCAAGCTGCCATGGACGGGCATCGTGTTATGACCATGGAAGACGCGTCGTCCGTCGGAGACATCTTCGTTACGGTTACGGGGAACTACCACGTCATTCGCACGGAGCACATGACGAAAATGAAAGACAGTTCAGTTCTCTGTAACTCCGGTCACTTTGATAACGAAATAGATTTGGAAGGTCTGGAGAAAGTGGCAACGCGCAAGCGTCGCGTACGCCATTACCTGGATGAATACCTCATGCAAGATGGTCGCGTACTGTATGTGGCTGGCGAAGGTCGTCTTGTAAACCTGGCTTCCGCAGAAGGCCACCCGAGCGAAGTTATGAGTCTTTCATTCTGCGGGCAGGCACTTGCGTGCGAATTCCTTGTAAAGAATAAAGGAAAACTTCCGAATGCCGTTGTTACTCTTCCTGCGGAAATAGACGACGAGATCTCCAAGCTCCAGCTCGAAGCCATGGGTCTCTCCATAGACGAACTTACTCCGGAGCAACTGAAGTACTTGGGTTCCTGGCAGGAAGGTACGTAAAAAATGCCCCGGTACCAATCTTGCGATCAGTACGGGGGCGGACCTCTTCGGGCTGATGGACGTATTGAAGACTTATTGCCGTCGACCGTTTCCTTTCTTCTTTTTTTCTCCATTCTTGTAGGAAACGACTCGTCCGGCTTTTTTAGCCTTCGTTTTACGTTTCATGCGAGAGCCATGTGCCATCGGACATTCCTTTTCAGCTAGGGTACAGGGGTTGAGAAGAGGGGGATGGAGTTCACATATGAGCACCATCCGCTTCTTCCCTTCGTTGTTTTAAAAAGGACCGCAGGATTGTACCAGGTACTATTCAAAATGCAAGTTTATGTTATAAACATAAATAGTACCTTCTCATATCAGAGATTTTTGACGACATGCCGATTCGCAGAAGTCGTGAAATAGTCAGTAAATCGCTACTGAATGCGGAAAACGAAGAGGCATCGAGGTGTTATTGACTCTGCCCCTCTCTCCTCTTATTGTGAGGGTGTCAGGAGAATTGACAAATTTTAAAATTAGTGCAATATATACAATATTGCATCACGATAGATTCTCATTTGATCCTTTATAGCATCGCGATACATCATCTGCTCTTCGGTTCCTTACTACTTTGAACTAACCGATAGGAACCCATCCCCATCGTTTGTATGTGGATGATTGCTAGGAGAGCAGTACTTGGAGAAACGTCGATGAAACGTTCGTTCAGTCAGCGCGGTCGCAATGGTCACGAGAAGCAGCGGCGCGAGCGGCAGGAATTTCAGTGCCCTCATTGCGAAAAACCGTTCCGGAAGGAACAGAGTCGCAATGATCACGCGAAGGCTTGTCCTTCTCGAGTCGAGGTTGAAGCAGTGACGCAGTAGACAGCGTCTGATCTCCGATAGTCGGCTGTTTTGCCGGCGCACGTTCGGGTTCGGCTTTTCATAGCCGAACCCGAACCCTTTTTCCCTCGAGTGCAGATGATGTACCGTGTTCATTCACAGCATTGCAACGCAACAAATGACCTGACCTTCGGTAGCGTGCTACCGAGTGTCGGGCTGAGACTTACAGGTTTTTGTCCCAAACAGGAGGACTCACCATGCCCAAACGCAAGGGCAACCGGCGAAAACGATGCCGCCGTCATGAGCATCGCAACGGAAACGGCCGCATCCGTCTGGGCAAGGGCAGTCTGCGATTTCAGCTTTCTGCCATCGTGGAAATCTCTCGAGATTTTTGCCCCGTTTGCGGGGTCCCGATCGGCAGTCCGACAAGCTGGCATCGCCACCTCTTCGGAGATAACCGCGAAGGCCCCAAGTGCCCGACGATCCGCAAGTGGCTCGAGCGCCGCAAGCCGCACCGTCGATACCGTCGCCCACAGACGTATCCTGCGTCCTGACCGAAGTCATCAGTTGCCGGTCTCGCAAGAGGCCGGTCCCACCCCGTCAGGCCTGTAGCCGTTCGCGCTGCAGGTCTGACACTTTTCAAGTTCAGGTCATTCGTTGTTTTCTGTAATTACAGAGTGAGCGTAGTCGAATCTGTGACATGAGGTACACTGTATCCGTGAGCAACAACACAGCCATTGCAGGCATGCTCCGGCACCCTTCGACAAGCTCAGGGTGACAAGCTACTGTAGAATGGTGGAGAATAATAAGATTATTTCTGGAATGCTTCGTCAAATTGCAGCTCTTCTGGATGAGCAGCAGGTGGCTTTTAAGCCTGCTGCGTATCGTCGTGCCGCTCAAGTAGTGGAGGATTTACCCGGAGATGTTTCGACCTACGGAGATGAAAAGGAACTCAAAAAACTTCCCGGCATCGGCGATGCAATAGCGAAGAAAATTATCGAATTTTTGGAAACGGGAGAAATTTCTTTTCTGAGCAAGTTACGCCTGGAACAAGGAGGGCTTTCTGCCGAACTTATGGATATAGAAGATCTCGGGCCAAAACGTGTGCGCCAGTTTCAGGAAGCGTTGGGAATTTCCACCGTCGCAGAGCTCATAGCGGCCGCACAGGCGGGCAAGCTTCGCAACCTGCCTCGTATGTCCGAGGAAATGGAGCAGAAGATTTTGGAAAATGCGAAGAATGTTGCCGAGCGTACAAAGCGTTTTGCGCGCAGTGAAATACGAGACGATGTTGAGGCATTGCGAAAAAACATAGAGAAAGTGCCCGGAGTGGAGCGCAGCGAAATTGCGGGATCGTACAGAAGAGAAAAGGAAACCGTGGGAGATATAGATGTGCTTGTTATTACAACCGGTCCCCAACACGTATCGGATTCCATAGCGGCTCTGCCCATGGTGAGAGACGTCGTGGCACACGGAGAGAAGAAACTCTCGTTCGATCTTCAAAACGGTCTGCGTGTGGATGTACGCTTTGTGACTGCGGACCAATGGGGAAGTGCGTTGCTCTACTTTACCGGCAGCAAGGAGCACAACATCGCCATGCGCAAAGTGGCCATACAGAAAGGGTGGAAACTCAGTGAGTACGGACTTTTCGACGGAGAAAAAGTGATTGCGAGCAAAGAGGAAAAAGACATCTACGATGCTCTCGGGCTTTCGTACCGTGCGCCGAAAGACAGAACGGGAGAACTTTAAACTATGCCATGAAACTGCAACTCTCTCGGATCAGTTCCATTTTTTTTGGTGCGTTGCATCACACCCCATTCGTACTTATCCACGGGCGCTCCCACTTCGGCCAGGCTGTCTCTGAATGCATTCACAAAATCTGTCATACCCGTGCGGGTGCTCTGGGAACCCGCCGTGAACGCTTTTCCGAAATATATATTCACAGGCTCAGGTGTAAATTTCATTTTTTCGCCTTGTTCCAACTCCAGAAAATTCGGAGGTGCTTCTATGAATGTCGGCTGGATTATTTTGCCGAATGCCGCGCGTATCACACCCATCTGCATTCCTATCTGATTATTTCTGGTACGTCCCCCCTCAGGGAACAGCATCACGAGATATTCGGGGTGGGTTACAAGCTCTCGCAGTATGGTATTTACATTATCCAAATACGCACTCACCACTCCTTTCTCTTCCTCGGGAAGATTCTCGCGATACTTTGTGGCTATCGTAAACAGCGAGTGTACGGCACCCGAGAACGTACGACGGAATTTTTCCAACATTACTTTATGGCCGATAACCGCGAGTAATTTTTCTCTGGCCTCCGCCGCCGAATCTGCCAACAGTTCGTTGCCATTGTGTTGATTTGCATACTCTCTCTTCAGCAGAATACTTGCGAGTACGGGGTCCAATTCAGATCCGTGGTTTCCCATCATCAACACGGGTTTTCCCGTACGATTTTCTTCCATGGTTTGTGCCAGATTTTCAGTGCCATGAATTTCGCTCTCCTCCGATACAAACCTGCCGAGAAAGTCTTCCACGAATGCTCTGGCTTTCTCGTTACGCATACGCACATATTCTCTGTCGTGCGGTTTTTTTGTATTACTCAGACTTCGCAGTGTCACCAATTTTCCCGGTATGTGCAGTAATCCGTATCCCGCTTGGCGTAGCGCTCTTGTGGCAAGGGCAATGGAGCTTTCTTGCGGGATATGATCCGCACTTTCTTCAAAGATATTCGCGATGCGGTGTCCGTCCTCTTGTAAGAGATCACCGTTTTTTAACACTATCGGGTTCACACCCGGAATGTGGTCTATGGAGAACTCTGTCTCGTCGTTATGTGGCGCATCTGGAGGCATCGCGCGCAGTGTAGTGACGGAGAGTATGCAAATCTATGATTTATGTCATTATTTTACTTCAGGGTCTTTTGCTTCGGACTTCGTACTATGCACTCGTCTTCAGCTCGAATTCAACGTGGCTGGGACTGGTGGATGATTTACGAAATGTCCTGAGTTTCGAACTGCCCGGCTTCGTCTGCGAACTACGCCGCGGCATCCTGTAATAGTTTATGAGCCACCACGGCGTAGTTCGCCAAAGGCGAACGAAGACGGGTGGCGGAGAGGGGGGGATTCGAACCCCCGAAACCCTTACAGGTTTACACGCTTTCCAAGCGTGCGCACTAGGCCACTATGCGACCTCTCCACGTGGAAGAGCCCCACTGTAGCAATGGCGGAAGGCAGGGCAAAGTAAAGTCTCCTACTTCTTCTCTTCTTTGCCAAATCCGAGACAGTGACCAATGCACAGACCCCAGAGACCGGTGTTTATGCCGGCTGCCATGAGTGCCAAAGAGGCATTGGAACTGCCGATGGCAGCTCTGCCAAACTGCATATGGAGCACATATGCACCTCGCAATGCCGTGAGCATGGTTATGAAAAGGATCAAACAAACCGTCCAAGCGATGGTTTCTTCAAAGCTCGGCGCAATATGCTTCTTCTTTTTTAACATAGGAATGAAAAGGAAAGGGTACATTCAGGCTAGCACGTTTTTTCGTAAAGTGCGATTTTCTCGTTCATGGGGCAGGGCCTATCGTGTATGCTTCGCTTCGTATGAGGCTTTCACTCGATTGGCTTTCACAGTTCATAGAATTTACAGAGACGGATCCGCAGATCATTGCGGATGCCGTAACGGCGCACGTCGCCGAGGTGGACGAAGTGGAACAACAAGGCTCACTGCTCTCACATTGTTGTGTGGGGAAAATACTGTCCATAGCAAAACATCCGGATGCAGACAGGCTTTCTGTTTGTACGGTACAAACGGACAAGGGTACCAAGCCCATTGTGTGTGGTGGTACGAATCTGCGAGAGGGCATGCGTATAGCATTCGCGCATGTGGGAGCCACGGTGAAGTGGCAGGGAGGAGAAATGGCAACACTGGAGTCGGTGAAAATTCGGGGAGAGAAAAGCGAAGGTATGATTTGCGCTGCAGAAGAGCTTGAGCTGGCGGATTTGTATCCGCCCAAGCCCGAAGACGGCAACCGTCCCGTCATAGATTTGGGAGACGGAGACGACGGAGTGGGCAAATCCCTTCGCGAGTATCTGGGTCTGACAGATACCATTTTGCACATAGACAACCACGCAATTACCCACAGGGCAGACCTTTTCTCTCAGGTGGGATTTGCCCGTGAGTGCGTTGCCATGGGCATCGCAACATGGAAACACAAGCCGGAGTACCCCGAGCCTGCGTTCGCCAAAGATCCGCTGCCGTTCACCATTCATGTGGAGGATAAAAAACTGGTGCCACGATACTGTGCGTGTTTACTTGCGATAGATAACATCGGCGAAACACCGGCATGGATGGTACGAAGACTGGAGGCGGGAGGGTGGCGCTCGGTGAGTCTGCCCGTAGACATTACAAACTTTGTCACCACGGAGGTCGGTATGCCTCTGCACAGTTTCGATGCCGATGATCTCAAAGGAGATATTCGTATGCGTGCGAGCAAGAAGGGAGAGAAAATCACCACTCTCGATAAAGTGGAGCGCACGCTGCCTGACGGCTCCATAGTCCTGAGTGACGACGAAGGCATTTTTGATCTCCTCGGAGTCATGGGAGGATTACGCAGTTCCACAAAGAAAGGCACAAAGCATATATTCTTGCACAGTGCCTGCGTGGATCCCGCTTCCATTCGCAAGACTGTCATTGCCACCGGTCACAGAACCGATGCGGCAACAGTGTACGAAAAAGGCATACCACCCGTGACGGTGCGACAAGGTTTTCTGCGTGCCGTAGAGCTTTTCTTGGAACTTGTTCCGGGAGCACGCATTGTGTCTGCCATGGACTCCTGGGGGGATGACGGGGTTGCCAATCCCATTACAGTATCGAGCAGTCGTGTGAATGCCATGCTCGGTACGGATATTCCCGTATCAAAAATGACAGATGCCCTGAGTGCACTTGAATTTTCCGTACAAGAAAAGAAGGGTGATATTACCGCCACACCTCCTTTGCACAGATTGGGTGACATACGCGGACCACATGATCTCATAGAAGAAATAGGGCGCATTTACGGACTCAATGCCATAGAACCGGTTATGCCGTTTCATACGGTTGCGCTCCCCGAGAGAGATTTCAGACTACACTATGTGCGCAGAGGACTCAAAGAACAGGGCTACTTTGAGTTTCTTCCATTGAGTCTTTTGGGCGCAGACCTTCTTACCAAGTGTGGGTTGGACGCGTCGGAGGCCGTGGAAATTCTCAACCCGATAGGAGCGGAGCTGAGCTTATTGCAGCCAAGTGCTCTGCCCCGTCTTCTGGAGCATGCCGAGCAGAACATCAAGCGTGCGGGAGGCGAGTTGCGCACGTTCCATCATGGAACGGTGTTTACGAACGGTGCCGACTGCTGCAAGGCACTCGGCGCACTGCGCGCGAGCAGATCTGCAAAGGGTTTGCTGCAAACTCCGTTCTACGCACTGAAGCAGGATCTCACTTTTGCGCTGAATGCAGCGGGATACGAACTCAGTGTCGCGAAAGAATCGGTTCTCAATCCGGCGGCGCACCCCGGGAGAAGCACGGGTATCGCAGTGGGAGACACTCTTATTGGTTCTCTGTTTGAATTGCATCCCGGTATCATTACCGATTTCGATTTGCCCGAACGTACCGCGGTGGCGCTGTTGGATCTTTCGGTTCTGTTTGCCATGCCCGCAACCGTAACCGTCGCACAGGCGGTGCCGCTGTATCCTGCGGTTACGTACGATGAAACTGTGCCATACAGTCACGAGAACATACTTCGCGATGCCCTGGAGAAAGCATGTGCGGGCAGCGATCTCATAGAAAGCGTGGAAGTGGCTGATCTTTTTGCCAAAGAAGGTACGACCTACAATCTGACTTTGCGTTGCACATACAGAGCTCCCGACAGAACGCTCACAGAGGAAGAGGCGAAGAAATTGCATGCACAGGTTATGAAGCAGTTTGCCTAAGACAATGCTATACTCCCTTCCTCATGGTACGAGCTTCTCTTTCCACACGCACCGGCGACAAAGGAAAGACGGGACTGTTCGGAGGCAAACGCGTATCCAAAGCCGAGACACGGTTGCATGCCTACGGAACGGTAGATGAGCTGAATGCTATTCTCGGCTGCATTCTCGCAGATTCGAATCTGCCTGCTCATTTATCCGAAGGTATTCTCTCGATACAACGAACGTTGTTTTGTATCGGATCGGATTTGGCAACTCCGTTGGACAGTCCGGCTACCGTAGATCGTGTGCGTTCACACAGTACGACAAGTCTGGAGAAACGCAGTGTGGCATTGGAAGAAGACCTGTCACCCCTTACCAATTTTCTGCTTCCGGGAGGCTCCGCTCTTGCCGCGCTCTTCCATCATGCGCGTACCGTATGCAGGAGAGCGGAACGTTGGATAGTCGCTCTCTCCGAGCAAGAGGATATTAATCCCGAAGTTATCGTGTACATAAACAGGTTAAGCGACCACCTGTTTCTTGCGGCACGGTTTACAAACAAGCACTTGGGTACGTGTGAAGTAATATGGAACGGCGAGCCGAACTAAATTTGCGTTGCTGGCCCGGGAAGCCCCAGTACTTCCCAGTAGTTCAGTAGCACCAGGAACGTAAACAGCGCCACAAGCGGCATGAGAATCACTATCGCAAGAGCGAGAGAAACATCTTTTGGATGTTTCACACTTATGTACAGGCTGCTTCCTCCGTACAGCATTCCACAGAGCAGCACCGGTATGTCTCCCACGCTCAGCCACCATTCCGGCCACGGTGCGTACAGTCCGTTCGTAAGCAGCAAATACGCTACGAAGAAGCTTGTGCCGAGTGCATAAAAGAGAACCGCCGAAAGCCTGTGCAGATGCTCAGTCATCGTGTACATCGTACACGCAATACCATCGGGAGGCGATATACTCCGCGAATGCTATTTGCCGTTCTTCTGCACCGTAAGCTGTACACGACCTCGTGCGCGCCTACGCGCGAGAACGCGTCGTCCGCCTGGTGTTTGCGTGCGAGCCAGGAAACCGTGTTTCCTTAAGCGCCGTCTCCATTTGAGTTTGCCTTGCATGGTTGAAGGAGGCTACAGAAAACCGCCACCAAGGGTCAAGGATATACCGCATGAAATTGGGCTTTTCTCGGTTTGCCGCTCCTCTACCTGTCCTCTACACTCGAGAGGTGTTTTCCATAGAAACGTTGGATTCCGGCTTGCCTGTACTCACTGCACCGACAGATGGGACAGAATCTGTCACTGTTCTAATTTTTGCAGGTGCGGGGTCTCGTTACGAAAAAAATAACGAACGTGGTATCAGTCACTTCTTGGAGCACATGTTCTTTAAGGGGGGCAAGAAGTACGGAAACACCAAAGAAGTCAGCATGGCAATAGACAGCAAGGGAGGAGATTTCAATGCGTTTACCGGCAAAGAGTATGCGGGGTACTACGTGAAAGTGGCTGCCAAACACACCGAGCTCGCCTGTGACGTACTCGGAGACATGCTGCTTTACGCATCGTTTCCGCAAGAAGATATAGAGAAAGAACGCGGTGTGATTATGGAAGAGGAACGCATGTACCAAGATACTCCCATGTACCGCGCCGGATGGGATTTCGAACGGTTGCTGTTCGGTAACCATTCCCTCGGTTGGGATACCATAGGAACGGAAGAACTCATTATGGGTGTGCAGCAGAAGGATTTTCAGAAGTACAAAGACAGTCTCTACACACCGAATAACTGTGTGGTTACTTTTTCGGGCAATATTGAAAGCAGTAACGCACTGCAGCTTGCCAACCAATACTTCGGAGCAATGAAAGGAAACAAGGGCAGAGAATTCGAGCCGTTCTCGGATTACGGATCTGAAAGAGTGCATCTGCGCTCCAAAAAAACAGAGCAATCTCACTTGGTTTTGGGTGTGCCGTCCGCCAGTGCCATGGAACAAGACAGGTACACGCAGAAGCTTCTCGCCATTATTTTGGGCGGCAATATGAGTTCACGAATGTTCTTGAACATTCGCGAAGCAAAAGGTCTGTGCTACTACATTTCCACGGATATCGATTGTTATATGGATGCAGGATCTCTCTCCACGCGCGCGGGAGTGGATCAATCCAGATTACACGAGGCAATAGAGCTGATTAAAAACGAATACATCGTCTGCCGTGAAAAGGGGATAACGGAAGGTGAGTTAACACGTGCCAAAGACTTCCTGCGCGGCAAATTCACACTGTCTCTGGAAGACAGTGAGGAGCGTGCTCACTTCTACGGAAAACAGAAGCTGCTATACCCCGAAACATGCGACATAGACGCATACCTCGCAAAATTCGAAGCGGTAACCAAAGAACAAGTGGATGCGTTCGCTGCAAAAATATTTGCTCCGGAAAATTTTCGTCTTGCCGTCATAGGTCAGGAAGATAATCAGGCAAAGATGGAACAGCTGATAGCCTAAGCGCCTTTTTGCGTCATTCCTGAGAGCAAACAAAGCCGTTCTTTATGGACTTTATGGTTTGCAGTGCCGAAAAGTTTCCCTACCATGGCGCCACTTTACATACCGTTTTCTCACTTATGGAAAAGACACTCATTCTCCTCAAGCCCGATGCCGTTACTAAGCAGGTCTGTGGCAAAGTTATCGCAAGATTCGAAGGTGCGGGATTCACAATTCGCGGATGCAAAATGATTCAGCTCACACCGGAACTTCTTCGTGAGCACTACGCACACATTGCGGCGTTTCCGTTCTACCCCGAAGTGGAAGAGTTTATGAAAGAGACTCCCGTTCTTGCCATGGTGCTCGAAGGAGAGGGAATCATAGAAAAAATGCGTGAAATGCTCGGAGTAACCGACTGCCGTGCCGCAGCCGAAGGTTCTATTCGTGCGGAATTGGGAAGCAAGGAAGAAGGGAAGAGCAAAATGTGCAACATTGCTCACGCGTCAGACAGTCCGGAAGCTGCCGAGGCGGAAATCGCCCGTTTCTTTAAAGCAGACGAAGTCTTTAGTTACTAGGCTGTGCATCCATCGCCTCTGCGGGAGGTGCTACTGCGGGATACTCCCCATCCAGTAGCCACTCTTTCGCTGCATCCAGCTGAGGGTCTATGCCTGCCTGTATTTGTTCGTTCGTGCGGTTCACGTAGATATTGGGCGTAATACCCTGCTTACTAAGATCCGTTCCGTTCGGTGTAAGCCAACGTGCGGTGGTAATACGAATGCTGCTTCCTCCAGGAAGTTCGAACACTTCCTGCACTGTTCCCTTACCGAAACTTTGGACTCCGATAATAGTCGCCCGACCCGCATCTTGCAGCGCACCCGCAAGAATTTCGGATGCGGAAGCGGACCCTTCGTTTATAAGAACGACCATGGGGATATCCATATCCAACGGCCTTCCGTTGACGTAATGATGTTCGGGTTCACCCGTGCGCCTTGCGACCGAGACAACCTTTCCCTGCTTTAAGAAAAGCGACACTATTTCGGATGCTCTTTCCAAGTAGCCTCCGCCATTGAAACGTACATCTAAAATTATTCCTTTGAGATCCTTGTTCAAAAAATCTTTTTCCACCGCTTCCAGCTCTCGTGCGGTTTCTTCGCCGAACTGATTGATAGATATGTAGCCCAGAGAACCGCTGGCTGTTTCCAGTACTTCTCCCTCCGCGCTGGGTACGGTAATTTCTGCTCGTACGATGGGCATATCGAACGGTTCGGCCACACCCTCGCGTACGAGAGTCAGCACAACCTGAGAGCCCCGTGGTCCGCGAATACGCTGTACGACTTGCGCCAAGCTCTCGCCAGCGATATCCACCGCATCCACCATTGTAATAATATCTTCCGCCTGCAGTCCTGCACGTATGGCCGGAGAACCCTTAAGGGGCGCCACCACTACGATTTTCCCTTCCTTCAGTGTCAACTCCGCACCGATGCCTTCCAGTCTGCCCTGGAGCGTTCTCTGAAAGTCGTCGTTGCGTACGGGTGTCATAAAAGTGGTGTATCGGTCACCAACGGCATTTACCATTCCTGCAGCAGCTCCAAAGAGCATCGGTTGCACTTTCAGCTGTTCGGGATCTATGTAATTTTTCTGAAGCAGTCGCCATATGCCATCGAGCAGTGCGAAATTCAAATCATCTTCCAGGGCATCCAGCGTTTGTCCGCTACCCACTTCTCCCGCATACAGAAATTCCAACTGGTCGTTCAATTCTTCCAAGCGCTTTTGTTCAAAACTCATACCCAACTGCCAGCCGAGCAACAGCGTAATGACCGGAAGTGCGATAAGAGTGGAAGTGCGGAGAAATTTCGGCATAAAAAGGCTGAAAGAATGTTGAGAGCAGACTGTATCCTACCGTAGGATACACAATATGTCAGGAAAGAAAGTATCGCCAGCAAAAGAAAAAGAGATCGCCATATCACGAGCCATGACCGTGCAAGAAATCATAGCACTGTCGCCGCAGGCATCGGATATTATGGTGGAGTACGGCTTGCACTGTTATTCGTGCAGCATCGGTGGTGTGGAGTCTCTGGAAGACGGCTGCAAAGTGCACGGCATGACCGATGAGCTCATCGACGAACTTGTGGACGACATCAATATTGCCATTGCGCAGCAGCCGGATCGCGAGTGGGTTCTTACGGTGACCGAAGAAGCGGCGGATGGCATTGCGAAAATCGCATCCGCAGAAAATAGAGAAGGGGAAGTGCTTATGGTCACCGTGGATTTTGCGGGCGGATTTTGTTTGGAATTTGCAAAAGAGCCGGAGGAGCATTCCAAAATATTCACATGCCCGTCGCGCTCGGATGTACGTGTGTGCGCGCTGCCTCTCACGCTGCAAAGAATTGGAGGGGCGACGATAGACATGCGCGACGGACGGTTTAAACTGGACCTTCCGGAAGATGCCGAAGGCGTATGCGGATGCACCGACCATTCGTGTGGCTGTGAGAAATAAGGAATCTGCATTACACTGATGTCGTGATTCGACTCCCTGCCTCCCTCGAACGACAGCTTACGGAACTCTTTCCGCGCGTGCGGGAGAGAGAGCAATTTGTGGCGGATGTGGTGAGTCGTGCACTGGAAGGTGCGCAGGAATCATCGGACGATGCTCCCGAAGCAATAGGCGGCACATTGCACCTCTTTACGGATGGCGGTTCACGAGGGAATCCCGGGAGGGCGGCAATAGGGTGTGTACTGGAAGATCCTTCCAAGGGCGTATTGCTGCGAGAGCATGCAAAGTACATAGGAACAACCACCAATAATGTTGCGGAGTACAGCGCTCTCATAGAAGGACTGAAAATTGCCAAGCGGTATCATCCGAATGCATTGTTGTGTTATCTGGATTCCGAACTCATCGTCAAACAGCTTAACGGAGAGTACAAAGTCCGCATGGAGGCGCTCCGCCCCTTTTACGATGAAATTCAAGATCTCAAATCACATTTCAAAGACATACGATTCATCCACATTCCGAGAGCGGATAACTTCCGAGCGGATGCGTTGGTGAATCAGGCGTTGGATGCGAATCCTTCTCCCCACTATGAACGTTAGGGTATCGATACTCGGTTTGGCGTTCGTGCTTTTTCTTGCGGCACCGCACGATGCGCATGCGGCGTATGCTCCTCTTACAATCCGGTACGAACATTTTCTGTTTGAGTTAGATCCCGATGATTATCCGGCTTGGCGTTATGCAGAAGAGCATTGGACGTATAACGGTGAATATTTTTTGCCTCCCGCATCGCTCCGCATAGACGGCAATACCATCCCGCCTCTTCCGGATGGTGTGAGTCACAGCAGTTTTTCTGCGTGGGATAAGGGTGCCATTCAGGCAACTATCGACAGAAATATCGCCGGTGTTCTCAATCGTGATCCCGGTGCAGTGACCATACGTAAAGAAGGAGATGCCGTGGTATTTGAAGGTGTCGGCTTACTCGGCAGGCATGTCGATTTGGCGGAGGCGGCAAATCTGGTGGTAGAGGCTATGCGACTTGGCATTACGGATATTTCACTCCCTGTCACCGAAATACAGCCTCAGCTCAACATTCAAGATACGGAGTTATCCCAGAGAGGTATTCGAGAGGTTGTTGCTGTCGGAGAATCCGATTACAGAGGATCTCCCGCATCCAGACAGCACAATATCGCAACGGGACTGGAGAAGTTTAACGGTCATATTATTCCGCAGGGTTCGTTGTTTTCTTTCAATGAAGTCTTGGGTCCGGTAAACGCATCGACGGGTTATAAGAAGGAGCTTGTCATACAGGGGGATAAAACATTGCCCGATTACGGAGGCGGATTGTGTCAGGTGAGTACGACCGCATACAGAGGAGTATGGGAGTACGGATTTCCCATAACGAAAAGAATCAACCACAGCTACAGCGTTCGTTACTACTTCCCCGAAGGAACGGATGCCACCATTTATCCGCCATACAAAGATGTACAGTTTCTCAACGATAGTCCCGGAGATTTGCTCATTCAAACCTACGCGGATGACGGTCGCGCATACTTCATTTATTACGGTACGCGAGATGCGCGAGATGCGGAGGTCATAGGACCGTATGTTTGGGATAAACGCTCTGTTCCCGCAGACAAGGTGGAGTACACCACGGATATTCCGCCGGGAACCTCTCGGAAGGTGGGAGAGCGCGTTCCGGGACTACGGGCAGGCTGGCTTCGTGTTCTGCGTAAGGGCGGAGAGGAGGAGCTGGAGCAAACGTACTCTCTTTACGAAGCTCGTCCTCGTTTCACTCAAATCGGAGTGACTGAATCCGAACTGCCTTCTCAGCCCAAAGAAGAAGCTGTTTCGGAAGAATCGGAAGTAACCCAACAGGTAGAAAGTACACCGAGCGGTCGGCCGGATAGTTGGATGACCCGCTGGCGCCGTCCGCGCTAAGCGCCTGTTCAAGATCTCAATTCGGGCTGCAAATGCCGCATTCCTGTTGCGGCTTGCTGCTCAGCCAAACCGTATCTCGATACGTTTTGGCTTCCGCAGCATCGCCTCACGACGGAATGCGTCATTTTCGCCATCAAAGCAGATCTTGAACAGGCTCTAAGCGCCATAATTCGCAAGCAGCATGGAACTTGCCACAGATCCTGCTTTCATTTTCCAATTGGTTTGTTGCTCCAAGATACGGTTGCACAGTGCTTGCAGATGCCTGCTGTTTTCATGCGGCAGGTGTGCCGTATGCCAATCATGTTGCGCACATGTTTCTATAAGCTCTCTTTCCGGCATGGAAAGATGCGTAAAAATCTGATGAGAGTTCTGCGTCGGCAGTATGCCCATGGTTTGTAAAATACGTACCGTAAACGGCAGGCTCTGAACGGTTTCCTCCGTTCTGCATGCGGTTAAAAATTGCCGCATCAGTTCAAATATGTCCGGTACGGGATGATCATCTTCCAGAACGGAGAGCAGGAGCTCGGTTGCCTGTTGTGCGTGCAGAAACGTCGGTAGCGACAGGGCGGAAGCGTGATCTTGCATATGGCTCACGCCACTGATGCTCAGTCCGCTGCTGCTTTCGTGCATAGAAAGCATACTTTCCTGCAGGGGGAGAATACTCCCTCCCATTCTGCTTTTTGGCTTGCGCACCCCGCGTGCGCGGGCAGCTATTTTCCCTCGTTCGCGCGTCAGCACTATACAGAAGCGATCTGCTTCTCCCACGTCGTACGTTTTTAAGACGATACTGTGATACTCGGCTGTGTGTCCCATATCAGTGGGCGTGGAGAGAGAGTGTTCGTGCTTGCAGCTCATGATGCATACCAAGCCATGTTCCTACGGAGGCCATGAGGGGGATACACACTATTTCCAAGAAGAAGTACGCGGGCAATGTGGTGCGAATAAGCGGAGCAATATGTGTGCCCAGCGCAGAGAGCGCACCGTCCGATTTCAGAGCGGGTACCAGCAGAGGGAATACCACAATGAGTGCGATGCTTACCATCATGCTGATGACAATGGCGAGCAGCAGCAGAATGCATGCTTCGGTTGCAAATGGTACGAACATTGCAAGAGGGGAAGATCCCACCAGTTTTTCCACCAGTACCTCGTTCGAGCGCCCCAATACGCGTCGCCGTACGAGTTCGGTGGTAATAAAGAGCAGTATTGCTCCCACCACTGCCAAAATAATGGCGGTAAGAGCTTTGCCTGCATGGGTGAATCGCAGCAGCTCATACACCTGCTTCTCCTGGTCTGTTACTTCCGAAAGAAACGAAGGATTCATGACATTCTTCCATTCCGGTTGTTCTATGAAACTTCTGAATACGGGGTAGTCATCCAGTGAACGCAGAGTGACACTCACCGTATCGGGGAACGGATTTCCCATACCGAATTCCTCCACAAAGGCTATGAGTTCCGGGTCGTGCACGCGTGCCCGTTCGTATGCCTGCTCCTTTGTAATGAATGCCGCATCTTGCACGTATTCCTGTTGTTGCAAGAAAGAGAAGAATTCCTGCACGTCTTGCGCGGGAGCTCTCTGGCGTACTTCCAGTCGTAAATCCGTTCGTTCTTTCAGGAGCAATTGTACCCCCTGCGCGCCGACCAAAATAACCAAGAGTAACTGTACCAACACGAATACGCCGAACAGCGCACCGAGTGACGTGCCCCATTCCCGCTCGCGCAGGAGTGTCGTAATGCCTCTTCTGATGCCTCGACCAAGCACCACAGATATGTCTGAATCCAACGTACGCACAACGCGCAGTATACTGCAGCACGGACTCCGAGGCTATGCGTGACTCTTCGAGCTCTGCTTTTCAATTATCATTTCTTCCATGCGTGTCACGGCCTGTACGCACTCGTGTGCTCTTTCATTTTCAGGATCAAGTTCCAACGCGCGACCAAACAATGTTTTCGCTTTTGCAGTGTTGCGAGTTTGCAGATATGCGACGCCAAGATCGCACAGTGCGAGAGGGTTTTCGTCATCCAAATTCAATGAGCGCTCCAGCGTTACTATTCCCTGTGCGCGCTGACCGCCATTAAAGAGTGCCCAGCCCAAACAACGCAGAATTTCGGCATTATTCGCTTTTAATTTGTTTGCCTTTTGCATGTGCACGAGTGCCTTTTCCCAGTCCTCTTCTTGTGAGCGAAGGAACCCGAGTATGTAGTGCCCCGTGTAACTTTCGACATCCAACGCTATTGCTTGTTCGGCTGCCGTTTCCGCTCTGGAATATCGTTCCAAACTCAGTTCGTTGTCCGCCACTTCCTCAAGAGCAGATACGTTTTCGGGATCTTCCACAAGCAGTCCTTCCAAAATAAGAAGCGCTTGTTCGTACGCTCCGGCAAGCTTGAGTTGCTCCGCTGCCTCCAGTCTTTCTATGACGCCAGATGGGGACTGCTGATCTTTCATTGCGTACAGTGTAAAGTGAGGCAAGCCTTGGTGTAAGAAAAAAGTGGCTGATGTTAGTTCGACCCGTAGAGGAAGAAGTAAGCCATATTCAATATCTGTCGTACGCCCACAACAACCGCGATGCCTATGAGTGCGCCTATCATCAAATCTTTTCCCAGAGATTTACGCTGTTCGTCACCTGCTGAGACAGTAAAGAAGAATGCACCTGCTATAAAAATGGCAGTACATACCGGGACAATGGTGTCCTGTGCAACACTTAAAACGTTGCTGACAATAATGCTGATAGTAAGCGTTCCTGCGCTTTGCTCTATGCCAAACTGGCCCGTAGCCAGCTGTGCCGCGTATGCCTTCGGAGCGAGGAGTGTCAGTACGGCGGATACTATGGTAGGCAACATCGCACAAGTATAGCATAACTCCGACGAGTATGCACGTTGCAGTTGCATGGTTGCACACGTAAACTCTAGCCTCTCTCCAATGGTGCCTTCCTCTTTCCATCAGCGCAGACTCTACGGAGCATCTCGTCGCAAGCGCACCGGATCACGAAAACGTGGCTATATTGCCGTGCCCAGAGCTTCTGTTCCCGGAGTAAGGAGCATGCTGTCTCGCAGTATGTCTCTCGGCAAATCATGTTTTCATGTGTGCAAAAATGTGCTGGAAAACCGACCGACCGACGGTACGGGGTGGGTGCTGCTCGCACTGCAAGGCGGAGGAGCAGTTGCCTCACTTCTTTTGCTATATCTCATTTTTTTGTGGCTCACGCTTCCCGATATCCAAGATCCCAGAAGTCTTATTGCTTCGCAGAGTACGGTGATAGTGGATCGCAATGGTGTGGAGCTGTACAGGCTCTTTAATGAACAGGATCGCACATACATTCCCGCAGATCGTATTCCCGATTACCTGAAACACGCTGCAATAGCCATTGAAGACGAGCGTTTCTATGAGCGTGGCTGTTTGGATATTCGTGCCATTGCTCGTGTGGTACTGCATTTCGGTCGCGCAGGAGGAGGTTCCACGCTTACACGTCAGCTCGCACGGAACGCCTTGAATTTACAGAATGAAAATGTGTACAGCAGGAAGCTGAAAGAATTTATGTTGGGGTGCCAGATGGAACGTCGTTTCACGAAGGACGAACTTTTGGAGTTGTACCTCAACTGGATTCCATTCGGCAGCAATGCCTATGGTGTGGAACAGGCAAGCAAGGCGTATTTCGGAATTTCAGCGGAAGAGCTGACGCTCGGGCAGGCCGCCGTTTTGGCGTCATTGCCGCAGCGTCCGACCTATTACAGTCCGTATGGTACCCATGTACACACTCGTGTGAGCGAGCAGGTACAAGAGGACGTATTGGCAGGTCGTATTACGAAAGCGAGCGAGATAGACGACAACGATGTCAGCATAGGACTGCTCGGTGCGGTTATAGGTTCGGGTGCCACAACCGTGTATGTCGGAGGACGAACGGACCAGGTGTTGCAGAACATGCAGGAGCAGGGCCTGATTACGGAACAGGAGCACCTGGTGGCGCTGGAGACATTGGAAAGTATGACGTTCCAACCATCCAGAGAAGATATTCGTGCGCCACATTTCGTGCTTTGGGTGAGAGATCAGGTGGAGAATATGTTTGCGGGAACCTCGGAGGAAGGATTGTTGGAACAAGGTGGTTTACGCATAGAAACAACATTGGATTGGGAGTTACAGCAAATAGCGGAGGAGGTTGTCGCATTCCACAGGGAAGATATTTTGAACCGTTTCGGAGCGCAAAATCTTGCGATGGTTTCGGTGGATGTCGATACCAGAGAAATTCTCACGTACGTGGGAAACATGGACTACGGCGACACGGAACACGGTGGAAAAATAGATATGGTGCATGCTCCAAGGCAGCCGGGTTCCAGCTTTAAGCCCTTCGTGTATGCAGCTGCATTCCTTCGCGGATACACTCCTGCAACCGTTCTGTACGATGTCCCGACCAAAATAGGAGACGATGAGCCGCAGAACTTCGACGGGAAGTTTATGGGTCCGCTTACCATTCGCTACGCGCTCGGTGCTTCCCGCAATATTCCTGCAGCAAAAGCATTCTTCTTGGGAGGAGGTGAAGAAAGCATTCTTGCTCTGGTGAGCAATATGGGAGCAGATACTCCTCACCGTCGTCGTCAGGAACTGGCGAACGAACGAGCAGATGGCTTTGATTACGGCTGGCCGTTGGCACTCGGTGCCGCAGAAACACCTCTCTATGAAATGGTGCAGGCATTTTCCACGTTTGCGGGTGCAGGTGTGTACAAGCCACTGATTGCGATTCATAAAATTACCGATAAACACGGAAATCTGCTTTTTGAATCTCAGCAGGAGAAAAAAGAAGTGCTGGATCCTCGTATCGCATATCAAATCACTTCCATTCTCAGTGACGAGCAGGCACGCCCCGAGGCGTACTGGAAATCTCAGCTCACTGTTCCCGGTTACGAAACGGCTGCAAAGACAGGCACGAGTAACAAGTGCTTGGAGCGCGATGAAAAGAGCGGTAACTGCAAGCTCCTCAAGCCGGATAACGCGTGGCTCTTGGGATACACACCCGAGTTGGTGACGGGCGTATGGGCAGGCAACGCAGACAGCAGTGCCATGTTCGACAGGGGAGGAGGTTTAAATACGGCCAGTCCTGTTTGGAAAGATTTCATGGTGCGTGCACACAGAAAAATTCAGTCCCCCAAAACAAAATTTACCGTACCCGACGACATAGTGCGCCCTCAGATTTCGCTGCTTTCAGGGCAGTTCCCCACGGAATGTACGCCTGTTAACTCCCGGAGATCGGACGTATTTTTGCGAGAGAATTCACCGAAGTTGCAAGATCCTGCGTGTAAACAGCTCACTATCGATAAGGTCACACGACTTCTTGCGTCCGACAGCTGTCCGAAAGAGGCGCAGGAGAGCGGCAGCTTCCTGGTAGCAACCAGCATTATGCCCGGACGGTGGCCGGATTGGGAGGAGGGAGTACAGAAGTGGGTGAAGGGTCAAATGGAGCTGTGGTACGCCTCGCCGAATCACTCGGGAGCAATTATTCCTCTGCCTGTGGCACCGACGGAAGTATGCGATATTTCTCTTACTCCCGGACGCGCACAGAAGCCCGAAGTGTCCATTCTGTTCCCTCCGGAAGGAGGAACGGCAACGTACCCTTCGTTTAAGCCTCGGGTTCGTTACGAGGTCGGTTCCGGTATTTCGGAAGTGCTGTACCACGTGGATGGAAAACGCATTCGTCAGGAGACAGATGCTCCGTTCTTCGAATCTGCCATGCGTATGCCACGGAGCATCAAGGAGTCCGGCATGCATGAGTTCAGCGTGACATTGACCGATGAATACTTTAACACCGTGAAAGATACGGTTCATTTCCGTTTCGATGAAGATAGCATGGGGCCGGCCGTAAATATTACCGCTCCTCGAGATGGCATTTCGGTTCCCGAGGGTGCGGAAATCACTGTTCAGGCGGACGCACGGGATGTAAACGGTGCCATAAAATACGTACAGTTCTATCTCGATGATGTACTTCTTACCACCAAGCCGAGTGTGCCTTACGAATTTTCGTACACACTGAAAGCCGCACCCGGCGTGCATATTCTTCGTGCGGAGGCGGAAGATATGGCGAAGAACATCGCGACGGATGAAATTCGAATCGTAGTGGGAGACGAAGGAGGTTCCACCGAGCCGGTGCTTCTCTCACCGCCGCGATCCATGGAGCTTATTCAGGTGGGAGACATTGTGGATATTCGCGTATTCACCCCACCGGTGGATTTGCTCAGCCCCGCTAACCTCAAAGTGATTGTACGGAGCGATAAGGGTCAGGACGAAGCACTGCTTCTGGATATTTCAGACGGTGCCGGCACATTCGTGCGACCATGGAAAGCGCATGCTCCCGGGTACTTCAGTATTCTTCTGGTCTCCGAAAACCCCGACGGAACGGAGAAAGAGTGGGACGCAGTCGGTGTGTTTGAGGTGCGCTAGGTCAATGTTGCAGCAACGCTGTCTACGATATCTGCGTTGGTGTGTACTTCCGAGACGTCATCGTCTTCTTCTATGGCTTCTATGAATGCCATAAGTTTTCGTGCCGTTTCGGTATCTTCCACGGGCACATCTTGCTTTGCCACATACTTTAAACCTGCTTCCCGTATGTCACAGCCCGCTTGCCTCAACGCGTCGCGAACCTTGTTCCATGCGGAGGCATCTGTGGTGACGGAAATAATACCGTCGGTCTTTTCCAGATCTTCCGCACCTGCGTCTATCAGACTGAGTTCTGCTTCATCCGATAACTCCCCCTTGGCAATAATGACGCCTTTGCGGTCGAACATGTACATCACAGAGCCGCTTTCGGCCCATTTGCCGCCGCGTTTCTCTATGGTGCATCGAACGTTACTGAGCGTACGGTTCTTATTGTCTGTCAGACACTCAATAATGCACGCCGTTCCTCCCGGTGCGTATGCTTCGTAGATGACTGCGGCTGTTGCTTCTCCTTTCAGCTCTCCCGAGCCTTTCTTTATCGCCCTGTCTATGTTGGCGTTGGGCACGTTATCCGCTTTGGCGTTCTCTATAGCGGTCTTGAGAGACGGGTTCATATCCGGGTCTCCGCTTCCTCCTTCGCGTGCGGCAATTTCTATGAGCTTGGCGTGTCGCGTGAAGACCTTGCCGCGCTTGGCGTCGGCAGCGCCTTTTTTATGTTTTATGCTCGCCCATTTACTGTGACCTGACATGGTAAAATTATGCGTTACGCACCACTGAGAACGCAAATGGAAGCATATTATTTTACTGCTTCCAGATACGCTTTTTCACAGTACACGTGTTCGGGACGAGAAGGAGCATAACTTGTGTGAATGCTCTCTCCCGTTGCGTCGCATTTCCGCTCCCACAATATTCGCGGATTGCGAAGTGCATTACGGTTGTCATGCCTTTGACGAGGGCAGATACGCGGCAGCGCAATAGTGTGTTCGCGGTAGAATTCCAACTCTTTTCGGATGATTTTAAAGGGCATGCCTGTTGTTTCGCAGCGAATAGCCCAGTTCAGAACGTCGTCGGGTATATCGCATATGTTCTCCGGAAGATTTGTGGCATCTATAATTTTCTCAACTGTCGGTTGCTCTTTTTTCTGATCATTCCACACGAATCCTTTATGCAGTGCCTCCTCTTTTGTAAGAGGCATGTACTCGTATGCCACTGTTTCATTGTAGCCATGAGGACTGATGCCTGCAGGGAAAAACTCTCCCCATTCGTGATTTTCTTGCATGTGTCGTATCAGCTTCGGGAGTACCTCTTCGTACTCCTCCTTGGTGTACTGCTTATTGAATATGCAGTACTGCTTATGATTGAGCCCTATGCACCCAAAAAGATCGGATGAGTTTTCACACAAATCGCAGTAGAATACGTTACTGCTGAAGTGCGTTGCCATGGAAAAAGCACTGAAGGTCAGCTGAAGAGTCGAAATAAGCTCGTAGCTCGCTTGCGGATTGTAGAGACTGTAGTTTAAGTCGTAGCAGTCTTTTGCATCCAATACGTCATACAAATACTTACAGTCTTGGCAATTGCTTGCATTCCACGCATTGAAAGTATTTTGTGAGTTTTTTATATTATTCCCCGAACAGTTTTCGCAGTTGAGCATATACATATCACGATAGATTCCCTTTTGTATTCGTACCGTATTCCAGAGGTTTTCGGTGCGCTTCACTGCCGTATGAGAGCCGAGTTGCAATGCCAGTACTCGTTTTTTATATTCCTCTTTCGTAAGTTGCTCATTTTGAAAACAGTACTTCTTATTGCGAAGATTAATGGACAGCATGCAATCGGTGCATCCTTTTAAGTCGTAGCAAAACATACAATCGCCGCAGTTTTCGAGGTACTGAGAATATGAGCAGTTGTAGGAGTCGTAGCACTGTATGCACTCGTAACAGAGCGTGGAGTTGTAAGTGAACGTACAATCCATGCAGTCTTTTGAAAACTTGGTGAACAGATTGTAATAACAGTCTTGGTTACCTTCTCCGGCGATATCCAAATAACAATCTTTGTCGTCTCCGCAGTAATTACAGTAGTCGCTGTTTTCACAATTAACGAGATCCAAACTGCGCCGAGGAACACGATGCAGCAATTCTTGCCATTGTTGAAAGAACGATTTGCTCCACTGAATTTCTTGCCCGTACTCCATGGGATCCCATGCATCGCTCCACCACGCATCACTTTTGAATACGGGGAACGGTGTTTTTTCGGGATAGAGAGAAATAATTGTTTCTCCTGTTTTATCACATGTTCTCTTAAAGAAAGATCTGTCATTTCGCCAAGCCATTCGGCGCTGATTCCTGCAATCCGCACAGAGAGTCGGCGGGGGAATGCGTTGCTTTTTGCCACCGATTACGGGAGAAATATGGTCGTAGAAAGCGAGATCTTTCTCGGAAATATCGAATGCCTTTTCACAGAGAGCGCAAACCTTTTTCATATGCATGTATCATAGAGAAAGGTATGCACGTTTTAACAGATCAATGTTCCATATGAGCGAAGTCGACAGTAGGTTCTTTGTTCATTATGCCGTTTACCAGAAGAATAACTCCTCCGATTGCAATACTGGCAATCGCGGCTATGACTACCAATGTTTCATTGCCGGTAATATTGGCATAGAATGAGAGAGGAGTACCAACCAGAAGCGATGCCACCACGGCGGTGGCAGCACCATTTGCCGTAATACGATTCCAGCAAAGACTGAGAATAGTCGGAAAGAATCCTGCGGAAGCCAGTGCTCCGTATATCAAAAATACCCACAGAAGTTGTGGCCTAAGCAGAGCGATGCCCGTACCCACGACAGCCATTGCAATCATGGTAATGCGCGATGCTTTCAAAATCTGCGTATCACTCGGGTTCGGATGTACGTAGTGCTTATAGATATCTATGGCACCCAGAGAACTAAGAGCGACATACGCACTGTCTATGGTGGATGCAAGACCTGCAAACGCCATCAGAGTGAACAATAGCAATGCCCACTGTGGCAAGAAGTACGCTATGACTATCGGGCTTACCATTTGAGGATCTGCAACATCTATTCCAAATGCAGGATTTGCAGCTACAAATCCGAGCAAGCTCAATAAAATTGGCACGATACCAAACAGAAGACCTCCTATGACGAACGTTCGAATTATATGATGTGCTCGTACGGCGTATGCGCGCTGAAAAAACATTTGGTCACCTATGGGTCCCGAAAGCAGCCCGAGCGTCATGGGAATGCCGAATGCAAAGGCGATTCCCGGGTGCAGTATATTTCCAAATTCACCCGATACACCACCTAAGCCACCAAGGACAGCCTGCATTCCTCCTGCTTCGACCAGTACGAACGGTACGAGAATGAATCCGATGAGAAGAATCATAAGCATTTGAATCACATCCGTAATGACAGATGCTTCCATGCCGCTAATAAGCGAATAGATAAGTGCTGTTACAGACATCGCTACGACACAGAGATGAAAATTCACGCCTGTGAGAACGGCAAGTAATGTTCCTCCTGCCAGCGCATTAATAATGAGCGCTCCGATTTGATACCCGAAGAATACCAAGAGAAATGCAATATGCGCGTATTTACTGCCTTTATAACGTGTGATTATAAATTCCGGCATGGTGTATCCGTTCGGTACCAATGTGCGTAATCTGAGAGCCAGAGGTGCAAACAGAAAGAAGCAGAGAATATTTGGGGCGATAAACCAAAATGCTCCCGCAATTCCCTTTGTGTATGACTGGAGTGCCGTAATAAAGATGGCAGGTGCCCACACCCAACTCACTGCGATACTAAGAGACCCGTGCCACCAGCGCACGTTTCGGTTTGCAACGAGAAAATGCTCACGCGTTTGGCTGCCTTGCCTTCGTGTATCCAGAAAGATGACCAGCACAATCATGACTGCGGCGAAACCGGCAAGCAAACCGAATGCCTGTGACGGAGGGAGGAGCGCGTTCATATATTATTAGGAAATGAAAATAGAACGCGTCAATTCTTACGAAAGTTATATGAGTGGTAAATATCACCACAGGGTGGTATTAATCACCACAATTTGATATACTCCTCCTATGTATCAGGAAGTACTCCAAAATTTGGGCATGAGTCCCAATGAGGCAAAGATTTACGAGGCACTTGTGACGTTTGGCGGTTCGGGTACGAGCACTATTGCACTACGTTCAAAAGTGCATCGTCGCAATGCGTACGACACACTGAACAGATTGGTGGAAAAAGGACTGGTGTATGAAGTATTCAGTGAAGGGGAAACGATATATGAGGCCGTAGACCCCGGAAAACTGGTGGAGTTACTGCGGGAGAAGGAGCGTATTTTGCAGCTTGCACTGCCGCACCTGCAGTCTGTGTATAGCAACCATCGTGTGTCGCAACGTGCGTATATTTACAAGGGTTTGGAGGGAATGAAGAATTACTTACGTGAAGCCTTAAAGGTCGGAGAGGATATGTACTCCTTTGCCGCGAAAGGAGGCTGGTTTGATCCGCGTCTTGAGCCCTTTGTTACGTGGTTTCTTGCAGAAGCTGAAAAGAAGAACATGCAGTACTATCATATGTTCGATGCTGAAGTGGAAGAACATTTGAAGCACGTCTATCAGGCTGTTGGCAGACCGTATAAGTTTTTACCCAAAGGGTTCAGCACCACGTCCACAATCGATATTTTCGGGGATTACGTTGTGACATTCAGCGGATTAAACCTCGCAAAACTGGATGATGATTTGACTATTTTTGTGATGGTGAGCCCCACGTTGGCGGATGGATTTCGTGCATGGTGGAACATGGTGTGGAGTTTGCTTCCTGAAACGGAAAACTCAAAAAAACGCGGCACGAAGGGGCAAAAGCGGACAGCGAAGCAGTAATTACTTTCGGTAAGCCAGCACGCCCATAAATCGAGCACGCTCTATCGCCGTTCGCAGCATCTTCTGGTGCTTTAAGCACATACCGGTGTAGTAGCGCTGGCGAATATTGCCAAAGTAATCCACGAAAGGCTTGAGAGTGGGGTAGTTCTTCCAATCTATGTACTTTGCTTTGTGCTCGCAGAGAGGGCACTGCTTGTGGCCGGGGTCTGCTCTGCGTTGTTGATTCTTTTTAGCCATAGAAAGGAGGGTTAGAGATCCAGTTCGTCATCGGAAATAATCTTATCCAGCTCTGCGGTGAGCTTCTTTTTCTCAATAGGCGCTGCGGATTCTTCCGTCTCTTTTTTCTGCTCTTCCGCACGTTTAGCCTGACGCTTTGCGCGGTCTGCCACTTTCTTTTTCAAAGCTTCTTCCGTTTCGCGTTCACGCTTTTGTGTCTCTGTCTCACGTTCCTTCAGCCATTTACTGTACTGATCGGAGTACTTAAGCACTTGATAGTCCTTCGGTGGCTTTACAATAAGGTGGCGGAGCAGATTCGGGATAATAAGCAACGCTTCATCCACTTCTTTAATCTTGCTCGGATCCATTTCGTAGTAGTAGATCACAAAGTTTCCTTCGGTGTGCCCGCCTATTGAGTAGGCAAGACCTCTGTTTCCCCACACATCCTTTTCCACTTGCTTGCCACCCGCCTCCGTAAATACTTGTTCCACCTCCTTTAAAAGCAACTGCTCCTCCTTCTGGTTTATAGGGTAGGGGTAGAGTACAGCGACTTCGTAGATGCGAACGTCTTCCGATGATGGCGTGAGAATTGGCATAGTGATTCTTGGGAGAAGCCAGCCACGAAAGTGCGGTTGGCGAATCAGGACTGCGACTGTAGTGGAGGGGTGTAAAGAGCGTCAAGTGAATTGTACGTGTTTTCCTTCTTCTTCATTGTTTTTGAACATCGATAGTGTGCCAAATAGTCAGCGGTCTTGCCATTACTCTCCAATCCTATTTCTGCTATAATTACACAGGAGATTGCTGCATATTCTTCATGGCAAAAAAGGAATCTGAACATAGGCGTGACGTACACAGTATGACACCTGAGCAATTTGGAGAAATTGATCGTATTGCTGCAGAGTTTGATGGGAAAAATAAGAATGGCGAATCGCCGCGTATACGGGACTTTTTGCAGAGTGACATACTGGATCGTAGAGTACTGCTCCGTGAGCTCGTTCTATGTGATGCTTCACACCGCTATACTCAAGGCCAAGAGCCGTCCATGGACGACTACACCGCACAATTCCCTGAACTTGAGGGGGACACAGTGCTTTTGGATGAACTGAAAACGTTGCGATAGAATTGCACCAATTGTGGTTCAGATCCCATCTGGAGTCATACGCCGTGATTGCATTCACTGCGGCGTAGTCGAACAAAGTGAGACGAAGACGAGTGGAGCCGCCCACCCTCCTTCGTCCGCCGCGGCGGACTACGGACGGCAGGCGAGATTTGTCTGTCTACGCCAGAGCTCCGCCGTGATTGCATTCACTGCGGCGTAGTCGAACAAAGTGAGACGAAGACGAGTGGAGCCGCCCACGAGATTTGAACTCGTGACCCACAACCTTTTTTCCGGGGCAAACCTACGGTTTTCCCCATGAGCCCCTTTCCCTTACATAGGAATCACTTCAGACAAGCACAGCTCGTCTTCGTGATCTTTTTTAAATGGAGCCGCCCACGAGATTTGAACTCGTGACCCCTTCCTTACCATGGAAGTGCTCTACCACTGAGCTAGGGCGGCTTATGTTCCGAGGAGTAGTTGTAACGAACAGTTTCTCAATCGAGCAACGTTTATTTATTACGCACCGCTGCACGGTGCTAGGCACTGAGCTTAAGGCGACCCTAAAAGCCAACCGAGTCTACAAGTTTTTTTGCATCTCTCACAACCTATTCGTCTTCGATTTCCACGGTTTGCAGCCAGTCTTGTACGGGTTCTCCTTCGCAGATGTGCAAAGCATTTTTGAGTGTATGCAAACAGAGCAGCGCACACTTAAAGCGACGAGGACCAACAGGGATGCCGAGCAGTTCGTAGATATCCTCTTTTGTAAGAGCAGTGGCATCATGCACGGACATGCCATGTAACTCTTCGCAAAGAATGGATATGCCCGCTTGTGAGATGGCACAACCCGTACCTTCCCACGCTATGTCTGCAATCCGATTATCTTCTATACGTATGTGGAGTGTCACTTCGTCTCCGCAGCTTATGTTCGCTTCACTATGTGTTATGTCCGCGTTTGCCAGCACTCCTTTGTGGCGGGGGTCTCTGTAGTGGTCGAGAATATTTTCAGCGTAGAGGTCCATGGCATGGAAGTATGAATGAGTGGAGCAGAGTTTAGAAGATTTTTTTAGCGATTAGCGTTTAGCGGAAAGTCTTACTGTCCACTTCTGGTCGCTACGCGCTAATAGCTATTCGCTCGTTTCTATATTTTCAGGATATCCAGTGCTTTCTTCATTCCTTTTTCCAGGAGGTCGATCTCTTCCTCCGTATTGTAGATACCAAAAGATACCCTGGAGGTTGCAGGAACGCCGAGGTGTTTATGAAGCGGCTGCGCACAGTGGTGCCCCGCTCGCAACGCAATGCCCTCTTGCCCCAGCAAATCCGTAAGGTCATGCGGATGCACTCCGTCCACCGTGAAACTTATGCAGCCGGATCTCTCCGTTGCGGAGTGCGGTCCTATTACACTTACTCCGTCCATGCGTTGCAGCACACGCATACAAGCTGTCATGAGAGTCTGCTCGTGCGCTTCCATCTCTTCCCACGAATATCCGGAGAGCCACTCTATGGCAGCCTTCAGTCCTATGGCCTGAGCGATGGGCGGTGTGCCCGCCTCGAATCTTGCGGGAGATTCTGCGGGGGTGAATCCTTCCATTGTCACATCTTGAATCATCATTCCTCCTCCCAAAAAAGGAGGCATGTTTCGCAGCAGATCACGTTTGGCATACAGCACTCCTATACCTGTGGGGCCATAGAGCTTGTGCCCGGAGAATGTGAGAAAATCACAGTCGATTTCCTGCACATCCACCTTATGGTGTACTGCCAGTTGTGCGGCATCCACCAATATAAGTGCTCCCGCATCGTGTGCCTTTTTGGTCATACTCGCTATATCGGGGCGACTGCCTGTCACATTGCTTAATCCTGTTACGCAGACGAGTTTCACCGTTGCTCTCTGCAAAATTGCATCGATTTCACCGGTCTGTATTTTTCCTTCTTTATCCACGGGTATCCATTCCACATGTACTCCTTTGCGTGTTGCCAGCTGCTGCCACGGAACAATATTGCTGTGATGCTCCAGGAGAGAAAGCACCACGGTGTCTCCTTTTTGCAGATGTTCTTCCGCCCATGTTCGGGCCACGAGATTAATTGCTTCGGTACAGTTTTTCGTAAAAATAATTTCGCTTGTGTACATGGCACCGACGAACGATGCGACAGTTTTACGTGCTTCTTCGTACGCAAGAGTGGCACGCTCGGTAAGACCGTGCATGCCGCGATGCACATTGGCACAGTAGGTGCGGTAGTACTCGTCCATTGCATCTATGACTGCGTCGGGAGTTTGTGCGGTGGCCGCGCAGTCCAGATATACGGGAGGTGCCTTCATGCGAAGTGCCGTAAATTGCGATCGAACATCGGGCGTATTTGTTGCCATGAGAAGCCAATCCTAGCACGAATGGACAAAATCTATCCGTGACTTTTGGGTGTTTTCCGCCTGTGCTCTCTGCTAGGCTTACCCCGGTATTTTTGTGCTTATTTTCTCTTATGACACAGAAGACGATTCAACGACTGTCCATCGCCCTGTTTATCAGCCTCCTTGTTTGGGGCGTTTACACATTACTTACGTACCTTGGGGTACCGGTGCACGGATCCGTTCTCTTAAGCGGAGCCGCACAGGAAAGACTCGCAGAATTTTGCGATGCCGACGAACTGACTTGCAGAGGATTGTTCTCACTCTTCGCCTTTGTGGGCAGAACACTTGAGCGCATGCGTCCGTTGATGTGGTACGGAATTGTAAGCATGATTGCCTACTTCGGATTTCTGTTTTGGATGGGTGTGCGCACGGGCCGGTTCGCTTTGCAAATACGTTTGCGTCCGTGGCACATTGTCGGATTTTTTCTCCTCGCACTCTTTGGAGTATTTACCACCATCAGTTTCGGTTCCACGGAGTCGCCGACAACTTCAGGTGTGCAGACCATTCCGCTCCGTCGCATAATAGAGCCGAATGAACAGGTGTATCGTAATGTGGCGGAGGAATCCCTGAATCTGCTCAAATCAAATTTCAATCGTCTGCAGGATGCGAATTGTCTGCGACCCGACGGACAGTTTTCCAATGCAGCTTCGCAGTTCCTTATCTCTCCGCGTTGCATATACGGCTCCTTCTTTTCCAAGGTGCTCAGACAAGCGCTGTTTATTATGCTCATTCTTTTTGAAATGCTCGTGTTCGGGCATCTGCTCCTTTCTCTGATGCGACTTCGTTGCGGCAGCCTCTTTACCGAAGGAGTTCTCAGCACCGCTTTGGGTGCCTGCGCCTGGGTAACAATGCTGTGGATTCTCGCCGTTGCGGGAATGTATACGGCAACGGCAGGATGGGTACTTATTGTGGTTATTCCGGTGCTCTGCTTCAGGCAGGTACTGTTTTGGGTGCGCGTGTTTCTGCAGGAATCCGTGCCCATACATCTGCCGTGGTACAGCATGTCTGTCTTCGTACTGTGGTTACTCATCAGTTATCTCGCATTTAACTTTCTGAATGTTGTGCGGCCGTTCCCAATCGGATGGGATGATCTCGGTAGCTACATAAACCGTCCGCGACTCTTGGTGAGCTACGGGAAATTTATTTTCTCCATGGCGCCGTTTCAGTGGGAGTACATTTCTTCGCTCGGATTTCTGCTGTTTGGTTACAACAGCATATTCGGTGCGACGGCATCCATGCTCTTAAACTGGATGGCGGGACTGCTGGCCGTACTCGCCGTTGTGGTATTCGGATCATCATTCCTTGGAAAAGGTCGCGGTATTTTGGCCGCGTTGCTCTTCTACACTCTTCCGATGGTGGGACACTTCTCTTTTGCAGACATGAAGATAGATAACGCGGTGTTCATGTGGGGTGCACTCGCATTCCTTGTACTGTTCTTCTTCCTCTTTCCAACGCCGGATGAAGAAGAAGCTACGCCCGTTCACAGCTTGCGGTGGTTGGTACTGTGTTCCATCTATCTCGGATTCGCATTCGCCACCAAGTCCACGGTTGTTATGACCATTATGGCAGTGGGGGCGGTGCTTGTGGGTGCATTGTTCCACTGGTACGCCTTCGTTGGTGCCGTACTGCTTACAATCGCAATCTTTGCCAAGAAGGGAGTGCTGGGTATTCACGATATACTGGAGCGCGTATCGGGAAATCCCGATCTTATTTCTCAACAGGCATTCGCACTCATTGCACTTATACTTGGCGTCGCTGCAGTCGGGTACGGTATTTCCAAAAAGAAGGAAAACCTGCGATTGGGACTTCGGGCAGTCGGTGTGCTTATCGGGGTATTCGTGCTTTCCGTTGCGCCGTGGATTTTGCACAACAACATTCTCATCGGAAATGTTATTCCACACTTGGAACTCGGAGCGCCGAATCCCATTACTCCCAGTATGGATCTGCATTCCGATACCGTGGATGGAGGAGGCAATAAGCGCACGTTGCCTGCGGAATTGAGAGTCAACAACGAAAACTCCGCCTGTTCGCCCACGGGACACAAGGAGGAGTTGGACAGATACTGGGGATTCCGTAAGGGGTGGGGGCATTATATCAAGCTTCCGTGGCGACTCGTCATGAACCTCGATAGCGCGGGATATTACGTCACGACGATGCCGGCGCTTCTGCTCTTCCCGCTCCTTCTGCTTCTGCCGTTCTTCTGGCGTCGCGAAAGTCGCTGGCTGCGATGGCTCTTCGCGGGAACGTTCTTCATGATGTTGCAGTGGGTGTTTCTGGCGAAGGGGATTCCTTGGTACGGAATCGGAACATTCCTCGGACTCGTACTGGGGTTGGAAGCATTGGCAACAAAAGCGCCCGATGTTCCGAGCAAGACAGTGCTTGGTGTGCTGTTGAGTTTTTCTCTTCTTATAGTATTCAACAACAGATTCTGGCAGTACGAAATGCAGAAAAATTTGTTTGAGTACCCTATGGGCAAAGTTTCATACGAAACACTCCGCGAGAGAACCATTCCTCATTACGACGATATTGCGGACATCGTACTGAAGAGAAATGTTGAAATTCCGGACAGGCCGTACCTTTACCGTGTGGGTACGTTTATGCCGTACTTTATTCCGAGAAACCTGGAGATCATAGGTGTGGCGGACCATCAGCTGGATTTCTTCAACTGTATTTACCAAGAGAGAGATCCCAAACTCACTGTTGCCCGTCTGAAAGCACTCGGTTTCAACAGTATCGTTTTCGATACGAATACCGCGACCATAGAGCGAAATGCGGAGGGGTCGTTGCATAAGAAAGTAAATGCGTTTGTCTCCTTCTTGAACAACCCTGAGAGCGGAGTGAATGTGGTGCTTAACGATCCGGGAGCTGGCGTATCCTTTATTCTCATTCCGTAGTGTCGTGCATATGAGCGACCATCACATTATTGCCGTCATACCGGCATACAATGAAGCGACACGCATAGCGGCAGTCATAGCCGATGCGCAGCAGTACGTGGAGAAAGTCGTGGTAGTTACCGACGGTTCCAAAGACAACACTGCCGAAGTGGCGGAAAAAGCGGGAGCGTTTACGGTACTGCACGTGGAAAACTGCGGTGCGGGTGCGGCCACCATGACAGGAATAGAAGCTGCCAGAGCGTTGGGTGCGGACGTTATTATCACCTTGGATGCCGACGGTCAGCATGACCCGCACGATATTCCGTCTATGATGCAGCCCATCTTAGACGAGGAGGCCGACATCGTTTTTGCCAATCGCTTCGGTCAACGCAATGCAATTCCGCTTATCCGCCGCGTGTTTAACGGCATGGGAAATATCGTCACGTTTGCCGTTATCGGACGCTGGGTTTCCGACAGTCAGTGCGGATTTAAGGTGCTTGGTCCGAAAGCGGTGGAGGAAATAGATATTCGCATGAGCGGATACGAATTCTGCACGGAAATCGTTCGTGAGTCCGTACAGCGCCGTTGGCGCGTAAAAGAGGTGTCTACAAAGGTGTTGTACTCGGAGTACACCATGGCAAAAGGTCAGTCTTTTGCCTCGGGAGTGAAGACTGCGCTGAAAATTCTGCTACGATCCTTCCTGAGATGAACATAACCGCGTATCAAATCATCGCGCCACTCGCTTCCTTCGTTGCCGTTGTCTACGCATGGAACCTCGTGTTTCGCCAAAAAAAGACGGTATGGGAGGCAATGCTTTGGACTCTGTTTTGGGTGGCAATCGCATACATTGCAATCGAGCCGGATTCCATAAAGTATCTCACAAGAGTGACCGGTATTAAGAACAGAGAAAACGCTGTTCTTGTTACGTTTCTTGGTATTCTCTTCTTCATCGTTTTCTATATTATTATGCGTTTGGAGGAGCTGGAGCAGCGTCAGACTCGTATTATTCGCAAAATGGCACTCCATAACAAGGGACTGGATACGGACGACGAGGAATAATTCTCGCTTTCGCCACCGTTACTTCTATGAGAACAATTCTCCTGATATCGCCGTACTGGAAAGAAGAGCAACGATCTTTCGTGGAAGGCAAACCTACGGTTTTCCTTCCACGGGCCATCCTTTCCCTTGCAGGAGTGGCTCCAGGCAAGCGGAGCTCGCCTTCACCACAACTTTTTCTATGAGAACCATTCTCCTGATATCGCCGTACTGGAAAGAAGAGCACCGATGGATGGTGAGTTCTGTGAAACTGGCGGAACTCTGGCAGCGTTTGGGCTACGGAGTGATTGCCGTATGTATGGGCAGCGAATCAAAAGTGGAAAAAATGTCCGATTCGCTCACCGTGCATTATCGCAAAGATTTCTTCCTGAAAGACCCTTGGAATTACGGCATAGCACCGGGTTTTTCCGGATACGTGCGACGGCTGGCCAAGGAGGAAAATCCGGATCTCATTATCGTGAACAAACTGCTGTTTTGGTCTTCCATTTCCACTATTCTTCTTCGTCTTAGCGGACGCAAAGTGATACTGACTACCGATGCGTTCGTCGGAATAACGTGGTGGCCACGCAACAGATTTCCGCAACTCTGCAGTGCCATATACGCTTGGACTCTGGGGTGGCTCATACTGCTTTTTGCAAACCATATCATTACCTTTCATCCTCAGCCGCAGAGACTTCTGCGAGTTCTTGGCATCTCAAAAAAAACACATGTGATTCCCACGGGAATAGACCCCAAACCCTACGGACGAAGTAGGGCATCGCGCACGGGAGTGACAATCACATATGTCGGACGTTTGGAATCCGTAAAGGGAGTGGATGACTACCTCGCTGCGGTTGTTCCCCTGAAGAAAGAGCACGAGAATCTCACCGTGCAGGTGGTAGGTTGGTATAAAGAGGATCATCCGCTTGTGGAGCAGTACAGGAAAGATGTGATATTTACAGGGCGCAGTGACGATGTGGCAGGTGTGCTTTCCACCACGGATATCTTTGTGCTTCCAAGCTACAGCGAAGGGCTAAGCAACGCGCTGATGGAAGCAATGAGCAGCGGCTGTGCCTGTATTGCCAGTGATGTGGGAGGCAACAGGTTCCTTGTGCAAAACGGCGTATCGGGCTTCCTCTTCTCTCCGGGAGACATAGAGGCTCTGCGTTCGCATGTGCGACGATTGCTGGGTGACCCGGCCAAAGCAAAAACACTCGGTGTGCAAGCGCGGGAGCGGATAGACTCCTACTTCTCTTGGGACGCGGTAAGCAGGCAGTACGAACAATTTTTCGATGATTTCTTGGCACTTTTATGAAGCCACGCATTGTTATTTTTTCGGCATTCCTCACTCCGTACAGAAGCGGTGCCGAAGCGTGTGCGGAAGAAGTGACGGCGGCACTGCGAGATCGGTACGATTTTACCATCGTGACCGCGCGCCTTTCTCGCTCACTTCCGAAAAAAGGAGAACTGCATGGCGTTGCGGTTCTGCGAGTCGGATTCGGGAACAGTGCGGATAAATGGCTGTATCCCTTTCTTGCTCCGTTTGCAGCAATGCGTCTCCGACCCAATCTCGTACATGCGGTGTTGGAGTCCTACGCGGGACTTACGCTGATATTTTGCAGATTCCTCCTGCCACGGACCAAGCGAGTGCTGACGTGTCAGAGTACGAATACCACTCTCTTTGTGGGAACCATGCATTGCTTTGCGGATGCAATCACAGTCATAAGCTCCACATTGGTTGAGCGTGCAAAAAAGTTCGGTCGCAACGATGCGATACTTATTTCCAACGGTCTTAGCTTGCAGCACATGCCTCGTATGGAAAAAGTACCGGGTCGTATTCTGTTTGTGGGCAGACAAGAACCCATGAAGGGGATAGATACGTTGCTTCGTGCATTTGCCTCCGTCTCCGTTCTCGGCGCACATTTGCGCGTGGTGGGAGAAGGCTCCGTAAAGAAATCCATGGAAGCGCTGGCAGCGGAGCTGGGCGTTGCGGACAGAGTGACATTTCTCGGATTCGTGCCGATGCCCGACGTGTACGAAGAGTTTGCACAGGCACAGATTTTCTGCGGGCTGTCGCGCAGTGAGGCGCTCGGCAACGTGTTTCTTGAGGCGCAGGCGGCGGAATGCGGAGTGATAGGTACGAGAGTCGGCGGTATTCCCGATATTATCGAAGACGGCAATACGGGTCTGCTCGTAGAACCGGACGATGTTGCATCTGCTGCAAAAGCGCTCAACAGACTTCTTACGGATGAGCCGCTGCGTACCGCGCTTGCCGTACAAGGCAGGCACCATGCTTCGCACTACGATTGGTCGCAAATTGCACGGCAGTATGCGGCGGTCTACGATGAACTGCTTACGCAGTAGGTTTATGTGCACGAATAAGGTAGTTCAAATGCGCATCGTGCATTCCCGTGTTATTCGTCATTTGCTCCACGTCGGTAAATCCTATGGATTCCAGGGCGTCTATCATGCCCGAGACGGGGTACATCCATTTGTGCACGTCGTAGTCGTCCGTGTGTTCGGTTTTAAACTTGCCGAAGAAGTGCTGGTTGACGAAGTCTAAGTCCTCACCATTAAGCAGTGCTCTGGCTATGGCCTCTATGTCCGGTGTGGATACCTGTAGCAATCCTCCCGGTTGCAGTATGCGGTGAAACTCCCGGAGAATATGTTCGTTGTGGTGCTTGCGAAAGTGCTCCAGTGTCGCAGCAGAGAATACTTCCGCTATCACACCGTCCTCGAACGGAAACCGCTTGCGGATATCGAACACCAAATCGACCTGTGGAAACTGCACGATGTCCACATTCAAAAATTCTCCCGGTTTGTACGGATTTCGTCCGCCGCATATATCCAGTTTGGCACCCCGGAATTCTCTGGCTTTCCATTCATCCGCACGTTTGGAGCATCCGGCGCGCGAATGCGAGTCTTTCGCCCAGCCGTAGAGGAAACGAAAGCGGCGAATGTAACGGTAGTGTCGGTCTATGAATGATTTCACAGGCCACATGGTAGACGGAACTTCCCGAAAAACGAATGAAAAGAACGGAAGAAGCAGTACACTACGACAGATGAAACAAGAGTACGCCGAGCTTCTTCCAAAGGCATTCAAGCGTTTCAGTATGAAAAGCGCACTGCGTACGGGACTGCCCACACTCGGGTTTTACCTGCGTAAGCGGTCTCTGCCTGCGAGCGAGAAGCCTGCGTTGTTTACCATGAACATTCTCCCTCCCATGATGACGGTGTGGTACCACATCGTGCGCAAGCACTTGGGAGATGCGGTGGACATCACAATTTTTGATTGTTCGGGAAAACTGAAAGCAAGTGAGTTCCCGCAGGCTCGCGTGCAAAAATTTCTGAATCTCTATGCATCCACGAAGTCAGATATTTTTCTGCGAGACATAGCCAAGCACAGAAAGATCGGTTGGATTTGTGATGACGACATGTTCCCCGTAAGTTCTGAGATGACAGAAGTGTTGCGGAGAGAATTTGCCGATGAAAACACGGCAGCCGTAAGTTTTCGCCCGCGGGATTGGTGGCATTTTGAAATAGACGGAAAATCCTACGAGCCCATGAGCAGCTACTGTACGGCTTTTAACAGGCATATTCTTGTGGATACGGAGCATCTTTCTCTCGGGCCTGCGAACGGCAATATGCATCCTTCACACATCGGAAAATCGCCGGGTCGGTACGATACGTGCGACAAGGCGAATGAAATTCTGATTCAAAAAGGATACCGATGCTTCATAGTGCCTGAACAAGAACGCAACACGTACCTGACGGGTTTCAGCGGAGTGAGCGGAGCGGTCATGCTGCTCTACCACTTTAAAAATCCGGAAGAGGTACTGCGGTATTACGAGGAGCCTCCGGAAGATCAGTGGAGTGGCAATATGCTCTTTGGCACATTGGCCGCTATGCTTGCGATTTGCGTGGTGCAAGAGCTGTACACGGAACTGAAAGGCATGCCCTACCCTTTGCGTGCCTTGCCGGAACGTTCCGTGCTCGAGGCATTGCTCGACAGTCGCAGGAAGTATCTGCGGCAGGATCAGCACGAACACGAGGCAATGATTCGCACGTCCGAGGCGCGACTGAAAGCCGCGCTCTAACTAGGCAGAAGAGTGCGAATACAGTACTGTTGCAGCCGATGGTAAACGTCACACGAGGATTCGGGCTTCTGGAGGGCTTTCTCTCCCGAAAGCGAGCGAAGATGGCAAACAAGCTTATAAATCCCGCTGAGCGCCGCGGAAGAATAATGGATATAGGATGCGGGTCGTTTCCATATTTTCTGGAGAGTACGGAATTTGAAAGTAAAATCGGTTTGGATAAAATGGTAACCGACGAACAGATACGACAGTTCGATGCCAAAAATATCACGCTTATCCGACATGATGTCACGTTGGATCAACCGCTTCCGTTCAGTGAGGAAGACTTTAACGTTATTACCATGCTTGCAGTGTTCGAGCACATAGAGCCTACGGTGTTGCAGGAACTCATTACTGAAATTCATCGTGTTCTGCGTTCGAAGGGGGAGTACATACTTACCACGCCCGCAGGGTGGGCGGATCCTATTTTGCGTACTATGGCAAAGCTGCACTTGGTGAGTCCCGAAGAAATAGATGAGCACCAAGACAAGTACACGCTCAAAATGATACAAGGATTTCTGCTGAAAGCAGGGTTTAAGAAAGAGAACATCTCAACCGGAACATTCGAGCTCGGTATGAACCTGTGGGCCAAAGCCACCAAAGAAGGTTAACGCGTACTGCAGAGTTTTTGCACCACGGAGAGCGCGGGCTGATTGAATGATGTAAACGGAGAGCTGTCATCATTTTTCTCGGAGGGAGAAACAATGCGATACGCATTGCACTCTTTGTCCGTATCGGATGTGACAGTGATGTCGTCTCGGAATACACCCGATGCCCACACTCGCTCATGAATAGGACTGTCTACCAGTACCGTTGCTCCCTTGGGGGCATGTTTGTTTATAAACGTCCGAGCTTCGTGCCAGCTCTGCATTCCCTCCATGGATACTCCCAACTGTGCGGGGCCAATGGCAATCGCACGGTCGTACCATGCATTGCATTCTCCCAGGCTGTACAGGCACAGCGCTCCCATGTGTGTGAATGCGATTCCTGCCGCGACAGCTGCGGTAAAAGGCAGCTTCCATTTGCCCGTGCGATCATACAAATCCGCCATTCCCCATGCCGCGAATCCGATGAGTATGGGGTACCCGGGAAATGCGAAACGTATGGCTTGTACCGGCCATACGCTCGTAAGAATCCACGCAGCAGCGAGAGAGAGGATGAGAAATCCCTTATATTTTCCTCGAAACATAGCCAGACCGTAGAGTGAAAAAAGAAAGAGGATTGGTAGAATGTTTTGCAGCGGATTGCCGTAGTACAGCAGGTTTGAAAAGAATTGCCCGCCATAATGTACGTTTCTCTTCTCCAGATACTCTCCGTACTCACTGACGAACGGGCCTCCGAGAGTTACGGTGTTTCGTACAAACCACAGGGAAAAAATTGCCATGCCAAGCAGGCCTCCCACCCAGAAGTGTTTCTCTTTGATGTGTGACTTTCGTGCGAGAAACGCATGCACAAAGAACAGCGCAAACAGCGGCGCACCGTTGTATCGTGTGAGGCACGCAAGACCTGCGAAGAATCCCGCACCCACGTACCAGCGTGTATCTGTTTCCGCTCGCACATACGCAACAAGCGAGAGAAGAAACAGCGCGCAAAACAACAGATCCGCAGAGCCGACCGATGCCATGAATACAAATCCGTGATGCAGCGGAAGCAGTGCCGTTGCCAATAGTGCGACCTTGCGGGAAAATGTGAGATTGAGAAGTGTGAACGCGGAAGCGAGCACGAAAAACCCCGCAACCAAACTGGCAATCTTCATGCCGAGGTTATAGCCGAATTCCAGCACGAACGGGTACGAGAGAATTGCATGCAGCGGAAGATGCCGAGCATGTGGTACGCCCAACAGACTGTACGTACCTCTGTTCCACACGCTCTCTCCTAGCAGTGCGTACCCCGCGGTATCGCTGATAATCGGGTACCGAATATTCAGTGCCCACAATACGGTAAGTACCCCGCAGGCAAACGTCAGTACGATGCCGGGGCTCATTTGCTGAGTGCGCATACGAGCAGATTACGCAGGAGCGTAGAGTTCCTCAAGACGCTTACGGGACATCAGGCGCATTTTGGTAAATACCCAGAGCCACTTAAAGCCGTCTTTCCAATTGATCTTTTTCCCTTCCTTCAGGGAGCGCGGATGGTATGAGATGGGTTGCTCGTCTATGAATACTCCTTTACGAGCCAGTACGGAAGTAAGCTCCGGGTCGAACCGGAAGTCAGATTCCCGCAGGCGAAACGAGTGCAAAATATCTCCCCGTACCATTTTGTAGCATGTCGGCTGATCCGTAAGTTTGGTGCGGTGTAACAGATTGCAGTAGTGTGTGAGCATGGTGCCCCCCAAAAAGAATGCCAGATGCACGAATTGCTTCTGTGCTTTCAGGCGTCGTGAACCGAACAGTGCCCCGCAATCATGTTCTTCTGCGTAGGCAAGCAGTCCGGGTATTTCTTCCGGGCTGTATTCCAAATCCGCATCTTGTACCAAAACGTAGTGTCCTTTTGCGTGCTCGTAGCCCATACGAACTGCAGAACCCTTGCCGCCGTTCTCTTTGGTGAGCACGGTGTCTTGCGGTCGTGCGAGCGAACGCGCGATTTCCAACGATGTATCCTTCGAGCCGTCATCCACAAAAATCACCTCTGCAAAATCTCCGCATGCGGCAAACACGCGCGCCGTGATTTCTCGGAGCGTGGACTCTTCGTTGTAGATTGGCATTACGATACTAAGACGCACACCTGCATCTGAAGCTACATCTGTCATACGATTCCAGAGTACCCGAAGCGGTTAAGAGGTGGAAACCATTTCGGCAGTAAGACGCTGTACGAGTCTCTTGAGACTGTGGTTGTTCACGATAATCTCGCGTTGTTGCGATGCTATGCCCTCCTTATCTGTGGCAGGGAGCTCCGCGACGCCCTGAATACGCGCTGCGAGAGTGTCTTGAGTTGCCTGGCATTCGGGTGAAAGCAGAGGTTGTACGGCCTCTGCGGTAGAGACCACAATGCATCCCGCGGCAAATGCTTCCAGTACCGCTTTATCCAAACTGGTGGAGCTTGCATGTACGAAAACAGATGCCCGTCGCAGCAAAGGCAGCAGCGCATCTTGTGTGGCAGGCAGCATGCGTACTCTGTCTCCGAGATTCTTTTTTTTGATTTCCTCTTTCAGAGATTCCGCCAATTGGGCATCGTCTGCGGTGAGCGGCCTTCCGATAATCATCAGACTGAATTTTTTGGGCAGATGCTCGAATGCGGAAAGAATCTCTGGTAAATGTTTCGATGCCGTTATGCGACCCACCGTAAGCAGCAGGTGAGGGTCTCTCTCTGTGTTTCCGGGTGCGAAGAAATCCGTATCTATGCCGTGTCCGACTATCACGCTCCGCGATGATCGCAGCGGCATACCGTGAACCGAAGCACTGAATACTTTTTGTACGACGTGGAGCGATACTCTTAGCGGCCACCTCGTTCCTCGTGCTTCGTACCAGAGATACCTTCTCTTTCGCAGGAGAATCCATACCGGCGCACCGAGCACCATCCAAATCGGGGTCATGTGCACCAGCACCGCATCGTAGTCTTTGCGCAGTGCGAAGCACATCTTCCAAAATCGAAAGACCTGAAACACTCTGCTTTTGCCGGACTCTTTTCCCAGAGATCGTATGGTCACATTCTTTGCGGGGTCGTATGCACCGACTGTCTGACCTATGACCGTGACACCGTCACACTGTTTTGCAAACTCTGCGATCCATCGATGGAAGAATCCCAGAATGGGATCTGTTTTATCCACCTTTTGTGTGATGATAAGAAGTTTCATGAGAGGTGTTTTAAAAAGTCGCTGTACGCCGCAATAAGCGTTTCTCTCTCGAAGGAGTCGAGAACAAACATAGCGGATTTTCCCATGTCGTACGCACGATCGGGATCTTCCAAAAGGAATTCTATCTGCGTTCGCAGATCTTCGGGTTCTCCGGTCGTAAAAAGACCGTTTTGTCCGTCATTCAATACATCGGGCATAATTCCCACCGGCGTTACAATAACAGGTAGGCCACACGCCATTGCTTCCAAGGCACTGCGTGGTCCGCCTTCACTCAGGGAATTCATAAGAAATATTTTTGCACTTTTGAGTGCTGCAACCACGTCTTCATGTGTGGGCAGCCAGCCTGCGAACGTCACACGGTCTGCGATGCCCAGCGACTGTGCGCGTTTTTCCAGCGATGCCCTCTCGGGGCCGTCTCCTATGACAAGCAGCGTTATTCCCGGCAGCATGGTCACAGCGCTCAACACATTGCCGAGACCTTTGTTTGCCACCAATCGTGCGCAGAAGGCGAGATCGTATTTCTTTTCATTCGGAGCACTGCTCACAAGGACAGATCTGTCCAAATAAAAAGACGGCAGTACCGCTATTTTCTTCTGCGGAGCTCCCCATTCAACCAAGGTTTCTCGCACAGATCCGTTCACCGTTCTGGTTGCGGTAGCCTGTGCCACTTCTTTGGGGAGTACTCTCCTCGAAAGCATATGGCCGATTCTTTCCGACAAGTTTGCCGGAGCGGGATCTCCGACGATGTGATGTATCTCCAGTAACGTCGGAATGTTCTTTTCTTTTGCCAGTCTCAAGGCACCGCGTCCGTTATAAAACGGAGGATACTCATGAATCGTCATTGCCGCGTACGGTCGCTGTGCGCAGAGCTGCGCACCCTTCGAGCGTATCCATCGGGATTGTGTGCGAAGGCCGCGGATATTGGGGTGGAAGAACACGCCGTGTTTTTCCATCTGACTCGTCAGAGAGTCATTTTTATGCGGCGGTTTCGGACAGATGATATCTATGCGGTCCCAGTGCTTGGCCAGGCTTTGCAGCGTGTACCAAAATGCCCCCTTGCGCCCCTCCGCAGTTGCCCTGTCGCCGGAGATCATAAGAAGATTCATAGGAGACGTTGGAAGAGAGCCATGTGCTCCTCCTGCACATCTTGCCATGTTCTGCGCGGTGCGGGTTCCGCGGCCTGAGCGGCAAGCAGTTCGTACTGCGTGGATGCTTCTGCAATCGCACGTGTTATTTCTATGGGCGTTTTGAGTTCGGTGAGTGTCATGCCCGAAGTCAGTTCTTTGCTTAAGCCCGTCTCAGACGAAAGCAGCACAGGCAGTCCTGCCGCACGTGCTTCCAGCGCAACATTGGGGCTGATTTCCGTGAGGGACGGCAGTATGAGCAGATCGTATTCCTGAAATACTTCCTGCTTCTCCTCGCCCTGTACCGATTCCAAAAACGTCACACGCTGCGAGAGAAGCAAGCGCTCTGTTTCCTGTTTCAACGATTTTTCCATCGGCCCCGCTCCTATGAGCGTGAGACGCACACCCGGAAATTTAAGAACAGCATGCAACAGCATGGAAAGGTTTTTAAATCCTACGAAACGACCCATAAAGAGCAGGTGAAACGGCAGGTGTTTTTCGTGCAGTCGGGGTGTGCCTTCGGGCAACGCGTTTTCCAGTACGGAGTGCCCGGGGAGTTGCCTGTACCACCGTAAGTACAGCTCTTGCTGAAATCTGGTGGAGAATGCGATGTGATCAAATTTGCGCAGTATCCACTGCATAATGCATTTGGACCACGGTTTGGACTTGTACCATTCGGCGAGAGAAAGTGTGCCGCCACGGTCTGTGTACCGTTCCCAGAAAAAATCTCCGCCGAGTCGCAGTACTTTTTTCGGATGCTTCAGACGCGCGAGAATCATTGGTACTCCGCAACTTACCGATGAGAATGCGTAGAGAATATCCGCATTTTTCGCATGCTTACGCAGTGCGCGTGCGTACCGCCACCATCGAAAAACCGGCGCCCATCTTCGTACGCGATACACCGCCCATCTTCCGTCCGTATTCTGCTGCTCATTGCGACCGTAGGTGATTACAATCACTTCATTGCCTTGTGAGGCGAGTTCTCGTGCCAGTTCTCGCACGTAGGTGGCAGGTCCGCCGATATCCGGAGGATAAATGCCGGTGGCGAGAACTATTTTCATACGTATTTGGCTTTGTACCAATCAATTGTTTTTTGTAAGCCTTCTTCAAACTGCACCTTCGGCTCCCAGCCGAGTGCGCGAGTCGCGGAAGAATCGAGTGCGTAGCGCCAATCGTGCCCTTTGCGGTCTTCCACAAATCCTATGAGGTCATGCGGTTTGCCGAGCAGGTCCAGAATGGTTTTTACCACCTCTATGTTCTCCCACTCTCTGTCGATACCGATATTAAAGAAGTGCCCGCAGCCGGGAGTGTCGTTTGGATTTGTGCTCGGTACACTCTCGTCCCAGAACGCGAAGTCCGTGTGCAGAATTTTTTCGATGGCATCGCAGTGATCTGTCACGTATATCCAGTCGCGCTTGTTCTTTCCGTCTCCGTAGACAGGAATGGTCGTATCGGAGAGTGCGTTACGTATGACAGTGGGAATGAATTTTTCATCCGCCTGGTGAGGACCGTAGTTGTTGGTGCACCGTGTGACACACGCATGAATTTTAAATGTGCGCATTGCCGCCATCACCAACAGTTCCGCAGCCGCCTTACTTGCCGCATAGGGTGAACTGGGAAAGAGGGGATCACCCACCTTTCGCGGTGCGTCTTCACTGCCGATGTCTCCGTACACTTCATCCGTCGATACATGCAGCAGTCGTACGCCGGGGTGCGCTTTTACCACTTCTATGAGTGCTTGCGTGCCGATGACATTGGTATGCAGAAACGGTGTGGCATCCGAAATGGAATTATCCACGTGCGATTCGGCGGCAAAGTTTACGATGCAGTCTATGACGTGCTTTTTTACAAGAGAGGCCACCAGTGCTTGGTCCGCTATATCGCCCTCCGTAAACGTAATCGCATCTGCCACGGGGCGTAAAAACTCTCTGTTTGCCGCGTATGTCAGCTTGTCGAGCACGACGACCGTATCGTCCGGGTACTGCGCCATATGGCGCAGGACGAAATGTGAGCCTATGAAGCCTGCGGCACCCGTAACCAGGAGATTCATATGAGAGATCATAGCATCAGTTCCCTTGAAACGAACGTGCATTCGGGCTTTTTCACGCGTACACTGAAGCTCCGAATTCACTTGCCAAAAGTATCTCTATCTACTAAAGTATGTCACTTGTCAAGAATACCGAAATCTCTATGAAAGGAGTGCTCATCTGCGGCGGCTCAGGAACCAGACTCCGTCCTCTCACGGAAGTCACCAACAAAAGTTTGCTCCCCGTGTACGACAAACCGTTGGTCATGTATCCGCTCCAAATTATGTTGGATGCCGGCATACAAGACATCATTGTTATTTCCGGTACGGAGCACATAGACCAGATTGCCAGTTTCCTTGGCAGTGGCAGCAGGTTTGATTGTCGGTTCTCGTACAGAGTACAAGATGAACCCAAAGGGATCGCACAGGCTCTCGGCATGGCGGAAGAATTCGCAGACAGCGATAACGTGTGTGCCATCTTGGGAGACAACATCTACTTCGAAGATCTCTCTCCGCAGATTCGTGCGTTTAAGAGTGGCGGACATATTTTTACAAAGGAAGTAACGGACCCCGAGCGATTCGGAGTGGTGGAACTGGATGGCAATATTCCTATTTCCATAGAAGAGAAGCCTCTCAAGCCAAAAAGTAATTTTGCAGTCACAGGATGCTATGTGTACGACTCACGTTGTTTTGAAGTGATACGGAACCTCAAGCCTTCCAAGCGCGGTGAACTGGAAATTACCGATGTGACCAAGTGGTACCTGGAGCAGGGCGAACTGACAGCCAGTATTCTGCAGGACAAATGGATAGATGCCGGTACGTTCGAGAGCCTGCACAAGGCTGCATGCGAAGTGCGCGCACGCAAAAAAGATATCGCAGATGCGGCCAAAGATGCGGGCGTGAAGTCGGTGCAGAGTGAGGTGGCAGTTTCGTAGTTCGACTCAATTTTTATGTGTATAGCAGTATGCTCTATGGCTCTTTTTAAGAGATGGAAGACCGCAGAATGAACTGATTATTGCTTATTGCTTATTTCTTATGGCACTTTTTTAGAAAAAGTGCCCAAAAACTTCGTCAGCCGCAAACTCGCTCGGGGCGAGAAAGGGTTGTCATACCACCGGCTCGAGCAACCGGGCTGGCGAGTGAGTGTTCTCTAGTACACCGGGCCACCCGGCATGCTCTCGCATACAAGCTGCAATCGAACGGTAGCCCCCTCGCTCAGACAGGTGCGGCTGACAGGCTTATTTTGCATTGCGAATGGAAGATTCTGCTCAGGGGCTGTGTTCTTGTGTGTGTACAAAAATATGTAGTCTCTCATCTTTGCAAAGTAACAGGGGAAAGTCTTACTCTAAAAAGTACAGAAAAAAGAATTATTTTAAAAATGTCAATTGTTCCCCCTTTGTACGCACAATGGGCATGTAGCCACTATCAACTTCCATCCGTACCAGAATCGCAGCAGTTCTTGGCGCAGTGGCAGTCGCACTCCTCTTCTGGGCAGGAGCCAGATGAGTGCCAGTCGCACGAGGGCAATAAGGCGGGAGCGGAGTGTGTGCAACACACGGTGTAAAATCCAGTTGCCCCAACCTTTGCCCGCAGACTTCTTCACTTCTATTTGCAGGTATCGCAGGTTCTTCTCTTTGTATTCTTCCAGTGTTCCGAGCGGAGCGAGGCTTGCACCTTTCAGTCGTTTTACGGGTATGCCTTCGCGTATCTGCGGGCGTTCATGCACGGGCTTTACCCATTCTTTCACCGCGTCTCGGTGAAAGAAGTACAGACGCTCGTTCGGGTAGGTGGTTGCGTGATCCACCACTCTGCCGTCTCCCAGGACATATTTTCGCGGAACGTAGTACGCGGCGGGAGTGCTGCTTGCGGCCTTGGAAAGTTCATGCTGCAGCTCTTGCGAAAGGTATTCGTCGCTATCCAGTGCCAGTACCCACGGCTGGGTGCTTGCGAGCAGTGCGATGTTTCGCACGGCGGAGAAATCTTCGATGCGTTTTCCCTGCGAGTCTTTCGGTCCCTGCGGCAGTACGGTTGCTCCGTATTTTTTTGCGATGTCGAACGTACCGTCCGTCGACCCTCCGTCCACCACGATTATTTCCGCACAGTTCTGCGCGCTTTTAAGCGCACGCTCCACCGTTGCTGCGGAGTTGAATGTGAGTATGTGCGCGCTTATCGGCAGCTTTTCAGACATACACGAAAAATTTGTAAACGAAAAAATTCCAGAGTACCACGCTTCCCATACTCAGTACCTTCGCAGATTCTTTCGGCAGTGAAAGATATTCCACCAGTGCGTACAGAATCACGGTTGCGAGTGCGGTGTTGATTATTTCCACCGCGAAGTATCGTCCCAGGTGTTTCATGAATGTTTTCTTCTTTCGAAAGACAAAGTATTTATGGCAGAGGAATGCGGTGCAAAATCCCAGAATGCTTCCCACCACCGAGGCTGCGATGTACCAAATTTCCAGTATTTGAGAGAGCAGCAAAAAGCTGCCAAGGTCCATGGCTGCCGCCGTAAGACCGCTGATGATATACAGCGCGAACTGACCGATGTGAGGACGAATTTTGTGGAACATGTGAGTATCTATGCTGCCAGTCTTCCCTGTTAAGGGCAATCTTTGGCAGGCGGAGCCAGAACGTATTTTCTGCCCACTGTCTGCAGATCTTCGGGATCTTGCGGTTGTCTGCCGCGTACCCACCAGTAGCATTGCTGCTCCTCCGTAAGGGTTACCAGCTCACTCGGAAGGCGGGACGTAAGAGTGGGATTCGTAAGGAACAGCCAATTGGGGTTGCTTGGCAGTCGTACGAAAATAGGAGCAATTTGAACAATCAGCTTCGTGTCTTGCAGGTGCTCCTGCACGTATGCCGCTCCTTCCGCCGCGGCGGGAGAGCGGCTGGAACCACGATGATTCAGTTGCCAGTAGCTCTGCCCAAGCACAAAGAAGAGAAGCAGAGCGGATGCCAAACGCTTCGGCAGCACTGAAACCGTGCCGATCACAACGAACGGAATGAGAAGCAGATGTGCCGGCAGCAGGTGCCTGTACCATCCGAAGCTGCTTAAGAAGTACAGCGTGCAGAGCACGACGAGTGTGCAGAGTATGGTGAAGAGAGACTGTGAAAGTTTGCGGCGCATGTGCAGCAACCCGATGCCGCCTAGCAGCAGCATGAGTCCGTAGTAGAGGTACTGAGACCGTAGCAGCAGTTCGAGGTGGCCGTGCAGTATTTGAAATCCTCCCCCTTCTTCCGCATTCAGCAGGAACGCGAAGTCTTTGGAAAGTCCCGTGAAACTGCTCATTTCCAGCAGTCGCCACGGAGCGTATACGGCTACCGCTACCAGACCGATGCTCGTAAGAGAGAGCAGCTCTTTCTTGTCTTTGCGCACCGCTACCACAAGCCATGCCATGCCCAATGCGGGGTATATGAGTCCGTACGTCAGTTTCGCAAGAACGGAAAGCCCGAAAAGCAGTCCGATGCCGACATCTTTTTTCCACGTTCTTCTCGTATCCGAAAGCAGCAGTAGGCCAAGCAGTAAAAAGAAAAATCCCGGCACTTCTCCCATGACTGTTTTGCCTGTGTTTATGAAAGTGGAGAGCGTAAGCAGCAACGCAACGGACCAACGAGCGGTATTTTTATCCGCAATTTTTGCAGTGAATACATATGCGGTGAGTGCGGACAGTCCTATGTATATGACCATGGGAATGCGTGCCGCTTCCACGGAAAATCCCGCAAGTTTTATGGCCAGAGCAACAGGGAAAAGAAGCGGAGGACCCACGGCAAGTATGTACGGGTACGGCCAGACGTTCGTGAGAAGCGGCAGTGTGTAGCCTTTTCCTTCCGCAAGCTGCCTCGCCACGATCATAAACAAGCTGTCGTCCGTCCATGCTGCGGGAAATGTGCCGAGTTCTCGGAAACAGAAGAACGTGCCGAGCAACAGCAGGCCCGCTTCGGGGAGGTGGGTGCGGAGAGGTAACCTCATGAGATTTTGGTGGAGAGAGTTGCTACGGCATCCGCCAGCGATGCGGGGTCTCCCGCTTTGCACAGGTGCATGCGTTCGTGTCCGTCGAATTTTTCATGAATGGCGGGCGTATCTGCCGTGAGCACATGCATGCCACAGGCCATGGCGTCGTATACTTTATGCGGAATAACTCTGCCTGCTTTCGCGCTTGTTCCGAAAATCCCGAGATTTAAGTGCGCACTTCGTATGCGGTCGGGGAGATCTTGAAACGGAACGCGATCCACAAACCGCACGTTTGCAACGCATTTGTGGTCTGTCAGCGCACGAATTTCCTTGTATGTTTGGCCCGAACCTATGAGTGTGAAATGAATGTGAGGATGTATGGGTTCCAATATGGCTGCCGCACCTATGATGTGTTCTATTCCCTGCAGCGGAATGTATGTGCCGTAGAAGAGCACTTCAAATCTGTTCTCGGGTTTGGGCGTTTCTTTCGGAAAGAACATATCCGTGCGGGCTTCCAAATACACCACTCGTACTTTGGACTCTTTCAGAGAGAATCGTTTCAAGAAGAATTGTCTGTGTGCTTCGGTATCTATGAGTACTTCATCCGCGGCGTGACATGTCAGAAAATCCACGGCGTACAGAAACCACGCGTACGGGTGAAACCAAGAAACCTTACCGCGATCATCCACCAGAGTGTCACTCAGAGAAATAAATGCATCGAATACGAGTCGCTTGCGTGGGAAGCGGGTAAGCAGCCATGCCAGCGGGACAATGTAGTGCCCCGGAAACGTCACCAGCACCGTGCCCGCCTCTTTGCGGTGTTTGAAGTACTTCCGCGTTAAATCCGCATATTTTCCAAGAAACCCCTTCTTTGCGGTGTGGCATTCAATCATTTCGCCTCCTTTCTCCTCCAGCTTGCGCTTTATGCTCCAATGGCGCGGAGCCTCTTGGTTGTGGTAGCCGAATGCGATTACAGTGTTTTTCATCGTGGACCGATGGACGGGAGAGTACAGCAATTGTAGGCTTCTATTCCATGCGCATCACGTACGTTTGTCACGCTCGGTTCCCTACGGAGAAAGCATACGGGAAACAAATTGCAGAAGTATGCGATGCCTGTAGCAGTCTGGGACACGATGTGGAACTCCTGTGTCCCGTAGTACGGAACAATGTACACGACAGTGCCGCCAGTTTTTACGGTTTACCGGAGAGTTTTTCGGTGCGGTACTTGCACCACTTCGACCCCACCGCACATCCGTGGGTTCCCGGCATACTGTGGTTTCGTATTACCATGTTCTTTTACGGACGCAGTCTTACTAAATTTCTGAAAGAAAACTCGCCGGATCTCGTGTATGTTCGCTCTCCCGTTTTATTGCATGCGCTCGTAAAAGCAAAAGCACCTGTGGTGTTGGAGTTGCACGATTTGCCACGATACAGAAGGAAACGCTTTATGGCGGATTGCAATGCAACGAAACGGGTAGTGTGCCTTACCACTCCCATGCGTAACGAGCTTACGGAGTGGGGAGTGGATGAACATAAAATTATCGTGGAAGGAGACGGTGTGGATATTCGCCGTTTCGAGAACCTTCCCACCAAAGATGAAATGAGATCGAAGTGGGAACTTCCCAAAGACAGGGCAGTACTCGGATACGTCGGCTCCTTGGTAACACGCAACACCATAGAGAAGGGAATTCCGGAGGTTATAGATGCTCTGCTACTTCTGAAGAAACGTGGCGAGAAGGTATTTGGATGGGTGGTGGGCGGACCTCCTTCTTGGACGAAGCGTTACCGCAAACTAGCGTACGGCAAGGGGCTTACCGGGGCGGAAATACGGTTCATAGAGCGCATACCCGCAGCGGAGGTTCCATCCGCTCTTCGTGCATGCTCTGCGTTTGTGTATCCCGCGCCGAAATCCGATCATCCGTATTTCCAACGCGACACTTCTCCGCTGAAACTCTTTGAATACTTGGCTGCGGGCAGCCCGATAGTCTGTGCGGATATTCCTCCTGTGCACGATGCCGTAGACGAGGAGTCTGTTGTATTTTGTACCCCCGGCGACTCGGCGTCTCTCGCAGACGGCATTATCGCCGCATTGGCCGAAAAGGGAGAGGTGCGTACACAGAAAAGGAAAGAGTTGGCGCAGTGGTACAGCTGGCAGAACCGCATGCGGCGCATCTTGGATTCTGTTACTGTTTGAGCCATGGCCGAGGTCATAAGCATTACAAAAGATGGCACGACATACGCACTCTTCTTCCGCAAAGAAATTTCGTCGGGCGGTGCCAAGTTTTTTACGAAAGATGAAGATGCGTTTCAGGTCGGCGTGCTGGAGCGCCCCGCAGGGTACGAGGTGCAGCCGCATCAGCATCCTGAGAGACCCACCGAAGTACGAACCGTTTCGGAATTTCTGTACATAGCTTCCGGACGCGTGCAGGTAGCGGTGTTGGATGAACAGTGGACGGAACTCGGTTCGGCAGAACTCTCCGCAGGAGACTTTCTATTGTTCCTCCGCGGAGGACACAAGCTCACCATGCTCGAAGATACGAGAATGATAGAAGTGAAACAGGGGCCGTTTCTCGGAGACAGCGGTGCCAAAATTTTCCAACCGAAATTATGAACGTCCCTGTGAACGAACCGGTGATTACCAAGGCTGCAAAAGCGTACGTCGCCGATGCGCTGGAAACGGGGTGGGTGTCGAGTGCGGGGCCGTACATAGACAAATTCGAAGAGTCTTTCGCCCGGTTCATAGGAGTGAATCATGCGGTTACCGTTACCAGCGGCACCACCGCGTTGCACCTGTCGCTTGTGGCTCTCGGCATAGGAAAAGGAGACGAAGTAATCCTGCCCGACTTCACGATAGTGTCGTGCATGAATGCGGTGCTGTATGCGGGAGCGATACCTGTTTTTGTGGATATAGACCCCGAAACCTACTGCATGGATCCTGCGCTCATAGAAGCCGCAATCACCGAGAAGACGGTGGCAATTATGCCCGTACATATTTACGGACACAGTTGCGACATGGACCCCATTCTCGAGATAGCGCAGAAGAGAAATCTTCTCGTCATAGAAGATGCCGCGGAAGTGCACGGTGCGGAGTATAAAGGGAGAAAGTGCGGGAGTCTCGGCACGGTATCTGCGTTCAGCTTCTACGGGAACAAAATCATCACTACGGGTGAGGGTGGCATGGTGTGTACGGATGACGACCTGATAGCCGATGAACTCAGACTGCTGCGCAATCTTGCACATGCGCCTGGCAAACGTTTTTGGCACGAGGAAGTGGGCTACAACTACCGCCTTACCAACATGCAGGCGGCACTCGGACTCGGCCAGCTGGAGAGTGTAACTACACTTCTTGGACACAAGCAGTGGATGGGAGAGCAGTACACGAAGCAACTTTCGGACATACAGGGAATAGTACTGCCGGTCACCAAAGCGTATTCCACAAACGTGTACTGGATGTACGGCGTACGTGTGACGGATGAGCTTGGTATTTCTCGCGATGACCTTACGGCTCGCTTGCGTGAACGCGGAGTGGATACGCGAGATTTCTTCATACCGCTCTCAAGTCAGCCTATCGCCCAAGACTTCGGCCCTGCGCATTGTCCCGTGAGTGCGGAAGTGGCTGCAACCGGCTTTTATTTGCCTTCGGGTCTTGCACTTACGCAAGAGCAGCTAGACTATGTGTGCGATGTCTTCCACGAAGTTGTCTCCGCATAGTATCGGTTTGGTTTCCGTTATTCTTCCGATCCTTCGGTGCGTTCGCATCTGCGACGCTCACTTACTCGGGACAGGCTTGGATGCAGCTTCTCTTCCGCTGACTATTGTATGATTTCCGTTATTCTTCCGACGTACAACGAGGCCGGGAATATAGTCGATCTCATTGTTGCCATACACGAGGCTGTTTCGCATCCGCACGAAATACTCGTGGTGGACGACAACTCACCGGATGGCACATCTCGTCTGACTCAGCAGCTTATAGACTCCGGTCGTGTTCCCGGTTTGCGGCTTGAAACACGTACGACGGACCGCGGGCTGCGTAAAAGTATTTGGAGAGGAATAGAGCTTGCGAAGGGGGACATTGTTGTATGGATGGATTGCGACTTTTCCATGCCTCCTGCGGTCATACCGCAACTGCTTTCCAAGGTGGAAGAAGGGTACGACATTGCGGTCGGTTCGAGGTTTGTGCGCGGCGGCAGCCAAAAAGAACACGGAGAAGGAGAGTCTCAAATCGCAATTTTACTCAGCAGTGTTCTCAATGTGATTCTTCGTGTGTTTTTGCATTTCGGATTTCACGACTACACGAGCGGATTCATAGCTGTGCGCAGAAGTGTATTTTCGCAGATTCGTCTGAAAGGTGACTACGGAGAGTATTTCATAGATATGATGTTTCGAGCTATTTTACTGAAGCATTCATACATCGAGATTCCCTACGTGTGCGAGAAGCGTCGTGCGGGGGTTTCCAAAACCGCACCGAACATACGAGTGCTCCTTAAGAGAGGAGTGAAGTACGTGTGGGTTATTGGTGTTATGCAAGGTATTCGTTTGCGCGCATTATGCGGATTTCGAATCACAGACCCCGATGCGTTGCGTGTGCGGTAGTGCGACAAGAAAACTGAAAAAAGTTTTTTGATTCTCAGGTTTCTTATACTTACACTCTGCGCAGTTCTTTCGGATCACCGGATAGTTGGTCGGTGCTTTAGTACGGCACTGACCTTCGGGACAACCAACAGTCGATTTCAATTCGACACTCCAGAAGGAGTAATGCTTTGACGGAATTCATCTTCGCCCTCACGGGCCAAATGAAGTTCAACGGTCACAACCGCGCAAAGAAGAGCGCAACGAAGGTTGCGGCACGAAGAAGCGATCGGCAAATCGTCGATCAGAAGAACCAGCTGTAGCAAGCAAGGTCGGCCCGCTGGATAGTGGGCCATCACGAGAAAGGTGAACCAGATGAATTCACTTCATCGTTGCCGGTCACCGTAAGGAGACCGGCACACCCACGCGCTATGACATTCTTCATTCCTCATTTTGAAAGGTTTTCCATGTCTGTTTTCCCCCAGGGCCTCCCGGGTTAGAAGGCAGTATCCACAGTACTAAACATTTTGCACTCTTTCGAGCACATCGCTTCCGCACGGACTTCCGGAACAAAAGCGACGAGAGTGCCAAGAAGTCCATAGGACTCCGGCACACGAAAGAACACGCCACCTGCTTGTGCTCCAGGTGGTTTTTTCCGTTACTCTGCAGGTATGCAACTTCCGCAATTTCAGGCACACGAAGAAACAGAGAGTCATCACTGGTGGTTTCGTGCGCGCGTGCACATGCTGCGCGCCCTTCTGCGAGAGCTTGTGCCCGAAGGAAACGCCACGCCGGTGCTGGATGTCGGTTGTGGCACAGGGGGCAACACGGCGGCTTTAAGCCCGCACTACCGTGTGTTGGGTATAGATCCCATTCCCGAAGCCATAGCGAGTGCCAAGGCACGTTTTCCCGAAGCGGAGTTTGTGTGCGGGTACGCACCCGAGGACATACCCGCACAAATGAAAGAGGCGGATGTTGTGCTGCTCATGGATGTGCTGGAACACATAGAAGATGATTTTCTTTTCACGTCCTCTCTGCTCGCCGCCATGAAGCCGGGTGCGCATCTCGTTCTTATGGCACCCGCAGACCCTGCGCTTTGGGGTGTACACGACAGAGGATTCGAACACTACCGTCGCTACACCATCGAGCGTCTGCGACTTCTGTGGGTGGATCTCCCGGTGGAGGAGCGCTTGGCAACGTACTGCAATGCTCGCTTGTATCCTCTCGTGCGCGTTGCACGGGCAATCAGTCGCTGGCGGGGTAAGGCACTGGGCGCACACGATACGGATCTCTCCGTACCTCCCGCACTCATAAACACATTGCTGTATGGCATTTTTGCGAGCGAACTTCCTCGTATGCGCAACGTGCTGCGCGGCACACGCACACACGGTTTTATGCACGGTGTGAGTGTGTTCGCCATTCTTACGAGAGGCGACAAAGATTTTCAACCTCGCCCGCGACCGAGCAACGTTGCCACAGACGACCGACCGTGGATGAACCTATAGTGCTATTTTCTCCGCCACCACTTCCGCAGCCTGTTTCACTGCGCGCGCACTCGGATGCACGGTATCCCACCCGAGTACTTCCACTTTGTTTGAGAATATGTCGTACAAATCCACGACGGTAAATCCGCGTTTTTCGACCGCTGCCTTCAGTACGGGTCTGCTCTTTTCGTGCAGGTATCGGTCGGGCCAGATTACGAATGTTTTTGGCATGTCTGCGGGGAGTATGCGCAGCAGAGAGTCCAGTTGACGAAGGTACATGCGCATCTGCTCGTTTGAAATGCTGTGACTCTCGGCCATTGTCACGTCTCCTTCGCGTGCTTCTTCCAGCATTTCGCCCGCAAAGCGCATATTCACCAGTTTCTTCACCGCTTTGTAGAACGCACTGTGGGTATCCAGCCAGCATTTGCCCGGTAGCAGCCCCAGCAGCCCTTCTGTAATGGGACTGCACTCCGTTGCCGTCGGCACGAAATTCGGAGAGCGAATGATGCCAAGGTCATCCAGCCAGCCGGTTTGCATTTCGAAATCGTTGTAGTGGAACACGAGCATGAGTGCCGAGTGCGGAATGTCCTTCAACTTCTCTTTGTAGAGCGCGGTTTCCATACCCAGGTGATACCCCGGCGTACCCGTGTTTAAGAAGTTGTACTGCGGCAGCAGCGTCTGCAGCTGCGCCCCCAGTGTTTCGTGGTCTGCTACGCCGTATCCGAATGCGATGGAATCTCCCAGAATCAGCACAGTATCTTTCGATGCATTAATTTCCGGACTGCGAAATCCCAGACTGTTCGTTGTTACCGTATTGCGGTACGCCTTCTTTCGAATGTTGGGACGCAGCTCGTAACTTATATCCGTGTAGTCACTGGTCTGGTAAATCTTCGGGGGATTGGGCTTTACCGTTTGCAGACCCGTCACGCGCAGTATCACTTCTATTCCTCCGAAGAAGAAGAAGGCGGTTGCTGCGAGGAGACTGAGGTTGATAGCGGCGCTTTTGGGCTTCATGTAGGGGTATCCTATCGTATCTTCGTGTTTGCTGTCTTCTTCTTGCGGTATTTTTCAGAGACATAATCATGTGATGTTAGTTCCTTCTTTCTTTTGTCTGCCTGAACTTCTTTTCTTGCGGTATTTTTTTGACATGAAAGACCGCAGAATGATCTGATTTTTTCCTACGGCACTTTTTTAGAAAAAGTGCCCAAAAACTTTGTCAGCCGCAAACTCGCTCGGGGCGAGACAGGGTTATCATACCACCGGCTCGAGCAACCAGGCTGGCGAGTGAGTGTTCATAGTACACCGGGCCACCTGGCATGCTCTCGCATATAAGTTGCGCCTAACGGTAGCCCCCTCGCTCAGACAGGTGCGGCTGACAGGCTTTTTTAAATTGTGGTCAAGAGCCTCGAAGGATCAGTAGAGCACCTCACCATGACGCAGGGGAGTACTTTTAGACAGGTGAAACAACGGTTTCATTTAGTATGACAATTAATGTCTCTCTCCTTAAATCTTTAGCCCTTTCTTGGCCAAAAATGCATGTTTGAGCGAAGCGGCACTGCGACCGCTCTAACTTCTTTTGTGCCGCGAACGCGAGTTCTTTTTTGGCCGATTTTTGGGCACTTTTTCTAAAAAAGTGCCATGAGAATAGAAGTGATACTGCCACAAAAGGGCGACGTGATTACTTCTTCCTCCCAGTCAGCACAAACAGTCCTCCTTCTCTTCCTATGGTAAACATCCACCCCAGCTGCTTGGCGATGTGCTGTGCAGGGGTACCGCGAGGATGCGCAGCAAACAGTTTCTGCACCTGCGGTGTTTCGCTTTTTGCCATGCCGCCGATGTCCGGTACGCCGCTCACAAACTCCACTCCTGTGTCATCGAACCACTTCAGCGTTTCATCCACGCTGTGCCAGCTTTCATGAGGGTTTCTGTACTGGTCGGCAAACCAGATCTCCTTTTTGCTTTGGTCCACGTCTTTTCTGCGCATGTGGGCGTCTAGTTTTCTAAAGACGTTCCCCGTACAACGAAACACACATTTACGCATTCCCAGCGGAATACGTGCGTACGTGTTATACAGCCCAATTACAATGTACCCGCCCGGCTTCACACGTTTCAGCAGTTCCTTGTATCCGCCGTAGGGGTCCGGTGTGTGGTGCAGCACTCCCGAGCAAATGAGTACATCGACGGAGTTTGGTTTTACGGGCAGAGCAAAAATATTGCCCTGCACAAACGACACGTTCTTCAATTCAAATTGACTGCGAAATTTCTCTCCGAGTGTGAGCGACGGAATACTTTGGTCCACTCCTATGAGCTTGCGGGTACTTACGAGCCCGAGGAAGTTTGTCATTTGTCCTGTGCCGCACCCCACCTCCATTACCGTTGCCATGGGAGAAATTGCTTCATCCAGCCATCTGCCAAAACCGCTCTTCTTCGCTTTATCCATAAGGACACTCGGGCTGTCTATGCCATCGTACCCGGGGAAAGTAACAGTTTCGTAAAACGCCTGCATCTTCTGTCGTACTTTTTCTTCCTCCTCGGTTTTACTGGGAGTAAGAAGACGAGGAATGCCACCTTCTATCTTGTACGCCGTGCCGTATTCATTTTTCAGTTCATTACCTTCCTGCACCAGTGGTCCGCCTGTTTCGGGGCATGCCAAGAAAGGGAGAATGGATTGTTGGTTCGTCATTGACAGAGAGTATACAGAGGAATCTTCTCCTCTGCTCTCTTCGTCTAATTCTTGTATTATAAACCACTTATGTTCTTGTCAATATTCAGAAATTGCGTACTCTTTACATAGTTTCAGAAACGTTCCTTTCTTTTCACGGAGGCAAGATTTCAGTGAGATCTCTTCTTTTAGGCGGTGCAATCGGTGGTGCTGCCGCTGCTGTGGACGACTGGTCGAATCCCGGTCTTGCAATTGGCAAGGTGATCGCTGCCGCGGTCATCACTATGGCGATTTGTTGGGCCATCGGTATCGACAGAAGTCCTTCTCCGCCGAATGACGAACACTACATTTGAAGTCGGACGGAACAAGTTTGAGACGCATGACGGCCCGCGACACTCGTGGGCTGTCTTTTTTTACCCCAAAGATTCTCCAGATGACATAGCTCACCATGACAAATGCTACTAATCCAACTCAAACTGCTCCAAGTATGCTGCGTTATCCTGCATTTTTTGGTTCTGTGCGTCCTTACGGACTAAGAAGTTTCCAAGAACGAGGTAGTCCATCTGTGTGTGTAAAAAGCAGTTTATGGCGTCCTTCGGACTCTCTACTATCGGCTCTCCACGCACATTAAACGATGTGTTAATTATCACGGGGCAACCTGTGCGGTCATCGAATGCTTTTATAAGGTCATAGTACCGGGGGTTCTGCTCGCGGTTTATTGTCTGAATACGAGCAGAGCCATCTACGTGCGTAACGGCGGGAATTTTTTCGCGTTTATCCGCATGTACATCTGCTACCAGCAACATGTACGGACTTTCTCTGTCCAGTTCAAACCAGTCATCGACCTTCTCTTCCAACACGGTGGGCGCAAACGGTCGGAACGACTCGCGGAACTTAATTTTCAGGTTCACCTTCTTCCAGTTTTCTTTGTTGCGGGCATCGGCGATTATGGAGCGGTTACCCAGTGCGCGAGGGCCGTACTCCATACGTCCTTGGAACCATCCGATAACGTTATCTCCTTCCAGTAACTGAGCAACAGTTTTTATGGTGTCGCTGGCTGAGAGCTTTTCGTAGGTGAGACCGTGGTCTTTCAGAGCGTGCTCTATGGCTGTGCCGTCGTACTCACTGCCCCAGTACGCATGTGGCAGGGGACTGCTGCGCTTGCCTTTGAATTCACGATGCCAAATCAAATACGCTACTCCCAGTGCTCCACCTGCGTCGCCGGAAGCCGGTTGAATGTAGATGTTTTTAAACATATTCGAGCGCAGTATTTTGCCGTTGGCCACACAGTTAAGTGCCACTCCTCCCGCGAGGCACAGGTTCTCCGAAGGGCACGTCTCTTTGGCGTGTTTCACTATGAGCATCATTGCTTCTTCCGTTATTGCCTGCACGGAAGCGGCAACGTCTTTATGGAACTGGTCGAGGCTGCTTTCGGGGTTACGCCGTGGTTGGCCGAGCAGTTGCTCCAGTTTCTTGCCTGTCATACGCAGTGTGTACTCGTAGGTGAAGTACTCCATATTCAGGGCAAAACTTCCGTCGGGTTTTAGATCGAGCAGTTTGTGCATCTGCTCCACGTACTTGGGCTCTCCGTACGGAGCGAGTCCCATCACTTTGTACTCCGCGCTGTTTACCTTAAATCCAAGGTAGTAGGTGATGGCGGAGTACAGCAGCCCCAGAGAGTGTGGGAAGTGAATTTCCTCCGTAAGAGCCAGTTCCGTACCTTTGGCGTACCCCACAGTGGTGGTTGCCCATTCGCCCACACCGTCCACGGTCACAATGGCGGCGTCCTCAAATTTCGACGCGTAGTAGCTGCTTGCCGCATGCGCTTCGTGGTGGGAGCTGTAGAAAATAGGTCCTTTGTACCCAAGCTCTTTGCCAAACAGGTGGTTGGTCCAGAGCTTTTTGGTCATCCACTCCTGCATGGCGTGGTGGTACGACACGAGTCCCCGTGGCCACACCTTAAAGTAGGTTTGGAGTATGCGGTCGAAGAATTTCAGCAGTGGCTTCTCGTAAAATCCGACTGCGTCTATGTCGTCTATGGTTATTCCCTCATGCGCGAGTGCGCGTTTTACTACTTCCACCGGAATGGCATCGTCGTGTTTCTTTCGTGTGAAACGCTCTTCCTGTGCGGCGTACACTACTTCTCCGTCGCGCAGTAGTACCGCACCAGAGTCGTGGTAAAAGCAGGAGATGCCAAGAATGTAGTTCGGTTTGCTCACAGCTTAAAAGGAGTATTTCATATCGGCGTTTTCGTTATCCACTTTCACCCAGTAGCTCTCAGGTTTCTTTTTTTTCAGATGCATGAGCTGCCAGATCATTGCGTACGGTCCTATGCCAATTATCCACAGCACAGTGAGGATAATTTTGCTCATGACAATCCCTAAGTAATGGGAAAACTTCATCCACAGCGTGTGCTGCCAGTTAAACGGCGCAACGAGTTTTTCTTCTTTCAGTCCCAAGAGCTTCATGCTCAGTACCAGCTCAAATACGAACAGGTAGGCTATGACGAGAAGGATGATTTTGCCCGAGGACATCTAGATAATGGTGTAGATGAACGGAGCAAGAGCGGAGCTCTGGGCGAATATAAGCAGCAGACCCAAAAGTCCGATGATCACGATAATCGGCAGCAACCACCATTTCTTTCGAACTTTCAGAAACTGCCAGAGTTCGCCGAAGAGTGAGAGTTTGCTCATGATTAAAAGACGGTATAGATAAAGGGTGCAAATGCGGAACCCTGTGCGAATATGAGTACAAGGCCGAGGGCGGCTATGAAAATGATGAGCGGAAGCAGCCACCATTTCTTGCGCACGCGCAGGAATTGCCAGATTTCGTGGAAAATAGAGAGTTTGCTCATTGGCTGCAGTGTATAGCACTTTTTATGGATAGTCATCTCGTCTGTCTCGGTCATTTTTCTTTATCTGTATTGGGGGGCTAGGGCACCTTGTCCGGTTTCCTAAGCCCCCCAAACCCCCCTTACCCTCCTGACGGTACCTGACTTCTCTTGCACATAATAAATTCTGTCAGTTCCAAACTCGTGCATGGTTCGAGGCTCGACTGTCATCCTGCGTGCCGGCCGAAGCTGCAAGCAAAGAGAGCCTCGAAGGATCAGTCGAGCACCTCACCATGACAAAAGAAAGCACTCTCAAACAGGTGGAACTGACAGACCTTTTGCATTACCAGAGTAGCCTCTCCACTTGAAATATTGAGTCCTTCCTTGGCCAAAAATGCATGTTTGAGCGAAGCGGCACTGCGACCGCTCTAACTTCTTTTGTGCCGCGAACGCGAGTTCTTTTTTGGCCGATTTTTTTACCCTGAGCGTACAGAGCCTGACGAAGTATCGAAGGGTGCGGCACTTTTTTAGAAAAAGTGCCATAGGAAAGCAGTAAAGATTCTACTCAGGTGAGGTGTTCTTTTATTCAAAAAGGTACGTACAGCTTTTATTGTCAAAAATGAGCCTTGTTTTAGTTTCGGATTCTAGCAGTTCGACGGTGCGTTTCGCTATGTCTTCCGGAGAGCACATGATTTTCTGCTTTTCTCGGAAGTCTTCTTCGGAAACTCCTTCACGTGCGAGCGGTGTATCCACCGGTCCGGGACAGAGGACTTTTACGCTGTACTGCGGGTAGGTTTTGGCCACGAGATCCGCAAAATCCATCGTTGCACGCTTGGTGAGTCCGTACAGCGCAGGATCTTTGGGCAGAGAGAGTGCATGACGTGAAGACATCTGCACGATTGTCGCGTGTTCTGTGAGTTTAGGTAACGCGTGTTTTAAGACCAACCAAGATCCTTTCACATTCACGGTAAACAAGAGGTCGAAATCTTCTTCGCTGCTCTCAAGCAGGCTGCCGCGGCGCATAACCCCCGCATTATTTATGAGTACATCTATGGGTTGTTGAATTTGAGCGCATGCGGCTGCAACTTCTTTTCCGTTCGTAATGTCCACATCGTACGATGTCCAGTTTTCCACTTTTTCTTTCATTGTTCTTCTGTCCATTGCGGAGACAAGCGCTCCTTTCCGGAGAAGTAGCAGTGTGATTGCCTTCCCTATGCCGCTGCTGGTGCCCGTAATAAGCACATGCTTTCCTGAGAGATTCATAACACCACACAGTCTACCACTTTCACGGCAACATGCAGATTGAACTCCGTATCCGTTTGAGATAGCGTGAATGTATGACGCTTCCGAACAAAATAACTCTGTTTCGTTTCGTACTTGCCGCAGGTGCGGTTTCGCTTCTTCTGTTGGAGGGAATTCCGCACAGATTCGTATGGGCGTTTGCTTTGTTCGTTCTCGCGTCATTTTCCGATTACATAGACGGCATCTTGGCACGTCGCATGCGTGCGACGTCGGAACTGGGTGCATTTATGGATCCGCTTGCGGATAAAATGCTTATTCTATTGGTGTTTGCAGTGCTGATGACTATGGGGCTGTATCCGTTGTGGCTCTTCGTATGCATACTGGCAAGAGACCTTCTCAACGACTCCTACAGAAACTTTGCAGCAAGCCAACGTGTGATACTTGGTACGAATCCGAGCGGAAAAGCGAAAACATTGCTCCAAATGATTTCCATTTCCGTCATGTTGCTCGTACTGGTTCAGTGGCATGAAATTCCTGCCATATTCTCCGCAGAGGTTTCGTTGCTACTGCTCCAACTTGCCAATCTTATGATGTTTGTGGCATTGGTGGTAGGCGCGGCGGGAACAGTACAATTTATTTCCAAGCATTCGCGCATTATTACCGGAAACGAATGAGTACCATCGCACTTTTCTATTTGTTTCTGCCTGCATTTATTTCAAATGCTGCTCCAGTTCTTGTAAAGAATGTGCCTCTTCTTTCGAAATGGAACGCACCGATTCATACAAAATGGTTCGGTGCACATAAAACGTGGAGGGGACTTCTGAGTGGGATACTTTTCGGTGTTCTTGTCAGCCTTTTGCAGTATGCGTTGAGAGAAGCGGGTGTATTTGCAGCAATCACATTGCTGCACAGCACTCCTATGCAGAGCGTTGCTGTGGGGTTTCTGTTGAGTTTCGGCGCACTGGCAGGAGATGCGGTAGAAAGTGCCGTAAAACGCCGCATGGGTTTTGCTCCCGGTACGGCGTTGCCCGTTTGGGACGGCATAGATTACATGGTCGGAGCACTGGTGTGTCTGTCACCTCTGTATGTGCCCGATGTAACGGGCGTGCTGCTGCTCATAGTTTGTGCTCCTCTTGTGAGCTTGGTCAGCAATATCTTTTCCTACGTCGTGGGCTGGAAAGATGTCTGGTATTAGCCTGAGTGCTGTGTAGAGTGTTCGTATGATAGATGTACTGATTGCTTTCAGTGTTTTTCTTACACTTGCGATTGTCGTAACGGCTGTGGCACACATATGGGTGGCGGTTCCGTTTATTCCCACTCCCATGAAGGTCGCAAAGGACATGTTGGAATTTGCAAAACTGAAAGGTGACGAAACTCTCTATGATCTCGGTGCGGGAGACGCGCGTTTGCTCATAGTGGCCAAGCGCGCATATCCGAATATCTCCGCCATAGGAGTGGAAATAGTGCCGACGGTCTGGGCGCTCGGGAAGTTGCGTATTCTGTGTTCGAGACAGGATGTTACTTTGCGTATGCGCAATATACTTTCTGTGAATGTTTCGGATGCCGATTGTATTTTTTTGTATCTCATTCCGAACATGATGAAGAAGCTGGAAGACAAATTTCAGAAAGAACTGAAGCCGGGCACAAAAATTGTTTCGTACGCATTTTCTCTTCCGAATAAAACTCCCGTGAAAGAAATGTCAGTTCCGTGGCTGACGGGAGAACGAAAATTGCGCATGTATGAGTGGTAGGCACATGCACAGGTAATACAGCACAACATATTGTGGACGTACCGTTCCGAAATCCGCCGATGCCACGGGAAGATTCGCCAGAAGCGTTGCTGTTTGTATTATCCATTCCAAACAACCCCAGCCCATGTATGCCACAAGTTGGCCCAGCGGAAAACAGACAAAGCTGAGCATCGTCCCTGTAAATCCGAACAGCATGGCTAGCGGCAGCAGGGGCGCTACGACCAGATTCGCAACGGGTGCTATGAAAGAGAGTCTGCCAAACAGCAATACAATGAACGGTACGGCACTGAGCTGCGCAGCGATCGTCATCTGCAGTGCCTCGCGCATGCCAAGCATTTGAGGCACTCGTGCGAACATCGGTTGTAGCATCGGGGAAAGTTCCACAATTCCGAGAACCGCAAGATACGACAGTTGAAATCCTGCGTCGTACCAAAGGTATTTGGGATTCCAAAGAAGCATAAGTGCCAGTGTCCACAGAACAGTCAGACGCACGTCGGACTGTCTCCCTGTTTGGAGTGCCAACAGCCCCAGTATTCCCATAATGCTCGCGCGTACCACCGCGGCACTCGCTCCCACAAATATGGTAAATATCACAATGGATGCCACCGCGGGAAAGAATCGTATTTTTATCGGAAGCCAGAAGAGCATGCCGGATATCACGGTGATTATGATCGTAATATTGTAACCGGATATCGCAATAATGTGTGTAAGACCCGTGGTATTAAAGTCTTCCAGAAGGTGCAGGGGTATTCCTTTGCGAGATCCTGTAAGAAGTCCCGCCATAAAGGAGGCGTGTGGTTCTGAGTACAGTTTGTTTATTTGTGCCTCAAACCTTTCCTTGAATCCAAAGAGCATTCTCCGAAGAGAGAACGTGTTGTTCGTATGCTGCAGACTGAAACCCGCATGGTAGATGACCGCGTACACATCGTACCTGCTCAGGTATCTGTCGTACTGAAACGTTTCTATGGCACCCGGTGCTTCCAGCACACCGCGGACAAGCACCGTATCTCCGTACTTGTACTCGGGCCATCCGCTCGAATCGGTAGCGAGCACTTTGCCATGCACGGGGTATAGCACACTGCCCGACTGCGTGTGTAACTCATGCACACTGACGGTGTACTTGGTTTGCAGAGGTCTTTTGTCCGGTTCGGCAGATATGGTGCCGAGCAGTTCCACCGATACGGCATTTGCGTAGGCGTCTATATCCAACGCTGCGGGAGTATGCGTGGTGCGTGCGACGGTGCCGGTGGCTAGTGCGATGCCAAAAGCCAAAGCGAGTCCCGCGTATCCTATTTTCTTCGTGAGAGGATTCCAGATTCCAAGCATGACTATGAGAAATAGCAGTGTGAGCAGCTGCCATGCTTCCGCAGGATACGCAGGACGTTGATACCAGCGCAGCGCAGCAATACAGAGTATGAAACTGCTTAACATCGCGTAGGAAAACATTCGTGGCCGCATGTTCCCAGTATGATTTACGCGCCCTCTTCCATGGACTTCTCCGCATTTCTTTCAGGCTCCATAATTATTTAAATGGCTTATAGAAGAGCGAAAACCAGTTCTACTCCTTGGTCGAACGTGCGAGGGTAATCCATTCTTGTATCTGCAGAGTTTCGGGTCTTCTGGTGGGATCTATTCCCGCCGTTTCCAAAAGATGCTCTCCGCCTGGCAGTTTGCCCAGTGTGTTACTGAGCATTTTACGTTTCTGGCTGAAGGCAATCTTGGTGAGGCTGAACACTTTTTGCAGTGTCTTGGCATCGGCCAAAGGTTCTTTATGGCATTCTATGTGCAGGACGGCGGAATCCACTTTCGGAGGAGGTAAAAATGCCTGAGGTGGCACATCTATGAGTATTTCGGGCGTGCCAAACAGTCCGACCAGTATCGTGAGTATTCCCGCATGATTCGTATCGCATATTTTTTCAGCCACCTCTTTTTGTATGAGCAGTGTCATGCAGTCGGGGTGCACGGCAGATTCCAAGAACGCATGTCGCAGCAACGGTGACGTAATGTGATAGGGGATGTTCGCCACTATTTTGTACGGGTGATCGGGCAGGGGCACTCGCAAAGCATTGCCCTGCACCACTTCGAGCTTGGGGTCGTCTTTCACGTATGTTTCCAGTATGGGAATGAGTCGTTCATCCAGCTCTATGGCAAATACCTTCCCCGCTCTCGCAAGCAGTTCCTTGGTAAGAACCCCTATGCCGGGACCGATTTCTACGATGGTATCCGTCCGCTGAATATTCGGAGCTTCCACTATGGTGCTCAGCACCTCTTCATCCGTCAGGAAATGCTGCCCGAGATCCGTATTCAGCCTTAGGGCGTAGGTATTGCAAAATTGCCGTATTTCGTCTCTCAGAGAAGTCATGGACGCAGCTTGACACCGTATGAATGCGGAGTAAAGTGTGCGCAATGTCCTCTAGCACATTTACCTACGGTACCTTCTGGTTTTTCCCTTGCGGGAAGGAGCAGTTGTCGCTGAGGTAAATACGGACCGAACTTCACGCAACTAAGCACCTTCCTCCGGAAGGTGTTTTTATTTCTTCTTACCTCTTTTTTCACCCCATTCACAATGTTAGTAAAATTCGAAAGAGATCATACGCCGGACCAAGTGGAAGCTGTCTGCTCCAAAATTGCTTCGGTTGAAGGCCTGAGACCTGATGTCGATATAGGTGCCGTGCATACCATTATCACCGTTGTTGGTGAAATAAACGGTCGTTGCGAAACGCTGATGCACCAGATACAAGCCATGCCGGGTGTAGCGGCAGCAGAACGAATTGGTAGGCCATACCAATTGGCTGCGCGCAAAGATTCGAGCCAGCATACAGTTGTAGATGTTGGCAATGGGATTGAAATTGGTGGTGGCAAACTGGCGATAGTCGCGGGACCTTGCTCCATAGAAAGTGAAGAGCAACTTCGTACAATTGCAGAAGGTGTTTCTAGGGCGGGTGCACATATTTTGCGAGGTGGCGCGTTCAAACCTCGGACAAATCCGAGGAGCTTTGAAGGCCTGAAAGAAGATGGACTGAAGATGCTCCGTGACATCGGAGGTGAGTTTGGCATGCCTACGCAGACGGAGGTTATGGAACCTGGCAAAGTAGATGTGGTTGCAGACCATGCAGATATTCTTCAGATAGGTACACGAAATATGCAAAACTACGATTTGCTTAAAGCAGTTGGCCAAACTCGAAAGCCAGTGGTGCTGAAGCGTGGAATGTCTGCAAAAATTCCCGAATGGCTCAGTGCTGCCGAATACATTCTTGATGGTGGCAATAAAAATGTCATCTTGTGTGAACGTGGCATTCGTACTTTTGACGACACAATGACTCGTAATACTGCGGATGTGGCTGCCATTCCGGTCTTGAAGCATGAAAGTCACCTTCCTACGATGTTTGACCCCAGTCATGCGGTCGGAAAGACACGATTGGTTTCAGATGTTGCGCTTGCAGGAGTGGCAGCAGGTGCAGATTCCATTCACGTCGAAGTTCATCATAAGCCAGAAGAAGCGCTTTCAGATGGTCAGCAGTCGCTGCGAATAGATCAATTTGAAGCTCTCATGCAAGAAATTCAAATTATGGAGGAAGCACGTCGAAGAATCGTGCAAATGCGCCAACGGTAATATTTAAAGAGTGGGGAAATACGTTCTGAATAAGAGCGTATTTTCTTCGTTTTCAAGTTTACAGGAATCGTTGAGAGCATCAGAATTCTTCACTCATGCGTAAAGAGTGTCCTCATAGGCTGTGGATAATCGCTGTGCTTGTCATCGCGGTGGGACTCTCAGCTATTCCCGCCCATGCACAGGGGATATTTGGCCCCGTACCCACGCTTTCGGAGTACTTCCCGAGCGGCTCGCAGCAGAGCACAAGCAGTGCCGGCGCAGGCGGTGCACAGAGTCCTTTCGGAGACACATTCTCTACCACGGAAGAAGGAGTATTCGGACCCGTGCCCACACTTGCAGACTATTTCCCGAGTGCCAAAAGAGGGGATTCCGTACTCGGAGGTTCACGCAGCGATATTTTCGGAGAGACACCGAATGTAACCTCCGGAGGGTTCGGAGGCACATTCTCCACCACAGAGGAGGGCGTATTCGGTCCCGTACCGACGCTCAACGACTATTTGGAGCGTGGTTCACGCTAGAGGGGAAACAGGTGGTTGACATATCTATATTTTTAGTTATTCTAAGCCACGAAATGAGTATGTGTTTCCCCGTACCGGCACGTGTTCCCACTCCGCCCATGGCGAGGGATGGTGCTTGTGCAGCGAAGTAACTCACTTCATTTGTTCGAAAGCAGCACCTTCCCTCAAGCGGACGGAGAGGTTTTGTTTTCTGACTTTCATTTCACCCATGACAACCGAATCAACATCACAGGAAAAAGAACTGCTCGTCGTAAAGATGGGCACCGATACCGTGACGAACGGTAAAGGATTGGATAAAAGAGTCTTTCATAACATTGCTCACGAAGTTGCCGAACTGGTGCACGAGGGTATGCGTGTCGTCCTTGTCTCTTCCGGTGCGGTGGGGGCGGGTATTCCTCCGAATATTACGGAAGAACAACGAGAGAGACTGCGTAAAATAAAGCCTACCGTTTCCACGGTGGGTCAGCGGAAACTGATGGATGCATTCGGATACCACTTCGACTACCACGATATAGAAGTGGCACAGTGGCTTACCGAACCCCACGATTTCGATTCCGAATCGTCACGTGAAACCATGTTGCAGAATTTTGCAAATCTCTCAATTCTTGAAGAGATATACGGAAGACCGATTGTGCCTGTTATCAATGCAAACGACTTCGCAACCCGTGCGGGATTCGATAGCGATAACGACAAGCAAGCAGGTTCTGCAGTGCGTATTTTCCCGGGCTTTCGTAAGAAGCTCCTGCTTCTTACCAACAAGCCGGGCCTGCTTACGGATGTGAACGACAACACTTCCGTCCTGCGGGAAGTTCGTGCGGGGGAAGATGACTGGCGACAGTACATCTCCGACGAAAAGTCGGAGAACGGAACAGGTAGCATGCTCTCCAAGTGCGAAGTGGCGGAAGAAGTTGCGCTGGAACAAGTACTGGTTTCCATAGGCCAAGGAAAATCTCGCTATGCCATACGAGATCTTCTGCAGAGAAATCAGGGGACTATTTTCCTTCCACCGGGGTATACTACGGAGTGATGAAACGATTGCTTTGCATCCTCGCACTTACCTTTCCCGCTCTGGTTCTGGCGCGCGGGTACTCAGACACGCATGTGCTCCGCTATAACGACACCTCGAAAAATACGAACGGAGCGGTGGCCATAAGCACGCTGACGGACATGGGAATACTGGAGGGAAATCCCGACGGTTCGTTCCGTCCGTATGCGTATCTCAACAGGGCGGAATTTATAAAAATAGTCATGAGCCTTGTACCCGAAGACGGTACGAACCACGGACGGAACTGCTTTCAGGATTTTCCGTCGGATATCTGGTACGCAGCACCTGTATGCAGAGCAAAGGCGTTGGGTATTGTGCAGGGAAATGCGATTCCGGGAGTTCCCAAAGAGGCGTGGAACTTTGTGGCAGAGCGTAATGTGAATTTTGCGGAAGGTGTGAAGATACTGGTTGAGTTGTACGATCTTCCCGTACTTCCGCAGCGGGCTGGAGAAGGGTGGTTTGTACGGTACTTCGAAGCATCGCTTCCCATACTGGGTGCGGATGCGTATTTCGACCTTCTCAACGAAGATATAACGTCCGTAGAGAATGCGGGCTGGCCGCTTACCAGATGGGAAATGTCTCGTCTGGTTGTGAATTTCTTGGCATACGATGCCGGAGAGCTTGCCGATTATTGGCAGGCGGAAGATGGCATACAGCCTGTGGACGAATCCTCTTCGTCATCCGATACGCCCGCGGAGTCTGCGAGTAGCTCTTCTTCCGAACCTGTTGCCGACTCCTCATCGGCAGCTCCGTTGTATACTTACGATTCGGATTCCGATGTGAGTCAGTATTCAAATTTTCTTCGGCTGGGTACGCCCGCAAGCCAAGTGCTTGCTGCGGTGAGTGTGTTCAGTGACTCAGAACCGCTTGTGCTCAATACGATTACGGTGACGCTCAATACGTCCGCATCCTCCATAGATTCCCTGCTTGTCTACGACGAGCAAAAGCGCTTTCTCGGTCGTGCATACCTGAATGGTGGTGCGCAGTATCGTTTGCAGCTGAAAAACAGTGACATCATCATTCCGCAGCGCAAGGACTATTCGTTCTACATTCGTGCAAGTCTCAAGCCCTTTCATGCAGGGGGAGTAAGCGGTGAAGAGTTTCGAGTTGCATCGGTAACGGTGGAGGGTGACGGAGACTGGAGTAACCGTTCCTACACCAAGGCATCGTCCGATACCTTCCCGGATTTTCAGACCGCTCGTTCTCACATTACATCCATTCAGAATGCGGGTGCCGCAAACGAGCCTTTGAGGGCAGGAGAAGATCAGATTATCGGCATGTATAAATTTACGGGTGAGAAGGGCGATGGTGCCGCAGACCTGGCCGTTACTTCGATCGACTTTCAGCTATCGGTAGTCGGGGGGGTGACAGTGACAAATCCTACAATTGGAGTTCAGGGCATAAGTACAAAGCACACCTGCAGTGTCAGTTCTTCCACTGTGACATGCTCGCCCATTCCCGCTTCGGTCGGTTCGTTTGAGGATGCTCCGATCATATTGGTACTCTACGGAGACGTTTCGGTGCCTGCAGACGCTCTGAAGGCGGCTCTTGGTGTGAATATAAACCAGGCGGGCAGCGTGTCGTCTGCGGGGTCACTTGTGTGGACGGACGGCTCCACCAGCTTTGACTGGGTACCGTTCAATGCTCCCGTGGTTCGAGGAACATACTTCGAACAGTAGCAGGGAATTCTACAGCGGTTTCAGAGGTGCGATGCTGAGCGCAAAGTTTTTGGTTTGTCCGGAATCAAATCGCACTGCCGCTATGTCTCCTCTGCGTTCGGTTACGGTACCGTGACCGAATACGGGGTGATCCACACGAGAGCCCTCGGAAAGCTCGGTGTCCTGGCTTGTTTCGTCGTCTTCGAAGTCGAGATCTTGGTTAAACTCAATATCAATGTCACTGCCGTTTTGACGGAACGGTTCCAGTTTCTTTCCGCTTGCCTGTTGCATACCGCTCTTGCTTGCCCATGCAAACGAACTGAGGACATCGTCACTGCGTCTTTCCAGTACCTCTTCCGGCAGGTCATCTAAAAATCTGCTCGGTGCATTTGCCTGCGTTTGTCCCCAGAGCATGCGTGAGCGGGAGTAGAGCATTTGCAGGTATGTTTTGGCACGAGTCATACCCACGTACATAATACGACGTTCTTCTTCCAGCTGCTCTCGGTCGAACATGCTGTTGCTGTGCGGGAAAATTCCTTCTTCGCAGCCGGCTATCATGACGTGTTCAAACTCCAACCCCTTGCAGAGGTGCAGAGTCATAAGAGTGAGAGCATCGTCCGATGCTTCCTGCAGCGAATCCACCTCCGAGACGAGTGCCACTTCTTCGAGGAAGCTTGTGAGAGAGAGTTTCGGCTCGAGCTTGTCGTACTTATGCATGACGGAGAGAAGTTCCTGTACGTTTTGCCAGCGCGTTTCTCCTTCTTCCGTATCGTCCCGCAGCCATTTCTCCATACCGACCGAGGCAAGGAGTTGTTGCGTAAGGTGTGAGACCACTTCTACTTCGGACTTCTCTCGGAAGTGACGTATCTTCCTTACGAATTCAGCTATCCGTTCTTTGGTCGGGTTGTTTATGGCATCTATATTCTCCGCATCTTGAAGGGTCTCCCAGAACGTCATGTTGTTTCCGGATGCGTACGCCTGCATATGACCGATGGTCGTTTGCCCTATTTTACGAGAGGGAACGTTGATGATGCGCAGAAGCGAGAGCGTATCGTTCGGATTCAATATTGCGTAAAGATACGCAAGAACGTCCTTCACTTCACGTCGTGCGTAGAACTTTACGCCTCCTATTATTCGGTAGGGGATTCCTGCTCGCATGCATGCTTCTTCAAACATACGTGATTGTGCGTTGGTTCTGTACAAAATGACCTGATCGTTCAGTGTCAGTCCGTTTGCCTGCTTTTGCTTTGCTGCTTCCACGGCTTCCTGTGCTTCTTTGCGTTCGTTTTCCACTTCGTTAAGGACAATCTGCGGCCCATCTTTTCGTTCCGTCCACATTTGCTTTTCCGGCCTGTTGGGATTTGCGGTTATCACCGCATCGGCAGCGGTAAGAATAGGCTGAGTGGACCTATAGTTCTGTTCCAGTTTAATGCGCAGGGCATCCGGGTACTCTTTTTCAAACTCCAAAATATTGCGGATATCTGCTCCCCGAAACGAGTAAATGGACTGATCCGGATCTCCTATGACACAGAGATTTCGGTACTTCTTCGCAAGAAGAGAAATGAACAGATACTGTGCGTGGTTCGTATCCTGATACTCATCCACATGCAGGTACTGCCACGTGTCTTGGTAGCGCTCCAGTACGTCGGGGCATTTCACGAACAGGCGTACCGTTTTTAAAATCAGATCATCGAAGTCCATGGCATTGGCTTCCGACAATGCTTTTTGGTATTGCTTATACACTTCTATGACCTGGTGCATGTGTGCGGAGTTCGCCTGGCTTTCGGCTTCTTTGGTACTGAGAGCTTCGGATTTAAATCGTCCTATATACGAGAGAGCCGAACGGGGTTTCAGCTCTTTTTCATCTATCGCCATATCTTTCAGTGTTCCTTTTACAAGGCGCTGCTGGTCGTCGGAGTCGTAGATGACAAATCTCTTGTCTCCTCCCATGTGCTCTATGTCTCTTCGCAGTATGCGTACGCATATGGAGTGAAATGTTCCCATGACGGGAAGTTTGCTCTGGTTAAACGTGAACTCCGCTCCGGGCGCTTCGCCTTCCGTAATATGCAGCATATTTACGATGCGATTTTTCATCTCCTTTGCGGCTTTATTCGTAAACGTAACGGAGAGAATCTGCCATGGTGGCACTCCTTGATCTATAAGGTAGGCAATTCTGTGAGTGAGTGCTCTTGTTTTACCGCTTCCCGCACCCGCAAGAATAAGCGCCGGTCCTTTCGTATGCAGCACAGCTTGCTGCTGCGGTTCGTTCAGGCCGTCGAGTGCGGGGTGAGTGGCGATAGGCACGGAGCCATGGTACCTGACTTCTTGTAATGCGTGATGCTATCTTATTGGAATTTTTCCGTGAGCATTGCCTTCGCCTTTTCTATGACATTCTGCGGCACGGAAGCCTTCGGGTTTTCGAGCGCTCGAATTTCATCTTCCTGAATTTCCACGCTACTAGAAAGCTTTTTCATGTCTGCGGTATTCATATTTGGCATGCGCATGTTTTCTTTTCGTGACTTCACCTCTTGTGCGATTTCAGGATCCAAATTACGTGCCTTGCTCAGAATATCCACTCCCAATTTCGACATAAATATATCCGCCGCATTCCGGAAGTAGACGTGGTAGTCCAAATCTGCGATGAGAGACACGATGTTCTCTCTTTGCAGGGGGTCCAACTGCTCCGTAAGTTCGTAGTTGGTAATCTTTTTCAGGCTCGCAAGAATCGGCGCAAGAGCCTCTGGGCTTACCACATAGAAAGAGAATCCGTCTTCATAGAAGTACGTCTTCTTCAGCTGAGAAATCGCATCGGTCGGTACGACGAAAAATACCGTGGGATAAATACTCTCTTTATTCTTCAGCTTCTTTGCTGTCTTTTTAATGTTCTCATTTATGTACGTTTGTATTCCATCCGTACGCTTGGAGATTTTGGAGTCGAAAATAATGTACTGACCCAAAAACTCTATGAGGAAGTCGGGCTTCAGACTGCCATCGAATCCTTCCGGAAGATTGGTGTTATCGTAAAATTCGAAGGAGTGTTCCTGCATTTTACAGAGACTGCTAAGTATGGAGTTCACGTTGTTCTCATGGTCGTTCCACATACGATCTCGCTCTTCCACTTCCTTTTTTATTCTTGCTTCATCATCTCGTATCACACGGGCACGCTCTTCATCGTAGCCGCGTTTGGCTGCCTCAAGATCTTCTATCTTCTTTTCGAAGTCCTGCTGTTTCCGCTTTTGTTCGGATTCGAATGTTGTGAGTTTTCTCGCAAGCTCCTCTTTTACCTTCTCGGCCAGTTCTTTCTCCTTTTCAATTTTGATGTACGCGTCTTTCAGCTGACGTGCCTGTCCTCGTACGTCGTCTTTTTCAGAGCGCTCAGCTTGCAGTTGCGCTTCCAGCTCTCCGACACGCTTTTTCGTGTGTTCAAGATCCGCAGCTTTGTACGCTTCCGCACCTTCTCTGCCTTTTCTGAATTGAAGAGCAATAAGGACGACCAGGGCAATGACAATAGTGATTTGAAGAATATCCATATGTTCACCATGCTAGCATGTGGTGGACAGTTGTCCACTTCATTTCTGTCGCTTGCAGGAGCCCCAAAACAAAGAAATCGCCCAAATACTTGATTTCCAATGGTGTATTCTTAGAATGGGAAGCCGATCACACGTCTTCAGGCGTAACGCTTGGGGCGCTGTGATTGGAGCATTCATTTCTTTCCTGTTCCCTGCTATGGCTATAAAGAGAACCTCTAAAAAGCGACTGATCGCGAAACATTGTTCACACGAAAAAGATACCGGCTCACCGCGCGTTCAGGTTGCTATTCTTACAAAAGAGATCTCTTTGTTGACCAAGCATTTACAGGAGCACGCCAAAGACCACTCCGCCCGCAAGGGTCTTCTTGGAAAGGTGGCACGTCGCAGAACCCTGCTGAACTACCTCAAAATGAATCAACCTGAGGAGTACCAGTCCGTTCTCGAAGCCAACAGCTTGAAGAAGTAACGGTACGACAGTACAATTTGTACGTGCCTGTTCCTCGGGATCATCTTCGGGATTTGTACGAACTTTTTTCACACGTCGACACCACCGACGAGGCGAAGCTTCTTTTGAATGATATTCTCACCCCCCAAGAACTCGAGAGTTTGGCAGAACGATGGCAGCTTGTGCAGTCGTTGCATTCGGGAAAGCCACAGCGAGATATTGCAAAGAAGCTCGGTATTAGCATCAGCAAAATTACAAGAGGTTCTCGTATGCTCCAGTACGGAAGCGGGGGATTTCAGCACTTCTTAAAGAAGCTGAACAAATAAAGTTTTTCGCTTGTCTTTTTCGTACGACCGATGTACCGTTGTAACGGTGCAGAATAACATTCTCCCCCAACGGCTACGGTGGCGAAGCAGTGCTATCGCACCTCTGCGACAGTAGGAAAACCGGTACATACGGTTGTCCTCTGCCAAAGAGGACTTCTTTTTTTCGTACCACCTACCATTATGAATACTTCATCATCCGTCCATGAAACGGCCGTTACCGAAGGCGTGCAAAGCACTGCCAATGTACTCATAGTCGATAATTACGACTCTTTTACCTATAACATTCGAGAAGCACTTGCGAAACTGGGTGTGGACTGCACAATCGTTCGTAACGACGAAATCACAATTGAAGAGGTGGAATCTCTCAATCCTTCTCACATCATCATCAGTCCCGGACCGGGCACGCCGAATAAGCCCGAAGATATCGGCGTGAGCAATCAGGTCATAGAATACGCGGTGCGTGAACACAAAGTACTGCTTGGGGTATGTCTCGGACACCAGGCAATCGCCAAGTATTTCGGAGGAGATATCGTACAGGCAGACGACATACTGCACGGCAAAACAAGCGAGTTGAATCTTGCGGAGAATCCGGGAGATCTGTTTGCCGATGTGGACGATGTCGGAGAGGTCATGCGGTATCACTCTCTCATAGCTGCAGATGAAAGTTTTCCTTCGGATATTCTCCATGTGACTTCCAGGGTGCGAGACGACACGGCGGCAATCATGTCATTTCAACACAGAGAGCTTCCGATAGCCGGAGTGCAGTTTCATCCCGAATCGTTCGCGACTCAGCGTGGTCAAGCCTTGCTTGAAAACTTCCTGAAAATGAATCCCGATGCGTACGAAGAATTACGGCAAAAAGGGATTGCTGATTCTTCCGTTTCCACACATGTAATCGCACTGCCGGAATCTCTTCGCTCCGTCGCAGATACCGTGGATATCCGCGCTTTTCAGCAGATGCCATTTGAGTGCAATCTGCTTCCCGAACAAGTCTACGAGCGATTGCACGACGCATCGGAGCATTCCTACACGTTCGAGTCGCTCGATTCCAACGGCGGAGAGCGCACGGGGCGCTTCTCGTATTTCGGGCTGGAGCCCGAATTCGTACTCAGTGCCACCAATAACAATTTCTTTGTGAATGACGAGCAGGTGGACATAGGAGACTCTTCCGCGTTCGACGCTCTCAATGCCGCAGTCGAACACGTGCGCAAGCAGACTGTGGACGGAGATGACATTCCGCAGGAGCAGCGACTTACGGGGGGATTTGTGGGAGGCATGAGTTACGAAGCGATTCAGTACCGGGAACCGACGGTGGGCGTATCCACTCCTGCGGATCAAAAAACATTTTCATTCGGATACTTTTCCGACGGACTTGTGTACGACAAAGAAACGGGCCGGTACTCGTACTACACCAGAGGTGCAGACCGTCGACATCTCTTCACGGATATTTTGAGCAGAGAATCTTCACAGGAAGTTCCGCGTGTTTCCTTGAAGTCAGAAGGGGAGTCTGCCGAAGACTTTATGGAGAAAGTTCGCGAGGTGCGCGATGAAAAAATTCGCACGGGAGAATCGTTCCAAACTGTTCTTTCAAGAAAGCGCATTTTTGATATTCAGGGATCCATGGCTCCGTTATACACGCGCCTGCGGGACATCAGTCCTTCGGGAAATATGCATGCGGTGAAAATGGGTGACTTTGAAAGCATCGGATCTTTCCCCGAGCTCACGTTGAAGGTGGCAAACGGCGAAGCTGTGACGTACCAAGTGGCAGGAACCAGACCGCTTACGGGAGACGCAGAAACAGATGCCGCCGCCTTTGAGGATTTACGTCAAGATCCGAAAGAATGTGCGGAGCACAGAATGTTGGTGGATCTCGCTCGTAACGATCTTGCGATGTCTTCTCTGCCCGGAACAGTGGAGCTTACGCCCGAAATGCTCATGCATCGCTTGGATGCGGGCAGGGTGATGCATATGGCATCCGAGGTACGCAGTAGGGTCAACGGTATTCCGCCATTGCAGGCTCTGCTTGCCATTGCGCCCATGGGGACCGTTTCGGGGGCACCGAAAGTGCGTTCCATGCAGATAATCCGTGAGAAAGAAGGAGGAGAGGCCAGAGGTCTCTACGCGGGATCGTTCGGATTTGTGGATATGCGAGGGGGTTTGGAGGCAGTCGTGGGATTGCGCTCGCTTATGCGAACCCGCGACGAACTGACCATGCAGGCGGGGGCAGGTATTGTGTACGACTCCGACGATGCCGCTGAATACAGGGAAACGGAACAGAAAATGCGTGTGGTGAAAGAAACGGTGGAACCGTTCCTTCGCAGCGCGTAAGTACGAGCATTGGCAAGAGCCCGAAAATGGCGTCATAACGCTTTTTTTGGGCGTCAAATAGGGATATGATATGTGCAGATCCTTCCTTCCGCCGCCGCTTTGCTTTGCTGGGTTTACGTAAGAATTCTCTCTCCGAATTGGGTTTGAGGGTTGCTATGTGAATCCACATCAGTAAAGAGAAGCGTTGGAGGAAAGGGTATTTGTACCTTTTTCTTTTTCTCTCATGTTTGGAAACAAGAAGAGCGACACAGCTATCGCTCCCAATAAAGAATACACCGTGGAACTCGGTGATCAGAAGCTCGTCTTTAAGACGGGTATGCTTGCTACGCAAGCAAATGCAACGGTGCTCTGCCAAATGGGTGACACCGTTTGTATGAGCAACGTTACCACCAGTCGCCAAGCGCGAGACGGTGTGGATTTTCTTCCTCTTCAGGTTGTGTACCAGGAGAAATTCTACGCAGCAGGTAAGGTTGCAGGTTCACGCTTCCGTAAGCGCGAAGGTCGTCCTGCAGATGACTTTGTTCTTACCGCACGTGTCATAGATCGCGGACTGCGTCCGATGTTTGCAAAGACCATTCACAATGATATTCAGGTCTTTTGTACGGTGCTGTCCTACGATTTCGACAGTGAGCACGACATCGCGTCTGCGAATGCCGCAAGCCTCGCAGTTGCCATAAGCGATTGTCCCGCAGACGGTCCGATAGGAACGGTTCGCGTGGGCATAATTGGCGGAGAGCTTGTGCTCAATCCTTCTCATGAAGCCAGAACCAAGTGTGATTTGGATATGATTCTTACCGCGTCACAGCAGCGCATAGTTATGATTGAAGCAGCGGCAAATCAGGTGCCGGAAGAAGAAGTGCTGCGCGCCATAGAGTTCGGGAAGAAGTGGGCACAGAAAATTGCCGGCACTCTCGCTGACATTCAGAAAGAAATCGGAAAGCCAAAGTGGGAAGCTCCCGTTGATTACGAGAACAAAGAGGCACTGGCATACCTGAAAGAATGGGCCCTTGCCGATATTAACAAGGCAATAAAAGAGCCGCTTGCAAAACTGGAACGTCGTGAGATTTTCAATGAATTTATGAGCGGAGCAGCCGCAAAGTTGGAAGAGAAGTACGGACCTGCAGGCGACAACGAAGAGCTCGTTGCGCTCTACAAGAACGCATCGTCCTTAATGGATAAAGTTGTAAAGAGCGAAGTACGCAGACTTATTCTCGAAGAAGGTTTGCGTATGAGTAGCCGCAAGGTAGATGAAATTCGACCTATCGGTGTTATTGTGGATTTTCTCCCCAGCCGTGTGCATGGCTCCGCACTGTTCCAGCGCGGAGAGACACAAGGTCTTACCACCTGCACCCTCGGTGCACCCGGAGACAAACTCCTTACCGAAGGAATGATGGGTGAAAAAGAAGCTCGTTACTTCCACCACTACAACTTCCCTCCGTTCTCCGTAGGTGAAACGAGTAACCGTCTGTTCACGGGCAACCGTGAAATCGGACACGGAAACTTGGCTCAGCGCGGCATAGAGCCTGTGCTGCCTTCCGAAGAGGAATTTCCGTACACTATTCGTACGGTCACGGAGATTTTAGAGAGTAACGGTTCTTCTTCCATGGCTGCGACGTGTGGTTCCACACTCGCTCTCATGGCTGCGGGAGTACCTATTTCCGCTCCTGTTTCCGGTATTGCTCTCGGACTGATTTCGGACGAAGAAGCAGGGAAGTACATTGTGCTTTCCGATCTTCAAGACGAGGAAGATTTCGGTGGAGACATGGACTTTAAGGCAACCGGAACTGCGAAGGGTATTACTGCCATTCAAATGGATATTAAAATAAAGGGTCTGCCCGACGAAGTATTCGTACAGGCTCTGGAAAAGGCCAAGACCGGTCGTATGCATATTATGGAACAGATGCTTATAGCTATTCCTGAAGTGCGTAAGGAAATGAGTCCGTTCGCCCCTCGTATTGAGACAATAAAAATCGACCCTGAAGACATTCGCCTCGTTATCGGAAAGGGCGGTGAAACCATTCAGAAAATTACCAAGGAAACTGGAGTCGATATCGATATCGAAGACAGCGGATTGGTATTCGTTACTTCGGTGGACGGAGAGTCCATGAAGAAAGCCAAAGAATGGATAGAAATGATTGTTGCCAAGCCGGAAGTGAACAAGGTTTACGACTGTACCGTTGTGCGTATTATCGACGGTGTCGGTGCGATAGTGGAATTCCTCGGCGGCAAAGATGCCATGATTCACATTTCCGAATTGCAGTGGAAGCGAACGGAAAATGTCGAAGATGTGGTGAACGTCGGAGATCAGATACAAGCGAAGTGTGTGGAGTACAACGCAGCAGACGGTAAAACTCGTCTCTCACTCAAGCAGATGCAAGAGCGTCCTGAGGGAATGGAAGATCGCCCACCTCGCCCACATGGCGGCGGCGGCCATCGCGGCGGCGGATTCAGAGGAGGAGATCGCGGTCCCAGAAGGTAGGTATTTTGCTTCGTACGCACAGAGGGGTGAGCTAGACTCACTCCTCTTTTTGCGGTTCATTCACATCATAGCTTATTCCCCCCACTCCTTGTTCTGGATGAACGAGGCAGGAGCCCGCAGTGGGCTCTCGTTCTGCCTTTGCAGACTTCCTCGTCGGGATACCGGGGCAAGGATGCAGGGGAATACGTACCGAACTTCAACAGCATGGAGGCTGGGCCTATGGCCAAGTTCTGGATCCGCGGATTCTTTGCGCTTTTGATGACTGCGGTTGTCACCGGCGCACTGGTGTTCGTGGCTGTCTACGGAATCGACAAACAAGCGGAAATCAGCCGCTTGAAAATCGAAACCGAAGCAGATTTGTGTCGTCATGCATGGGAGGCAAGTGTGCCAACTGCGCATGTTACTATCGAGATGGAACCTGAGTCGGATCGAATCGGGTCGCGAGGTGATGCGCCTGCATTGAGGCGCTTACCACCTCCGCCGGTTATGGCCGAGGAGTACCCGGAGCCGGTTATTGTTTTTCCGCGGGAGTGGGACGGAAGTCCTTCACCGTGGCCGGGCAATATACCGGAACCGCCGCGTCGGGAAAGCCCCTTCGTGGTGGAACCTCCGCTTCCACCACCGGTTTTCAATCCGGCGAAGCCGAAGCCTTACACTCCGGGGTCGACAGACCCCGCACGGCGAGAAGAGTTTCTTCCGCGAGCAACAAGGCCAAGGCCGTCGGTTCCATTGAACCCCGGCAAAGTCGCACAGCTCTAAGGAACGCTGTGCATTAAGCCAAAAAGCTGCAGAAGTACCTCGGTACTTGTATCCCCTGCAGTTTTATTTTGTCTTTTTTATAGGCAATTCTTTTTCTATGCGTGTCATCACACTGTCTTTTAAATGCATGATGTCTTCGAATGCCTCTTTGCAATTGTACGGTGATTTCTCTCTCCAGAGAGGAGTGACTTTTTTTACCACCAGCAGCAGTTCACGGAGTTCTTTCATGCTGTCTTCGTGAGAAATCCAGTTCACATCGTGCCTACTCAGCACATCCAACATTTGGTTTATGCGGTGCAATGTGCGGTGCGTTGCTTCATGGAGCAGTTGCTCACGACGAGCATCCAACGTGTAGAGGTGATTGCTGTTGTCGTAAAAATCCGGAATTTCCGCAATGAGACTCTGCCCTTGTTTGTACGCGATAATGAGCGTATCCCAATCTTCGTCATCCAGCTTTTTATTGTGATTCACATGCTCTATTAGATTGTCAAAATCTTTGCGAATAATATACAGTCCTTCTCGAATATTATGAAACACGTCTTCGAATGTGAGTTTGTGCACTTCTCTCAGTGCCAGTTCTTGTCTGTGTGAAACCAGTTTCGTTACGAACACCGCAAATACAAACAGTGCGCTTATGCTCTGCATACCTGCAAGTGCTTTGGAAAATCCGCGGGGAACAATATCTCCGTACCCTGTGGATGTTGCGGTTATAACACTGAAGTAGATACTGTTAAAAAATCTGCTCCATACGCTCTCTATCGCCACTAATTCCGCAGGTCCGTGATGTTGAATATCTCCTATGGTTGCGAACATAAAGTAGCCGAAGGCAAACAAAATCGCGAGTTCCGCCCATATGCAGAAGAGCTGCGAATATGTCAGGCTCATCAGCTTTTCGAAAAATCGAGCGTAGAGGGAGTGATGTTCTGTTTTTTTCATAGAGTTCACTCCATTATACCCTATTTTGGTTCTTTTTTTGAGTCCTTTTGCTCAGGCTTCGGTTCCGGAGCTTTCTCGGGAGGCGGCGTATCTTGCTTCTTTTCCTCTTTTGGCGCAGCAGGCTTGATTTCAGGCTTCTTTTGGCTGTCTGTCTTGTAAAATCCTTCGCCCTTAAAGGCGATGGTGGGTGCGGCTATGAGCTTCTTCGTTTTCGCACTGTCACATACCGGGCACGGTGGTATTTCGATGCTTCCAAACGGGCGATTGAATTCAAAAACGTGGTCGCACGTACTGCACTGAAAATCAAAAGTAGGCATAGTGTGCGCCGTATCTTACGTAAGCCCGCCCTTCTTCGCGAGTGCTCCGGCAACTTTATACACAATAACTGCACCGATAGCGTAAATCCCCAGTGTAATAAGACCGTGCGTATTAATAGCCGCACCCAGCGCAGGAGTTTCTCCTATAAGAGATGATTCTTCCAAAACCATTAGTTTTGGCTGAACGGAGCGTCGCTCATAGATGCCTTATTCATCCGGGCACGTGTATCCATGGCTTGACTGAGAATGCGCGAGCTCCCTTTTTTTTCGTATGCATGACCAAACACCGCAGTGCCACCATCCAATACCGGGTCGACGAATGTAAGATCCACCAAATCAAAGCCGGTCTTCAAGGCGTTTCCCGTTGCACGCAAGGGGTGCAACGTAAGCACGTTTTTTCCGAAGGCCATCGTGTTATCCAATACGGAAGCGACATCGCGTCTCATGTATTTGAAATTACCCTCTCCAAGAGGAATGGGGTGTGTGTCTGCGCCGAGCGCATTGCTGATATCTGCCACCACGGTATTGCCTATTTTCCCAATCCCCGCACCCACCGCCAAAGGAATGGCGCCCACTGTTTCCAGCGGACCGTCTGTTCGCAGATGGTATCTTTCTATATCTTTTCCAAGTTGCCCGGTGTGACTGATGGCAATCAGTCTCTTTTCGCGTGCGGAAGCCATTTTTAGAGGTGAAAATCGCATCATAACCAGATGCGAAGTATAGTATTTTTGAAGGATTCTGGCAATGTTTTTCACTGGAAAACCTTGCATTACATTTTCTCTTCCTGTAAAAAGTTTCGGCTTCAATATAGAAGTGTCGCTCTTTCTCTCATCTAGCTGACCGCCCACTACCGGCGGTCGCTTTTTTAATAACGTGAATTTCAGATGACTGCTGTGAAAGAACATTTGAAATGGAGAAGAGTTTCTGGACGATCGCACCGTATCTTGTAGACTTTCTGCAATGTTACCGAAGGCATACGATCCATCGGGTACCGAAGACCAACCTTCGTCCAGCTTCGCCGGATCTACGGCTGGCATGCCGCATTTGTCGAAGGTGTATGACCCAATGAAAGTTGAGGATCGTATTTATTCTATGTGGGAGAAGAGTGGTGCTTTTAGGGCAGATAACACCACCGACAAAGAACCGTTTACCATCAGTATGCCGCCGCCCAATGCGACGGGGCAGTTGCACCTTGGGCATGCGGTGATGCTTGCGTTGGAAGACATCTTCATTCGTTTTGCGCGTATGCGGGGGAAAGAAGCTCTGTGGGTTCCGGGTACGGACCATGCTGCCATCGCCACGGAGAACGTTGTTATTAAAAAGCTGAAAGATGAAGGAATACGAGACCCGCGAGAAGAGCTCGGGCGGGAAAAACTGGTGGATGCCATAAAAGAATTCGTCTCGGGAAGCCAAGACACCATTCGTTCCCAAATTCGCAAAATGGGAAGTTCTTGTGACTGGTCACGCGAGGCGTACACGATGGATGCACCCAGACATCGGCTTGTGAACGAAGTGTTTTGCAAAATGTTTGCTGATGACCTCATTTACAGGGGGCACCGCATTGTAAACTGGGATCCGAAACTGCAGACAAACGTGTCCGACGACGAAGTGGAGTGGGAAGACCGCACGGATCCGTTCTACACGTTTCGCTACGGTCCGTTTGAGATAGGTACGGTTCGTCCCGAAACAAAGTTCGGCGATAAGTACGTGGTTATGCATCCGGATGACAAGCGCTACAAGAAGTACAAGCACGGAGATACCTTTGAGTGCGAGTGGATAAACGGCCCCATAACTGCGACGATCATCAAAGATGAATCGGTGGACCCTGAAATGGGAACGGGAGTAATGACCATTACACCGTGGCATTCCGGTGTGGACTTCGAAATTGCGGAGCGTCACGGGTTGGATAAAGAACAGGTCATAGACTTTGAAGGAAAGCTGCTACCTATAGCGGGAGAGTTCGAGGGCATGCGCATAGAAGATGCTCGCGCCAACATAGTGGAGAAGTTGGACTCCAAAGGCCTGCTGGTGAAAATCGATGAAAAATACACGCACACAGTTGCGCTCAACAGCAGAGGGGGCGGTGTCATAGAGCCGCAAATCAAATTGCAGTGGTTCATAGACGTCAACCGCCAAGTAGTGCAGTGGAAGGACAGAAAAATAAGCCTGAAGGAAGTTATGCAAGATGCAGTGCGCTCGGGAGACATCAACATTATTCCCGAGCGGTTTGAAAAGACGTACTTCCACTGGATAGACAACCTGCGAGACTGGTGTATTTCTCGCCAGATATGGTGGGGGCACCGCATTCCTGTTTGGTACAAAGGAGCGGAGGAGTTTTCGGGAGTGCAGCCTCCCGACGGTGACGACTGGGTACAAGACCCGGATACGCTCGATACGTGGTTTTCTTCCGCTCTCTGGACATGGAGTACCCTCGTAGACCCCAAGCTCACAGAGGACTATTCACTCACGCTAAAGGAGATCATAGAAAAGAGTCCCGATATTCAAAAGTTCCACCCCACACAAGTGATGGAGACGGGGTACGACATTCTGTTCTTCTGGGTTGCCCGTATGATTCTTATGACGACCTACGCTACGGGAGAAATTCCGTTTAAGACGGTGTATCTGCACGGCATGATTCGTGCGAGGGACGGGCAGAAAATGAGTAAGTCCAAGCCCGAAACCATGATAGACCCTCTGGACATCATTCCGCAGTACGGAGCGGATGCGCTGCGCATGGCCATGATAGTCGGGCAAAGCCCGGGCAACGACCAAAAGCTCTACGAAGAGAAAATCGCAGGGTACCGAAACTTCATAAACAAATTGTGGAATGCCTCTCGGTTCGTACTGATGCAGTGTGAAGATGCGGGAGTAGACCCGCATTCCATAGCAGGAAGCAAGCAGCAAGCAGCAAGCAGTTTGTCGCTTGCCGACCGTGCGCTGCTTTCCGCGTTGCAAGATCTCATTACGGATGTGACGAATGGCTTGGCAGACTATCGCCTCAGTGAGGTGGGGGAACGGCTCTACAGCTTTACATGGGATTACTTTTGCGACTGGTACTTGGAGCTCTCCAAAGGAGAGGCAAATACAAATGTGCTTTTGTACGGGCTTCGCACGATAGTCGCACTGCTGCATCCGTACTGTCCGTTTGTCACGGAAGAGCTGTGGGGACACATAAAGCCCGAAGGTGCGGATATGCTCTTGCAGCAGGCGTGGCCGGTGGCAGATGCTTCGCTGAAAAATCATTCCGATAAAGAACTGCAAATTGTCATCGATGTTATTACTGCCATTCGCAGTCTTCGCTCGGACCAAGAAATAGAGCCCGCGAAAAAAATCACTGTCATCATTCACTCCGAGCATGCGGATCTTCTGTCTGCTCAGCAGGAGCATATTATTCGTATGGCAAGACTGGAGACTCTTACTGTTTCTAGTGCCACACAGAAGCATGAGAACGTGGCTTCGGTTTTCCTGAGCAACGCGGAGGTGCATTTGTCTCTCGAGGGACTCATAGATGTGGAGAAAGAAGTCGCACGACTTTCGAAAGAGAAAGAAAAACTCGAAGGCTTTATTCGAGGCATTGCTGCAAAGCTCGATAACGAAAAATTTGTGCAGAATGCAAAAGAAGAGGTGGTGGAGAAGGAGCGCGAGAAACTTGCCGTTTCACAGCAGAAGCTAATAAAGGTGGAGGAGCGACTGAAAGCGCTGAAATAGCGGATATTTACTTGTGAGTATCTTTATGTTGTAGCATAATTTTTTCCTTTGCCTCCGGAACTCACCGAACTCGGCGCTTCTGCTCGTGACCCCCTATGGAACAGGGTTGCGGAGCAACTCGGGCAAGCAAGACTGCTTCTTCCCGCAGAAAAGCATTTACTTCTGCCAAGTGGCAGACATGTGGATACGGATTTTCAGGCTGCGCATGAATCTATGCGAGGTCTGCCAAAGAATGCGAGTGCGCTTTCTATGTATAAGCTGTCTGCATATGAGCACATGCTTCAACATGTGTACGGTGCCACGCGCAATGCACTGCGCATTGCACTTACGATGCGCGGTACTGCCGCACTCGATGAACAAAATGAATGTAAAACAGAGCCACTTCCCAACGATACGGATTCTCTTTTGAAAATTGTACATAGAGAACTGGAGTTGATTCACAGGTACTCAGAACTCCTTGGTCTCTCAGATCCCGCAGGGCAACTGATGGAGATACACTCCATTGCACGTGAGACATGCGCCCTTCCCGGTACGGACCCTGTGCTCGTACATGCGAACAACATGGCTTCGGGACCCAACTTGGATTTTGATATAGATGACGTGGATACTACTCGTATTCCGCGATTTCCGGACGATACAAGAGTAACTGCAATGCGGTTGGAACGGTTGTTGACAGAGAATAAGAGGCATAACGAATCCTCCAAAACAGGACCGTGGCTCCCCAAATAATTTTGCTATAAAATATTGAGATGTGGTTTCGCTCCGTTTTTACGTGGCATAGCTGATCCTCGTGTGACGGATTCTCTTCCGTAGCGCTCGTGCAGCTCATCCAGTTTTTCCTGTATCTGTTCGGCACCGCCCGTGCGCACCGCATCCTCGAACAGCGAGTATTGCAGTGCGCCCTTCGGGCGAAGCCCGCAGAGTGCCAATCCCGTTTGTGTGCAGCGCGGTGTTGCTGCGTACAGATGCGCAAAGCATTGGCGTACGTACGGCAGGATTTGCTCTTCGGTATCCATGAACTGCGGTAGCTTTACATGCCTTCCGTCGTGGTGGTATTCGCTGTTTCGCAGCCAGACACTCACTTCGTTGCACGTAAGCTGATGCCGTCTCATTTTTAATACCGTATAACTCAGGTGATCCATGACCGAAGAAACGATGAAACGTTCGTCTGTCGTGGCACGAAAACTCCGGCATCGTGAAATGGATTTCGGAGGTGCATGCACAGTTTCCACTTCTTCCGTACGGTGCCCCAAAAGCTCTTGCTGCATATCGTTCCCGGGTTTTCCAAAGAGGCGACGTATAGTTTCCGTATCGGCATTGGCGATATCCCATGCGGTTTGCCATCGATTCGCTTGTGCATGCAGAGAGCGGCGCTTGCCAATGCCGGGTATGGCTTCTGCGGGTCTGTCTCGCAAAAAATGTTCGATTGTCGGCATATCGACGACCGTGACGCCCGCAGGTTTGCGGTATTCACTTGCCATCTTGGCAAGCAATTTGCTTCCCGCTATGCCGGCAGAAACGCTGATGCCTACACGACGTTGTATGTCCTGCTGCAGTTGCCGCGCCCACTTGGTGAGATCTTTCGGTATACCTCCCTGCAGTGATTTGAGATCTAAAAACCATTCGTCCACCGACATCTTCTCCACTATCGGACACTGCTCTCCGAGTATGCTCGCTATCTGACGAGAGGCGATGGCGGTTTCTTCGAAGTCCGATGGCATTTCCAGAGCTCCCGGGCAGAGCTTGCGCGCATCGAGCAGGCGCATGCCTGTTTTTACGCCTTTGGCTTTGGCTTCATAACTCGCAGCTATCACACATCCTCCGCCCATACCGAGTGCCAGTAAGGGTTTGCCCCTCAGCCGAGGATGTTTGCGTTGCAATACGGATGCAAAAAAAGCATCGGCATCTATGTGTGCGATCATAGCAGTATAGAGTTACATGTCATGGTGAGCTCGTCGAACCATGATACTGGTGTCACCCTTCGACGAGCTCAAGGTGACATACTTTAGTACCGACGTACGGCGCCCCGTACCACTCCCGCCGTTTGCAGCTCTTCCATGGCGTACATATCGGGATAGTCGGGATTTTCCGCTTGCAGATAGTATTTCCCTTTCTCTTTTTTCAGTCGCTTGAGCGTGAATTCTCCGTCGAGCACACCGACGACAATGTCACCGACTTTTGGCTCTCTGCCGCGTTCCACAATAACGAGATCTCCCTCAAAAATACCCGCGTCTACCATGCTGTCACCTCGTACTCGCAGCAGAAACGTCGAAGCCTGGTCTCGTACAAGGTAGGTATCGAGCGTCAGCAGTTCTTCCGCCTGCTCTTCCACCGGCGCCGCAAATCCTGCGGAAATGGGACCGAAAAGCGGGAGTGTCATGGGATGAGGTATGTCTTGGGGTTCCACCATCTCAATAATTTTTATGCGGCCTTTCGGATCTTTTTCCAGGTGTCCTTCTCGTACCAGTACGTTCACTACTTTCGCTATGGCATTTTTGCTGCGTACCCCGAACGCAACGGCAAGATCCGACAGAGAAGGTGAGTACCCGCGCTTGTGTTGAAACTCACCGATGTATGTGAGCACCGTGCGCTGATGAGGAGTAAGTGGCGACATAAACGTATGGGGGACAATCGTCCACCATACTAGGTGTACGAAAGTGCACGGTCAAGATTTTTTCACTATACAAAACAGCCTGTTCACATTTCTGCTATGCAAACAGTATGCTACTCGTCGTCTTTTTCTATGACATCCAAATCTTTCAGCTGACTCAGTTCCATGTATGTAATGGTCCATACGGTTTGCCGGAATACTTCCAGGTACGCAAAGAGATAGCTCGCAAGCACAATGATAACGAGGCCGAGCACGGTGGTAACGCTGTAACTCACAACCGGCGGAAGGAACGTGGCAAGCAAGAAGCCGAGTCCGAGTACGATACCGGGAATAAGAATAACCATGAGGAGATTTGCAATAATACGCAGAGCAATCACAAAGAGGAGAAGCATAAGAAACACCACATGTCCCAAATAACTGATTACCAACTTAAAGCTCTGTTTTACAGCTTCACGAATTCCGATCTTCTTCACCACCACGGCCTCTTCCGCAAAAATCCAGAAGAACTCCAAGATATTGGAAACAAGCCAGAATGTTACAAGGAGCATGACTGCGATGGGCCCGGCACCTCCGCCGTACCGCAACGACAGTGAACACAGTGTGATGGTGGTTGTAATACTGCTGAGAACCAGCATTTCGTGGATGGCAAAGAGCGGGAAGAAGTTGTAGATAGCGAGTACCAATCCTCCTTTTACATCTTCTTTCTTATACGACTTTGCTGCCAGACCGATAATCGCTCCTTTCGCCATGTGGGGGAACAGCCATTCCACAAAGAGCAGCAGAAAGAAGAACACAATAATGCTTATGGCGACTGCCAGCGGAAGATTTTCTATGAGTGTTTTTTCAATCGTAAAGAATCCGATGGGATTTTTCAGAATGAAATACGAATAAATAAGCCATGCCTGAAACAAGAAGAGTTTCGCATTGAGAAGTGTTTTCAGCAGCGCACCCGAAAATCCCCAGATGCGCAGATCCTTCTCTTTTTTGGTAATGGCCCAGGCTTTCGCAATAATGTCTCGCGGTTGCATGTTAGGAAGAGGGAGCAAGAAGGTTTTGCAGAGGGGCGTAGCTGTAATCCTTCCCAAGGATTATCGTAATATCTGCCACTTCTCCAAAAGGAAGCGCATCCGGCTTCGCTGCAAGTTCCATGTGTAGAAGGGAAGCGAAGAACAGTGCGAGTGTATTTTCTTCCTCTTCGGAGGTTTGGAATACCATGGATTTTTCCTGCTCTTGCGGCAGTGTGGCGTTGGCAATGGTATCTACGGTAAATCCGTACCGAATAAGTTCCACGGCAAGTTTGCGGGCAGAGCCGCTTTTTGCACCGTTGTTTAAGATGTTGATTCTCGGATTACTCAGGTAGGCATTGCGTGTATTGAGCAGCAGTTTTACGAGTGTCCTTGGTTGCCGCCACGAAATGGGAAACTCAGGAATAGAGACGGGGAGCAGAACGGACACACCGTCGAACAGAGAACGTGGAGGGGTGTAGAGAAAGCCTCCCTGTTCAACAAATCCATCGTAGAGAGCATTTCTGTCGTTCAATTGCATGGTAATGATGTGATCTCTTTCTATGTCACGTCCGAGTTCGGCAAGGCTGATGATTTCACGGAGACTCATGGTGGTCTCTACGTTCAACGAGAGTGACTGCGCCATTTTTGTCAGGAATCCCGTGTCCTTGGCAACACCCTTGTCTTTTGCTTTCTGTGCGATTGCCCTGAGAATCTGTTGTTGTCTTGCGGAGCGTGAGAAGTCGCTGGTTGAGTGTCGTGACCGTGCGTATTTCAGTGCGGTTGCTCCGTCGAAATGCTGTGGCCCTTGTGCAATGGCAAAGGTTTCGTACCCGTAACTTTCATTGGGGTACTCCGTATCCAGTATGTCTTCGGGTACATCGATATCCACACCACCCAATGCATCCACGGTGTCGGTAAACGCACTGAAGTTTACTTTGATGACATATGGAATTTCCATATCCAACTTCCTTCCCACTTCCGCACCCAGTTCGCGCAATGCTTCCACGCCGGCTGCTTCGGGCTCCATACCCTCGCGGTATCTGAGATAGCTTTTATAGTCGCGGTAGAAACTGTTTATTTTTCCTTTTCCCATTTTTTCCGTTTGCAAGAAGTAGAGATCTCGGGGAAGTGAAAGCAGCACGACGCTTCTGGTGTTTTTCGGATCTATGCTTGCGACTATCAGCGTATCTGTAAGGTCTTTGCCATCGTGATCTTCATCTCCTTGGCCCATAAGCAGTATATTGACGTATCCTTGTTCGTCGTACGTCAGGTCTGCGCCCGCAACAGAGACGATACTTCCGAAGTTCAGTATCTGCACGGACATCAAACCTTTCACCGTTCCTGCCAGTAGCAGGAGTGCGCACAGCACGGAGATGAGCACGAGTAATGTGCGCTTGAGCAGCACGGTGGTGCGCTGATGTTTTAACTGTACTTGCCGACGTTGTTTCCAGAGACCGTACCAACCAACGAGTGGTTTGCCGATCTCGAGCGCGCCGATGAGAAGTTTTCTCCATTTTTCGGAGCGCTTGGGTGTATCTTCAACCCGACGGATGTTGAAAGACATTGCGCATATAGTACGGCATCCTTTTGCGTTCGTCACGGCAATCGCTGGCACTTTTTTCCGTATGGTGTACGATCGTTCTTGGCTTAAGAAAGCACGATACTAAGAATCAGTATCAGTATGGGTTGGTGCACCAAATAGAGAAACAGCGCATGCCTTCCCGGAAACGTAAGAAGAGAAGTGGCGTTACGTTTGCGGTGCGCGTAGGTGTGCATTGTCCGCAGCAGGTACGGAGCCAGTACGGAACCCGCTATGACGACACCTGACCACGGGAGCAGCGGGAAGTAGTCCAGAGAGACGAAGTGTGACGGTCGTATACCAAGCGGTACGAGGAGTTCCGTGTGCACGGTAACGGGAGTCAGCGCGTTACTCAGAACAATAGCAACCAACGCCATGACTCCGCGCAGCATGGGGGACGATGGCAGTATCATGAGCAGAGCCAAGCTGCCGGCTATACAATGCAGGATACCGAAACGAATGTATGTTTCAGGTTCCCAAACGTATGTGACTGCGGATACTCCGAGTGCACAGAGTGCAATGCTGCCTATTCGTTTCCATCTTCTTGCCGCTCCGTTCTTTTTGGAAATGCTCATACTCATGCCGGCAAGCAAGAGGAAGAGAATTGCAGTTGTTCGTGCAAAAATCCATTCACCGTTTCCCATACTGCGGAGAACGGGAATGTTGTGGTAGTACTCCAGATCAAATGCAGTATGGTATGCAACCATCATTGCAATGGCGAGAGTTCGGAGGAGATCTATTTCAAGATACCGCTTCGGAGTGTTTTCCATAGGACAGAAACATTACGTACGCATGGTGTTCTTCGGCCATAGCATGACGGTGCTCGCCACAAGGAGCACGGTGGCAATAATACGTAGAAGTGGAAGGAACGGACTTAAGAAGGCAAGGCTCAGGCTTAATCCGAACAGAGAGAACGGGAGCAGCAGACAAACAGGGCAGAGGAGTGCCAGTGCTCCGAGTGTTCCTCCGATGCCGGTGGCACCCTTCGCTCCTATGGGGCATCCGCCTGTATTTTTTCTCCAGTGGAGCAATCCCACGTTCAAAGAGAGGAGAGCGATAAGAAAAATACTGAATAGAATTTCGGCGGTTGTCGGCGCGGGCCTGGGAGGGCCGGGTATGCGTGGAATCATCCCGAGTTCCCATAGAAAAAAGAGAGAACAAACGAGTGCGGCTCCGCACGCCCAGTGCCAAAACGACCGATTGTATAAAAACTTCCACTGCATCGTATGCATTATGAGTTGTGAGTGCCGCAGTTGCCAGGGCAGTTTGCCGAACACTCACCGGAAGCACACTCCGGTGACGCACCGCAATCGCCGTCTTTGCAGATTTGCTTTGCCGCAGGACATTCCAGTGCTGCAAACGCAGTCCCTTGTCGCAGGGCAACGGTACCATAGCCTACGATCAGGCCTGCAATTGCCAATGAAATCGGAAACCACGGTGAGTGCAAATACTTCTTCATATCTATGTCTTATTCTAGCATTCTTTACCGTATTTGACCACCGTACGCCGCGAGAATGGTGTGGCGTATTGGCAGAAAAGCAAAACACCCCTTTCGGGGTGTTTGAAATGCTGCGTTGAAGCGGGGGTTTTACTTGAGTGTGACCTTTGCGCCTGCCTCCTCGAGCTTTTTCTTCATCGCCTCTGCTTCTGCTGCCGGTACGCCCTCCTTCACGACTTTAGGAGCGCTGTCTACGGCTGCCTTGGCTTCACCGAGAGCGAGGCCGGTAATCTCGCGGACTACCTTGATAACGGCGATCTTCTGACCACCTGCTTCAGTTACTTCAACATCGTAACTGCTCTTTTCTTCTGCTCCGCCTGCATCGGCTCCACCTGCCGGTGCGCCTGCTGCTGCGACTGCCACCGGAGCGGCTGCAGAAATGCCGTATTCAGATTCCATGAATTTTACGACATTGTTGAGTTGTACAACGTTGAGCTTTTCGAGAGCATCGATGACCGCCTTCTCCTCTTTGGAGAGTTCGACCTTCTCAGCTTTTGCTGCATCATCGGACATGGGAATGATTGGGAAAGAAAAAATAAAAGAATTTAGGATTCAGATTTTTCTGAGTCAGAAGTTTCTGTCTCAGCCGCCTCAGTGGATGGGGCGGATTCATCTGCGGTTGTTGGGGCTTCTGCCTCTTCTGTTGCGGGGACTTCGCTTGGTGCTGCTGTGGCAGGAGCCTCTGCTACGGGAGCTGCGGCTTCCGGTGCAACGCCGCCCTTCTTCGATAACTCGCTCAATGCACGGGCAAATCCTGTGAGCGGAGAGTTACACATACCGGCAAAGCTCACCAACGGAGAGCGAATCATACAGACGAATGTTGCAAGAAGAACATCTCTGCTTGGCATTTGTGCAAGTTCAAGAGCCTGTTCTCGTGTCAGAATCTTTCCGTCGAACATGCCTCCGATAATTTCGACCTGCTTGTGATTCTTGGAAAACTTAAAGGCTGTCTGTGCACCGGAGAGGGGATCTCCGAAGCTGAAGATGATAGAAACAGGTCCTTCAAATTCCGCATCGGCGAAATTTTCAATACCTGCATCTTTGGCGGCGATCTTCATCAGCGTCTTCTTTGCTACTTTCATTTCTGCATCCGATTCTTTCAGTTGACCACGCAATTCACTGACTTCGGCCACATTGAGTCCTATGTAATTGGCGAGTATGAGTGAGGATGCTGCGCTCATTTTCTCCGTGAGTTCTTTCACTTGTGCCTGCTTTTGTTCCTTCGTTAGAGCCATGATATGCGTAGATAAAAATAAAGGTCTCCATCCGGGAGACCAGCGAGGCAAACGACACGACGCACTAAGCAGAAGCCGAGTGAGCGATGCTGTGTGCCTCGGAGGGGCTTACCTTCGGCCATCAGCCTAATGCCCTCGGTCTTCGGACGGTACAAGGATTCTACTCAGCAGCTCCCGAGTGTCAAGAATCTGTGCGTGTATTTCCCAGTTAACACACGAAGCGCAAATGACAAAAGTACATATTATTTTATAAATATATTCTTGATACGGTGGATACTCCGCGGTTGCCACGCTACCATATCATCATGAAAATAGTGCTACAGCGCGTTCGTCGGGCTTCCGTAACAGTGGGTACCGACACCGTCGGCGAGATTTCCGCGGGATTTCTTCTCTTCTTGGGAGTCATGCGAGGCGATTTAGAGGAGCAGGCGGATTTCTTGGCAGAGAAAATCATAAAGGTACGACTGTTCCCCGGAGAGGACGGTACGATAAACGACAAATCCATCCTGGAAACAGGAGGTGAAATTCTTCTTGTCTCGCAATTCACCTTGGCAGGCAGGCTGGAGAAGGGAAACAGGCCGGACTTCGTGCAGGCAGAAGCTCCCGACAGGGCAAGAGAACTCTACGAATACTTCGGATCCAAACTTGCTGCCCACGGTGTGCCGGTTCGTACGGGAGTCTTCGGTGCGATGATGGATGTGTCACTGGTGAATGACGGACCTTGTACCATCATATTGGAACGGTAATAAATTCTTTACATTACGCTATTCACATCATTTCTTGAGTGCTACACTTTGGCATTGCACCTTTGTATGATTTCACCCCACGTCAGGACATATGATCATTTGGTAGAGCATATGCGCTCTGCTCGTATTGGTTGTGATACGGAACGCCTGCGACGAGCATGGAATGTGGCGATAGAGGCATACGAAGGACATACGCATTGGACAGGAATGCCGTTGCTGGAACACGTCATGGGCATGCTTGCGACATTACTCCCGTATCAGCCGGATGAAGATGCGATTTTAGCATCGCTTTTGCATCACCTTCTGGATGTGAAATATTGGACGCTGAACGACATTGAGGAACATTTTGGCTCCAAAGTACGTGAGCTTGTCAGTGGTGTGCACCTTCTCTCTCATGTCACCTTACGAGATCGTCGCAGTTCGGTGGGAGACCTTCGTCTTATGCTTCTTACCGTATCCGATGATATTCGTACCGTGCTTCTTACGCTCTGTGATCGTCTCTATCTTCTTGATGCATGCGAACTTCTTCCCAAAGATGAACGCGTGCAAATAGCACAGGATGTCTTACAGCTCTTTGCTCCTGTCGCCGCTCGTCTTGGTATCTACAACTTAAAGCACGCTCTCGAGTCCCGAGCATTCCCCATTGTGTATCCGGATGACGCCGAGCGAATAGGGGAACAACTGGAACAGGTACAAGAGCGCCTTGGCGGATTTTTGGAGAAGGCAGCTGCATCGTTGGAGCGGTACCTGCAAGAGCAACATATCAATGCCCGCGTAGAGATGCGCGAAAAGCAGTCGTACAGCATCTTTCGTAAAATGCGAGATAAGAGCCTTTCGCATGTATCGGATCTTTACGATCTCTTTGCCATTCGCGTTATCGTGACTACGGAGGCCGAATGTTACCAGGTACTGGGTTTGCTGCATAAAATAGGGAGGCCTGTTGCCAACAGATTTAAAGATTACATCGCGTTTCCCAAACCCAACGGATATCAGAGTTTGCATACGACTCTTGTCAAACTTCCCGGCATAGAAGACGAGTCTCTGTTTGTGGAGGTGCAAGTACGTACACAGCAAATGCATACGGATGCGCAGTACGGAGTTGCGGCACACTGGATGTACAAAGAAGGAAGTTCTTCGACTGCTCGTGCGACACACCAAGTTCAACTGCAAAATGTACTGGCAACACAGCAATCCCTGGAAGGGGTGGAGGAAGATGCGCTTGCCGACCATATTTTTGTGCTGACTCCGCACGGCGATGTAATAGAATTGCCCGAAGGAGCAACACCTCTGGATTTTGCGTTTCAGCTTCATACCGATTTGGGTCTTTCTTTCCGCAGCGCACGTGTAAACGGCGTGATAGTTCCCTTGGATTACAGACTCGAAAACGGTGACGTCATAGAGATTTTAAAACGAAAGACTCCGCAGCCGTCTCCGCAGTGGATGCAGCTTCTACGCATGGCATCTTCTCGTTCAAAACTGAAGAGGTTCCTCTACGCACAAGATCGTCCGAGACTGGTGGTACGCGGACGCGAGCTGGTGAATGCGGAGCTACGCAGACACAAGTTGCCGCCGCTGGATACGGCACTTTCGCTCTTGCGACAGTGCGACGGAAGCGTGCTGTCCATGCAACAGCGGGAAGATATTCTTATGAAAATAGGACAGGGTTCCGAACGTACGCAGGCACTGCTGCCTCGTTTGGAGTTACTGAAAGGTAAACTGGAGTCTCAAAGAACTGAAGAGCAGGGAAATGTTGCCGCCGTGCATATTCAAAGAGCGAAGCCTGAATTTGAAGTGGAGGGAAATGTGCCCCTGCCGACGAGATGTGCAAAATGTTGCAAACCACAGGAGTGGCCGCACGGTCCCTTGCGTGGAGTAATAGGGCGAGGAGGTTTGGTGGTTGTGCACCGCAAAGAATGCGGAATGCTTCGTCATGCAAATCCGGAGCGCATGTTACGTGTCTGGTGGTACGGTAACCGGGAAGATACTGCTACGTCGTAATAATCGTATCAAGGAGTTTTTCCACCTTCTTCTGCCACTTCAGTTGTTCGTATGCGTTCTGCCCTTTTGCGTATGCGGCGGCAATATTCTTTCGATCTTCTTCGGAAAGCGGAGAAAGAAGCGTGGCAATGGCGGACTCCATTTCCTCGTCACTTATATCGAGATTGCGCTCCTCTACCAAGGCAGCCAATCCCAGTCGCAGTGTCAGTCTTTTTTCAGCTTGCTCCTTTATTTTCTTGGCAGCCTGTTCTGCCGACTTGCCCGTGTTCTTCAGCCAGTCTTCCATACTCATGCCTTGTCTGGAGAGCTGAGACTGAATATCTTCAAACATCGTTCGTTGTTCGTCTTCCAGCAATTCTTCCGCAAGATCCACCTGCACTGCTTCCCGTATTTTCTCCATCGCCTCTTCTTCAGCTTTTCTGCGCTCTATGTCACTCTCTTGGCTTTTCATGGAGTCTTCCACCTCTTTTCGAAATGCCGCTACGGAATCCGCCTGCATGTGCTCTTGCACAAAGGCATCCGTGAGTTCGGGGAGCGATATCTCTTCCACTTGTTTTACAGTGACATGAAAGGTCACCGGCTTACCACGAAGCTGCTCTGCCTGATGTTTCTCCGGGAAGGTAAGTGTGAAGTCTTTGGTGTCTCCTTTTTTCAGGCCGATGAGCTCATCTTCAAAACCGGGGAGAAGTACTTTGCTTCCTATGACTGCCTGATGCGATTGTGAACGGACTCCCGGCACCTCCACCTGTTGTGCGTCTTCTCCCCAGAAATCCATGGTAATGCGGTCACCTTTTTTTGCGGGTCGCTCCACGGGGTTGCTCTGCTGGTGTTGACCTAACACGTAGTCGATCATTTTATCCACCGCATCTTCCTTCAGCATTGCTTCTTTCATTGTCACCTTTATTTTATCGGCGCCCTTCAGTTTGACTGCAGGTTTTTCTATGAATGTAACTTTTACCGTAAGGGGAGTATTACTTTCTATTTCCACCTTGGGAGCAATAACAGGCTTAATGTCATGCTCTGTCACCAACTGTTCGAATGTGTCTGGGAGCAGACCTCGTACGGTTTCCTCAAACAGAGCACCTTCATGAATTTTTTCTTTCAGCAGATCCACAGGTGCGGTGCCCGGACGAAAGCCCTCTATTATAATAGAGGCACCGAGCTTCCGAACGGCTTTCTCTTGTGAGGCGGTTTCTTGCTCGGGAGTAAATGTCATGGTGCAGACAACTCTGCCATGTGAAAGGCGTTCTATTGTTGGTTCGTTCGTCATGATACGTGAGTAATAGGCTGTTATTTTCTCTGTGCACTTCTCCAGTACACCAAGAGAGGAGTTGCCAGGAAGATGGAGGAGTACGTACCCACCACGGCTCCGGTAATGAGGGTGAGTACAAACCATCGGATACTATCGGAGCCCAGGGCAAACAGAGCAACAAGCATAATGAGAGTCGAGACACTGGTATTAATGGAGCGGGCAATGCTCTGTTGCAGGCTGCGTTCGGCAACCGCTGCAAAATCTTCTCCGCGATCCTGATTGGCAAGATTGTCTCGAATACGGTCAAAAATGACGATGGTATCGTTGACGGAGTATCCCAAAATAGTGAGGAGCGCGGTAACGAAGAGTGTGTCGAACTCAAATGATGTCGTATGACTGATGATGACAAAAATACCCGCAGTCACAAGAATATCATGCAGCAGAGTTACAACGGCTATAATACCGAAGCGCCACGGACTGAGTTTGCGGGGGACTTTACGAAATGCGAATGCAACATATAGCACTATGGCTACGGATGCTATTATCAGAGCCCATATGGCGCGCTCTTTGAGCGTTTCTCCCACCGTAGGACCGATAATAGTGAATTGACGTTCTTGCAGGGTTCCGAGTTTGTTTTCCAAATGCGAAAGAAGCGCGAGGTGCTCTTCATTGCTCAGGCTGCGCATGCGTAGCAGATAACTGGCATCTTTTGTGCGTGAAATCGCCACATTTCCAATCGGCTCTTCACCACCGAAAGTACCGACGGCATCTGCCAGGCTTTCTTTGGTTGTTTCTGCCGATGTGGCAAGCTCCATTAGTGTTCCTCCCGTGAAATCTATGCTCAGAATGGGGCCGGGAACTACGAGCAAAACCAATCCCGCCACAGAAAGTACTGCGGAAAGGGAGAGAAAGAATTTGGCTGGGCGTAGAAAGGACATCGGTGCAGAAGCCTACCGCGTTTTGAACAGGGAATCCAGCACCCGGGAAGATTCTTCCGGGATTTTTATTCCGAATACAGGTGAATGACCGAGAGTTTTCCCTGTCTTTCCAGAGACCACGTGATGTTTTCCCTGAGAGCAGGAGTCAGCACAGCCGTAGAATCTGTGAGCAGCACCGACAGATGTTCTTCCAGCAATTGCTGCAGTGCTGCCTTACGTAGCCAGCCACTTGCCTGCCGTGTGCTTTGCAGCAGATGATCTGATTCTCCGATGGACATGAGAGGGGATTTAGCTTCCATGGTTTGCAGGAGCATGTCTCGATTGTTACTTATGACATACTCATTCTGTCGTACCGCAGTAAAGAGTCCGTTGACGGCATTTGTTTTGTGCGTGGAGCGGATTTGCCAGTTGTTTTGCATAAACATATCTTGCTCCACCGCCGATCTGTCACTGCGGATATTCGTGGTGGAGAATCTGTCATCGAATCGGTACGTTTGCGTTTGAATACTTGGCAGTTTTGTTCGAAATCCCTGATGCATGCGATCCAGTGCCTTTCCCAGTTGTTCCGTATTGTCGACATGACCGTGAATCATACCTATGAGTTGTCCGGAACTTGTGCGGTTTAGAGTGATGACACTGTCTTTTTTCAGGAGAGGAAGAATGTCGTACTCGGTACTTACCGATGAGCCGAATGCCTTCTGAACCAAGCTGTGTATCGTACCCGTGAATACGGTTCGTTTCTCAGGTTTCATTCCTTTCAACGCTTGTGTCCAGAGATCTCGCAGGTCAAAGATTCCTGCCGTAAAAACGGTGGAATCTGTCGGAGCCAGAGGAAGCACGCTTGGTTGGAGCAGTGATGTTTTTTCTCCGAGAACTTCCAATGTCTGCCCCCCGCTGCCTTGCAGCTCCAGTGCCAGCGCGTTTCCCTGTTGCAACATCAGTGAACGCATAAATTGACCTGAGGCATCCTCAGCCGATGCCAGTGCATTTTTACGAACGAATAGCCAGGGCTGCTTACGCTCTTTTCGTCCATGTAAGGCCATATATGCATTGTCGTATGCCAGTCTGCCGTCACCTTGGCGTATAAGAGGCAGTGCACCTTCCTGCGAAGCCACAATCACGTACGTGCCGAGTGTTGCCGTGAATCCGGTGTCGTTTTTCGGTGCGTCTTTCTGTTGGTAGAGAAGCACAGATGCCTGCTGCGTACTTGGTAGCTCCAGTATCGCCACTGCTTCGGGCAACGTGTTGCCGTATTCCATAGTAACATTCGGGAACAGCGATTGCATCAGTGCCAGTTCCGGTTCGCCGGGGTTTTGTACCAATGCGATTGTCTGTTTTGCAGGGAGCAGATCCGCAGCTGTTCTATTGAGAACGGTGAGCATACTTGTGACTGTTGCCAGCAGAATTACCAGTGCTGCGCTTCCGAGTATCGCAAGAAGCACGATGCCTGTTCGTTTAAAAGTGTGTCGTATCATCTGCTCCTATTGTAGCGGGAAAATCCATTGTGTCTCCTGTCGTTGCCGGAATGTTTTTTCTTGAGTTTTGAACGAAAATCGAGTACAATAATCTGATTTGCTTGGGGTGGATACCAAAACAGGATTCGCCCCGAGCACTATCGATTCTGTTCTCACACAAACACCGATTACCGTTCTTGACCGCCGAGAGGAGGATGCATATCCGCCTGGTGCGTATCCTCCTCTCTGCTCTGTGACGTCGTGTTGTACATGGGAGGTTGCTGTACATCATGCCCACATTACTCCCCAGTGTTCACTGACCGCGTTATGGCGAAGTCTAAATGAGCCGGTCCGGGGACCTCGCCGGGTTACGAGGAGAAACAAGAAACCTCAGCAAGGCAGAGAGTCGAGGACACCTCTCCTCAGTCATTCTCCATTAAACGGCTCAGCAATATTACTTTGTACCGTTGTTGATAGTCGAGGAGGATAGACAATACACACACAAAGAAGACCAGAGGTTATATCTGGCCTTCTTTGTTCTATATGATTATTTGGGTCAGAGTTTCTTTAATTTCTCTTCCGCTTCGAGTAAGTACGGATTAATTTTCAGTGCTTTACGCAGTGCGGTTTTCGCCTCCTCCTTTTTATCGGATTCCGCGGCGGTCCACCCCAGCAGATACTGCGCGTCTGCATTCTCCGGCCAACGTCGTACCGCTTCACTAGCCATAAAGTATGCCTCTTCATTTCTGCCCAGCGCAACGCTCGCTGCCACGTATCCTTGGTAGGGTTCCAGTGTCGTATCGTGCTCTTTGGTGAGTGCTTCGTACTGTGAGAGAGCAAGATCCGCATTGCCGTCTGCAAGAGCGGATTGCGCTATTTGCCTTCGTACTTCGGATGCCGGCTGGAAGCCGTTTTGCAGTGCATATTCAAAGAATGTCACCGCAGACCGATGATCACCCAATGCGGCATAACTTCGTGCCAAAAAGTACTGAATCTCCGGTTTTTGCGGATCTAAGTTATACGCCTGCTCCAAAGAGGAGAGCGCCTGTTCGGGTCGTTCCGTTGTCAGCTCACAGTACCCCTGAATTATCCATGCATCTCGGTAGTCATCTTTCACCTGGGTGACTTGTACGAGCAATGGCAGAGCCAGTTCGCACTCTTGCACCTGTGCAAGACTTCTGGCGAGCAGGGTAGTGAGGTGAATATTCGTACTTTCTTCAAAGAGAGCAAATTCTTGGTAGGCAGAAAGTATTGCTCGCGCGTGAGAACGCAACACGGGTTCCCATCCTCGTATGACTTCTTGCAGTTGCAACTGTGCCTGTTCGTGATTGCCTTCTATAATGGAGAGCAGAGCGAGCCCGTACTGTTTCTGCGGAGATTCCTCGGCATTCACCAGGAGCTTTCGTGCCTCAAGCAACTCTCCTGTACGCAGGGCGACAATGCTTTCAAGCAGAAGAAGATCTTCTGTTTTTGCTCCGGCCTTTTTCAGTTGTCTGAGAGTGGAGCGTACGCCGCTTATGTCACGTCTCTGCATTTGCGCCTGGGCAAGCTTGCGTAACGCGGGCAAACCTCCGTCCGCATCCACGGCTTTTTCATATTCCTCCTGGGCATCCGCCCACTGGCCTCGCAACGCAAGCAGATCACCTTGTCGCAAATAAAAGAGTGCGCGGTCTCGGGGGTCTATGGGGGAGTCGAGCAGGGCGTTGCCTGTTTGGGGTGCTATGACTTGTTGCATTTCGGGTACCGTCGCCTGACGCAGTACTTCCGTTGATTGTACGAGCTGCCACCATAAAAATGCCACAAGAGCTGCGGCACAGAGGAAGGCAAAGATTATCGGAGCGGTGATGCGCGCCGGAATACTCATACAGGAAATGCGAAAAAGTTAAAGGACGAAAGATGTTAGATGTCGTCTTCTACGGAGGGACTGAGTTCACCGTCCGTATCTTCGGTGGAACGTGAGTTCAGTGCACTTTTGGAAGCGGCGTCTGCCATTTGCTTCGGTATGACCGCTTCAATAGCTCCCCATTTCGCTTCGTCGTCTTCCGGCAGAAGAATAGTTACCTGGTCTCCCACTTCGGCACGGTAAAACGTAACGGATGCAAGCAGCACGCGGTACACCTTTCCATCCACCAACACTTTGTACTGACCGTCTTCCTGAATAAGCGATCCGACTGCGGTTCGTCTTTTAATGGGCAATATTTGCTTGTAGATAAATTTTCCTTCGTCGGTAATGGTCAGTTTCATGCCGTCGCCTTCCACCAGCTTACTCTTACTGGCGTAGTTGGCGGGTACGGGATACGTTTGCCCTTCGGAATCTATCATGTTCTGTCCGTCGAATATTCCTTCTATTACTTTTCCGCTCACCGCACTTCCCGATGCCATGCTTCCCGCTTTTTCCATATGTCTCTCCATACTTGCGTCGGATACTCCTGTCATAGATCGCAGAAGAGCTCGTGCGGTTTTGAGTGAAGACTCTGCGGATTCTATGAGTTCTTGTACTTGGATGAGTGCGTCGTCTGACATAATGGAAAAAGGAAAGAGGTGGTCTAGAGGAGAGGAGTACTCGTCACATCAAGTGCAGTGTTTTGTAATTGATGTTTCATCTCGGTGTGTGTGAGTAGACCCGCTTGAGCGCCAATTTTACTGACGACGCTCGATGCGTTTATCGTACCCGCTCGCAGTGCCTCAGGCAAGCTTTTGCCCTCCAGCAGTGCCCATGTGGCACCCGTTCCGAACGCGTCTCCCGCACCGGTCGTATCTGTTACGGTGCTCTCGGAGAGAATAGGGCAGTGGTATGTATTCTTGCCGTCCGATGCAATCGTTCCTCTGCTGCCATCGGTGATGCATACGTTGCGTACCCCTTTTGCGAGCAGTGTCTTCATCGCCTCTTCGACGGTGGAAGTTTTCGAGAATTCCAGTGCTTCACTCTTATTGAGCAGCAGCAGATTCGTATGAGCAAGCAACGTGCAGTTGTTGGGAGCATCCACCCCGACATCTATTTGGCATCCTCCGGGATTCCATGTGAGTCCCGGCCCCGTTTCCGCAGCCAAAATACCAATCATATCGTCTTCTATCGCACATGTGTTGGCTTGAATGTGGTTAAAGTAGATCCAGTCCATTGTGCCGACTTGCTCTTTGTCGAATGTCACATCGTGCAGATGGTCGTTTGTTCCCGGGTCATACAAAATCACACGTTCTCCCGAACCGGCAGACAGAATAATCGAGAAGCTGGATACCTCTCCCTCCACGACTGTTGCGCAGGTAATATCAACGTTTTCTTTGTTGAAGTTCTCCAGAAGTTTTCCTCCCCACTGGTCGTCTCCCACCACTCCGCAGAATCCCGCTTGGCATCCGAGCCTGGCGAGGCCTACCGCAGTGTTAGACGCACCGCCTCCGCACATTTCCAGTACTTCCTCTGCCCGAATTTTATCACCCAGTGTCAGCTTGAAAGCCTTGTGGTCACTGTACATGGCTACGGTTTCTTCGCTGAAACGCACGAAGAGATCGTAAGTGGCACCGCCAATGGACATCGTACGTTTGGACATATGAGTTTACTTTTGTTTGTAGCGGGACTCCATTTCCCGAAAGAAAGCTACGGTAGCTTGGAGTTTACGTTTGCGCTGCCAGTAGAACATCAGTCCTCCTGCAGCCAGAGTAACGAGTGCCCACCATCCTACCGTCGGAAGACCCGAGGGTACGGTGTGCGGTGCGTTTCTGTTCATATCCGGCGGAGCTGCGGAACGGTTGACAGTACGAATGCGCGTATCGAAAGGCACAGTGTCTCCGGGAGTCACGGCAAATCCTTCACCGGTGGGAATACCTTCCGCAGTGGCTGCAAGGTCTTCCACCAGTTGTCCCGTTATGTCCACGGGAGTGAGTTTTAAGAAGTATGTCACACCGTTAATGAGATCTCGCAGTGTGTAGTTGCGCAGTTCGCCGTTGAGAATACGTTTCTCGGTAAAGGTGTCCGGCTCCACTCCGAATTCCAGAATAAAAGAGGAGAGCGGAGTATCCGTGACAATAGAAGACCAGTCGATAAGAAGGCCGGAGTGTTGCGGCGAAACATCCAGAAGCAGTCCTTTTACGAGTGCACTTACAACATCGAATTCCTGACTCTCTCTTTCCCCTTGCAGTGCGGTGACAGAGAAGAAGTATTCTTTTCCCGGAATCAAGCCGGCTACCTGTGCTGCGGTAGTCGTGAAATTCGTATCCAAATTAAAATCGAATCTTGTTGCCGTTTCACCGACGTAAATTCGGTAGGCGTCTATTGGTTCCGTGGAGATCGGATCCCATTGGAGCGTCACTGCGTTTGCTTCTCCTGTTGCCTGGATATTTGTTACCTTCGGAAGTCCCTCCAGCTCCGATACAAGAGAGGAAGTGAATTGTGCGGTATTACCTGCGCTGTCTGCCACAGAAATAATCGGTTGATACGCTCCTGCAACAGGTGCGACAAAGAGGTACTGATACATACCCGGTTGTCCGGGCACGGGATCCAACGATACTTGAGCTCCTGCGATATCGGCGGAAATAACAGGAAGATCAGGTTCACTTTTTACAACGAGGAGAACATTTGTTCCCTCAGTAGGATTCGAAGGAGAGAACTCCACGGACTCAAATTGCGGAGGAATGTTGTCCAGCACGACGGAAAATTCTCCGGAATCCAATTGTCCGAATTCATCGCGGACACGGAGCATGTGGTCTTGTTTGCCAGATTCGGAATCCAGCGTAATGGTGATGGCGAATCGTCCTTCTATGTCTGTTTCTCCACGGACATCTTCTTTGCCTCCGCTGACTATCAGGTTTACAAACGGTTCAGTGACACCGGTAATTGTTATTTGCGGAACATTAAAGACCGTACCGATTTCAGGAGAAAGAATCTGAATCACCTTACTTCCCGGAGCAGATCCGTATCCGCCGGTTACCGTGACGTACGCTTGTCCGAAGATCTCGGGATTTTCGCTGTCTTCGACATAGAGAATATGTTCGTCGGCGGTGCGGAAGCGCAGACCGAGTGTCAGTACTTTCTGTCCGAGATTACGGGGTTCGAATCGCACCTCTCCTCCCACCGGCAAAAATGCCATGGGATCCGTGGACGAAATAAGCGCGAGTCCCGTGTAGTCTTCCACTCTGTTTCCGTTACGATCCACTGCGGTGATTTTAATGGTAGTGTCTTCATTAATTTCCAGCTCACGCGGTGCGAACAGTTCGAAGTGATCTATGAGTCCGAAAGAAGAGCCTCCGTTTCCCGTAACGTCTCCGACAAAATTGCTGCCCGCCCGAAAGAGCTGACGGCCTCGTACGGAGTTCACGGTGGGAAGTGGTCCGCCCACCGCATTCGATGGCGTACCGGCCTGTACGTCCGCTTCGGCATCTATCAGTGTGCCACTGAGGAGGTCGATGGCGCGAAGGTGCAAAATTCCCTGTTCTTTTGTGGTGAGTGAAAACAACTGCTCGCCACTTTCATCCGTTTCACTCTCCATGGAACTTATGCGATCTGCCGCGCGGCTTGAAATAAGTTTCAAAGGTCTGTTTGGGAGCGGGTTTCCGTAGGTATCCCGAATGATGACTGCCACCGTGAGTTTGTCCGTTCCCGTAGGCTGTATGGTGTCGCTGCTCACTTGAATACTGCTGTTTTGCGTACTGAGACTGTCTGGCAGTACTTCAAAATGCGCCGTTCCTTCGTATGCAATGCCGGATTTTTCTATCGTTATCGTATAGATGCCTGCGACTTCCGTATCGCGCCCTTTCAGTTGTACGGATCCCGCACCCGATGTGTCTGTTTGCACGGGAAGCAGTATTTCTGCTCCGAGAGGAGGCGATACAACCACGTGAACCGAAGTGTTTGCGGGAAAACCTGCTATGTCTATATCCGTGCCCAAACCTGCGACAGAATCGTCTGCTGAAATACTCGCGGCGGCTGCCGAGAAGGGGAGTGCCAGAAACAGTGCAGTGATGACTACGAGCTTTTTAGACATAAAATCATACTATTGTACCATTCTGCGTTATTTCTCTCAATTCACGAATAGAATCTCGACAACCTTTCACGCGTTTGTCTACCACGTTTGTACCGCTTCCATGAGCCCTTCTTCTTCTCTTTTTTGTACAGAAAGCGTACCATACGGCACATGAAACGATCATTACTTGGTTTGGCAGCACTGCTCTTGCTCGCAGGATGCGGAGGGAGCGGAGAAGACACATCCTGTAAACAAGACTATTGGGATGGCACGTACGGCACGTGTTTGCCTGAAGATTGGGTTACCATAGACAGTGAAACATTGCGTCAGCGCGGAGTGCCCGCAGATACGTTGGTGGCTTTTCAGAGTGACGTTCCGGTCTCCGGTCAGTTTCCGACCGTCGCGGTAACGCGTGAGCCTCTCTTACAAGATGCCACTCCCCAGTCGTACAGCGATGCGAGCATTCGTGCAGTTACCGTTCTGCCCGAATACGAAGAGCTCGATACGAGAGATCTGGTGGTTTTTGACGAGAAGGTAAAACTGCATATTTTCAAAGCACAGCCCGCTGCCAAAGAACCGTTGCGTCGGTTTTACCAGGTGAGCACCGTGGTAAACGGAGTGGGGTACAGCATTACCGCAACCGCACCGGTGTCGGTGGAGGAAGATCTTGAAAATCAGATTATTCTCATACTACGGGAGTCTGTGTTCGCAGATCCCGAAGCAAAAGAAGAGAAAAAGAAGTAGTCTGGAAGGTTCTGTGCCAGATTCTTTTCAATACGATAAAGCTGTTCTATGCTCACCGCACTGTGGTGCCGTAGCCAAGTGGTAAGGCAGGGGTCTGCAAAACCCCCATTCGCGGGTTCGATTCTCGCCGGCACCTCCAATTTCGTGAAAGGAAACCTACGGTTTCCTCTCACGGGCTCTCCTTCCCTTTTAAGGAATCGCTCCAGCGAAAACAAGTTTCCGCTTCGCGAGTTATTTTACTGCGAAGAGCTCTGGTTTTTCTCTCTTCAGATACCATGCTATTCCTGTGGTTATGCGCATCTTTTCCGTGATTTCCGGAGCGATATGGTGAATTCTTTGCAGTGCTTTTGGTATTGAAAAGGCACATGCACATCCTCGAGAAGAAGGGGAGTCAGGTACGTCATCTCAAGACCAAACAAAGTCTTCTTCGCAGAAGACTGTTCCGGTATTTTCAGTCAGAAGCGAACGGAATATTGATTTCTATCATTTTTTATGCTTAAATGTATACAAGTACATATAAATTAACACACCTTTCCCCTTTCCATCATGGCTCAGAGAGAAGTTAGCATTGCCGTGTGCGGTATGGTCGTAGGAACCATGCTTGGCGCCGGCACAATTATTTTCGGTCGTGATGTAACGGCCAGCTTGTTTACGGGAGCTGATGATCAGTTCGTTTCTTACAGGCAGGGATTTATTATGCAGGATGATTTTCGCAGACGTTCCATTATAGATGAAGACCGTCGCACCAGACCTCAGGCTCACATTCTCGAAGATGCGGTTGCACCGACGCGCACGGAGGACACGGAAACAAAACCATCGATTTCCGATGCGGAAGGATGTGCGGATAAAGTTCGCATAGCGGAAGATCTCCGTGCGGATATCGTGCCTCTCATTCCTCTGCGTGGTGTGGACAGACTCGTTCGTCGCAGTATTCATGCCGCATTCGATGCCTATATTGCCGACTGTATGATCGACTATAAGGGATACGAACCGGAGGCAGGTGTGGATTTTGAAATCAAGAAAGCACCTTCTTCTCTGCAGCAAGATGCAGACTACTGTCTGCAATTCAGCGGCTCACGTCGCAGTCGCTGTTTGGTGGAACAGCGCAGCGGAGATCGCTGATAGCAGTACAAGCACTTCAAAAAAGAGATGCCGGAAGGTGTCTCTTTTTTTCTTACGCAAAGGTCAGTAGCTCCGGTGCAAAAATTAAGAGGAGACCAAGGCCGTACATAAGCAGCCCCCCGAAGATGAGTGTGAATCGTCGGTACTTCGTGGTGAGTCCGGTGGCATGCAACGTCAGTACTGCGATTCCGAAGATGACGAAATCATCGATCATATAGAGCAGTATGTAGATTCCTATGTAGCCGTACCGAGCGATGTTAGAAACATCGTTGAACGCAAGAATCTGTGTGAAGATCGCCGGCAGTCCGGCCGTACAGACGAGTTCGATCATGTTCACAGAAACTGCCAAGACAGCCACACCCAGAACCATGGCCGGCCAGGCGCTTATTTGCATGATGCGTTTCATTTCCTCGATTGTCTTCTGTCGGCGGCTCAGGTTCGTCACTTTGCATTGATTCGGGTCTTTCCCGAATGCTTCATACAAGTAAAAGCCACCGCCGAGTATGGCCACAAGTCCTATGGCTTTTTGTACGATGGCATTCAATCCTATGAGCAAAAATACATTCAGCCACGCAGCAATGAACAGATAATACACCGCACCGCTAACAAAGAGGAATGTGCCTCCTATTATCCACACCTTCTTCATGTCGTGCGTATTGATGAGAAGGGTGAGCAGTGTAATGAGCACCCACATGGCACACGGATTAAATCCGTCTAGGAATCCGAGCAGTATCGAGAGAACGGGAAGAGAAAGGAGGGTGAGATCCACCTCTCCTATAAACCACAAATCAAAGATGTATTTATCCAGATTCGCATCGCAGTCTTCCGAGCAGGTTCCTTCCGCCGCACTTTCCAGTTCGACTATCGCATCACTTGCAATAAATTCTTTGTATGAGAGGCATCCTTCGGAGGAATTGCGACACTTTTCGTAGCGCTCTTCTATGCGTTTGCCGGATGTTTCGTGTGTGTCGTACCCCTGCATCACATGACCGTTCAGTACAATTGTAGGTACTCCCTGATTTAAAGAGGGGACATGTTCTTGTAATTCTTTAAACATTTGCTGGCTGTCTATTTGAGTGACTTCGCGGTAGTCCACAATCCAACCTTTTTCCAGGGCGAACTCGTGAAAGTCCGCACAGTGCGGACATCCGTCACGAACAAATACCACTATTTCTGCTCCCGGACTCGGTGCGTACGTCAGTGCACTGCCCATGGAAGGTCCGTTCAGCAATTTGTCCGGATACAGGTATCCGAGAGCCAATACGGGCACAAGGGCAAGACCGAGGAAGACAGATAAGCGCTTCATGAATTGTGTCGCAGTGTAGAGAATTCACTGTCCTTATGCCAGTTTCACATCTCCCACCAATATTTTTTGGCTTTCCAGAGCGCTTTTTATGACATTCGCATAGTTCCGCCATGGTTTTTCTTTGTGCAAAAAATGTATTCGGAGTAGCGTGTGAAACTATGGTGATGCGTCATATTAACGGTGGAGATCTTACCTCCGACGAATTGCAAGACAGAGTGCTTGCAGATGTTGATTTGGATGAAATCCCTGTTGGAGTACCAACCTGAGGACGACAAAGAATCAGCTCGCATTCGGAGTGTGGCAGACGATGCGTTGCACTATGGCAGAGATCGCGCTCCTCTTCCCTACTGGAAGTCCGTTCATGCGTTTACGGAGCGATATGGCAGAGATATGCAGACCATTTTGCACTTACCGACGGCACAAGTACTTGTTGTGGATTTTCAGCGCAGGTTTTATGAGGTGCTTATGCTCACACAGCGTCTGGAAACCACAGAGCCCATTGAGCAATTCGATGTGGAATTTCGGAGATATTTGGCTGAAATTGCACACATGATGCATGAGTACAAACAGTTGGCTTCCCAGAAGCGTTGTACGGAAGTGACGTTAGAAGAAGCGCGCAGTGAAGCACATACTGCCATTATAGCTCGTGCGTGGGATCCGGATCACAATCTCACAATGATAAAACAGGGGACTACGCTTCCGTATGTGCAAGATGACGGATCGGCAGAAGGAAGGTCCAAGCCTGTCATCCTCGAGCTTGGGAAGTTTCGAGTGGAAACGAATGGTGTCGGCAAACACGGGGGGATGAGGTCTCTGTTGCGTGCGAGCTGATTTTCACTGGTCATTGTCAGGTTTTTGTGTACAATACCTGAAATATCATGACAAAGAACCAGCCCATATTGCCGGCTTCCACCAATCCGTCCGACTTCGTCATAGCGACGATAGGAAGTCACAGTGCATTGCAGATTCTTAAAGGCGCAAAAGATGAAGGATTGAAGAGTTTGGCAATTTGTAAGAAGGGTTCGGAGAGAGCGTACGAAAGTTACGGTGTGGCAGATGAGATTATTTTTGTGGACGAATGGTCCGACTGGAACGAGCAGTTGGAAGAAGAGCTCATAAAACGCAATGCGATTGTTATTCCTCACGGTTCATTCATTGCGTACATGGGTCATGACCGTGTGAGCAAAATGCAAGTGATGTACTACGGAACGAAAGAAATACTCAAATGGGAATCGGACAGAACGTTGGAGAGACAGTGGTTGGAGAAGGCGGGTTTGCAACTTCCTCGTGTGTTTGAGAATCCGGCAGACATCGACAAGCCGGTCATCGTGAAATTTCATGGTGCAGGAGGAGGGTTCGGATACTTCATAGCCAAAACTCCCGAGCAGTTTCAGGAGGTGAAAGATCGTAAGTACCCAAAGGAAAATGATTTTGCCATACAGGAATACATCGTCGGAGTGCCGATTTATGCTCATTTCTTTCAGTCACCCATTACGGGAGAACTTGAAATTATGAGTTTCGACAAGCGCTACGAGAGCAACGCAGACTCCATTGGTCGCATACGTGCGGAAGACCAACTGGCGGCGAACATTCACACCAGTTACACCATAGTGGGAAACATTCCCGTGGTTATACGAGAGTCCATGCTGCAGGAATTCTTCGAAATGGGTGAGAACGTCGTAAAGGTAAGCAGAGAACTGTGTGGTAAGGGTCTCTTCGGTCCGTTCTGTTTGGAGTGTATTGTTACCAGAAAACTGGAGATTTTCTGCTTTGAAATAAGCGCTCGTATCGTTGCGGGTACGAATCCTTATATAGAAGGTTCTCCGTACACGGCACTCAAGTACGATGTTCCCATGAGTACGGGTCGCCGCATTGCTCGAGATATTAAGCAGGCAATAGAGCAGGGAAGACTGGAGGAAATATTGGGTTAAAACGAAATCGTCTCTACACTATCGACTATGGACGCAGCATCTCTCCTTTCCGGCTACGATTTCTCCGATATTACCGTTGGGGTACTGGGCGGTCACAGCGCATTGGATGTATGCAGCGGAGCGAAGAGGCACGGTTTTCGTACCGTATGTCTTGCGCGAAAAGGACGTGAAAAAACATTCGATACGTATTACAAAAGCCGTGACGGGCGAGGGTGCATAGACGAAGTGATTGTACGAGACACTTTTGCGGGAGTGCTGGACAGCGATGTGCAGCAGCAATTGCGAGAAATGAACACTATATTCGTTCATAACAGGTACTTCTGGGTGTATTTCGATGATTTCTCAAAAGTGGAAAATGATTTTAACGTGCCCATATTCGGCTCACGAAATCTTTTGAAGATAGAGGAGAGAGATCAGCCTTTTCACCAGTACCACCTGTTGCACTATGCGGGCATTCGCACCCCTCGCATTTTCGAATCTCCGGACGATATGGACGGCAGGCTTTGTATCATAAAGGCAAGTGAGGCAAATCGCGGTTACGAGCGTGCATTCTTTTTGGCAGACAACAAAGCATCGTGGGAGAAAGAGGGATCTCGTCTCGAAAAGGAAGGACTCGTAGGGTCCGACTGGCGTACGGCCACAATCGAAGAATTTGTGGTGGGAGCTCCCGTAAATTTCAATTACTTCTACTCACCGCTTACGAGAGAACTGGAACTGTTGGGTACGGATATGCGAAGGCAGACAAATCTGGACGGCTTCTTGCGTCTTACTGCAAATCAGCAAGCCAAGGTCATGAAGCACGTAGACCTAAAGATGATTGAAACAGGGCATGTTTCCTGCACGGTGAAGGAATCCATTTTGGAAAAAGCATTCGATCTCGGAGAGAAGTTTGTGGCAGAGACACAGAAAATTTCTCCCACCATAGATCCTTCCGCCAAAGGCATAATAGGACCGTTCGCATTACAAGGTGCCGTGGTGGCCGAAGATGGGAAAGAGGACATCGTTATTTTTGATGTGTCGTTCCGCATACCGGGTTCGCCTGGCACGCGTGCCACTCCGTATTCGGGGTACTTGTACGGTGAGTGTATGAGCGTTGGAGAGCGTATAGGACTGGAGCTGAAGAATGCCGTTGAAAAGGAGGCGTTGCATATGTTGGTAACTTAGGAGAAAAGTAGTATTTTACTATAATAAAATTTATGGTATAATACTATAAAATACTAAAATACATATGTCTCCGGATACAAATGCCAATGAGTCCTTTGTACCGCTTCCAGAAAATGAGAACGGCATTATCGATGATTTTTTAGACATTGCAGAAGAGCGTCTCGATATGTTGGATTCATTAGTGAGTCAGAATAATATTTTTGAATCAAATGATGTACTGGTAACACGTTTGCCGACTCCCGAAGAACTTCGGCAGAGAACGCAAGATACGTTAAGCCAGCATCCTGATATTGCAGACCAACTTCAGCAACGGCTGACAGCAGAGGAATTTGCAACATTGGAAGTGCAGGGAGAAGAGAGTCCCGTACAGTTAGATATTTTGCCACCTCAGCATGACGGTAGTATCCGTATTTCCTTTCTTCAAAATGGCGAGCTTGTAACCATAGAAGAGGGATGGACTTTTCGGGAAGGGCCGGATGCACCCCCCTTGCCGGACATGGGTTCGAATATTGTGTTAGAAAGCACAACGAACGGTGCTCCGGATGTTGCAGCAGCACAGGCGGAGTTTGCACGGTATATTTCAGACGGTAAGCGAATTGCACAGCATGAGGCACTTGTAAGAGCACTACGTAGAATAGAACGCGTACAACCGGATGCTGCTGCAGATGTATCGAATCCTAATAATGACCCCGATGCGAATACTCCTCTCACTACTCCTGTACGCAGTACTTCAGATCAGCCGGCATTGTCTGAGCCTGTACTCTCCGATGCTCTGGAGAGACCGGGAAGTAAGTTGGGAGAGCTTCTGCAAAAGATTGGAGATGCAATGCTGAAGCTCCTTCGCACGAAATTTCCAAAGTTAGCTGAAGCACTTGGTTTGGAGGACAACAATGCAATAAAAGTAAGTAAACGTACGGTACGTGCTATTCGTGAAGCAGGAGAAGACGGAGTATTGGAAGACGAGGAAATAATGACGATCGCACGATTGGTACGTGCAGATCCCGCACTGAATCGCGGAACTATAGAGAACCAAATTAGTTTGATTCTTGATTTGCTTAAATTTGAGACGTCGATTACGAATATAGGAGGCACTCAGCGATCTATTTTGAGTGCCGCTCTCAGTCAGGGGCAGGTGCCAGATGCTAATACTTCGGATATAGATCCTCCGGCTGTGTCGGATAAAGAAGGAGATACCCCACCACGTCTGACTGATGATTTGCTCTATCGTATTCCAACATTAGAAGAGCGCAGAGCCCAAACGGAAGAACTGTTGAATTCCAATGCCATGGAGCAAGTGAATCTTGCCATAGATCAGTTGAACCTTTCTGAAACGGAACGCAGCTCTCTTGTCATAGAAGTACAGGAAGGCTTGATTGTAGAAACAGATCCTCCGTTTTATCAGGGAAGTGTGAGTTTCTCTTTTGTCCCCGATACTCCTGAGGATACTGCCGGTGAAGAGCGAAGCCGCATAGGTTCGGTGGTAGGTTGGGAATATCAGGGGGTTCGAAGGCAAAGTGACGGAAGCAATATACTTGCACTTTCACTGGAGAGCAGTGTGTCTCTTCCCGATGAATTCCGTGGTCTCCCACCAAATGAAGCCATAGCTGAAGAAAATAATAGAAAGGATACTGCCATTCGAGACGCGTTACTCAGGGCAATTGCGAATGTGAAGAGTGGCAATACTCAGCCCATAAGCGTAGCACCGAGTTTTTTAGCTGAACCCCCGCTAGACGGAGACGGGGGTGAACCAAAAGAGCCGGACATAAATGAGAAAGTAGATATTGCTCAACTGGAATCGCTATTGAAACTCTTTTTGCAGCGTGCTATCAGGAATGGAAAAGAAAATGAGCGCGCATTGGTGCGGAATGCCATCTTCATAGATCGCTTGCAGGACGGTCGTTGTACGGTACATGTCGATAGAAGCCTTATTACAGGTCGTGTGGTATTAAAGGCAGAACAGGTGCTCAACGACGCTCTTTTGTTTCCGAATTTGAATGCAGCATCCAATATGCGCACATCTACTGCAATGACCGTAGAGGAACTGGAAGCATTTGTAAGTAATCTGGAAGTGCGACTGGGTCAGCAGGAAGCACCTCCGGTTTTGGGTGGAGATTTTGAGCCACCGGAAGAAGCACCGTCGTACATGCCCAATATGACCAATAAAGGGAGGAAGATAGAGAATCTGCGTGATGCCGCACGTTTCTACACCATTACGCCTCCTTTGGAAGGAGACTATAAGACAGCGGCATACGGGCAGTTCCGTGACGGGAAGTGGACAAGAGAAGAGCCGACATACACACCGTATGCATTTACTGCGCCGGATAATCTTCGAGATATTCACACCATAAGCGGTAAAGCAAAAGGCAGCGTGGCAGTACCACTTCCTATCGGATATCGGTTGCAGACGGGCAGTTTACGCACGACACCAAGTACTCCTGTTCGTATCAGCGAAGACCAGCACGGTATTGCTCATTTGCAGTTTGACTCTGAAAGTGCGGTAACATACTCGGTGGATTTCGGGCAGGACCCGGAATACAAACTGACCAGAGAGCCCACGCCCGAAGAGCAGGGTGATATGGTAAATGCAAATGCATTGGGAACAGATACGCAGGGTGAAGTAGCCCGTGTTCGTTCCATGGAAAATGTGAGTAACACGCAAAAGGCTCGAGAGTTCCTGCATTATATCAAAGATAATTTCTACTATTCCACAGACGATAAAGTCAGTGAGTACATTCTTGCTGAAGGCGGAAAAAACTATGTGGAAAGGGTAGATAGCCACGATCCTCGTATGGCAGATTGCGATGTGGCGAATACCTACTTTGTTGCACTCTGTCGTGAGGCGGGAATACCTGCACGGCTTTCTGTCGGATACTCAGCTGATACGGATGGCGAACGTAGCATTCTTGGTCCTGTGAACGGTCATGGTTGGGCAGAGGTATGGGACGGATCGCAATGGGTCAAATTCGATGCTACGCCGGATAAAACATTGGATACCGGCAATGCACCGAATCCGAAAGCTCCGGAAAAAGATCCCGCTCTTTTGGCGGGAGATGTTGATCTTGGGTCTTCGGAATATGAGGATCTTATTCGATTGTTTGAACAAATGAATCAAAAGGAGGGAGTCGTAGGGAACTTCGATTCCGTTAGTCAGCCTCAAATGGAAAGAGGTGAGCTGAGCATGTGGTATCATAATTCGAAGGTACGCGTACGCAATGGAGGAAAATTCTTCACCGTCGCGAAAGTGGATACGTACAAAGATGACGGAAGCGGTAATTTGGTCTACGAGAAAAGTGTGTACTTTGCAACCAACGTCTACCACACGCCGGAGAATTTGCGTGCCGGTCCTTCACTTGCTCAGGCGCAACAATCAGCTCAGAAAAAAGCCCGGAGCAGTGGGTATAGGTCTGTGCGATTCACAGTGTAAACTGCAGATACTCATGACACTCATTTGTCGAAGGGCGGCAACGGAAGATGCTCCCGCTATCGCGGAGCTTGCAAGTACGTTACAACTGCGAGCGGGTGACGATATCGGTCATGCGGTTTCGCAGGGATTTCTGGTATTCGCCAAGCCGCGAGAAGCATATGAATTGCGTTTTGCAGTGTCGCAATACTGCGTTGTGGCTCTGGAAGAAGAGCAAATTGTCGGCTTTCTTATCGCACACGACAAAGCGGAATTGGAGGCTTTGGGCTCGAACCTCGGTTACATGCAAACACTGAAAGACTACCTTTTCAGCCTGTCGTATCCGCATTGGATTTACATAGACCAAATAGCAGTCGATTCAAATTTTCAACACAAGGGGATCGGGCAGAAGATGCATGACTTTCTCTTTGCGAATGCGCCTGACAGCGTGCTTATTGCAGGCGTTACGCACATGCCCGTACCAAACGAACGTTCCCTCGGCTTCTTTACGAAAAACGGTCATATGCTAAAAAAAGAGCTGCAGGAAGGGGAATGGTTATGCGGGATGTACGTACGAGAAACGGGTACTAGATAATCGGTTCCTCAAATTTCTCCTCTACCAACGCGCGCTCTTTTTCGCTTAAAGGCGCGGCTGCCGCTTCGTCCCATTTTTTGAGCATTTCCTCCACTTCCGCTTTGGGCTTGCAGTATTTTCTGTGTGACTGCGCCATGATGGCAGCAGTGTTGTCTTTGGTAATCTTCGGTGAATCCAGTGTTCTGCCGGAAAACGGCTCTCGTATTTCTCCTTTCACAGACATCTTTATATAAAACTCTCGCACACCGAGGTTGATGATATCTCTCTCTTTGAATATGGGAGAAAATTCTTCCGCCATTACTCCCGCGTCTTCGGCTCCCACACGGAAGCTGATCATGGAACCGACGTTTCCAAAGACCGTTTGTCTTATTTTCTGGCTGAGTTGCCCCATGTACTGGTGAGCGATGGTGAGGTTGAGATGGTATTTGCGAGCTTCCGACATGATTTCGTAGAACGTATCTGTCGCGAAGTTCTGGAACTCATCCACATAGAAGTAGAAGTCGGACCTTTGTGCTTCGGGGATATCCGCGCGGCTCATAGCCGCTTGGTAGATTTTTGTAATGATCATTGCCCCCATAAGTTGGGAGTTCTCTTCTCCGAGCAGTCCCTTCGATACCTTCATAAGAAGAATTTTGCGGTTATCCATAACGTCTCTAATATCAAACTTCGTATCGGGTTGCCCCACAACGTTACGCATCATATTGGTAGCGACAAATTGTCCCACCTTATTGAGTAATGGCGTGATTGCATCCGCATCGTACTTCTCCGACCATGCGGCAAATTCTGAGACCCAGAAACTTTTTACGACATTATCTTCTATGCGTGCGACGATCTTCTGGCGATAGTTCTTATCTGAAAGCATCTTGAGAATAGAAAGCACGGTGGTATTGGGGCTATCGAGCAGAGCCAAAATGGTATAGCGAAGCACGTGTTCCAAACGGTCCGACCAGTTGCTTCCGAAAAGTTTTTTAAAGATATCGATAATACCGATTGTCAGCTGCATTTTGTATGCGGGGTCGACTCGTTCAAGCGGATTAAATGCAATAGGGAAGTCGGTATCGGCAGGGTCGAAGACGATTACATCATCTATGCGGTTTTCGGGTATGTAACGGAGAATGTCATCTACTAAGTCTCCGTGAGGGTCCAGCACTGCAACACCGTGACCCTCCATAATATCGCGGTACACCAGCAGTTCCAAAAGCTTACTTTTACCCACACCGGATTTTCCCACTGCGTAGAGGTGACGCCTGCGGTCTTCCCTACGTATGCCGAAGGAGACATGGTTATTGTGGTAGTTGGTCACACCGAATCCGCTTACATTCGGTTCGTCTGCGTGCGGTAAGTCCTGCGGAGGATCTGACTTGCGGGCAAGTACATGGACGATATGCGGTACGAGATCCGCATTCGGAAAGTAGTAAAGAGTGGCCACTTCTTTGGCACTCAAAATAAAGTCAGTGCCGTGTCTGCGACTCTGGTACTGCTTTACAAAAGTGGCTCCCGTAGAAACTTTGCCTGTTTGGAATCCGTTGATATCCGTATCGTTGAAATGATAGAAGCTGTTTATTACAGCTTTGAGTTTTTGTTTTGCCTCGGCATCGTTTTGACCTATGTATGCACAACGAATACTGACGCGGAACGGCTTTGTTTTTTCTTTTTCTTTAGCGGCATCAAATCGTACTTGGTTTATTCCTTTCAGTCCTTCCTTGCGCATACGGTCTCGAATGGAGAAGAACTTCTTCATGCGTACAAAAATAAAGCGCCAGTTCCGGAGAAAGTGGTACTTGGCGGTATCATCGAACGGTTCCACAATTATTTGTACCCATACCTGCTCGCCGCTTTGTATTTTAGATATGACAGAAAACAGTCTCGACATGCTGTCTTCGTCGAATTGCTCGTAGGTACGTACGGGGTAGACATCTTTTTCACGGAGCTTTAACTGCACACCTGCAATTGCCTGTTTTTCAGGATTAAACTGTTTCGTATAGTCCTGAGTTTCGGAAATCTCGGCGTCCGGGAACATGGAATAAATAAGTCCTTCAATCGTTTTTTTAAAGTTCTCTTCCACTGTGACATAAAAGTATGTGTATTGTTCGTTTCCGTAGTATTCGAATGAAAATCGTTCTCCCGTCACCGTATTACGCAAGCTGATGAGCAATTCCTGGAACTTCGGCTCCATTTTCGTATGAGTTTCTTGTCCCTGAGGAATAATGATATGGAGATGGTGCAGGGTAGCCATTGGTGGGATATTGTACAGTAAATGCCAGATTGGTAAACAAATTGGCTATTCATTTCTTTTCAGTACACCTCCTGCTTGTATGCTTCTTCCGCAAAGACAATTTCGGGTCTTTCTGGCGCATAACTGCTCAAAATTTCCTCTCCTGTTTTGGCGCAGGTTCGTTGCCAGAGTCTGTAGGGGTTTTTGTACGCGAAGCGGTCTGCATGGCGCCGGTCCGGATGCCTGCGGGGGAGCGGTAACCGGTGCTCACGGTAAAATTCCAGTTCCTTTTTTACGATCTTGAACGGTTTGCCTGTTTCTTCGCAGAGAATTGCCCAGCTAAGCACGTCTTCCGGGATGTCATTGGCGTTATCGGGCAGTTGCGTTGCAGGGATCGTTTTCTCTGCTGCCAAGGGCATTTCGTAGTCACTCCACTGCCATCCCTTATTCTGTACCTCTTTTTTCTCCAGAGGGAAGAAGGTCTGTGCCATTGTCTCGTTATAGCCGAATGCCGATAATGCAGGCGGAAAGAACTCTCCCCATTCACCGGTACGCTGCATATGTACCATAATGCGCGCGGCGAGTTTTTGATACTCTTCTTTGGAATACTGTGTATTGAAGATGCAGTTACTCTTGTGTCTCAGTCCTATGCACCCAAAGAGGTTGGAGCACTGCCTGCTGCAGTAGATAGAGTACGATATATTGTCGCACCCTTCCGAAACGTAGTAGCAGCCAATCAAATTCCGTACACGCACACCCGCGACACAACAGTTGTAACTGAGCTCCATATTGTCACCCCAAATATGCACATCACAGCAGTCTTTGGCTCCGACAAGGCAATTGGTACAGTACCGGCAGTCTTGCATTCTGTAGCAGTCGAAACAGTGCGACGTATCTTTCGACTGATAGATGTTGTCTCCTGTGACATTGATATTCTGTTCTCCCCGTACGGCTTTTACAGGGTGAGCGAGGAAGAATGCATCAGCTTTTTTCTTCATTTCCTGCACGGCGGCATGCGATGATGTTTCAAATTGCCGTAGAAACGCTTCGTATTCTTCTTTGGTTTTCTGCTCATTGAATACGCAGTACTGCTTCTGTCGCAGATTGGCACAACCAAAACAGTTTTTGCATCCTATGCAGTCGCGCAGAAACCAGCTGTCGCTGCAGTTTATGCTAAAACGGACGTATGTGCAGTTGTAGCAGCGATTACAATGCACGCACTCGTAGCACAGCTCGCAGTCTACGATGGACGTAAAATCCAGGCAGGACTTTATGCCGGCGAATGTGTGGCCATACATACAGTCTTCTGAGCGTTCACCGTCGAAAATGAGATAACTATTTTTGAGAGCTAAGTTGTCATTGGTAAACTCACTGTTTACGTTATCACTCAGCACTGCCAAAGAAAGCATCGGCACTGTTTCCATAAGTTCATGCATCTGTTCAAAGAATGGTCTGTTGAAATCAAACTCCCTTCCGTACTCCAGTGGATCCCATCCGTCGCCATACCATGTTTTGCGTTCGTAGACAGTAAACGGTTTATCCGGTGAGTAAATGGAGACGATTTTTTTCTTCGTGAGATCGCATTTCCGACGGTACAGAGACCGGGAATTGTAGAAAGCGAGCCTGCGCTGCAGTCTGCACTGAAAGCACATGGTCGGCGGTGGCAGTGCGTATGTTTTGCCTCCGATGACGGGAGAAATTTTTTCAAGAAGTTTGAGATCTTCGTCCGAGATTTCAAATGATGCCGAGCATTGGGAACAACTATTTTCCATTGGGAAGTCAGTATACAGCGACTGGCGGTTAGCGTGCCATCCTGAGGAGGCCGCGACTGTGATGGTTCGAGACAATTTTGCTACGTAAAATCCCTCACCATGACACAATCGCGGCCGTCTCGAAGGACGCTAACCGCTATGCGCTACTCGCTCATCAATATACCTCTTTTATGTAGCACTCTTCGCAATATACGATTTCAGGTCTTTCTGGTGCGTATGTCGTTTCCATGCTTGTACCGCACTTATCGCAGGTGCGGCTCCAGAGTGTACGGGGGTTCAGCCGTGCCATACGGTCGGTATGCCGCTGCTCAGGACAAAGATTCGGCACAGGGACGTTCATGTCTTCATACAGTTTCAGTTCCTGAGGGATAATTTTATACTGTTTGCCACTCTTCTCGCATGTGAGAATCTTCGTGCAGATATCCTTGGCATCCGTATCTGCCTTTGGTTCGAGATGGTGTACCGGGGCATCTTCCATGGAACGCCACTTCCAGTTTCTCTTTGCAACTTCCTCTTTTGAGAGCGGAACGAAATCGTTGGCGACTGTTTCGTTGTATCCGAATGCGGAAATTTCGGGAGGAAAAAAGACACCCCATTCTCCCGTTTCTTGCATGTGCAGTATGATTTTCGATACCAATTCCTCGTACGCTTCTTTTGAATATTCTTTGTTTAAAACGCAGTATTTGTGTTTCTTCATTCCCGTGCATCCGAAGAGATACTCACTGTGAAAACAATTCATGGAATACAGAACATGTTTGGAGTACCAAATCAGCGAGCTGAATGAGACGTTATAATTCTTCTCGTTATTACAATTGAAGTACTGCAGTTCACAGTTATCGAAAAAATTGCAGTCCATACAGTCCGTATTTCCCTCGCCGATTTTTCCGTAGATGCAGTTGCGTGATTTTTTGAGTGTGTAGCAATTGCTGCAATCTTTGCATTGCCAGAGCTGATCTCCGGAGACATGCTCACATTGTATTTGTTGCGCAGAGCGATGAGGAGCTTGTGCATGCAGTCGTTCTATATCCGGGCGTACCGCATCGAGATTGTTTCTGATTTCGATAATTTTTCTCTCGTAATCTTCTTTTGTACATTCCTTATTATAAATGAAGTACTGCTTATTTCGTAAGTTGACGCAGCCGAAACAGTCTTTGCATCCCGTGCAATCTTTGCAGAGCACGCAATCGGAACTGCCGTGGCACTGCTCGCAATAGATGCAGTTGTAGAGTTTTGTGGATTCCAAACATTCGTAGCACCTCTCGCATTCGTATAAGTCATAACAGTCGCAAATATCTTTGGAATAAAAAATTCTATAACTGTAGTAACAATCTTCTGAGCCCAGACCTCCCGTTACAAGGTAGCAATTTCTATTTTCTCCAGAGTAGTTGGTATATGTACAATTTTCACTTTTGGCATTGATAATCGCAATTTTAGGGACTGCCAACTCCAACTCTTTATATTGCTCAAAGAACGGTCGAGAAAAATCAAAATCTCTCCCGTACGAAAGAGGATCGAATTCGTCACTCCACCACGCCTGCTGGTCGTAGACTTCGTACGGCTCCTGCGGAGCGTAAAGCGCTATGATCTGCTTTCCTGTTTTGTCACACTTTCTATGGTAGAGCCAACGCTCGTTTCGGTGTGCCATGCGGTGCTGCTCTCTGCAGACAGGGCAGTGCCGAGGTAGGGGAAACGCATAATGTGTTCCTCTAAACTGTGGGGAAATTTTTTCTATGAATTGGATTTCAGAGTCCGTAATTTCAAATGATGCCGAACATTGGGAACAACTATTCTCCATTGGAAAGTCAGTATACAGCGACTAGCGGTTAGCGCGTAGCGACTGGTACTAACCGCTAACCGCTATGCGCTACTCGCTCATCAATACACTTCTTTCACATAACACTCCTCGCAATACACGGTTTCCGGTCTTTCCGGGGCATAGGTGGTCTGCATCTCTTTGTTGCACTTGGTGCACGTACGATTCCAAAGTTTTCGAGGATTTCTCATCGCCAGGCGATCTAAATGGCGCGCATTCGGGCATTTGTGCGGAATTGGCAAATGGAGCTTTTTGTAGAAGTGAATTTCCTGTTCTATTATTCGGAACAATTTGCCGGAAGATTCGCATTCTAAAATCTTCTCACAAAATGAATCATCAATGTTGTGTACATCGGATGGAACTTCGACCACAGGTCCCATGTAGTTTTCTTTGTTTATTTTCTCACTTCTCCAATTCCATCCCTTTTCCCTTATTTCAGTTTCTTCCATGGGGAAATATTCTTGCGCGACGGTTTCGTTATATCCGAACGGAGAAATAGAAGCCGGGAAGAACTCTCCCCATTCTCCGGTTTTTTTCATATGATTCACAATTTTTGGCACAAGTGTTTCATACTCATTTTTTGTGTATTCCTTATTAAGGATGCAATATTTGCCGTTACGTATGCCAATACATCCAAGCAGGTTGCTCGAGGAGTGACATGCATCGCAATACAGTGCGTCGTTCACCAAGTTGCAGAACTTGGAAAAAGAAGTGCGGTTGTTCTGGTATGCGCCCAAATACTCACAACAGAGCTCATTTTCTTCGGTGTAGTTGTTGTCGTAACAATCTTTCAGGTCTACGACTTGTGCACAGAACCGAATGTCTTCACTACGATCCGCATAGTAGCAATCATGCGTATTTTTGCTTTCATAAATATAGTTTCCGGAGACATTTTCCACTTTGTTGCTCTGCATGAAGCGGTGTGGAATCTTGAGACAGAATTTTTGAAGCTCTGATTTTAATTTTTCATGAATGTGCGGAAGGCTGAGATCCAGCTCCGTTTTCATCTTTTCATATTCTTCCTTCGTATATTGCGTATTAAAAATGCAGTATTTCTTTTGCCGCAGTCCGGCGCATGCAATGCAATCACTGCATCCGAGCAGATCGTAGCAATAGAGTAAATTATTGCTGCTGTGGCAATCTTGGCAGTAGAAACATGTGTGCAATTTACGACAATCGATACATTCGTAGCATTGTTCACACTCTCGTACCACAAGAGTATCCATACAATCACGAGAATAGTAGGGAGATCCGTAGTAGCAGTCTTCGGAGTAGACTGATCCAAAAATTAAGTAGCAGTTGCATACATGTCCCACGTAACTGCAATAGTCGGCGTTTTCCGAATTCCATACCGAAAGTCCGAGTTGTGGAACTTCTTTTTGAAGAGCGGCAAATTGTTCAAAAAACGGTTTTTTAAAGTCAAAATCTTTTCCGTAGTCCTTCGGATTCCATCTGTCGGAAAACCATTCTTCTATTTCATATGCCTTAATATCCGCATCGGGAGCAAAGTTACTGATATACACCTTCCCGGAAAGGTCACTTTTCCTGTGGTAGAGCGATCGTTCGTTTCGCCAAGAAAATCGTCTCTGTTGTCTGCATGTGGGACAGTGTGTCGGAGGCGGAATATCCAATGTAATACCTCCGATTATCGGTGATGCCTTTTTATAGTACGAGAGATCTTCTGAGGAAATATCAAAATTTTGCCTGCAGTTGGTACAGTTGCTACTCATCAAATAAGAGAGTGTTGATAACAGGGTTCGCAGTAGATTTTTTCGGTGCGATCCGGCGTGTAGCTCGTGCGTATTGCCGCATGGCACTTGTCACATTTTCTATCGTACAATTTTCGCTTGTTACGCATGGCCAGTTGCGCGCGATACTGTACGAAGAAACTGGTGCGAGGGAGCGGCACATGAAGTTGCGTATGGAAGGCTAGTTCCTGCGGGATAATTTTGTACTGTCTCCCGGATTCTTCACAGGTCAGAATTTTGCCGCAAATGTCGTCCGAGACATCATCAATACTATCGGGAAGTTCCACTGTCGGGCCCATGTACTGGTTTTTCTTTTCCACATTCTCAAACCATTGCCATCCTTTGGCTTGTACTTCTTCTTTCGTAAGAGGGTAGTAATCTTGTGCGATGGTTTCGTTGTAGGCAAACGTTGCCATATCCGTCGGGAAGAATTCACCCCACTCTCTCGTTTTTCGCATATGTTCAACAATCTTGGGTACGAGCTCCTCGTATTCTTCTTTGGTGTATTGCTTGTTGAATATGCAGTACTTCTTTCTGCGTATGCCCACACACCCAAAGCAGTGACTTGAATGATGACACAGCGAGCAGTAGAGCATGTCGCTCATATTGGCGAGAGTGTGGTTGCAGAAGCAGCAACTGTTTATTTCGTATCCTGCAACGGAGCATTCGTACAGTCGTTCACCTTCACCGCATTCATGAATGTCCATACAGTTTTTCAGTGGCATAAATCCCTGATACACATGCCTGCAGTCCCAGAGATCTTCACTATCGAAACAATTGAAAGCGTTTTTGCAGTTTACGAGATAGTCTCCTTCTACGTCTTCATTCTGCACCCCATGCATGTACTTCTGCGGATATTCCATCTTCAGCTTGTCGAAGCGTTCTCTGGCAGATTGCACAGCCGAGTAACTGCCGAGCATTTTTCTGTATTTCTCATACTCTTCTTTGCTTACGGGTTTGTTTTCCACATGGTATTCCTTGTTTTTTAAGTTGCTGCACATCAGGCAGTTTTTACAGCCCGTACAGTTTTTCAGGAACACAGAGTCGGCACAGTTATCGCAGTCCTGAAGGTAAGCGGAGCCGTAGCACTGTACACAGTCGATGCATTCATAACAGAGTTCCGATTTACGAGATCGAAAACAGCCGACACAGTTTACACAGTGGTTTAAGCTGTAGCTGTAGTAACAATCACGATTTTCATCCGAATCGAAAATCAGGTAGCAGTCTTTGTTCTTACCGGCGTAGTTGGTGTAGTCGCAATTCTCATCGAATTCGTACCCCGTCATGAGGTTTGGCCGAGGAACGACCGATACCAATTCTTTCAGTTGTTCAAAGAAGGGGCGAGAAAAGTCATACTCACGCGCATAGGTGTGCGGATCCCACTTATCGCTGTACCAGTCATCTTGAGCGTATACCTTGTAGGGTGCGGCAGGATGTATATTGGAAATTATCTGCGCTCCCGAAAAATCACACTTACGCTCGTAGAGGTTCACATGATTCACATGTGACTGTCTGCGTTGCAGTCTGCAATCGGAGCACATGGTCGGAGGGGGAAGACTGAGTTTCGTGCCTCCGATAACGGGTGAGAGTTGGTCGAGCATTTCCTTATCCTCTGCGAGGACTTCGAAGGTGCCGGCGCATTGTGTGCAAGTGCTCATAATTAAAGGAGGGGATGCGGAAAGGAAGAGTGAATCTTGTGAGACAGAAGCCATGGAGGAGAATCCTCAATGTTACTCGTATGCCATTGCAGATATCCGCGGCAATTCAAAGTGGCAACGACGCATTGGGAAAGAAGATCAGGAATACTCCCTGTCAGTATTCCAAAAATAAACCATCCTGCGTTACCGCCAATACCCATAAGAAATCCGATTCGTTTTTGGTTGCCAAGAAAATAGATGGAGATGCACTGGAGAATCATTCCCGCCCAGTCCGCACCGTGGTAATTGCCGATAATTGAGGAGAAGATTTCCATACGTTTTGCAGTGTCAGTACAATCTCACAGTACGTCAAACCTGTCCAACAACTATTGAAATAATGCACTAATTTGTCTATTTAATTCATAATTAATCAATAGAAAGTGTAGAAAAAAATCTACAACACAGGTATCATTCCTTCATGAAAGCAGAACTTATACAACTCGGCCTCTCCGACGAAGAGGCAAAACTGTATCTTTCTTGTTTGGAGATAAACGGAGGGCCGGTATCTGTAATAGCACGGAAAGCGGGAGTGAACAGAGTATCTGCGTACCACACCATAGAAAATCTTTTGAAGAAGAAACTTCTCTCCCAGTACAACCGCAACGGTGTGAAGTGCTTTGCTCCGGAATCTCCCGAAAAACTCGAAGAGCTTATGCTCGAAAAAGTTCACGTTGCAAAAGCTCTTCTCCCGCAACTCAAGTCGCTTGCGACTGCGGGCGGATTTCGACCGAAGATCCGTTTTTACGAAGGAATGGACGGCATAGAGCGCGTCTTTACGGAGTCACTTTCTTCCGAAGGGGAGATTCTCGGTTATACGAATTTAAAACAACTCATAGAGGAGATACCTGTTTTTTTTAAATCGTATACGCACAAGCGTATGAAGCTCGGCATAAAATCCCGATACCTTTCACCCAGTACGGTGGAAAGCGTTCACGCCATTGATCCGTTTCTTCCGAAAGAGTTCGATGCGAATCTCATGGAAATTCTTCTCATAAACAAAGACCAGTTTCCGTTTGAGAATGACATTCTTATCTTCGGTAACTCCGTTGGCATAGTGTCACTCAATCCGAATGAACACCTCGGTCTCATAGTGGAAAGCCCCACGTTATCTCAGACCATGAAAGCCGTATTCGATTTGGCATGGCTCGGAGCCACGGCGTTCGTTGCGAAGTAACCGGTTTACAGCGGGTAGCGGGTAGCGGGTAGCAGTCAGTAGTCAGCGATCAGCGAGTAGTGCTCTGCGCTAACCGCTTGTCGCTCATCAATACACTTCAGCAAGGTAGCATTCTTCACAGAACACGGTCTCGGGTCGGCCGGGTGCGTAGGTGCTTTGCAGTTCCCTGTCGCACGTATCGCAGGTTCGTTCAAACAGTTTTCGCGGATTACGCTTCATCATACGTATGCGCACGCGTTCATCCGGGTGAATACGCGGAACAGGTAACTGCATATCACGATAAAACTGCAGTTCTTGCTTTAAAATTTTAAACGGGCGCCGAGTCACTTCGCATACTACAGCCCAATTGAGTATGTCATCGGGTATATCTTCCAGTGCATCGGGCACCATACTTCCTGCTATAGTTTTTGTGACGTCGGGAATGTTGTCCTCCGGTTCTTTCCATGACCATCCGCGCTTGAGTATTTCCTCCTTGCTGAGCGGGTAGTACTTCTGCGCAACAGATTCGTTATATGCGTAGGGACTTGCAGTGACCGGAAAGTATTCGCCCCATTCTCCCTGCTGTACCATGGCTGTGATGATGGTGCTTGCAAGCGCGTCATACGTTTCTTTGTCGTATTGCTTATTGCCGATGCAGTACTGCTTGTTACGAAGTCCCACGCATCCGAAACAATTGCGGCAAGAAATGCAGAAACTGCAGTACAGAAGATCGCTGCAGTTTGGCCAACAGCAATTGCAAAAGAGCAGTTTGTTTGCCCCTTCGCCCACACCTCCGCATTCCAAACACAGTTCTGCCGGGTGTCCCCAGTGCGAGATGTCATAGCAGTCATTTCCTCCTCGCATGGAGTTGCAGTATTTGCTATCTCGCAGCTCAGAACAGTCATAGCACTCCGTGCAGTCCTTGCAGTGGAAAAGATAGTCTCCCGTACAATCCTCGTTATGCAAACCGATAGTGGCTTTGCAGGCATGTGTATCTTTAAGAGTGCCCAGAGCTGACTCCATGGTTGTACGTACGGAGTGGTGTGCTGTCTTATATTCTTTCAGGCGTTTTCGGTACTCCTGCTTCTCAAGCTGTTCGTTGAACATGCAGTACTGTTTATTGCGCAGCCCCACGCAGCCGAAGCAGTCCGTGCAGTTCTGGCAATCAAGTACAAATCGACATTCACTGCAGTTGTGACAGTTCTGAGCGTGGAACACTCTGTAGCATTCGTTGCAGTAAACGCACTCGTAACAGAGTTCGAGCGTGTTACCCATAAAGCAGTCGAGTGTGTTTTTGGAATAGTAGATACTGTGGGTGTACATGCAGTCCTCACTGTAGTCCGTGCAGAAGCACAGGTAGCAGTTTTTGTCCCATCCGCTGTACTGTACATATTCAGAGTTTTCGTTGCAGTCCGTGACAAGCGACATGGTCGGAACATCTTGTTGCAGTCCCGCTATTTGATTGAGTATGGATGTATTCTCTGCAAACTCTCTGCCGTATTCCATGGGATCCCAATCATCTTTCCACCATTCGCTCTGTTCATAGACTGTGTACGGTTTTTCTGCAGACAGCGACGACACAATACTCTTTCCCGTTTTGTCCGAATTTCTGCGGTACAGAAACTCGTAGTTAAAATGCGACTGGCGACGTTGGGCACGGCAAGCGGGGCAAAGCTTCGGCGGTGGAACGGTGTGTGTTTTGCCCTGCAGCACGGGAGAGGCTTTATCGTAAAACGCGAGGTCGTCCTCTGTGATCTCAAACGAAGCCAAACATTGGGCGCAGGTCTTTTGCATGGGTATGCAGTATACAACTAGGAGCGTATAGCGCTTAGCGAATAGTGCTACACGCTAATCGCTAAACGCTAGTCACTCATCAATATACCTCTTTTATGTAGCACTCTTCGCAATACACGGTTTCGGGTCTTTCGGGGCTGAAGTTTGTCATATGTTCCTTGCGACATTTGTCGCAGACTCTCTTCCAGAGCTTGCGAGGAAGACGAAGTTTCATTCTGTCATGATGCCTTGCAATCGGTGATTTTCGGGGCAGTGCTATATTCATCTCTTTGTAGAATTTCAGTTCCTGCGGAATGATTTTGTACTGCTTTCCCGTTGTTTCGCACGTCAGAACGCGGGCACACACCGAGTCATTCACCTCCGCGATGGAATCGGGCACCTCTTGCAGTCTCTCTCCTGTAAGAGGCTGTTCCTTTTCATCGTGCCAAGTCCAGTTGCGAGCAACGGCTTCCTCTTTTGTGATCGGGAAGTAATCGATCGCATTACTTTCATTGTAACAAATAGGTGCGAGAGCAGGGGAGAAATACTCTCCCCATTCACCTGTTTCCATCATGTGATCCGCTATGCGTCCGGCAAGTTTTTCGTACTCCTGCGGAGAGTACTGTTTGTTCAATATGCAGTGGGAGTTGTTTCTCATGCCGGCACATCCAAAGAGGTTACTGCAGTGATGGCACTCCATGGAGTAGTACGTGTCGTTGCAGTAATATGCAAGAAATGTAAAAAGCATTCGCTGTCCTCCAAGACTCGAGCATGTGTTATAACTGAGTTCCAATCCATCGGGAGCACTGAAAATTGCATCGTGGGTAGAGATTCCTTTCGGCGTGAAACCGACGTTCTTGCAGTCTTCGCAGTGGTTTATATCGAAACAATTTTCACAGTTCTTACTGTTAAAAATGCTGTCGCCGGTGCAGTTCTCACTCGCGAACATATGGGAACCTCTGTGCGGAGCGTCTTGCTTCAGTTCATTGAGTTTCGTACGCAGCAGAGCGGTGTTTTTGGCATTGATACACCCCAGTTCCGCTCGGTGTTTCTCCCATTCTTCTTTGGTGAGCTGCCGGTTAAAGAGGCAGTACCGTTTTCGGTAGAGCCCGAAACATCCTATGCATTTGCTGCAGGATATGCAGTCTTCCACCATGATGCATTCCGTACAGTCGCGGCAGTTATGGAACTCGACGCAGTCGTAGCAGCGCTCGGACGCTATGCCTTCGTAGCTGCGTTCCGAGAAGAAGACAGAAAGACCGTCCACCATGTCCTTGCAGTAGGTTATAAAATTGCCGTAGAGGCAATCTTCATCGTCACCGCCTCCCCAAATGAGATAACAGTTTTTCATATTCAGCGCGTGATTGGTGTACACGCTGTTTTCCGTATTGCTCTGAAATAAATTCGCACGAGGAGTTCTAAGGCGTAGCTCTTGCCACTGCTCAGAAAAGGTACGAGAGAAATCAAAATTCACTCCGTAGTCCAATGGGTTCCATGCATCTCCCCACCATTCTTCTTTGTCGTAGACCGTATAGGGTTTGTTTGGTGAGTAAATGGTTATGATTCCTTTTTTGCTCAGGTCACTTTTTCGATGATAGAAATTCCTGTCATTTCTAAACATCAGTCTTCTTTGAAATCGACAGTCAGGGCACATTTTCGGCGGAGGGATTTTGTACTTCTTCCCTGCGAAGGTGGGGGAGACACTGTCGTAAAACTGCAAATCTTCATTCATAATCTCAAACGATGCCGAGCATTGAGTGCAGAATTCGTACATGGTAATACGTAGTATACAACGGGGAGCGTCTAGCGTTTAGCGAATAGCACTACACGCTAACCGCCAGTCGCTACTATGCTTCAGCCAACATAACATCTGACATTCCCTATCTCCATAAAGACCGTTTCTTCAGCCGTAAATCGGGATGCAGACGTGGAACGGGCAACTGTCTCTGGCGATAGAATTCCAGTTCTTTCTTCGTAATTTTGTATGGTCTCCCTGTTTCTGAGCAGTGCAGAGCCCAGTTGAGCACATCATCGGGAATATCTCCTATGTTCGAGGGAAGTCTTTCTGCAGGGATTGCCTTGGTTGCCTGTGGGGGTTCATCGATGTTGTCTTTCCATGTGAATCCTTTTGCCTGCGCCTCTTCCTTTGTGAGTGGAAAGAGTTCCGAGGCCTTACTTTCGTTATAGTCGAATGCGGAAACACTAGGTTTAAAAAATTCTCCCCATTCATCGGTTTCCTGCATGTGGGCGATAATACGAGGTACGAGATCTTCGTAATCTTTTTTTGAATATTGCGTATTGAGTATGCAGTATTCTTTGTTCCGAAGGCCCACACATCCGAAGCAATCATGGCAATTAAAACAGAGGTCCGTGTAATAGCAGTTTTGTGATCCGGTTGTGCCGAAGCTGAATGCAATCATCTGCACTTCTTCCACGCCTATGCAGTCGTAAACAACTTGGCTTTCGCCCATGCCGTAACAATCCACGGCATCTTTGCAGCTGAATATCCACGAAGAATATCTGCAATCTTCAAGATCAAGAGCGTCGTAACATTCTTTGCAGTTGCGACTGTTCTGAATGTTATTGCCCGTCACATTTTCCGAATTTCTTAGGAATGTACTTTCGTGCGGAGTGTCTTGAAGAAAGTCAGTCATATCGTTGCGCGCTTTCTCCAGCCCCTCCCATGTATGAAGTGCATATGCCTCCACTTTTTGTTTGTAGTCTTCGGGGCTGCATGGCTGATTGAAGAAATGGTACTTCTGTTGTCGCAGGCCTATGCATCCGAAACAGTGTTGGCAGCCTATGCAGTCGAATACAAAGGAGCAGTCCGAACAATTGTAACAGTGCTCCGCATGTGTGCAGCCGTAACATCCGTAGCTGTCGGTGCTCTCATAGAGCAGTTCTGATTCAAAACAGAAAGAGCTGTCCATGGAATCCGTGACCTTGTTGGCATTCTGGCAATACAGCACTCCATTGCAGTCTTTAATGGCAGAGGAGAGGTAGCAGTCTCTGGAGTCGTACGTTTGGTTTGTGTACTCACTGTTTTGCACATTGCTTACCAGTACCGAAATATGAGGGACGGCACGCATGAGTTCGGTAAATTGCTCGTTAAAACTTTTTTCGAAGTCATAGGTTTGAGCATACGACAATGCGTCCCATGCGTCGCCCCACCACTCTTCGGGAGAGTATACATTCTGCGGTTTATCGGCGGAGTAGATTGAAATAATCGGCTTTCCTGATGCATTGCACTTTCGTTTGTAGATGGTTTGTTGGTTGCGAAAAACAAGGCGCCGCTGCGCTCTGCAATCCGGACAAAGTTTCGGGGGGGCAATACCGTATTTCTTTGCTCCGATTACAGGTGAAATCTTGTCGTAGAACGCGAGGTCGTCCTCTGTGATCTCAAACGAAGCCGAACATTGAGAGCAGGTTTGATGCATGGGAATGAGTATACACCGACTAGCGGTTAGCGCGTAGCGACTGGTACTAATCGCTAACCGCTATGCGCTACTCGCTCATCAATACACTTCGTTCAAATAGCATTCCTCACAATAGATAGTTTCGGGTCGGTCGGGAGCGAACGTCGTTGCAATCTCCTTGCCGCATTTCGAGCAGTTGCGGTCGTAGAAAATACGTGAGGGTCTCAGTTCCATTCGACGTCTGTGCCGCTCGTCCGGGTGAAAGTGTGGCACGGGAATATCCAGTTGCCGGTAGAATTCCAGTTCCTGCTTTATAATTCGAAACGGTCGTTTCGTTTCCTCGCATGTTACCGCCCAATTCAGAATATCGTCGGGAACATCGGCAATACTCTGCGGCAGTTTTTCTGCTGGAATCACCTTTTCCACATTCGGTAGCTCGTCATGTGTGTTTTTCCACTTATACCCCTTTGCCAGCGCTTCTTCCTTCGTCAGCGGAAAGTATTCCGCTGCTATTGTTTCATTGTACCCGAACGGGCAGAACCTTTTTGGCAGGAATTCGCCCCATTCGCCGGTACTTTGCATGTGCTCTGTTAGTCGTTTACAGAGAGAGCGATACTCTTTTTCATTGTATTGCTTATTAAGAATGCAGTACCGTTTCTTTCGCATACCGATGCACCCGAAACAGTCTTTACAGCCCGTGCAGTGACCGCAGTAAGTCAGGTCGCTGCAGTTTGTGGTACATGTGGTGCAGTAACGAAGATTGTAACAATTGTCGCCGCAAGATCCGCACTGAAACATTTTTTCGGATTTATCTCCCCAGCTGGTGTAGTCCATTGCGCTTTTTACACTGAACACTCGTGCGCAATATTTGCAATCTTCGAGGTCCGAACAATCCACACAGTCGTGTGCGTTTTTGGAATCGTACAAGTGATCTCCGCTGCAATTTTGCACTTGTTCCATCTGAACATAGCGGTGCGGTTGCAGACTCCAGAACGCTGTGGCCTTTTTGCGCACAGCTTGCACACCATCATGAGAATGCAAGTTCAGCTCTGCTTTCTTACGCGCGTATTCTTCCTTCGTAAGCTGTTCATTGTATAGCATGTACTGCTTCTGTCTTTGGTTCATACATCCTATGCAGTCGCGGCAGCCGATACAGCTCTTTAAAAAATAGCTGTCGCTGCACGTATCGCAATCTATGCTGTAGCGAAGGCTGTGGCACTTCCGTACGTCTACGCATTCGTAGCAGAGTTCTGAGTTGTAAATATTGCTGCAGTCTACGACGTACTGGTTGTGAAACACGCGGTTACCGTAGAGGCATCGTTCGTTGTAATCCGTCTCGGCAACGAGGTAACAGTCTTTTAAGTACCCCGCACAGTTTACGTAATCGCTGTTCTCTATTGTTCCCGGGCATATGAACTGACCTTGACGGGGGACAGCGTGAAGGAGTTCTTCCAGTTGGTCGAAAAAAGGTCTGTTCCAATCCACTTCTTTTCCGTAGTCATATTCGTCCCATTTGTCCGTGAACCATTCGTCCGGGTGATACACGGGAAAAGGCACATCACTGTACGGAGAAATAAAGTCGCGGCCGGTCAGGTCGCACTTTCTCTTGTAGAGGTTACGAGCATTGCGCTCGTTTAACCTGCGAACGAAACGACAGTTCGGGCACTGCGTAGGTGCAGGCACCTCCATGTCCGCATGGAAATCTTGCTCATCTTGCGAAATATCGTAGCTTGCCGCGCAGTCGGTACAGGCTTGTTTCATGTATCCCAAAGTATACCTGTATACGTCGATACTGTGTGCAATTACCTTTCATATTATAGCATTCGTTCGTTTGGTTCTTTCTTTGCTTTTTCAAGTTTTCATACGTGGGCTGCGAAGACCGCGTCCGGTGGCAGGAGTGCTTGCAGTGCCTCTTTGTATTGTGGGTCGAGCAATGCGTACCCTTTCTGATAAGACGCATTGGTCCAGCCGAAGCCTGCGCCCACTTTCATATCCACTTTGCTTCCCACATTTCCATACTCAGCTTCTATATCCTGCGAACAGGTTACCACGTCGTATTTTTCTGCGATTGCACCGTTGTATTTCAACGCCTCTGAGAGAATCATGTGCAGCCATTTGTATATCAGCCTCTGGGATTCCGTGTGATAGCCATATTTTTCCAGTCCTTCCCATGCCAACATTTGGTGCGGTGCCCATCCGAACGGAAAATCCCACTGACGCAGCGGTCTTTGTACATTTACTTCTCCTCTGGACTCTTCATCCGAAGCTGCCAACCCTCCCGCCTGTTCCAGTTTCGGAAGAAGGTATCGAACGATGCTATCGGCTTGCTCCTTAGTGGCGAGCCCTGCCCAGAGCGGATACAATCCTGTGGCATTGTGATAGCGCACTTGTCTGTTTTGCTTAAAATCGTAATCCACAAACATACCCACCTCGTTGTCCCAGAGTATTTCTGTCATGCGATTCTTCCGTTTCTCCGCTGCGTTGCGCCACTCGTCTGCTCGCTCTGTCTCGCTGTTCCATCCTGCCAGCTCTCCGCCACAGTGCTGTTCCAGCAAATCTGCGATGTCCGTTTCGTACTTATAAAGTAACGCATTAAGATCGGCAGGGTTTAAGTGCGCCGCCCGCCCTACGAGTCGGTTTGTGGTATCGTGCCCGGATGCTCGTCCCGCACGGTCGTGTGCGAAAAAATCATCCAATTCCGCATTCTGTATTTCGTTTCGCAAATACGCCGCTTGGTACTCTCGTAACTCCATGCCTGCTGCTTTCGCATGTATGTGAAAAATAGAGTCGAAGTGTCCTTTTTCCGTTTCCATTGGTATTCCTTTGGCAGACTCGTAGTATCTTGTAAGACCTGTGGGAGTGCTGTGATGTGCATCTGTCCATACACTGCGATACTCATGAATAGCTGCTTGTATTGCTTCTTGCATCCATTCCGGCTCGGGCTTCTCATCGTCGGGAAGTGCCTTGTAGTATGTGCGTAATAAAGAAGGAAAAAGCGGCGGTTGCCCTCGTCGAATGTAGTAAGGACGCGGAGCGTTTATAATCATGTTAAAGTGACGTATCTGATATTTTTGGTGAGTGAGAATATTTCGTACTCCCTCGGTGTTGCCGTCTTCAAGAAGTCCCAAACCCATAAAGTATGAGTCCCATCCGTAGAGTTCATTGAAACGTGCACCTGGAACGTGGTATGGCAAAAGCGTATCTTTTCCATCGTGTGCCATGCTTAAAAGTCCCGGCATTCTCCCCAGTCGAGTCGCTGTTTTATCCTCTATTTCTTGGGGAAGCATTTCGATTGTAAACCGCATGATGTCGGCTGTCTCTTCTTGTAAGAGTTGCCAAATTCGTAAGGCTGTGAGGTCGTTATGCGGTATGAATACCGTCGGAGTTTCTCCGTTTACCTTGTCATCTTTTATGGCGGTAATTACCGCAGCAGGGGTGTCGAATTTTCGCTGCAATCGATTCCAGTACACGCGTCGAACAGTTGTTTGCATCAGTTCTGCGGCATTCTGCGGAAGCGTATCTTCATGTTCAGTCAGCAGTTGCGAGAGATCGAATCGTATGTGTCGTATGGCAGAATCCGCCACTGACAGTTGCGGACGTAGCTGGTCGGCGCCTGCATCGATTCTGTTTTTGGCATCGTGAAGATGCATAAAGGATGCCTCCTGTATAACGTGTCTCTATTTTTAGTACAAGCAACTGGTATTATGAAAGTGTCAAATACTGTATAATGGCTTATGGAAGAGGAAAAAATGCAGCTATCAATGTTATTGGATGTATGACTAGATTCGGTACTCGAGTAATGTTGGTGGAGCCACAGGGATTCGAACCCTGGACCCCCTGCTTGCAAAGCAGGTGCTCTAGCCAGCTGAGCTATGGCCCCACGTTGGCACAGTATGATGAGATGAATGCGGTTTGGCTAGAGCACAGCAGGTGTTTTTTTATTCGCTCGTCTGCTAAAGCAGACTCGACCCAGCTGAAGCTTAAAGCCCCACGTTGGCACAGTATG
>PCVP01000012.1:0-111587 GCA_002787035.1 Candidatus Peregrinibacteria bacterium CG11_big_fil_rev_8_21_14_0_20_49_14 | reverse complement strand
GGGTTTGCTCAAAGAAAGTTCGAACATCAATCAAAAAACACCGCCACCCGTCTTCGTTCGCCTATGGCGAACAACGCCGTGGTGGCTCATAAACTATTACAGGGTGTCGCGGCGTAGTTTGACGACTGTCAAACGAAGCCAGACAATCTACAATACGATCTCAATATTTCAAGTGGAGGAGACCCGTATGCTCCGCCAGCATCGATGTACACACTGTGCATACAAGCAACAGAGGCGCTTACAAAGCTACGCTGAAACAGCTGCCAATCTGAGATGTTTGTGTGGCAACAGTTTCATCCCTTCAAAGATCAGCACGCCAATGAACGCCAATACGGAAGTTTCCAGCCACTCCACAGGGGTAAGATCTGTCAGGTGGAACAGGTGGCGCAGAGGCGTGAAGAGAAGAATCATCTGGAACGTGAACGGTATGGCAACCGCACCGAGTAACCACTTGTTGGAGAAAAAACCTATCTCCCACAACGGCCTCTTGCTTCGAATGGTAAATGCCATAAGGAGCTCAAAATTAATCGCAAGTGTCAGCGTTGCCGTACGGGCATGATCCAGAGGAGTTCCCGTACTTATTTGGAATAAGAAGAACAGGAAAGAGACGCTGAATGCCAACAATCCCGCAACGACAAGCGTACCCCACTCCCCGCAGAGAATATGCTCTCCGGCAGGGCGAGGAGGCCTTTGCATAATGTCCGGTTCGGCTTTTTCCATACCCAACGCAAGAGCAGGCAGTCCGTCTGTCATAAGATTCAACCAAAGAATATGAATGGGGAGATACGGAAGCGGAAGGCCAAGCAACAGCGTAGTCATTATCAGGAGCAACTCATCGAAATTCGCACGCAGCAGAAATACGACGAATTTACGGATGTTATCGTAAATGCGCCTACCTTCGCGAATTGCCGCAACTATGGTTGTGTATTCATCATCTGCCAACACAATACTGGAAGCCTCTCGCGCAACTTCCGTACCCACCTTTCCCATGGCAATACCCACATGAGCCCCTTTGAGCGCAGGAGCATCGTTCACTCCGTCTCCGGACATGGCGACTATCTCTCCGTTTTCCTGCAGTGCACGCAGAATTTGCAACTTATGTTCCGGAGAAACTCTTGCGTATACTGAAATGGTTTTCACATACTCTTTCAGTTTACTTGGGTGAATTTTATCCAACTCTTTGCCTTCTATCGCATCTCCTTCAATTCCCACCTGCCGTGCTATTGCACAGGCTGTTTGTAAGTTATCCCCCGTTATCATCATCGTGCGAATACCGGCATCCTTTGCTTCTTGTATGGCAGACGTAACCGTAAGTCGAGGAGGATCTTCCATGGCTATTAATCCGACGAAACGAACATCTTTACCCTCTTTCACGGCACAGGCCAAAACTCGCAGACCTTCTTTCGCAAATTTTGCGTTTTCTTCCATGACCTGTTTCATATTCACGATTGTGGAAAGTCCCACCAGTACTTCCAGGGCGCCTTTCAGAAACGACAATTCGCCGTGAGTGGTTTGCATGTACTTCCCCTCGGAAGTAAAAGGAACTTCTTCGCTGTCTATATGAAGGCGCTCCACTCCGTGAAGTTCAGCTCCTTCCAGAAGTCCGATTTCTGTGGGATCTCCCAAATTCGGGAGTACTGCTCTGTTACATGACGCACCGATTTGAAAGAGAAGTTTTTCTTCCACAGGATCCGATCCCGGTATCCAGGTCTTTACGACTTTCATTTTATTTTCCGTAATGGTTCCTGTTTTATCCGCACAGATGACCGTCACGCTTCCGAGCGTTTCCAGCGCATCCAACCTGCGAACAAGAGCATGTTCTTTCACCATACGACGCACCCCCATGGCAAGACACACCGTCACAACGGCGGGCAGCCCTTCCGGTACGGCAGAAACAGCAAGGCTGATACCAATGAGAAGAATACTTAAAAAGGAAGATCCTTCTGCCATTCCTATGGCAACGATAATGAAACACAGTGCTACCACTACCAACCCAAGCAGCGTACCCAACTGCTTCATTCTTTTTTGTAACGGAGTTTCGGGAAGTTTTGTCTCAGAAACCAACTGGGCTATTTTCCCTATTTCCGTCTCCGTTCCGATAGCCGTTATGACGTACTCACCCGAACCGCGTGTAACTGTGGTACCAGAAAAAAGCATGTTTCGTTTTTCGGCCAAAGGAGCTTTGGAGGAAAGAGGTTCTATGATTTTATCGATTGCCAAAGACTCTCCTGTGAGACTGGATTCGTTCACTCGAATATGAGACTCGGCAATAAGTCTTCCGTCGGCAGAAACTCTATCCCCTGCTTCCAGAATAACAATGTCTCCCGGTACCAAATCCCGTGAGGGAGTAATTTGCTCTTTACCATTTCTGCGTACCCTAGCCGACGCAGCTGTGAGTTTTTCGAGCATGGCGATTGCTTCTTCTGCTTTGTATTCCTGCACGAAACCGAGCAGAGCGTTTAAGAGAAGGATTGCCAAAATAACAAAGGCATCGATGAAACTTTCAATCGTCAGAGGCTCGTGCTCAAAAAAGGGAGTTGCCACGGAAAGGAGAAAGGCAACAATAAGTATGTACACCATGATGTCTTTGAATTGTCCGAGAAAGAGCAGAATTTTCGAATGAGTTTTTTTAGGCAACTCGTTGAAGCCATACTGCTCATGACGTTTCTGTACTTCCGTATCCGGCAAGCCCTGAAAAGAGCTCCCGAAATTTTTCAGCACGGTGTCTGCTGTCTGCAACTCGTACATGACGCAAAGTATAGCGACTGCGGTATGTATGATACAGTGCTTCCCATGGACGCAGGCTCAACAGTGATCGGAATAGACCTCGGCGGCACGAAGATACATGCCGTTCGGTACAACTCCATGTGGGAAGAAGAGCAGAGTCTAAAAGTGCAGACCCAAGCATCTCTTGGTTTTGAGCATGTGTCAGATGTACTTTTGGAAATGATTTCATCCTTACGAAAGGACTCCACCGTGAACATAGGTATCGGTGTTCCGGGACTGGTGAAACATCCCGACGGAATAATTTTACAGCTTCCCAATATTCCGGGTGCGCACAATGTGCCTCTTCAGGAGAAGCTGAGTGCGGAAACAGGCCTCCTCTGTACCGTGGATAATGACGCGAATTGCTTTGCGCTGGCAGAAGCATTGTTGGGCGCGGGTAAAGGGCATTCCGTTGTGGTCGGCATTACAATGGGAACAGGTGTGGGAGGAGGGATTGTAGTGCAAGGACATCTCTTGCAAGGAGCTCACGGGTATGCCGGAGAGGTGGGACACATGTTACTCATGCCCGGGAATCCTCCTTACAAAACAAAGGATAAACGAGGAGATGTGGAACAATTTCTCTCAGGCACTGCCATGGGTAAACGGTGCGAGAAGGCTTCAGGTCCTCAAGACTACCTGCAAGGAGATGCCTGTGCTTTCATGCACGAAGATATTTTCAAAGAGGCCGCATGGATGTGTACGAACCTCATTCATATGATAGATCCTTCCATCATTGTATTCGGAGGAAGCGTAGGCAACGCAATCTCCACTCATCTTCCTGCCATACGATCCGAGCTTTCACATTGGGTACTTCCGGGTACGCCCTTGCCCGAACTGGTATCTGCAAAACTGGCGGATGCGGCAACCCGAGGAGCGGCTCTGCTTACGGAGCAACAGTAGTTCACTTCTGACCTTCAGCCCACTGCGTATGGAAGGAGCCTTCTTTATCGGTACGCTCGTATCCGTGAGCCCCGAAGAAATCTCGTTGAGCCTGAATGAGATTTTGCGGAAGATTCTTGCGAGTGAGTGTATCGAAGTACGTAAGCGACGCGCTGAGAGCAGGAACGGGAATGTTCCAGGAAATGCCAAGTTCCACAACTTGTCTCCACTCAATTTGCCTGTCACCGTCGAATCTATCCAGCAGATTTCTGTTGGCGGTTTTGGCAATAGCTGAATCCGTACTGTATGCATTCTGCAGTTTTTTTAGCAGAGAAGAACGAATGATGCATCCTCCACGCCAAATTCTTGCAATTTCGCTGAGATTCAAACTCCAGTCAAACTCGGAACTGGCCTTTTGAATCAGTACAAATCCTTGCCCATAGGCGCATATGCTTGAAAGCTCCATACTGGAACGAATGGAAGAGCGAAATTTCATGGCACGAGGTATGGGCTCCGTATTATCCACATGAACGGCGTAGTTTTTCCCTTCCGCTCTCTCCGCCGTACTGCCCGAAAGTATGCGGGCATCGACTGCGGCGTTTATCGTTGGAATTGCAACTCCAAGGTCCAAGGCAGCTTGTGTCGTCCATTTTCCCGTACCTTTCTGACCCGCCTTATCTCGGATGAGATCTATGATGTAGGTATCTTTTTCTTTCTGTAAAAAGATTTGAGCCGTAATTTCAGAAAGGTAGGAGTGAAGCTCTTCCGTATCATTCCACGCGGTGAAAATATCGTGAAGATCTTGATTACTGAATTCTCCGAGGCTCTTTAACAAGTCGTAACACTCAGCCATAAGCTGCATGACTCCGTACTCAATTCCGTTGTGAACCATTTTTACAAAATGCCCCGCACCTCCGGGACCAATGTACGTGACACATTTTCCTCCGTCTCCGTCATCGGCAGCCATCTGCATCAGCAGAGGTTCCACGTACTTATATGCTTCCATGTCTCCTCCAGGCATCATACTCGGGCCGTGCAACGCACCCTCTTCGCCACCGCTTACTCCCATACCAATGAAATGAATTTTTTTCTTCCGTAACTCCTCAACCCTTCTGTTCGTATCTGTGTACAGGCTGTTTCCCGCATCTATCAGAATATCTCCTTCCGAAAGAAAAGGGAGCAAGTCTTCTATGACGGTGTCCACCGCATCTCCCGCCTTCACCATAATGAGAATCGCCCTTCGGCCCTCCAGCGCACCTGTCAGTTGCTCGTAAGAAGTGCACGGAATAAAGTTTCCTTCTTCTCCGTGATCTTTCATGAACACATCCGTTCTCTCAGCTGTCCTATTGTAAATCGCCACCGTCGCTTCGTTGCGAGCGGCATTTCGGGCGAGATTCGCACCCATTGTTCCGAGACCTATTACACCGACTTGCATAGAATTGAGGGGAGAAATTACTTCTTTTTCCGCACGAGTTCCCAGTCTTTCTGGAATTGATCCAATCCTTTATCTGTCAGAATGTGCATCGGAAGCTTCGTAAATACGGAATATGGAATCGTGCAGATATGAGCACCCAGCTGTGCCGCATCCGCAATATGGCGCGGATGTCTGGTGGAGGCAACAAGAACTTCGGTATCAAAGTTGTAGTTGTTCCATGCCTGCATAATTTCTGCGATGAGATCCATTCCGTCCTGACCAAGATCATCGATACGACCGATGAACGGACTGATGATCGTCGCCCCCGCTTTGGCTGCCAAAATCGCCTGATTCACGGAGAACACGAGAGTGGTGTTCGTACGTATTCCTTTTTTCTTGCAGTACGAGAGTGTCTTAAGGCCTTCTACGGTCATAGGAACTTTGACAACCACATGCTTATGCCAACCGCTGTATTCGTCCGCCTGTGCTTTCATACCGTCAAAATCCGTTGCCGTGACTTGCGCGCTGACATTCGGAACATGCGTGCACATGGCAAGAACAGTCTCTTTGAAGTCCTTACCCTCTTTGGCAACCAAAGAAGGATTTGTTGTAACGCCATCCAGTACGCCCCACTGCGCAATTTCCGCAACCTGCTCCACGTTCGCAGTATCTAAGAAAAGTTTCATACGTGTTGTTGGGAAAGAGGTTTCTGCAACAGATTATATGGCAACCTCTCTTTCATCTCAAATACAAGTATATTACTGTGGTAACAATTCTTACAATTCACCTCATTTCCACCATATGCACAAGTATCAAATCAGCGTTGCTGCAATTGCCGTCATTCTTATGGGTGTACTGGGTTGGCAGGCAGTAAAAAGTCCGAACGTCGTACAAGAAGATGTGCTTTTGGAGAATGTGACCGCAGAGATCTCTCTAAATGCTCGGACATTGTTTCCGGAAGAAATACTGGCATCGCAGCATCAGAAAGTTACTGTGCACATTCTTAGTGATGAATCCGGAGAGTTTCATATCGCAGGATACGAACGTGTCTTTCCTTTAGAGAAAGACACTCTTTCCACATTCGTGTTCCAGGCATACAGACAGGGGAGATTTTCATTGGAATTCCATCCGATTGGTTCCGAGACGGAGCACATGCATGATCACGAGGAAAATACTGCCAATCATGCACATGAAGATATTCACATAGGTACGCTTGTCGTAGTCCCTCGGTAATCCATGAAATTTTCACGGTACTTGTTGACGGGCGCACTCACACTCTTCTTTGCCGGTGGCAAAGCGTACGCTCACGGATTCGGGGAACGCATAGATTTGCCAATCCCCTTTACCCTCTACGCACTCGGAGCAGCTGTAACAATCGCTGTTTCTTTCATACTCATCGGCATACTTTCTGGCGACAGAAACCCTCGAAATGCTCCGCAAGTGGATCTCCTGCAGTTCAGAATCGGAAGATTCTTGTTTGCAAACAGGTCGATACGAACAGTTTTGCAACTGATTTCGCTTCTTGTTGCAATTGTTATCACTATTGCAGGATTCGTCGGAAGTCCTATTCCTTCGTACAATATCGCACCGACATTCGTGTGGATTCTTTTCGCTGTCGGCATGGTCTACGTGTCTGCATTCTTCGGAAACATCTGGCCAATCTTGCACCCCGCAGCGATCGTGTATGATGCGCTGACTTTCTTCATTCCCAAAAGAAGGAAGAAGGAGACGTGGTCCGATACCGTGAGTGCTTGGCCCGCCGTAGTGCTCTATTTTCTTTTTCGATGGGTAGAAAATGTACATCCCACACCATCCGACCCGCAGACAGTGGCACTCTTGGTCGGTATGTACCTCCTGCTGTCTTTCGTAGGGATGATTACTTTAGGCAAACAAAATTGGCTGCGATACTGTGATCCGTTCAACGTCTTTTTCCGATTCCTCTCCTTTTTTGCCATATTCAACGCAGAAGAAAAGGAGGGATCTGCACGTATTTTTCTTCGATTTCCGGGCACAGGACTATTTTCCATTCAAAAAATTCCGTTGTCAGGAATTGTATTCGAAATGCTCATGCTTTCAACCATCGCATTTGATGGCATGAAGGAAACCCCCTCGTGGAAACTGGTTCGAACCGCACCATGGCACCATTTTTCTGTTCCGGTGATCGATACGATCGGAATGCTCGTATTTTTGATGTTATTTCTCTGTACGTACTTCTGTATCGCATGGCTTATCAGCCTTTGTATTCGCCACAAGTTTTCTGTTATTCACATTGCGTCCGCCTTTGCATTCTCCATGCTGCCGATTGCGGTTGCATATGAAGTTGCTCACTTCATAAGCCTCTTTCTTCTCGACGGACAGCGGGCAGTGTATCTTTTGTCAGATCCTCTTGGATTCGGATGGAATGTATTGGGTACTGCCCGCTATGAAATTCGCTACGGAATCATCAATTTTAAAGTTCTGTGGAATTTTCAGGTTCTGCTCATTGTTTTGGGACACATCGTCGGTGTATATGTTGCCCATATCAGAGCTCTTCATATTCTCGAAAACAGAAGAATTGCCATCCGCAGCCAGTATCCCATGCTGCTCCTTATGGTGTGCTACACCATGTTCAGTTTATGGGTTATTGCTCAGCCCATAATAGGAAGCTAAGTACTGCCTTTGTACACTTTGAAATTATGCAATTGCTTTGTTGGCAGATTTCTATGAAATACGCATACTATACTTCATGCATCATTCAAAACTTTCATTATGAAACACCTCAACATCTTCTGCATAAGCCTGCTTGCCTTCCTTGGACTTATGAGAGCATCGCAAGCGCAAGCAATGGTGGAGATAAAAAAATACAATGCCGGAACAGAGCTGACGGGAAGTGTGTCTCCGTGCTTGGAAATGCCCGAGTGGCAGGACCGTATAGAGTGTTTCTCCAATCTGTGTGAACCGAGCTATGCGTGTGCGGAAGTATTGGTGTTGGAAGCAACGCAGTACCACGGACCTGTTGCCGGATTACGAACACTCGATGACCTTCTCGTTGAGCCAAATATTTTCAGTATGGCAACGGACGGTCATGAATTTGCACACATCGTTGGAAGAACTCAGGCAAAAGTTAAAGGTGTAAATGGTGATTCATTTCTTGAATGCCCGGACGACTACCTCTACGGCTGTCCGCACGGCTTCTTTGAGCAAGCATTGGGAGACTCGGAAGGAGATACCGTGTCCGTTTCCACTCAAATTTGTGAGGGGGTGGAAACACATCCCGTGCAACGAAGCAGATTCTACTGCTATCACGGTGTCGGTCATGGAATACTTATGGCAAAACAGAATGATATCTATGAAACCGTTCGCCTTTGTGACGGACTTCCGTACCCCAATGCAATGAGAGGATGCTGGCAAGGAGCATTCATGGAAAATATCAATGCGGCAATAACAGGCCAAGACCGTGAAAGTGTTTTCAGCGATAAAGATCCTCTGAGACCGTGTAATAACTTTCCCGTAAAAAAACAGTGGGAATGCTACGAAAACCATTCGGCGTACCTCATGAAGTTTTTTGACAACGACATCGTACAAAGTGCGAGGTCTTGCTTAAAAGCCCACAAAGATACCATGCCAGCATGTATTTTGAGCTTGGCTCAATTCGCCACCAATCCCGGTTGGCAAGAAGTTATTCTGGGGAAGAATCCTGAATTTGGTGGACAGGGAAGTTTTCTGAAAAACGCTGTGCACATCTGCAATCAGTTCCCAAAGGAAACACAACATCAATGCCATATGTCTGCCATGAATAACGCACTGAATTACGACCAGTACGGCCAAGCAGTTGGGTACTGCTCTCTGCTGCCGGAAGAAAATCAGTTACAGCGGGACTGCTTCCAGCGTCTTGGTAACGAACTGATTTGGCGCGGAAAATCTGCGGAAGAAGTTGCTGAACTCTGCATAGGAACTCCCGATAAATATGTAGCGAATTGCACGACCTACGGAGAGGTGAAAGTATTTGCACCGCCAAAGCTGGCAGACGATGAATTCGCATGGATAGATGACGGCAAACATTTAGATTTGGAGTCAGATGAAGGAGAGAAGAAAGGAATACTGGTTTCGATAAAAAAAATATTGTTATGGCCGTTTGGAATCTTTAAAAAATCAGATGACACGAAGTCTCCCCTCACGCAGACTGAAACCACCGTTGTCACCGATGCTTCAAAACAAAGTTTTGTCAGTACTCAAGTGATTCGTTTACAGAATAAACAGTTTGTGCCGAATGAAGTCACCATAAATGTTGGAGAAACCGTGACATGGGTAAACGACGGCGAAGATTTCTTCTGGCCTGCTTCGGATGTGCACCCCACACATGAGCTTCTTTCTGCATTTGATGCCAAAAAACCTCTCAAGCCTGAAAAAGCATATTCGTATACCTTTACGAAGCCGGGTTCATGGACTTTCCACGACCATCTCAATCCTGCTTCAATAGGTGTTGTACATGTAAAATAGCGCCTACTGTACATCTTGAAAATTAGGCAATCGGAATATTCAAGAGTCGTCGTTAGGATGCGCGCTAGTGAAGTACTGGAATATCTTCTTCGGCACCGTTGCAGCGACCATCACTATTTTCATGGTGATACCGAGCGTTTTCGGTTTGCAGAGCCTCACACAATGGGGAGGAATGTACACGGACGGCTGGTGTTCCATTACAACGTTGGTAGAACCTGCCGGTCCGGATGCTCCGCCAATTGCTCCCGAATATTCGGAAGAAGTCATACAACTTCCCACCACCCGCATCGTATTTTCGGCCCCCATGAACACTGTCGATATGTGCTATGCATGGGCGCAAAGCTGGTGCGGTGTTCTTCGAAGAGACGGTCAGGCACGTGTGTACTCAGCTCGACCGCTGTACAGAGGAGAATACCCTTTCAGAGATTTGAACGTTTGTGACGCTCCTCCTATTTCTCCACCATGGTACTACCAAGAATAACCCAGGCTATTTCTCGGCATTTTCAACCTGAGCGCGGAGCGTGGGTACAGGTGTCACAGGCATTCACGGGACTGTTCTTCATGTCCGCAGGTTCATGGAAACTCTACAATTACTTCCTGACAGGCGACCAGTCCATGTACCACCACATGCAGTACTGGTTGGATAAAGGATGGCCACCTTGGTGGTACGGATGGTTTATGAAAAATGCAGTCATGTTTCACGATACGACTTTTGCCATTCTTGTCGTACTGCTCCAGTTCGTACCCGGATTTATGATTCTTATGAATATAAAAGCCAGAGTTGCCGCTTTCTTTCTTCTGTTCTTACAGTGCTTGGTGTTCCTCGGCGTATTCGGTCACACCAATTTCAATGAATTTGTCGGACTCTCAATCTGGATGGCGCTGTTCTATGTCCTGAAACCTGCAAACCCTGCAGATATGGATACAAGAGTCTGGTGGCTCTTGAAAATATTGTTCCTCATTCCGGCGGGACTCTTTCTGTACAATCGCTGGAATTACGACGATCCGTGGCTCAGAGGATTTCTCTACCAAAAAGAGCAGCTGACGAAGGATGTTATGTCCAGCCACATTTATGTCAAGCTCGCTCTCATGTGGCTCATACAGTTTAAAGTTGTCATGTGGCTATGGATAGCCAAGTGGTGGATTCGTGTTTTCTTGGCATGCATGCTTCTTGTGCCGAAATATTCGGTGAAAGCGGGAGCCATACTGCTTACCTTGCATGTATTTCAAGTTATCATTTGGCTCAACGGAACAACCGGACAGGGAACACTGTGGGTTGTGGGCATGTTTATGTTCGTCACAATGGATCATTACATGCACTACTATCACAAGGAGAAATATGAAGGTAAAATTGGCACTCAATGGAAAAAACGATGTCAAAATCTCTGCGCTCGTTTGCGACCCTCTTCGTAATTGTTTATGGTCTTACGCTCGCCGTTTCCCTGCAGCGAAAGAAGCCAGAGGTAGTATTCAACACTCCTCCCGAAGCACAAACTCAAACGAACCGTACCCGACAATACGATGCCGAACCCTTGCCTTCCGGTGTGCTCATTGAAGTTCCGTTCACTTCACAAGCTCCGTTTGCAGACTGGGGAGATCCGTACCAGGAAGCATGCGAAGAAGCATCTCTGATTATGGTACATGCGTTTCTGGAAGGAGAGTCGCTCACGCAGGAAGAAGCAGATCTGCGAATTCGTACTCTTACAAATTGGGAAAAAGAACACGGATACCCGGAAGACATTTCGCTGGAAGATGTGGCAAAGGTTGCCCGCACCTACTACGGGTACGACTCGATAATTCACGAAAATCCTTCTGTGGAAGACATGCAATCTCTGCTCTCACAGGGAACGCCCGTCATCGTCCCTGCGGCAGGCAGAGAACTGGGTAACCCCTACTTCAGCGGAGAAGGCCCCTGGTACCACATGCTGGTATTACGCGGTTACGACAAGCACTCTTTCATAACCAACGACCCCGGTACACGGAGAGGAGAAGGGTACAAATACCGATACGACACATTGATTGGAGCCATCCATGACTGGACAGGTATCAAAGAAGACATTACTTCTGGTTCACCAAAAGTACTGATAATCAAAAAAAATAGGTAATTATCCCCTCAAGGCCAGTTGCATACATTGTGTCACGGTGAGCCCGTCGAACCGCGGCACAATTTGACATCCTTCGACGAGCTCAGGATGACAAATTAAATGTACCGGTCTTAAAGGGATAGTCACAAAAAAATAACTCAGTAGAGCATTCCTCCCAGCGGAGCATTGGCATTCGGTTCCAGCAGTAACGGCTCGCCCTGTGCATCGGGCACTCCGAGCGTAAGTACTTCGGAGAGAAACGGCCCCACCTGACGAGGAGGAATGTTCACCAGTGCGAGCACTCGTTTTCCAATAAGTTCCTCTCTGGAGTAATTGGCCGTCAGTTGTGCCGAAGATTTCTTCTCGCCTATGTCATCTCCGAAAAAAACCGTAAGTTTATAAGCGGGAACTCTCGCCTCCGGAAAATCCTCCGCATTGCGAATTTCTCCCACACAAATTTCAACCTTCTGAAAATCCGTGAACTCAGCCATCTGTACTAGCCTGCCACCAACATGAGCAGCGATAACAGAACAATGGCAGAAATATTTATACTGACGAGAGGAGACTTGGCTTGAGCTTTTCTCATACGATAAATGGGGTAGGAACGTATGGTACTTCCCTATCTTTTCGGTGCAAGAAGGCACACTTGCAGGGTATGAAAATTGCACTCTTGTATGGACTCTCTTTACCTCTGCTCCGCAGACACTTACACTTGTTCCAAGCATTTTTTCCCACTCATTCATGGCTTCGCATCGACCGGAACCCTCCGCACTTATAGGGAAAGACAACACCGTTGTTCCCATGTCTTGTCAACGAATTATGGAAACATCGGACCACGGAGAAATGTTCTGGGTGGGACCCGACGAATCCGTGGCACTGAATGACGACGAAAGGGAGCAATACGAATTGGCTCATACCATTCTTATGCACTTGGCGGTGCAAGCGCCGCTCAAGCATGCATCAGGCCATCCGGGTGGGCCTCTCTCTGCTTTTACGCCTTCGTATTTCGTATACGCATTGCGAAATCCCGCAATAGACCAGCCGCTGCGCATGAGTCCCGGCCACCTTTCTTTACTGGGGTTCGGGCTTCAATATCTTTTCGGAAGAGACAAAGGAAATATGAACCTGTCTTCACCGCAAAACATCATAGATTCCTTTCGAACACCAAACGGACTTCCCGGGCACATAGAAGCGGGATTGGGAGACATACCGTTTGGCACGGGGCCACTCGGTAAAGGAGTAAGCAATGCACTCGGCGCCGCATTCGGATTACAGTATCAGAAGAAAAAAGGCATTGTGGATGTACTGCTGGCAGACGGTGACAGTCAGGAAGGGCAAGTGCAGGAAGCATTTCGTCTCGCTGCACACCTCAAGCTCGATAATCTTATCGTACACGGAGATTTTAATGATATTCAGCTTTCAGGTATGCCCACGCAAACCGTTGCCGCCGATTTTGCTTCCATTGCGGCAGCATCGGGCTGGAATGTAATAGAAGTGCAAAACGGGAACGATCCTGCGCAAGCAAAAGCAGCCATGCAAAAAGCAGATTCGCTTCTTGGTAAAGGAAAACCTATTTTCATCTGCTACTACACCACCATGGGGTACGGCATTGAACTTATGGAAAAAGGAAGCAATACAGGTTCGAAGAATTTTCACGGTGCCCCACTCTCCGAAAAAGAAGCGGAAGAAGCACTGCAAAACCTTCCCCCTCTCGAAGAAGCGGTGCTCTCATACGAAAAATTTTATGCACGGGAGAAATCTCGATTTGAAGCGGAGCATACGGAAACAGATATTGCTCTTTCATTCGATGTAACGTCATTGTCGGAATACACACGAACAATTACGACGGAAAAAGGGGCGGCCAGAAAAGACTTTGGTGCCGTGCACCTACTGAATCTTATGAAGTCGGATGCAAGGATAATGGTTCTGCATGCAGACCTGGCGGGATCCGGCGGTTTCGGAGAAGTGGAAAAAGAATATCCAACCAGGTGTATAAATGTGGGAGTCGCCGAAGCAAATATGTACATGATGGCGGCAGGGATGCGCCAAACAGGTCTGCTCCCGGTTACGTACACGTTCGCCGCATTCGGAACAAACGAAGCGAGAGCCAACGCAAGACTCATAGACGTAAACTGTGGACACACCAGATGCGGCGTAGTGCACGACTGCACCCACGCGGGGCTCTCCGTGGGAGAAGACGGAGAAACGCATCAAGAAAGGCACTACTTAAATATTCCATTCGACCACACGCAAGTCTGGATGTCCGCCGATAGCAACCAAGCAGGTGCCATGGCGGAACGCTCCATGCAACTGATAGCCGAAGGGCATCAGAGTGTGTACACGTTCTTTCCACGGGACGGTCATGAGCAGCTCCTTTCTCCCGATGGCTCGCCTACCTACGGGCCGGATTATATTTTCGATGGCAAGGCGGATCTCATTCGCGGAAACGGAGACACCACAGACCAAGCCACAGTCATAGCGACTGGCATACCCGTGCACTCCGCTTTGGCAGCTGCGGAAGCACTTCGGCAAGAGCTTCAGCCCGTTGCCGTTCGTGTATTACATGTGTCGTGCATTCGCCCCATAGACAGTGCCGCAATTATTCAAGCAGCTATGGAAACAGGGCATCTCTTGGTGGTGGAAGACCACAGCAGCGAAGGGGGTCTGGCGACACAGGTAGCAGATATTATCGCAGACTTCTCGTTGCCATGCTCACTGCGAAGATTGGGTGTGAATCATTACTTCCCTTCCGCCCCCGCCAAAGACCTCTACCTCATGGCAGGAATAGACGCAGAAAGCATCGCACAAGCAATACAGGATGAAGTGCGTGCGGAAGTATGCGGCGGAGAAGATGCATTCGTAACCGCAATGTATGAAATGGTACATAATTTGAGATACAGCAGATTTGCAAAAACTGCACAGCCCTTTGTAACAAAAGTTCTTACGGAGAAAGGATACCTGCAGTCTTTACGCAATTACTGGGAAGAAAAAGAGTGCCCAAAAGAGGAGATGCCTTCGAACGATACATTGCTGGCAAAACTAAAGGAGGCTTCGTAGGAACTACTCGAAAAGGTCTGTGTCGGGGTACTGTGCTACCCATGCAAACCAGAATGTATGAAGCGGAAGAAGTTCTTCCTTCTTCTCCGTACCGGGAAAGAACCGGGTAAATCGTACGCGTTCTGTCTGCGCATCGTACTGTATGAGAATCGGCACCGATCCGATGGTATCTTGCAGGCGACCTTCGTCTTGCACCGCATCTTGCGTGTACGCCTTGGCCATACCGTCCACAACCACTCCGTAGACAATGCGCTTACTTCGCAGTCTTTCATCCACAACGTCTACGGGGAACAAGAGAGACTCGGCTTCGTCGTACCCTTCATACGGATCCAAATCATACCTTCGAACGAAGCCGGTATCCGTACTCAGCACTTTTGCATGGGGCCACGACTCTTTCACCGTGGAAAGGGATACAATTTCACTCTTCACTCTCGTCAGCTTCTCGCCTGTAAGCGGACCCACCACAGCTTCGCCGCGAATTTGATTCCAGAAGGTCTGAGTCTTTCTGTCGTACAGAAGAAGATTGCTCTGGTACAGAAGCCCTGTGACACCGAACGTATCTTCACCGTTGCTTGTAGTACGCTCGTAGACTACCGCTGCCGCACAGAGAGGACAGTACGTCACGGCAATCGGTACGCCACCGACGGTATCGTTTACGACCTCATGCCAGTTGAGTATGGCGAAGGGGTAAAACCGTGCATCACCGTCTATGGAAACGAAGAGACCTCGCAAGGAATCCAGTTCCGTGGTTGCCAAACTTGCATCGACAAACGTGGGAGAGTCTATGGCAGGCACTTCATCTTTTTGCGGACCGCCGAACACGATGGCATCGAGAGGAATACTGTGACGAACGGAGTCTTTAAACCACAGAGTAAGAGGTCCTGTAACGGGCGACGTTTCACTATCGGGTTCTTCCACGGAATCTTCCACGTGAGGTGACGACGAGACCGAACGGATTTCTTCGACCCACTGCAGTAACTCCTCACTCGTAAACGGACCGTCTTTGCGGTGAAGCTCATTTCCCTCCGCATCCAACACGAATGTGGTAGGTTGCGTAAACACGCCGAATTGCTTTTTAAGCTCCTCAGCGGGATCCAAAAGACTTACAAACGTATACCCACCCTCTTCGACATACGCTCTGGCAACCGCCTGATCTTCCTGCAGGTTTACTCCGACAACGGCTATGTCTTCAAATTGATTGGATACCGCTTGGAGCTGCGGCATTTCTTCTTTGCAAAAACTGCACCAACTTGCCCAGAAGTTTATAATTGCAGGCTTACCCCTTGTCAGCTCTTGCAAAGAAATTTGCTGTCCCTCAAGGGTTGTTACCAGTCCTTCTTGCACATTGCTGCCCGCAGAACATGCGACCAGAAGAAGTGCCATGCAAGGAAGAAGTCTTCGCATGGGGCTATGGTAGAGCAAACACATGAAAAATCGATATTGATTGCATGGCAAGAAGTGCGAGAGATCACAATTAGACTCTTAAAGTCGGCCACAAAGCTTACTCCGTAGAGCAGATTCATATTTTCTCACAAATACGGGCTTATCGAACCGCTCACATTGTGTACAATGCGCGCGGAGAGATGGCAGAGTGGTCGATCGCGACGGTCTTGAAAACCGTTAGACCTGCAAGGGTCTCGGGGGTTCGAATCCCCCTCTCTCCGCCACCCGTCTTCGTTCGCCTTTGGCGAACTACGCCGTGGTGGCTCATAAACTATTACAGGGTGTCGCGGCGTAGTTTGACGACTGTCAAACGAAGCCGGACAATCTACAATACCATCTCAATATTTCAAGGGGAGGTGAGCCATTGCGATCCCGGTACACTACAAACCAAGACCACATGCAGATGGAAGCGAGCCATAGAGGAACGTTGAATTCGAGCTGAAGACGAGTGCATAGCAGGTATGTGCCACGCGTTCGGCAAGTTGAATTATGAAGTATTCTTCAAAGAAGAGGACTCTTTATGTTTCTAAGAGTCGGATTTGTAACCTGCGTATACCGTTGCGTTGTTCTGATATTCCGATGCCCAAGTAATTCCTGTACGTACCGTACGTCCGTGCCATTTTCAAGGAGGTGTGTCGCAAAACTATGGCGCAAGCTGTGAAAGGTCGCATTTTTTCTTATAGCTGCTTTTTGTAAGGCATTCTCAAATATTTTTTGCGCCGAACGTGTGGTCAGCTTTCCTCCGCGCTCGCTTGCAAACACAATGTCATTCATTGTTTTGCCACTCATATGCGAGCGCAAGTCATCCACAAGTTTTACGGATACGACACTGATACGATCCTTTTTTCCTTTCGCCTGTTTGATGTGAATTGTCAGTTCATCAAGATCAATATCTTGTACGCGAAGAGCTATCACTTCACTCACACGCAGACCGGCACCGTATGAAATGTCAAGAAGCAACTTATGCTTAGGATTCCGCACCGCACCGAGAAGATCTTGAATCTCACTTCGGGAAAGAACAACCGGCAGTTTGTGCCCCGTCTTCGCCACCCGTATATCAATCTTTTTCTCAGATTGTACAACGTGACGGTAAAAGAACTTCATGGCATTTAAAAACAGATTTCTACTCTCCGCAGACATTCCTTTTTGCTCACAGAAAAACAAGAAGTCACGAATATTGTTTTGATCCATTATTTCAACATCTTTTTTTCGAAATCTGAAGTATTCACGAAGCCCGTACAGATAGCTCTTCGTAGTTTTAGGGCTATAGCCACGAATGGAGAGCTCGCGTTCTGTTTGTTCCAAATACTTTTGCATACATGTGGAAGCAACTGAATATAGTGATAGTTATCGTAAGATAATCTAAAATTTATTCGTATACTATGCAAATAGTAATTGTATTACGAATACATTTCGTATATAAACGAGTTATGTAACATAAATTTTTTACCTTCTTCCGGCGGCACCGATTCCGCTTACGTTCTTTTCGCCCCCCAACGAGGGATGTTTGTTGTTTTAAAGAGGAAGTTCTTTTTATTAGGGGAATGTGTGTGTTTTTGTGTGCTGTGTCAAAACTGTATATTTCAATAGTTTTTGGTACAATGCAGTAAATTTACTCTATGTCTCAAATACTCCTTCAAACACTTGGCTTTAAACCTAAAGAAGGAGCAATAAATACTTTTTGTAAGAAATATTCATCTTGTACAATAGAAGTTGATCTTGAAAACAAAACCATTAATTATGGTGGAATCATCACGTTTAATGACACAAAGAAAACAATACAGAAAATTACAAAGCCAGAAGACTTTGTTGTACTTGAATGTACTAACCGTCTTTTAGAGAAAGGATATAAACCAAGTGATATTGTTTTGGAAAAAGTTTATCCAACTGGGCATGGTACAAGCGGAAGGCTGGATATATTAGTAAGAAAAAACGAGAAAGCATTTCTAATGATTGAATGTAAAACGTGGGGCAAAGAATTTGATAGAGAATTTCAAAAAATTCAAAAGGACGGTGGGCAGTTATTTACCTATTTTCAACAAGACCGTGATGCGGAATATTTGGCGCTCTATGCTTCAAAAATTGAGAATGAAATTGAGTATAGAAATGAAATAGTAAAAATTGAAGAATCGTACAGGGAAACCAGTAATGTGAAAGATTTTCATGATAGATGGAGCAAATTTACAAAACAAAATGGGGTTTTTGATGGCTGGGTAAATTCTTATGAATTTAAAGGCAAGGCACTAACACTGTCTCAACTCAAACCGATTACCCAAGAAGATAGTAGTTTTATTTTTAATCGCTTTTTAGAAATACTGCGTCACAATGTGGTTTCAGATAAACCGAACGCTTTTAATAAAATCTTCACGCTCTTTCTTTGTAAAATAATTGATGAAAATAGAAAACCAGATGATGAGCTTGAATTCCAATGGCTTGAAGGAGTTGATGATGACGTTAGTTTTCAAAAAAGACTTACAGATTTGTATAAAAAAGGAATGCTGGAACTCCTATCAAAAGAAGTTACCGATTTAAGCGATGATGAATTTAACCGTAAATTTAGCGGAATAGATGAAAACGTGCGCAATGAAATACTAAAAGAATTTACCGCAATCCGTTTGCAGAAAAACAATGAATTTGCGATCAAAGAAGTTTTTAATAAAGAAACATTTACCGAAAATGCAAAAGTCCTTAAAGAAATTGTCGAATTGCTGCAAGAATTCAAAATTAGATATACAGAAAAGCAGCAATATTTAAGTGATTTCTTTGAACTACTCTTAACAACAGGATTAAAGCAGGAATCTGGACAATTTTTCACTCCTGTACCAATAGCTCGCTTTATTTGTCGTAGCATTCCGCTGAAAAGAATTGTGCAAGAAAAATTAAAAGCAGGAAATGCTAATGACCTTGTCCCCACAATTATTGATTATGCCGCAGGTAGTGGACATTTTTTGACTGAATCAATGGATGAGATTCAGAAAATTATTGATCAAATCGATGAAGAAAAACTACTACCACAGGTAAAGAGAAAAATAAAAAGCTGGAAGGAAGATCAATTTGATTGGGCATATGATTACATTTACGGAATTGAAAAAGATTATCGTCTAGTTAAAACTGCAAAGGTTGGATGCTATCTTCATGGTGATGGGCTTGCTAAGGTAATTCATGGTGATGGGCTAGATAACTTTGAAAATTCAAAGGAGTACAAAGACAAATTAAAGTTCGCAGATAAGGATTTTAATCAGGATAACAAGCAGTTTGATTTGGTAATTTCTAATCCTCCATATTCTGTTTCAGCATTTAAGGCAAATCTCAAAAAAGAATACGCCGAGGAAGATTTCGATCTTTACCATCGACTTACTGACCAAAGCTCCGAAATAGAATGTTTGTTTATAGAAAGAACAAAGCAACTTCTCAAAGATGGTGGTATTGCTGCTATAATTTTGCCTTCCAGTATTTTGAGCAATACAGGAATCTATACTCAAGCAAGAGAGATTGTTTTGAAATATTTTGAAATCATTGCCATTACCGAACTAGGCTCAAATACATTTATGGCTACAGGAACTAATACTGTTACTGTATTTTTACGGAAAAGAAATAATTATGAATGGCAAAACATCGATTCTTCCGTACAAAAATTCTTTAAGAACCCAAGAGATATAACTGTAAGTGGTATTGAAAAAGCGTTTTCAAAATATGTAACTTATGTTTGGGAGGGATTAACTTTCGAAGACTACAAAACGTTATGTGAGAAACAACCAAACGAGGCAATTAAAAACCATGAAATTTTCATAGAATATGTCAAAAAAATAAAATCGAAGGATGAGTTTGATTTACAAAATAGAATAATTGAAATTGAAAAAGATAAATTACTTTATTTTATTTTGGCATATCCACAAAAAATAGTCTTAGTAAAATCAGGTGAAAAGAAAACTGAAAAAAACTTTTTAGGTTATGAATTCAGTAATCGACGAGGAAACGAAGGAATACACTCAATCCAACGGGGAAAGAGTATTGATTCCTGTACACAGCTTTTTGACCCAAATTCACAAGAAAATCTAAAGAAAGCAAGTACCTATATTTTTCAAGCATTTAATGGAAATTATAAATCAAAGATTGATGAGTCACTCAGTAGCCATATTTCAAGAATTGATCTTATAGATACGCTTATTTTGGATAGGGCAGATTTCGATAAAACAATTTCATTAAATGTAAAAAAAAAGATAAAAATTGAAAGCAAATGGGATATTGTAACATTAAGCAACGTAATCGAGATTATTGGAGGCGGCACACCAAGTACCAGCAATCCCGAATATTGGGATGGTAACATTCCATGGCTTTCTGTTGTAGATTTTAATAATGACAAAAGATGGGTTGAAACAACTGAAAAAGCTATCACAGAAAAAGGTTTAAAAAACAGCAGTACAAAGTACTTAAATACTGGCGATATTATCATATCGGCAAGAGGAACGGTTGGCGCAATGGCACAGCTAAAAAGACCAATGACTTTTAATCAGTCATGTTATGGATTGAGAGGGAAAAAAGGACTACATAATGCATATTTATTTTACGTTCTCAAGTCTCAAATACAGCAATTACAAGATGCATCTTACGGTACAATTTTTGGTGCTATAACAACAAAGACATTTGATGAAATCAAAATACCCCTTCCCCCTATAGATGTTCAAAAAACAATCGTAAAAGAAATGGAAGCCTTAGAAAATGAGGAAATAAAAAATGAAATAGAAATTGAACAACTTCAAAGCTCATTTTCCTCTACCATATCAACAAAAGCGAAGCATGAGAGGCTAGAAAATATCGCCATCATGCTTAAAAGAGGTAAATCGCCAATTTATGGTAACTCAGAAGTACAAATCATCAAATCAGGACAAGCTCGTGGATTTAAAAAATTTGATTTTTCAGAAAAACACTATGTTAGTGATGATTTTGTTTTGGATGAAAGAAAATTACAAAAAGGAGACATATTAATAAACTCATCAGGTGTAGGAACTGCTGGAAGAGTGACACTCTTTGATTTAGACGGTGATTTTGTTGTTGATAGTCATATTTCCATACTCAGATTAGATAAACAAAAAGCATTACCCGATTTTGTTTTATACGCACTTGCAGATATTGGGTTTAAAGCCATTGAAGCAATGGCAAAAGGACAAAGTGGTCAGATTGAGCTTTCATTGACAACAATTCAAAACATTAAGATTCCTCTTCCTCCTGTTCACGAACAGGAAAAGATAGTTGCTAAAATGCAAAAAGTTGAAACACAAATTACAAAGCATGAAGAAAAACTCTCGGAAATTCCCCAACGCAAAGAAGATGTTCTAAAAAAATATTTAAATAAGTAATAATGGGCTCTGGGCATTCACCCCTAACCCCTCTGCCCGTCGCCCAAACGAGCCCTGTTTGTTGTTTTCCCACCCCGAAAAGAACGTAAGCTTCAGGTGCCTTGGAATACGGTAAAAAATTGACGTTACATAACAGCGGTTGTGCGGTTCGTCGGCGGTGCTTTTAGAATAGGATGGATGCACCGCCTCCTCTCCCATATTTTGCGGCTGTGCGTCGCTTCGCTCCATTATACAGCCACAAAACATCGCACAACCGCAAACGTTGTCGGACATAACTTTTCTCCCTTGTTTCTTCGTTCCGCTTCGCTTTTTATTTTTGCGTCCCCCCTTGTTTTTGTGGGATGTTTATTGTGTGTGTTTGGGTGTACGATTGTACACTACAATATATTTCAGATCCATGCATTACGAATTTTTTGGCTAATTTTCATTTTTGACCTATTCTCTCAGCACTTCTACATTTCATATGTACAATAACGCCGTCGCACAAAAAATTGCTCAGCAATACAGGCAGAAACCTCTTACTGACTTTATCAGCGTAAATGCAGATACTGATTTAGAAACTCTCAATTTAAACTGGAGGGAAAAGGATTTGCCAGAATTTACACGGACTAAGCACGTCCATAGACTTCATCCTTATCTGGGGAAGTTCATTCCACAACTCGTAGAAATATTTTTACGGAAGTTCCAGCCAAAGCTTGTTTATGATCCCTTTTGTGGATCTGGAACTACGCTCGTTGAAGCAAGTACATTAGGCATTGATTGCCTTGGAACCGACATCTCTGCATTCAATGTCTTGCTCACAAAGACCAAAACAGCAAAATACGATATTGATATATTGGAATGTGATATCTATGGCATCCTTGACCGTCTGAAAAAGTACAAAACAAAGTACTCAGATGACGCAAAAGTGAAAACCGTTTTATCTACAAACAATCAATATCTCAAAGACTGGTTCGCTGATCAGGCGCGTAGTGAGCTTTTGTGTTTCTTAAAAATGATAAAGGATTATCACTATCAAGACTTGTTTAAAATTATTCTTTCTCGTTCAGCCCGATCAGCCAGACTCGTAACACACTTTGATCTCGATTTTCCAAAAAAACCTCAGACGGAGCCATATGAATGTTACAAGCATGGAAGAACTTGCTCTCCTGTCCAAGAAGCATATAAGTTTTTGAATCGTTATTCCCTTGATACTCTTGAGAGAGTGAAGGAATACTCCGGTCTGAGAAAGAATGTTGATGTCCAAGTTTTCCACGATGACTCAAGGAATGTTGATCTACCAAAGAATATAGATATGGTCTTTACCTCGCCTCCATACGTTGGCCTCATTGACTACCATGAACAGCACAAATACGCCTACGAACTTCTTGGACTTAAGAACAACGAAACCAGAGAAATTGGTGCAGCTAAAAATGGTCAGTCAGTTAATGCAAAACAAAGATATATTGAGGGAATTAATGAAGTATTCCTTCATACCAGAGATTGCATGACTCATGATGGAATCATGGCTATTGTCGTTCATGACACATGCAATCTTTATGACCCAGAAAAGGTAGGTTTCAGATCCATTGGTCGTGTTGAAAGGCATGTTAATAGGCGCACCGGCAGAAGAAGTGGTGCATTCTATGAAAGTATTCTTCTTTGGCAAAAAGCATAATGGACTCCACGGTACGCAGCAAAATCAAAGGCTTTCTCGAGGGATTCATTCAAGGAATGATTTCGGAAAAAACAATAAATAGCTTTGACCCTAAAAAGTTACGACCACCAAGAACATGCTCAACCAAGGGTGATCTCAAACCATTTCACGAATCCTTGTTGCCTGATGGTCTGTTGACAATCACTGAATTCGAAAGATCATTTTCAACAAAGCTTGGAACGACCTTTGAAGAATGTGCGAGAATCATTGCCTTAAATCATCACAAACACGCTGAGCGAGGTCATATTGTAAATGGCATTGTATCCAATGCCGCAGTAAAAAAGATTGAGTCAGTCATAAATATTATCGGTTCTGGTGGCATGAAGGGGAAATATCCCGACTATGTAAATGAAGTAATCTCACTTGCTAACTCTGGCAAAGGCTCTGAAAGGAAAAGGATTGCTGACCTCTATATTCAAACAAAAAAGGGAGAGGAATTCTTTTTTGAAATCAAAAGCCCTAAGCCAAACAAAGGCCAATGTCTTGAAGCCACAGATCGCCTGCTACAAATACATGCAATGACCCACGACAAGTATCCTAAAGTACGTGCTTTGTATGCAATGGCCTACAATCCATATGGATTGGTTAAGGCAACCTACAAACACAGCTTTGTTGTGAATTACATGGATGTTGAAAATGAGGTGCTGATTGGTAAAGAATTCTGGGATATTGTGGGTGGCCCAGGAACTTATGAAGAAATACTCGACATTTACCAGGAGGTTGGACGAGAGAAGGGGCCCGATATGCTCGATCAGCTTGCCATGGGCTATTAACTAACGTCTTTATATTATGTCTAATGTCATAAAAAAACTCACCGATCTAAACAATCCTGAATCATTCGTTCAGATAGATATTGTTAAGGGCTATAAATACATTGATCGCGCCGGTGAGATAGTAAATTTGTACCATTCCAACGATCAGCCTCCAGCAAGTTTCACTATGGGGCTAGAGGGATTACTAATACCAAAACCAATAAGCGATATCGATATTGGATGTTTCTCAGAGTAGGCGCATTGGGTGGAGAAATTATTTTATTTATGACTTCTCGCAGGAAAGTAAGTCCAAAGACTACTTTGATAATCTTTGTTATTTTTCAAAACATAAAGGATATTTTTCAAAATCAGAAACCTCATTTGAGCTTGAAAACGAATTGAAAGCCACTTTAAGAATTCAGCAGGTAACAAAAAAGTCAGATGAAACTAAGGGGGTGCTTTTTGATATCGACGTTTACAAGGAAGGTAAGTACGAGATATCTACATTAAGTAGCCAATTAAAAGATATTGTAGATTATTTGAGAAAAGATGAAGGTTTTCTGGCTCTAGTCAATTCTACATTCTCAAAAAATGTTTAAGGAAGTAATCAAAAAAATCGAGCTCCAATCCATATTAGTACTGTTTTGTACCTTATTTTTTGGGTATCTTATGCTTCGCATTAATAATAGTCTCAGCACCCCTGCGGGAATTCTTGGTTCAATCTCTATTGCATTTGGTATTCTTTACACTTTTGGATCTTTCTTCTCAAATCAAATAAAAGAAAGTTACAAAGATGTAATCTCAGAATATAAATCTACAATTACTGATCTTAGATCGAGCTCCAAATTTATTAGTGACAGCTACAAAGAAGCAATCACAAAAGGCTCTTCTGAAAAAATGATTGGTGATTATCAAACTTCTGAACTTGATAATGAGACAACATATCAAGCATAATTTATTGTTTATGTTCTGTTTGTTGTTTCCCCTCCCCGCAAAAATAAAAAGCTACACTAAGAACTACAAAACTCGGTCGAAAAGTGACGATCCGACAACAGCGGCTGTACGGTTCGGGGCAGCTCCATTTTGAATTGGAATGGAGGTCGCTGCCCTCACCCAAACTGGCGGGCTGTCCCGCTTCGCGGATATTGTACAGCCCGCCAGCTTCGCACACCCGCGAACGTTATGTAACATAAATTTTATTTTTGCCTTACTTGCTATAAACTGCATTTATAATCAAAAAACTATGAGAGGAAGAACAATAAATATTTTTATTCCAGACGGCAATCCTAGAAGTATCAAAGCTTGTGATATCAAGGATTCAATAGTTAAGGCCATTTTTGTCCCTCGCAGTAAAATCGAAGATATTTACAAAAGGCCAGATGTCCAAGAACCAGGGTTATATTTCCTTTTTGGATCAGAAGATGAAATCGGAAAGCCAAGGGTTTACGTCGGCGAAGCTGAAAATCTCCTAACTCGTCTCAAACAACACAACGCAGGTAAAGATTTTTGGAATACTGCAATTTGCTTTGTTTCTGAAAAGCACAACATCAATAAAGCTCATATCAAATTCCTAGAAAGTCATTGCTGTGAACAGGCAAAGCAAATTGGCAAATGTATCCTCGAAAATAACACTTCGCCGACTCAATCATCACTCACCGAGCAGGATGTAGACTTCGTCTTAAGTTTTTTTGATGATCTAAAAATTCTTATAGCAACCCTTGGATTTCCGATATTTGAAGAATCCAAAAAGGAAAAACAGAACACCATTTTCTGCTCAGGGAAAGAAGCTTCCGCACAAGGCGAGTATGTAGAGGATGGATTAATAGTATTTGCTGGTTCGATAGCCCAGCCTGATGAAACAAACACTATTAGCCCTGGTGTTTCCAATACTCGCAAAGCTCTTTTGGAAAAAGAAATTTTGAAAGCAGAAAATGACGTTCTTGTGTTCAAGGAAAACTATACATTCAATTCACCGAGTACTGCTGCGGCTGTAATTCTTGGACGTAGAGCAAATGGCTGGATTGAGTGGAAGGACAAAAATGGCCAAACATTAACTGATAAATATAGGCAAAAATAAAACATCACTTAACACGGCATATACGGCTACACTCCCACTTGTCGTTTCGCCCATATTGCTTTGCTCGCTTAGGCGGTGAGTAAATTATACCGCCACGCTCGCTCGCAATATCGTATACGTGCAAACGTTAGCCGAAATATCTTTTTTCCGTTTTCCGGCGGTGCCGACTACGCTTTTCTTTTCGTTACGGAATTAGGAGGTGAATGTGTTTTTTAGATTAGGGGAGAATCAATTCTACAATTATGATATAATACTTGTGCAAACACAACCACCCCATGCCGAATATTGATATTCCATCCTCTTTTGAAAACATTGAGGCTGATGATAGCAACTCAACCACTCCCAAGAGCAAAGTGCCTGAACGGGTAATGCAGTATGACCAAAAAAAAGAGGCTCAGGAGCAACACGATGATCACATGGCCGCAACACGCTCACTGCTTCAGGCTAGAGATCTAAGTGATCAACAAATTGAGGACTTACTTGATACTTTAGATAGATTGGAGAAAGGCAAAAGTGTAAAACTAATTGAAGGATCTGGAACTGCCTCCGGTAAAGCATCTGTTTGGTTCTACGATGCAATTGATGCTGTGCGTGAGGTAGGAAAATGGCCACATCCACATTTGTCAGAGTGGAAGAAGGGTCCTGTTGGCACTGTTAAAGTAGTAGTACATCCACTATTTAGCCTATTCATCGAGAACTTTGATTCAACACTCTGGGAAGCATCTAACAGGAACCCTGATCTACATATCGAAGCGTATGTTGTAAACGCTGCTCAAATCGCACTTGCAAAACTCAAGGAGGATCCGTCGTGCATCCCACTGGGGTATTTTCTTGCGAGAGACATACTTGAAGAATGGGAGGCATTGCATACCAAAGTACCGAATGATTCATTACGAGTGTTAGACCTTTCAAGACGTGCACTCGTACCAGACCAACAAAGGGTGCATGCATACGATACTTTCCTAAGATCAATTGAACAGGATAGAACTGTTGTTGTTGATTCTTTCGAACCTGGGACAGGTCTCTTGCAAGATAAAGACTTGGAACAACTGAATGCTGTTACCCAAAATGAAGGAAGTATAGAGATACAAGGTGGATACCTTAATGCATGTGTAGATGCAGCCGCTCACTCCATTGCGAGAATGGTACATCAAAAACATAGAAACGATATTAGCCTTACAATAGACAGCGCCCCCTCAACAGGAAGTTCATCTGTTCCTAATTCGGTTTACACCCGAGAGACACTCTTATCACTTGATGAGCAAATTTCCTCAGAGATGAGAGCAGAATACAGTGTCTCACAAGAGGAACTAGATCATTTACAGGCTTTTCAAAATACGTTTATTAAACCTCCGAATACCCCATTATCTTCACTAGAGAATGTCCGGCAATGGATCTCACAAAATAATGAAGCTAACCAGCGGTACGATCACTTGATTAGGTTCACAGGTAGACTTTCAACTCATAATGAAGACAATAAGGATCTGCGCGGACAATATCAGAAAATAAAGTACAAATAATGGCTCGGGTCAATTCCCCCTAGCCCCTCTGGCCGTCGCCCAAAACGACGAGTTTGTTTGTTGTTTTCCCACTCCGAAAAGAACGTGAGCAACAGATGCCTTGGAATACGGGAAAAATTGACGTTACATAACAGCGGGTGTGCGGTTCGTGGCAGCTTCTCTTTGAGATTTCGATGGATGTCGCCGCCACTCTCATAAACCGTTCGGCGGTGTGGCACTCCGCTACCGCTCCGTGCCAACATTATACCGCCTCGGGCTTCGCACACTCGCAAACATTTATATGCCATAGTAAATAGGCAAATTTTTGTAGCAATTTCAAATTTCTGGCAATTTTGTGGCTTTTTTCACAAGTAGTCGCTCCATAGAGGATTCGGAATGAAGGAAATGAGCGGTAGTAAGGCAATAACGACGCATTTGAGGAAACGATTTACGTTACGGAAACCATGCCTCCACGTTTTCGCTAAAATTGCCTCATTATGTATTTTATTGTATAATATACACATGCCAGAATGGGAATCGGGACTCAATCAGCTCACAACTCCAATAGCAGACACGCTGCTCTATTTGCCAAGAAAGACAATAGAGACAGGGAAAGATATTGCTCTGGGCGCTCCGGAAAAAGCGCTGCGAGGCATAGTGGGAATTTCCCTACGCGTCGCCAGACTACCGTTAATGGCGCTTCTCAACATTCCATTCCTCCCACATGGAACAAATATTGGAAAAATACACAACAGTACACGAATGAAGTACCGAGAAATTTTGCAGGGTGCGGGGAGATAGAGCTGAACAACCATAATTTGGCATATGCTTTGTGTCACCCTGAGCTCGTCGAAGGGCGACACAAAGCCAAAACGTGATGGTTCGACGGGCTCACCATGACACGTTTTGTATCGTTTTATAGTAGTGTAGCTATAGATGGTAAAGATTCTGTAAGTCTATACACTACTGTCCACGTATGAGTACTCAGGACATTACATTTACAGCATCTGCTATTACCGGTGCAGGCAGAGGAAAACAGTACGGAATCCCGACTATCAATATAAATCTGGCTGCCGTACCGGAACATTTGAAGGAAGGAATTTATGCATGCTTTATGGAACTCAGTGACGGAGTAAAGCATCCCGGAGCCATGCACTACGGACCTCGCCCTGTCTTCAACGACTCACGAGCCTGCGAAGTGCATCTTATAGATACCGTAGTCCCCTCTCTACCCGGTGCAGTGACCGTAACGGTTGTGAAGCGCCTGCGAGACATACGGGATTTTCCGACCGTTGAAGATTTGAAAGCACAGATAGTTGAGGATATTGCGCAGTGCCGTGCTATTCTAAGCAATGCATGCTGAAGCGACTGAAATCTCTTGTTCCGCAACGAAGCCCGTTCCGGTTAGGGTGGCACTATGCCAAAGGATACCTGGCGGCACTCTATTACGGTTTCCCGGCCAGAAAACTCACTGTCATAGGAATAACGGGAACAGACGGAAAGACCACGACAGTCGGCATGATTGCGCACATTCTGCACTCCGCAGGTTGCAAAGTGGGTGCGGCATCCACTGCCTTTTTGCAAATAAATGAAGTATGCGAAGAGAATGCGACTCATCTCACATCTATAAGCCCTTTTACATTGCAAGAATTCCTACGAAGACTCGTACGAGAAGGATGTACGTACGCAGTGGTGGAAATGTCATCACACGGTCTTGTGCAAGGGAGAGTGCTCTGCACGTACCCGAAAGTTGCAGGCATAACGAATACGGCTCCGGAGCATCTGGATTACCACGGCTCCATGGAGCAATATCGTACAGATAAAGGGAAGATTTTTACGATGCTTCGCGGCAAAGGTATAAAGGTCCTCAATGGTAATGACGAATCGTACGAGCAGTACAAAAACATACGAACCGAGCGTACATTCGTGTTCGGTCCGAAGAATTCAGACCTTGCACTCGAGAATATTCACGCGGATCCTCATTCGAGTTCAGCCCTCATTGTAGGGAAGAAGTACGATTCCGTTCCTCTGCGTTTGGCAATACCCGGAACGTTTAATCTTGAGAATGCTCTGTGTGCCATAGCATGTACCGGCGCTGTTGGTATTCCTGTGGAAACATCGGCAGAGGCACTGCGAAGCTTCCGGAGTTTGCCGGGAAGAATGGAGTCGATAGACGAGGGCCAAGACTTTTCTGTTTTTGTAGATTTTGCCGTTTCTCCGCAGGCCTACGAGAAGACACTTACGGCATTACGCACAATGGTAGGAAACACAGGTCGAGTTATGGTGCTCTGCTCCAGCTGCGGAGACAGGATGCGAGAGAAGCGCTCTGCAATAGGACGTATATGTTCTGAACTTGCAGACATCACAGTCGTCGCAGAAGACGAAACATACGGAGAAGACCCCCACGCCGTACTGGAAGAAGTATGGAGTGGAGTAGACGAGTCAAAAACGGATGCCCATAAAATTTTTGACCGTAAAGAAGCCATCACTTTTCTTTTCAAGCATGCCAAAGCAGGAGATGCGGTAGTTCTTTGCGGCATGGGACCGTTTAGTACTATGACCAAACTGGAAGGCCGTATTCCATGGGACGAACGGGAAGTGGCACGAGAAGTCTTACACTCATTAGAATAACCGCCCGAGACCCAAAGAGTGGGCCTCGAGCGGCAAACGCCGGCCACAGCGGTTATTCGTCTTTCAGTGGACGTTTCATGTACCACCGGTCAAGAATGAGGCAGTAGGCAATACATCCGCCGACTGTCAGAACAAGGATTGCGATTTGAACAGGAAGGAAACCTGTAAAATCCATCCACCATTCTATCCAATCATCATCTGTCGGTCGGTTATGCCACAAACAATTCCACCACTGCTTCCATGCAGACATAAGACTTCCTCCTTGAAGCCAACGTAAAGTCCGCACCGGCGAGAACCCAAGTTCCCACAGTGCAATGCGGACTATCGCAGGCTCATGGTACGATACGGTAAGGATCTTTTATAATTATAACATATTTAATATATTTAGTCTATTTTCTTCGTGAAAGCGAAATCTGTCATTGTAGGCATAGATGAAGCGGGAAGAGGTGCTCTGGCAGGCCCTGTTATGGCATGTGCATGTGTGTTTGTGAAGTCTCTTCTTTCCATGCCTCTTATCCGAGACAGCAAGCAGCTTACGCCCGAGCAACGCGAGAATGCATACGAATGGATATGCAGGAGCTGCTGTTTCGGAGTGGGAATGGCAGATGCCGCATTCATAGATGCAAACGGCATTCTTGCGGCAACGGAACGTGCGATGCAGGACGCCGTTTCGCAACTGGAAAAGAAAGTGACACCGACGTATTTGCTCGTAGACGGAAGAGATGCGTTCTGGTTTAACTACGCGCACAGCTCTGTAATAAGAGGAGATGAATCAGAGCCGTGCATTGCTGCGGCATCCATAGTGGCCAAGGTAACAAGAGATCGATTCATGGTAACCCATGATCTTGCAACGACGTACGGATTCACTCAACACAAAGGGTACGGCACACCAAGTCACTACTCCAAGATTGCCGCGCACGGTATCAGTCCTTTACACAGAAAAACGTTTCTTCGAAACATACACCCATAAAAGCAGTCCCAAAAGAAACAGCGGAACGGTAAGCAATTGACCTCTCGATATTTCCAAAGATCCCAAAAGAAGAGGTGCATAATATTGCTGGCGCAAATACTCGAGCAAGAAGCGAAGCACTCCGTATACCATAAGGAACAGCCCGAATGTTTTTCCGGGAATCGACGTTCGCCGTAAGTGCACAAAGCATACCGACGCTATAAAAAGATCTTTTGCCATACCATAGAACTGCAGAGGATGACGAAGTCCTTCCACTCCGGGTATTGCCATGGCCCATGGCACATCAGTCACCGTGCCGTAGAGTTCCACATTTATAAAATTGCCCAATCTCCCCAAAGCCAGACCTATGGCTACGGGCACGACTGCGGTATCTGCAATGGCAAGCAGGGGCATGTTCTTTTTTCTGAGAGACCACCACAATGCCAGTGCCACACCTATGAATCCTCCATGTGAAGACATGCCTCCGTGCCACACTTTCAAAACTTCCAAAGGAGTTTTGAGGAGTTCGGGAGCATAGAAGAACACGTACCCCAGTCTGCCGCCGACCAATACGCCCACTATCGCAGCAGAAAGAATATGAGACCATTCATCGGATGAAAGGTGTAATCCTCTGTATCGCTGCAAACGAGGAAGCAAGTAAAAAGCGAGTAGAAAGCCAAGAAGATACAAAAGACCATACCAATGAACGGAAAATCCGAAGATCTCAAGCGCCACTTTTCGTGAAGGGAAAAGCGCAAACATCACCGTGCACAGGTAACAAGCAGCAAAGGTTTGTCTTGTAGCTTCTCAAAGCAAGAATCCGCAATAAATGCATCTGCAAATTCACCGTAATAGCTGTAAAAAAGCGGTGTGAGAACGAAGTATACTTTTCCCGGAAGTAACCCAAGCAACGCCTCTTTCTCTTCATGCGTTCCGAAGAGAAGTTGTTCCCACCGGTCACGACTCCACGGAAGACTAAAGAGGCCCGGACCGGCAACATTGTTCTGTGGCAACCAGCCTCGCACCCACGTTGTGGATTTATTTTCCAAGGTAAGAACCAATGCATCTTCCGGAATCATTGTGTGCAGAGAAGAAACGATTGCAAATGTCTCCGCATCTATATCCGGTTGGCGGAGAAGAAGAACTTGATACGAAAGGTATCCTTGCGCGGCAATGAATGAAATGAGAACCACTTCACCGACAAACGAGGGTAGGCGCTTCCAGCAATCTGCAATTGCAATGGCAGCAAACGGCATCAGGAAGAAATCAAGCTGCAGAAAGAATCTTCTGTAAAAGAATAAACGAAGAAAAACAAACGCAGCAGACCACAGCACAGCCAAAATCCATAAAGTTGCTCGGCGTTGTTTTTTAAAAGAAACAATGCATCCGTATACTCCCGCAAGCAGGAGAAGTCCGTTCATTTTCATATAGAAATTCACGGGCGGGAAAGACCCTGCCGGAACATCGTCTCCCCGCATTGTGAGCAAAGGGAGAAGATGGTCGCCGACTGCTTGTTTCCACACCGGCAAATAGGCAAGAGCAGCCAGAATAAGAACCACTCCTCCGATTAGCGATGCCTTCCTCCAAGTCGGATCGTTTCTTTTATGTATCATTTGAATCGCCCACCACGTACCGACGGTCAGGGCAAATAAGAGTCCTGTTTGGTTATGCGTAACAAGAGTGAGAATTCCCGGAACTATGGCAAGCAAACTTTTCTTTTCGAGTAAGTAGAATGTCCATATTGCAAACAAGAGAGCTGCAAACGTTTTCCAGTACATCGCGGAAAAGCCATCGTACAACGGGACGGAAAGCGCACCAACGAGCAGCACGAGGATGCCTGTTGTTGCCCCCTCTTTGCGAGAAGTAATCCATGCGTAGGTTGCTATGAGAACAATGGGAAACAGATTCCATATGAAGCCCAAAAACCAATCTACCGGCAAGCCCGCTCGTAGGAGGATCGTTGAAAAAAAGAAGAGCCCGAGCGGATGGTTATGAGCCCACGCATCCATTTCACCTATGAAAAAAGGCGGGAATCCTTCCGCATGTCGTAAAAAGAGGTACCTGTATATTCCCGGGTCGTACCCTAGCGGAATATCGTACGTAAAAAGAGGCCACAGAAACTTCGCAACGAGAAGTGTCGCAAATCCCAGTCCCCAAAGGGCTGTGGGTTTTTTGAGTACGGAGAGGAAGGTTGCATTCATCGGTCTCAGTATAGTGAGTCAAGCACGTCGTGTAACGCTGTCTTCAGTGCATCGGACGAGAATCTGTTTCGAAAGTCATGCTGAGCTTGTCTTAAAAGCGAACTTCTTCTGTCTTTGTCTTTCAGAAGAGCAAGTATTTCACAGGCCAGTTCATCTGAATTTCCAAGCTCTGTAAGCACGCCTGATTTTTCATGGGCAAGAAGAGAGGTGATTCCGTCTGCCCTACAGGCAACAACTGCCGTACCGAGAGCCATAGCTTCCGCCACCGTCAGACCGAAGCCTTCCAAGTACGAAGGGCTTACAAGAATTTCAGACCGAGCTATGAGTCGCAAAAGATCCTCTCGCGGCAACGACGAAATGCGACTCACGGATTGCAATCGTTCAATGAAGAGATCTGTCTTTTTTTCCAAATGTCCGCTCCCTACAAGAATAAGGCGCGCGGAAGCATTCGCTTGCTCCACATTTTCCCAAGCCCTTAGGAGCACATCCGTACCCTTGCGGGCCTCCAGGCGTGCAATACACACGCACTGACCGGCCACTTTCTTTTCCGTACGTATGACAGGCGGAACATCCACGGGATGAGGAATAATTTGTGCTTGTACACCGTACCGCTCCTCAAGAACTCTGCGAGATTCTTCTCCGTAACAAAGAACTTTGTCCGCAAGTAGCAATGTTCTCTTCTCAAACGGAATGAATATGCGTTTCCAGCCTTGCATCGGTACGAGCATGCACTGCTGCAAAGATGTGTGGTGAACAATGGCAATGAGTGTGCAATGTTTTGGTTTTCGCAACAGCCACACCCCTCCCGGACCGCACGGAACAATAAGAATCGTACTCCCGGTGCGTGAAATCCACGTTGGCAGTCGCAGGAAAGCACAAGCCGAAAACATATGGTGCAGTCCGATTTTTTTCGTAAGAGGAGCAACCGTGCAGTCTCCTCCCGAAGGAGAAAGCACCGCAACCTGATTACCCATGTCTTTCAGCACGTCAGAAAAGAGACGCATGGCTCTTCCCAGCCCTCCTTTGGGAGGAAAATAATCCCAAGTGAGAATGGCGATGTTATGCGTTGAAGATTTCATTGTAGTAGCGTTTTGCGAGCATATCCCAACCGAAGTGTTGCATCGTTTCTTTTGTGACCGACGATGCAGTAAAAGATCCTGAAAGAACAGTGGTAATTTTCTCGGCACAATCTTCCGCATTACCGGATTGGAAAAAAAGTCCCGTTGTGCCTTCCAAAACAGCATCTTGCACACCTTCCAATCTTGCTGCAACCACAGGCACTCCCGCTCTTCCCGCTTCCAAACAGACAATACCAAACCCTTCCATATCACCCTCCACTTTCACATTTGGCATGACAAAACACTGCGATGACGCAAGCAGGGCATCTTTTTCGCTTTCGGATACTCTTCCCGCAAGATGCACGACATTTTCCAAGTTCATTTCTTCTACGCATTGAAGAATGGCTTTTTCGTCCGGACCGGAACCGACAACGGTATACATGACATTCGGAAAAGATTTTTGTAGCAACGGAAGCACATGACGAATAAACCATGCAACCCCTTTACGCGGAATGAGTCTCCCCACGGTGAGAAGAGAGTAAGGACGACTGCTGTCATGAGACGGAATATTTTTTTCCCATACGCCACAGGGTATGACAGCGATGGCGGCTGAGCGAACACCGCACTCACGCAATTCATCGGCAGTCGCAGTACTGATACAGGCAAATGTATCCATGGAGGCGAGAGAGTGTCTGAGTATCCATTGGTACACACGATTGCCATACAACACCTCCAGTCCGCACACGGTTGCGGAAATATGCGCAGAGGGAACCAGAAATTTTATGACAAGCGCAAGAGGAGCGAGTGACAAATCACCCAAGTGAATATGGCCTCCTCGTCGAGAAACAAGAACTCCTTGCAATACTGCGCGAAAGGGAAACGCACACAGCGAACAGGCGGACTGAAAACCGACCATCTTGGACTGATCTCCGTACTGCATCTGTATTACTTTCCACAAGTCAGCAGACAACTGTTGCATGCCGCCGGTACCCCTAAGCTTCCGAGTTATAAAAAGGAGCTGATTCATACCCAAATGGTACTACAGCTCGTACTATTCTCAGAACGGTTCCTACTTTTGCAAGCGTGCGGTCACCACCATACGGTCTCTCGTTGTTCCCACAGGATAGCACGTAATAAGCTTGACGATACTTTCATCGTTTTGTTGGCGGAGAATATCTGTTTGCGTCGGAGATACGATGACGGAGTTCGAAACAACGTATGTAAGACGCTCGCCGTTTTTCGTTACGATAATCTGGTCTCCCGGGGAGAGTTCCGGGACATGCTGAAACAGGCTGCCGTACGGACTTTCTGCGGCGCGTTCGGTGGGAGGGCTGCTATGACCCGCAATAATCAAATTTCCAGGCTCACCGGGAATCGCGGAATGAGGGTACGCCACAGACCCATAATTCAAACTTACCTGCATCTGTTCCTCCAAAAGATTCCACTGCTTGTTTTCCCAAAATCTCATGGAGGGAAGTAAAATGGGAGTTCGCACTCCCAAAGAAGGAATGGACAAAGAATACGCGGCGTGCACTTCCCACTGCGAGAGTTCATCCGGACCATTATCGTTTGCATCAGAAGTGTCAGATGGCACCGTTCCACCGATCACTTCACTGGGAACCGTAAGAACACTGGCAGATGTATTGAAAGCCGCTCCATGCAATACTTCCGTGTCCGTTTTCACAATGTCCTCTGTCAAAATTCCCATGGTGTGCAACACACCCTCCCACACCGACTGGCTGGGCGGAAACTGAAGGTTTTGTTGTGTATGTGCAGTGACCAGCACTGTCCAAAACAGCAGCGATGCCACGAGTGAACCACATGCAAACAGATACGCTACATCTCGTCTTTGTCTTTGTGTCATTAGTATTATTATACTATATTTCAATATTTTTAGCAATTTATCACAAAACGGTGGGACACTGCGTTTTATTCGCTACAATAAGGAAGATATGAATATTTTGGCTCTCGAAACCTCCTGTGATGAAACGGCTGCTGCCATAGTACAACATGGCTCCAAAGTGCTTGTAAGCTGCATTGCTTCCTCTCAGCTGTCATTTCATGAATCGGGTGGAGTGATTCCCGAAGAAGCGGCCAGAAAACAGGTAGAATGCATTGTTCCTATCATTCGCAAGGTACTGAAAGATTCACATATGGACCGAAACGACATCGATGCCATTGCGGTTACAAAAGGGCCGGGTCTTTCAGGATCCCTGCTGGTTGGCACAACAGCCGGTCGAGTACTGTCATCACTTTGGAAATGTCCGATTCTCGGTGTACATCATACGCTGGGGCATCTCTGTTCACCTTGGCTTGAGTGCACATCTCAGCCGTTGTTTCCGCTCATTACACTCTCCGTTTCAGGAGGACACAGCGACATCTGGTACAGAACGTCTCACACGAGAGGTACACTGCTTGGGAGTACCAGAGACGATGCGGCGGGAGAAGCTTTCGATAAGGGCGCATCCATGTTAGGACTCCCCTATCCCGGAGGTCCTTCCATTCAAAAAGCAGCCCTCAATGGAAAAAGATCCGCGTATGAATTCCCAAAACCTCTGCACAACGAAGAGGGATTCGATTTCAGCTTTTCGGGCCTGAAAACTTCGCTGAAATACACACTGAGAGATCTTCCCGAGAACACACCCCTGAAAGCAGTTCTTCCGGATATCGCCGCATCGTACGAACATGCACTCTGCAGGCATCTCATAGACAGATTGGAACGTGCAGTGGCCAAAAATCCCGATGTACGAGAAGTGCACATCGTCGGTGGAGTGTCTGCGAACGCACATCTTCGCGCCCTGGCAGAAGAATCATTGCAAGGGTATGCACTGCGATACCCCTCACACATAACGTACTGCACGGATAATGCCGCAATGATAGGATGCGCAGCGTATTTCCTAATCGAAGAATTGGGTGATACCGCATTCGATACGTTCAAAACGGAGGCGTCGCTGCCGTTATCGAATGTGATACATGCTTAAAATGCACTGAGGGCAGGCAACAGTGCTGCAAGCACAATTGCCACCACACCAACGGAAGCCACAATGCGAACGACTTTTTTCTGCTTCATCAGGGGTTTGCGGTAATGGAAAGAGATTCTCGACTCACACTTCCGGCTTCGTCCTGCAACTGCAGTTTCACTTTATATGTGCCGGGGCGGTCGAATACATGAATCGGAGAGCGCTCGTCTGTCTCCGTGCCGTCACCGAAGTCCCATGTGATACTTGAGGGCACGCCCGTGGAACACGAAATATCGAAACTGACGCCCAAAGGAGCCTTTCCGCTCGTGCGACTTGTCGTAAAGCAGGCATCCAGTACCGGAGATCGTATGACGATAGTACGGGAAGCTTTGAAAGATTTTCCGCTGGTGGTGAATGCAGTCAATGTTACCGAGTATGTACCGGGACGTTCAAACAGGTACTCTACCTGTGCTCCCCCCTGTCTTGGAGGAGCCTTATCGTCATCACCGAATGTCCATTCGAATCCTGTTATTTCTTCACCGGGAATAATGGTTTCAGACGCATCGAATCGGACGAGGAGAGGGGCGACTCCACCATCGGGCTTCATGCGAATTGTCACCGTGGATGTCGGTTCTTTTACTTCCAGAGATAACGGTAAGCGCATCACGCTGCCCGAAGGATCGCTTCCTATGAGAGTGATAATGTAATTTCCCGGCCTGCGATACACTGCTTTCAGCGTCGTATCTTTCGAATCCACAAGCGTTGCTTTCGGTGCTTCCCAAAAGAATTCAATAAGCGGGAGACTGGTACGAGGAGTGAGATTGACCGTAACGGGTACCTCGGCAGAAAGTTTTGAACCGTTTACCTCAGGGAATCCGTCGAAACCGAGATCCGGCACACGAAGTACGCCTACGACCCTCACTGTCTGAGAAAGTCTTGCAATGCTTCCGCTGGTAGAGCGTACCTCCGCAGTGACACGATACACTCCCTTTTGCTTGAAGGTATGACCGACCCTGTCTCCTATGGCATCCTCTCCGTCATCGAAATTCCAAAGAATATCATAGTGGGGCTCTTCTGTTTCCATGGAGAAAATAACTCCCAAAGGAGGAGGGCTCGTAAGATACTCCGGTTCGGTGGATATTCTGGCAGGGAACGGCAACGGCTCGGGTTCGTAGATGGTAATCTCTCTCTCCATACGAGTCTGTCCTTGGTTTTCATATGTGATTTGAGCGACAACAACCGCCTTTCCTGTTCGCAGGAACGTATACACAGTTTCCACGCCGGTCTGCACCTCATCGAACTCACCGTCATTGTTGTAATCCCACCGAACTTCTTTTATCGGATTTTCTTTCGAATTCAAATGCTCCACGGAAAAACGGACGGGCTCATCGACAATCGGTCGTATGGGAGAGGTGGAAAATACCGCCCTCGGAATAGGTAGGCTGTATACGATTCTCCTCTGTGAATTATCGGAAAGGTACATGCGCGCAACGACCTGGTACACACCCTGCCTGTCGTACACTGCCGAAACCACAGGTTCGACTGTTTCGTCGTTTTGTTCACCGTCACCGTCAAAATCCCATGCGTACTTCACCGCTTTCAAGCCTCGCATGCCAAGCACTTTTTCTGCCTGCTGTAAGCTGAAAGTAACGGAGACAGGAGCCACAAGATCCGATGAATTAACCGGCTGAAGCAATACGATACTGAGTCGCGGTTCTCGGGGAATTATGATGGGTACGAATGCACTGAGCAGCACTCCCGGAAGTATGATTACCGCTACTTTTACCGATCCTATTATGCGTGCCTGCTCTGTTATTTCACGCGTTGCAAGCACACGTTTAATAAGCGCCAGTCCGAGCAAGGCAAGCATGGATCCAAAAATGATACAGCTCATTACTCCAATGGGAATCAGTTCCTGATACTTCCCTTCCGGACTCGGTAAAACAGACAGAAGAAAGACACACCACAATCCGTAGAGAACGTACGGAGTGAGTATGATAAGAATTATGACAAGTTTCATATTGCTCGACGCTCCCTGTGCCGGTGGCTCAGATTCCGATGTAATGCCGTCTACGGACGCTGGAGGTGTCATATCTGTTAACGGGTGGTGTAAGGACTGTCCGCACCTTCTTCAAGAAGCTGACGGATGATGTCATCTTGCATTTCCGGTGTCAGAGGTGACGATTGCGTCTCGGGAATATCCGTAACTCCGAAGAACATCAATGGCGAAAAATCTTTCGCATCTGTCGGAGGTACGATGGCAGGGGCGTTGTTGTGATCCGAAAAGTTTACCGTGAAAGACGTTTGAATCTGCTGATTGGTATTCGTGAGCTTCTGCCGTATATCCCAGTGCAATTTTTGCACAGCGAATGTTTCGGCATCTATCCAAATTTCACCCTTAGCCTCAAGATCGGCAAGCGATGCTCTGACTGCCGCTTCGTCAAACTCACCCTGTGCCTCACCTGCCAGCTGTTGTAAGTACGTCACCATTTTGTCCTGATCCAACCGGACATCGTAGTGATACATTTTTCTTCCTTGAAGAGTCGCAAGTCCTTTGTCCTTCAGTACGGAAATAACTTGAGATTGCGCATGTAAAATACGAGGGTTCGGCGTGAGTGAAACCGAAGAAACTTGATTGTCACGAGAAGGAACTTTCCACCACGTACCTGTAAATTTATCCAAAAGCTCAGGATTAAAGAATGGATTCGTACCGTCCAAATCGTAGCGCTCTAAGCGCACGAACAAATCCTCTGAACCGGCAATTATCACATCGACAGTTGCAGAAAGTGACGAGTCTCCTTCGGGGTATTTGGTTGTGGCACTGAAATCCACACTGAATTGCAATTGCTCTCCGGAATCTCTGATTAATCCTTTCATCGTCATTGTGCCATTTGTCGGAACATCATTCGCATCGACAATATGCACATCTCCGGAAAGATCGTACCGAACCGTTTCAAGATCCATACTGACCTGTGCCGCGTTTTTCAGTACTTCCTCAGGTGACAGAATTTGAACATCCGATACTTGAGAACACGCAGAAATAACTACGGAAAGACATGAGGCAAAAACAACAGAACGTTTCATTGCAAAAGTGAGGAAGAGGCTGCGTACAGTGTGCCACTTCCGCCAGGTACTTGCCAGTACATCACTTTCCCACTGACTTCCTGCGAATCACCTCGGATTGAATGTCACTCGGTTGCTCTACGAGAAATCGAAGAGTGCGACTTCTGCTGGCACGAATATCCGCCCGTACTTCCAAGATGCGAGACTGATTTTGTTCAAGAATAAGTGGAGGCTGCAATTCCAAACGAGCGGTATCGCCGCTTAAGGAATCGAGTACTGCGCTCACTGTCCGGCTACGACCGGCACGAAGGTAAATATTTTGGAGGTCAGTATCTCTTGCAGATCCTTCATTTGTCAGTGTAATAAAATGAATAAGGTGATCGCTTGTGCCGTCCGCCGAGAGTCGCAGACGCGCTACAGTCCTGTTCTCACCGTAACGAAGTGTCTGTAAAAGACGCGGATATTCAACGGAAATTGTTCCCACTGTCGGTCCTGCACCGGTGAACTTCTTGGAAGGTTGGCGAGAGGAATGAAGAACAACATTTGTGTTGTTTGCAACGACATCTGTGGCAGATTCAATCGTAAACCAGTGCTCTCCCGCAACGGACGCATTCGGAGAAAAATCTGCCAGAATTTGTATCGTCCTCTTTCCGCAAGGCTCAATCGTAAAATTACGAAGACGCAAATGCGTCACTCCCATGCGAGAGGGTTGCACTGCCCGTTGCAATCTCTGACCATCGCTCATGGCATACACCGCATCGATGTCAGTGCTTTCTCCCAGTCCTCTTCTGTACACAACGAGTGAATCCACCGTAACCGGAGCATCGCAAGACGCAGACAGCTGCAGAGTTAGAACAGGGACACGTTGTGTCCCCTGTGCGATGGTATGAATGGAAGATTGCTGCACTTCCACAATCAACTGAGAACCGCGCACTGCAGTACTTTCTAAATCTACAGGTGCGGATTTCGGTATGAATTGCTGCAAGAAATATGCAATCAGAATCGATTCGATCATACCGGTATTCTAGCGCAGTCGACTGAGGTACGTAGGGTAGTTATAATTACTAAATTATGTTATAATATTATTGTGGCAACTCCGAATGTACCAAGTTCAATACCGCCCGGAATAGAAGCTGCAAGCACGGGACCTTCCGTTGCACAGATGGCAGAAAGTGCCGTGAGCAGTGTGGAGTCGAGCATCGTTAAATCCGGTCTTGGCATGGTTGTATTTGGAATCGGTATCGGAATCTTTCTTTATAAACGAGGCATAGAAGCAATTCTTTTTCAGAAAAATCCGTTTCGAGGAATCGGTAAAACCACATAATGTTACCAGCGGCCGCGTGCGCCGCCTCCTCCGAAAGATCCACCGCCAAAACCGCCGCCGGAACTTCCGCCTCCAAAACCCCCGCCCGAAGAAAATCTTCCGCCGGAAGACGATCGACGACGTTTTTTTCTTCTGCGTACCCATCTCGCAAATCGCTCATCTACTCTATATAAGTACGAAACGACAAAATCAAACGCCAAACCGTACGCGACAAAAAAGGGAATAGAAAGCCAAGAACCCGTAAGATCCACGAAGAATAATCCGAAAAAGAAACCCATCACTCCGCCCATCAACCATGTACGTGTCGGTGCAAGCTCAAGCAATATACCTTCTGAAATAACGGAAAAGATAATGAGAAGAAACATCCCGAACACAACAAGTAAGAAAGTAGGCATGCCGTCAGACTCCCCTGCATAACGCTGTGCTGTGTACTCTCCGCCGATATGTTTTTGCAAAGCCATTATGCCCTCCTCTATGCCATCGGCATATTTGCCATCTTTAAAGAATGGCGTTATTTCCGCGTCTATTATTCCCTTCGCAACGATATCCGGTACCGCACCTTCCAGACCGTAGCCGACCGCAAGAAAAAGCTCTCTGTCTTCGTATGCGATAAGAAACACAATGCCGTTGTCATTCTCTTTTCCTCCCACTCCCCACTCTCGTCCAATTTGTACGGCAGATTCCATAAGAGGTTCCCCCTGCAAACTCGGAAGAATAACGACTGCTATTTCAGTGGATGTTTCACTGCGATACTGAGAAAGCAAAGACTCCAAATTCTCCTGCTCGGACTGCGATAAAATGCCAACCGTATCTGTCACGAAACCATCGTTTGGCGGCACTGCAAATGCATATGCATTGCCGGTGAAAGCAATGGTAAAAAGAACGGCCAGAGTTGACAGAATGCGAATGAACATGAGACTACGAAGAAAAATCTACGACAGGAGCGTTGGCAGCGTCGTCCGATGAAGTGAAGAATTCTTTCGGACCGAATCCGAAGAGTCGGGCCAGCAAGACCGTAGGGAACCTGCTTACTGTGACTGTGTAACTGCGAACAGCTTCGTTATAGTCCTTGCGAGCAACAGCAACTCTGTTTTCGGTACCTTCCAGCTGCGCCATGAGATCTTGGAAACTCTGCGTGGCTTTGAGTTGAGGGTACGCCTCTACCGTCACAAGAAGTCGGGACAGTGCGGAATCGAAAGATCCGTACGCCTCTATGCGCTCGTTTTGCGTTTGTGCACTCGTCGCCTTGTTCCGAGCTTCCGTTACATCCGTAAACGTACTTTTTTCGAAATTCGCAGCTCCCTCTACGGTCGCAACCAAGTTCGGAACGAGATCCAGTCGCCTCTGATACTGTGTTTCCACACCTGCCCAAGCGGTATCCACAACTGTGCGCTGCACGATCAAGTTGTTATACGTGAGTGCCATCCAAGCAAGCACGAGGACTGCAGCTATGATGCCAATGCCTTTTCTGGATCTGAAAGAATGAAACATACTACCCACAGTATAGGTGAAATTGCATAACAATCCATAGTGCATTGGTCTCCCCTCTCTCCTCAGGCATACTGGAGGTATGCAGAAGAATGCGCGCATTTTTGTCGCAGGACATACCGGCTTGCTGGGTACTGCACTCATGACGCTTCTGCAGAAGGAGGGATACTCAACTCTTCTCACAAAAACACACAAAGAACTGGATTTGACAGATGCGCAAGCTACCCTTGCATTCTTCCGGGAGTCAAAGCCACAGTACGTGTTCCTTGTCGCCGGAAAAGTAGGAGGAATTTTGGCAAATGTACTGCAACCCACAGAATTCTTTACCGAAAATATCGCCATTCAAAATAATGTGCTTTTTGCGGCAAAGGAAACAGGAGTGAAAAAGCTTCTCTTTCACGGAAGTGCGTGCATTTACCCAAAAAATGCGAAGCAGCCTATCACAGAATATTCGCTCCTCTCCGGAGAGCTGGAATCTTCTAACAAAGCGTATGCTCTCGCCAAAATTTCGGGCATTACGCTCTGCCAATCCATGAGGGCACAGTACGGATGTAACTTTATCTGCGCCATGCCCACAAACATGTACGGTCCAAACGATAACTTTGATCTGCAAACTTCTCATGTCATTCCCGCTTTAATACGTAAAATTCACGAAGCGAAAGAAGCGAAATCTTCGTTTGTGGATATTTGGGGTAACGGGAATGCCACCAGAGACTTTCTGTACGTCGAAGATTGCGCGTCTGCATTTTTACATCTCATGAACAAGTACGACAGCGCAGATATCATCAATGTGGCAACGGGAGAAGAAGTGGGTATTCGCAGTCTCGCAGAAACCATATGCGATATCGTCGGATACCAAGGGGAATTGCGATTCGATGCCGATAAACTGCAAGGTGTGAAGAGGAGACTGCTCGATGTGCAAAAAATCCATGACTTGGGGTGGCAGCACGCGTACTCACTGGAGGAGGGTCTGCGGAAATGTTACGACTGGTACCGTCTCCAGGACTCCACGAAAAGAAAAAGAGAGATAAGCACGGCATTGATGTAGAAATTGGCAAAGTTGCTCAAATATAGATAGTGTGGTATAATAATGCGATTACACACAAATCGTGAACACACAAAGAAACAAAATTCATTCACCTCTCACAATCATACAGCTCGTTTATACCGAGTATGTGCTTCTTGCCATAACTGTCATACTGAAGTTTTCGTTATTTTATAAGCGAATGGGCACCTTACGCGGAGATGACTCATTTTCATTTATCCAGACAGTCAGAACATATACCATCACGGGACCACTCCCGGCGCTGGATACCTTTCTCACAAGTTATCATCCGCCGATGTCTTTTTTGATCATAAAAATGACAGAATTGCTCATGGGAGTTGACGAGATTCTTGCAAGTCAAATACTTTCGTATTTCTGTCTGCTCGGCTCATTTCTTCTGCTGCGAAGTATTTTAAAAAAAATACACATGCTTCATACCGTACATGGAATCGTATTTCTCTATTTGACTGCATCGGTTCCGCTGTTTGTTCAACTGGCAACAGACAGTACGTACGATACACTCGTGCTGTTACTGGGGGTGGCAACTCTGGATTTGAGTATAAAAATGTTTTGGCATCCTGAATTTTTCTCTTTGAAAAACAACGAATCCAGAAAGAATATGCTCCTTCTGTTTATGATTCTGACAGTAGGACTCTTTACGAAATACAGCTGCATTCTGTATTTCAGTGTTCCGTTTTTTGTACTGTTGATTCGATGTAACAAGCAGCAAATAATAAAGAATGCTGTGGCGACATCGCTTGTGTGCATACTCGCTGTCGGCGTTGTCGCACCTTTTTATTACCAACACTACTACGTCCAAACAGGAGATTGGATGCCCATGGGAATGGATCTCAGAATTCCCGGAGCAATTTCAAAAATACGAAAAAATCGCAATACGCATAAAATTGCATTCACCATGCACATGATGCGCGTACCGCTGACACACATTTCGGATATGTCTACCATAGGTGATTCCCTTCCGCAGGAAGTCTGGTATGAAATATGGAAACCGCGAAGACCATTTTACAGCGGATCTGCCAGATATATGCCCGATATTTACTTGTACGCATTTATTCCGCTCTTCCTCATCGGAATGACGATATTCGCAGTGCGATATCGCAGACGGGGAAATGAAACTTCAGACTTCGGCTGGATTCTTACGGCATGTGCGGCAATATTTCTCTTGAGCCTTCTGTATTTCGGATACAGTTATCCGTACTTCGTATGGAAACCGTTCAAGGCAAAATATGTGCCATTCGCCGTCATATGGATTACGTATCTTTGTTCACTTGGAATAACCGCATCTTTCAAAAAATTTAACGTGAAGAGATTTCCTGCTCTTTCAAGCTCTGCGGCAATTTCACTGGTAACAGCAATGATCATTCTCAATCACACGATTCCTGCATAACCTTTTCTGGAATGTATTTGTAAAACCATGGTAACTTTTGGGCATGATACGAAATAAGCCTTCCGTAAGCATCATTATTCCCGCACGAAATGAGGGAGGGCATATAGAAGATATTTTTCGCAGAATGCCTTCTTTATCCCCCGAGCAAGAACTTATTTTCATAGAAGGCAATTCTTCGGATAACACGTGGAAGGAAATACAACGATGCGCATCTGCCTATTCTGAAAAGTGGCCTGCAACCGTACTGCTGCAGCAAGACGGACACGGCAAAGCAGATGCGGTGTGGAAAGGAATTGCGTTAGCATCGGGGGAAATCATTATGATACTGGATGCAGACATCACAGTCCCGCCGGAATCTCTCCGGGATTTTTACACGCCGTTTCAAAACAAAACGGCAGCTTTTACCTACGGATCCAGACTCGTACACCCCATGGAGAAAGGCGCAATGCGATTCTGCAATTATTTCGCGAATGCAATGTTTGCATTTTTATGGCGTCCGCTTCTTCACTATCCCATTACAGATACGCTATGCGGGACGAAGGTTTTTTATAAAAAAGATTATGAAACATCCAGAAAGAAGTTTCCGAAAGTGTTCGATGCGGACCCCTACGGAGACTTTGCACTTCTCTTCACTGCCGCCATGCACAGAAGTACCATAAAAGAGGTACCGATTCACTACAAAGCAAGGCAGTACGGAACCACTAACATTTCTCGTTGGAAAGGAGGCATTCAACTGATGAATTTATATCTTCTGAGCATGCGCACACTTCTGCTTGAGGCGTTATGAAACAAGCAGTGTATTTCATCGGACATATGGTGGTACGCATCGCACTCAGTGCACCTCTGCGCGACCTGCGCTTTGTTCAAAACGGGTACGCAAAGCTCTATGCCATCGGAAAACAACTGCTTGAAAAGCCGGAGTATCGATTTTTTACACACAATATGGAAAAGGGCATGACAGTACTCGATATCGGAGCGCATAGCGGATACTACAGTCGAATTTTTTCTTCTCTCATCGGAATGAACGGAACGCTATACAGCTTTGAACCGGATCCGTGGTGCTTTGGCATACTGAAACATCAGCTGCGAAACAAAGAAAATTGCGAAGCTGTTCACGTTGCGTTGGGCGCCAGCAAAACAACCGCACTTTTTTACCCGAACGCACGCAGCAGGGCAGATAGCGGTCTTACGCCTAGGCCCCACAGTGAGAAGCCAATCGAAGTGCATATGACATCCGTCGATGTGTTTTGCCGAGAAAGAGGAATACAACGAGTGGATGCAATGAAAATAGACACCGAAGGCAGTGAAATGGCAGTGCTTCTGGGGGCATCCGATTTGCTCAAAACCGCTCCTCCGAAATGGATATGTATCGAAATTTTTCCAGAAGCGCTCAAAGCGTCGGGGTCGAGTGCGAATAAGTTGTGCGAGCTCCTCCTACAATGTAGCTACGTACTGAATCGAATATCTCCTTCGGGATCTCTGTGTACAATTACAGATATTCCCGCATTTTTAGGTGAATGTGGTCATTCCTATGCGAATGTGATTGCGACACGCAAAACCGAGAATACGGATTGAGGAAAAATGCCTTCAATGCTACAATAGTATGATTATTTCGCATACAAACACATACAACATACGTCATGACTTCCGGTCGTTTGCACAATATTCGCCAGGCAGAATTATCGCTTCTGATTTCAGTGTTACTGATGAAGTGCGTGCTCTTTTATGTGCGACTCGGAAAAATATACGGAGAAGATTCGTCTTCGTTCATAAAGACAATGGCCAAGTACCGGAAAACGGGAATATTGCCTGACCTCAAATATTCCCTTACCAGTTACCATCCTCCCGGTTCTTTCATGCTCGTAAAAACAGTGGCGGAAAGTACCGGATTTTCAGATGTCATAGCTACTCAAATTATTTCTTTTTGCAGTATGCTCGGAGCATTTTTTCTTCTCAGAGCACTGTTGAAACAAATAGACGTACTCTACACGCCCGTGGGTATCACGTTCCTGTACACCATCGCGCTGCTGCCCATTCTATTGAATTTATCGATGGCCAGCACATACGACTCACAAGTATTTTTTTTGGGAATGTTGGCATTGTATTTGAGCATAGATCTGTTTTGGAATCAGGATGATTTCTCACTGCGAAATACGTACACGCTCTTCGTATGTGCATTGTTGATCGGAACGCTATTCATCGGACTCATGACAAAGTTTACAGGTCTGCTCTTTTGCAGCTTTCCGTTCATTGTGATTCTTGTTCGGTGGAAAAAAGAAGTGGCAGCGAAGCAAATAGCCACCGCACTGCTCATCTGTGCTATGGCAGGCGTATCTGCAATGCCGTACTACTACGTACGGTACTACAAACAAACGGGAGATTGGATTCCAAGCCCAATGGAATGGCTGACACCGAAAAATTTTGCAGCAGCGAAGATGGAACGGGACAAGCACAAATTAAAAATTATTCTGGAGTTCATTACGATACCCACCATAAATTTTGCGGGAAAGAATGAAATTACAACGTCACTCATGTACGACACTTGGTATGACGTATGGAAGAACGATGCGAGACACAAGAGCACTCTTTTGAAACTTGTTCCCGAGATCCTGGTACATGCGACCATTCCGGTGTTTCTGTTCGGACTGTTTTCGTTTCTGTGGCACCAAAGAAAACGAGGGCCTCCGCTTTCTGATTTCGGATGGATTCTTACCGGATGTGCGGCCGTATTTATTCTTGCCAATCTGTACTTTGGCTATCAAAACCCGTATTTCCCCTGGAGAGTATTCAAGGCGAAGTACTCCCCTCTTACCATCGTATGGATTGCCTACATCTTCGCTGTGGGGTCTTGTGCGCTCTCAGAGAAATTTCATACGTACTTCCATGGCAGAAAGAGCGGATTGAGCTTCGTGAAGCTCGCTGCTGTTTTGGCACTGATAAGTCATACATCGGAAGTAATGCCCTAACGCCACACTGCAAGGATTCCGGCCATCGTAAGCACCACGGCACCCCAATATCCGGCATCTATGCAGAGCAATGCAACCGGCCGTTTCGTGTATGCGTAGTTCGTTGCCATGGTGGATGCCGTAAGCCCCGCCCACAACCACACACCCATTTCTATGCCCTCATCGACGGTTGTGATGCCAAGGAGATTCGCAAAAACGGAAAGTACATACGCAAGTACTAGCGCGGACGCCAGAGATACTGCATATGCCTTGCGTGCGTCTTTCATCATGTCTTGTTTCGACATGCCGGTAAGACCGTTCATACGTATCCACGCATTGCCAAACAACACAGGTGAGTACCAAATGCTGCCAATGACCATACTTGCCACGGCACAAAAGACGATGGATGCGTAATTGAGACTGAGAACGCTTGTGGTCATAAGAAGGGGGAAAGACGCACAAACTATACCTTCTTGAAACAGAATAGAAAGGACTAGCTTCTCCAGCGTTTGAGTTGCGGAATAACAGACTCAGCAAGGCTCCGTGCTTCTCGTTCGGACTTTCCAAGCTCACTCATCATGTGAATGACGGAAATTTCCACCATGGCATCCGCCGAGAGATCTTCATCCGTAAAGTCACCGTTTTCGTAGCAGAAAATGCAGTAATCGCTGTTTTGAGATCCGTCTGTTTCCGAACCGAAAAATCCTGCTCCGACAGGCATGCCACAACTTTGGCAACGTTTCGAATCAGGCATATGTGCAGTATACCAAAGTTCACATTTCGTCGCAGTGATACGAGTGTACGTCCGCAGATTTTATGTGTCGTATACCTCCCCGCCGCCCAGGTGAAAAGGATTGAAATCCGTCTTCGTATCGAAGAAGTCTTCTTTTTCCGCCGCTTTGAGGAAACGGACAACGGAGTACGTCAACGGAGTGCACAGTATTTCTATGCCAACTTTGAAAATAAAGTTTGCCACAATGAGACTCAGAGCGATGGCCCAAGGAAACACCCCGAAGGCGGAAGCAATGAGCACAAATACGGCCGTATCCAGAGCCTGCCCCACCAGTGTGGAACCGATGGTTCGCATCCAGAGTCTGCGACCGCTCATGGCAACTTTCATTTTCGCGAGCACGAATGAGTTACTGAACTCCCCGCAACAATATGCCGCCAAGCTGGCAAAAATAATCCCACCTGAGCCGACTCCGCCCAGAATTGCCGCGAACGCATCGTCACCGGCGTACTGCATCCACTGCGATTCCCCGGGCATTTTTCCCACCAGATACACATACACACTCATCAGTGCCGCACAAGCAAATCCTGTCCAGATTACGCGTCGTGCTTTGGCATACCCGTAGACCTCGGTAAGAATGTCACCGAATATATAACTGAGAGGAAAAAGGAGCGTTCCTGCATCGAAAACAAGCGGCAACGACAGAAAAGATATGCCGAAATCAGCAATTTTCGCAGAAGAAGTAATGTTGCTCACAAGTAATGTGGCAACGAACGCAGACATGACAATATCGTAATATCGGTATGACTTCATAGACGGAGTGTAGAAGGAAAGTTGGTTGTGAGCTATTCTTTGACAAATATAGTAACGGTACTACTGTAGTAGTTGATGGATAGCGAACAACATGATCCGGGTAGAAAAGAAGGACAGAAGTCAGAAAAAAAACGCCACGATGAAAACCTGCTGGAGCTTACTCCCGAGAGTATCGGATTTTTGGAGCACAGTGTCATGAGTAGATTTCATGACGCACTGAATAATCCCGATTCCGGAAAAGATGCATTGCGTGAAGCGCTGAACTTTCACGGCATACAACCTGAAACTGTGTGTGCCTATGCATCACAACGGGATCCGAAACTTTTAACGATCATGGCTAATGCACACGCCTACAGCAGAAAGTTTTACACCGCGATTGAAAAACCTGTCCGGCTTACGGAAGAACCCGTTGGTGAGGGGCGTTCCATTCCGGGTATTGTGGATGAAATAGAAGATAACCTTTCGTGCTACCCGAGAGACGGCCTGGCATTTTTACAACATGTGCGCACTCCCCTTCCGGAACATGTGTACGTACTTCCTTCCACCCAAGGCAGCATACGGCCCCTCTCCGTGTTTAAAGATTCACGATTTAACTACAGTGCAACAACGAGAATGCTGTATGACTATAGAGAAGTGGAAATGTCGTCTTGCATCGAGAGAGCACATCAGGTTTGGGAAGACCTGGAACAACTCATAGAGCAGGAGGGGCTGCTGCGTCTGTATTTGCAAACGAACAAATCCGATCCGTGGAAAATCAATGTCTATAAATTTACGGCAGATCCGTTGCGAAGGTTTAAAGCTCTGCTTTACTCCAAGGGAAATCCGAAGCCTAAAAACGTGACGCTGGGAGAAGAAAAGGACGAGGACGGCTGGGAGGAAAAGTTTGATGAAATATATTCCTATGATGCCTTTCGTGCGGACTTCACTCCCGAAGCGATAGAGAATGTGGAACGTAATGTGAGAGAACTTCTGCAGAGCAACACTCACGTGCATTTGGGCGTACAGCTGGAGTCAACGGAAATGGAAGATGTTATTGTCACCTTCTATGCAAAGAGTAAAGCGGAATCCGACAGTGATTGACAACATTCAGCCTGAGAGTAAAGTCTGTATGGAAATGCGACTTCGCAGCACCATTATCAGCTCCATTATTATTCCCGCGCTCGGCGTGAGGAGGTAGCTGATACAAGAATAAAAGCACTTCACCCCGAGCCCGCAGCGCTCGGTTTTTTGTTTGTACTTTCTTTTTCCCATGAAGCTACTCGATACGACACTCCGCGACGGCAACCAGGTTATTCGACCCGGCATGAGCTTTCAGCCAGATGACCAAATAGATCAATTTCGCGAGTACGCTCTGGCGGCCAGTGATTTTGGAATGCATTTTGTGGAAGCGGGCATTCCCATAGCGGGCCCGAGGTCCCGACTCATTGTCGGCGCCATAGCGCAAGATCACAGAGAACGAGCGCAGACCTCCGTACTGGGATTTTCCAGAGCAAAGAAATCCGAAATAGATTTGGTGGCGCAAACCGTACAACCTGCGGCGAGAAGAGGCATAGCCCTCCTCACCTCAGTAAGCGACTTTCAGATGGATAAATTCGGCTCGGTGGCCGGCCAGCAGATAGAAGGAAAGAGATCTCGAATGCTGGAAGTATTCCGTGAGTCCGTTCGGCACGCGAAGTCGCAAGACATACACGACCTCCTGGTCTATTTGGAAGATTCCACGAGAGCAGACATAGGGTATCTGCTGGATCTCTGCGCGGCGTTCATAGAAGAAGGTGCGACGATTATTTCCGTACCCGATACCGTCGGGCACGTGAACGATCCCGAAGCATATTTGGATCTGCTGCAGGAGCTGCAGGAAGGAACGCCCGGAAGCGACAAGGTCGACTGGAGCGTTCACCTGCACAACGATCGCGGCATAGCCGTTGCCACAGCTCTTCTTGCGGCCAAACGGAAGCTGATGAACGTGGTGGAGGGCACAATAAACGGCGAAGGAGAGCGCAGCGGAAACATGCCTCTCTCCACGTATATTCTCAATACGCACATAGACGGAATGGCACGGTACGAAGATCATGCCCGCATGGAAGGCCTGACGGACGAGGGTCTAACGAAATTAGATGACCTTTCGGGTCTGGGATCTTTGGCACTGCGCATCCCCCGTTCTCCGTATATGCCTGGTCATGGGCAATTCAGTCATAAAACAGCGGCAGGAATGCACCAAGACGGCATACTGAAAAATCCGTTCATGTTCGCATCGTACGATCCCAAGCGTATCGGTGTGGATATAGATACGCCGTTTGTCTACAGCGACCAGTCGGGTCGCAAAGGTCTCAAAGCAATTTTGGAAGCACAAGGAGTATCTCTGTCGGATGCGCAGCTCGAACATGCGAATGCAGATGCCTACCAAATGGCGGTACTTCTCGGCGGAAGAGTAACGGACTCGCTGCTCCATGCCACCGCATGGGAAGCAAAGAGGAACGGAGATCCTCTGCATTTGCGTATAGAAGACTTCGACGAAGTGGAAATCCGGTATGAAAAACCGACAGAAAAGGGGGCACCAAAACAGAAAGCTCGAAAAATCGTCCATGTGACCGTACCCATGACAGTGGGAGACGATACATTCGTACTTGAGGGGAAAGGTGACGGTCCGACATCTGCATTCGTAGCGGGCCTCAGTCGCATTCTGGAAGCCGAATACGGCGTCTCCGTGGATGTGGAAGAATGGGTGGAGCGTGCGGTGACGCACGAAGACGAGGCGGCGAAAGCTTCCGACAGCGAAGGTGCTCCGGGCAGAGATGCGACCGTGTGGGGGTTCGCACGCATGCGCATAGGGGCAGACGCATTGGACGGATACGGGTACGACACCGATGCCACGTACGCCAGTTTGAAATCTTGCCTGCAAGCAGTGAACCATTGGTGCACTGTGCAGCGTAAATCCTCCGGAGTGCCGACCTCCGTTTAAATTCGGACTTTTGCGCTTTCGGTAGCCAATTACATACGATAATTACCCATATTTCTCACTTTTTTGTATACATTTTTTATACAAGATTGACCGTGTGCTTTTCTTCACTTTTAAGGGGCATTTTTTGGCTAATAGTAGACAACAAACAGTGTTTTCTCTCCTGTGAATGTTTGATCACATAATTTACCCAACTAACACTGGACAATACATTTCCTACCCGTAAACTGCTCCCCTCTCCGACAACCAGTATTATGGTATACGTGAAACAATTCACACACCGCGTTTCATTTAACATCGTGCTTATGCACGCCGTACTCATCACCGCGTTCACTCTGAGCATGGTGATGACCCTTCCGGCCCTCGGCTAAGAGGACGAAGGATAAATGAGACATCGCAAGCCCGCTCATGCGTACCGTAGGAAACAGTGAGTGAACCAACGCCTCTCCCGTGCAATCGCACCACCTGAGGACTGAGAAAATTTGAGTATCTGGACTCGGGAAAAAATGAGGAGTATCTTTGCGTTGTGAACGGTGCTTACATCCTCTTCAGCTCTCCTCTTTCATCCTGGTGTTGCCGCTAAGGGGCGCACCTTTATTACAACACTGAATTTTTTACTTCTTGCGCCCCTTCATCTACGAAGGGTCTTTTTTGTATTTTATTTTCACTCACTCTCCCATGACACCGGTTGAAACACCGCCGCACAATGAGAATACGACGCGATACAAAGTGTTTCCCTGCACAGACGGTACCAATTTTTGGATGTATGCGGAAACAACCCGAATAAATTCTCTGGGGAAACAAGAAACGACATTGGAAATACTCCTCCCGCGCGTTCGCATAGAAGATCTCAGTAGCGAGCATCGTGCGAAATACCGCGAAACTGTGGCAGATGCTACCGAGGAGTCACCTTCAGCCGACCCTCCGCAACCACTTCGCCGGGAGAAGGATCTCCGTCATCCGCTTCCTGTGTAACGCGTACGTATAAATGCTTTCGTAAGTCCTGCTGTCCGCGGAACTGCACTCCATGTCGTGCGTCACCGAAATGTGCCTGTAAGTGCCCGAGACTTATCCAATCTTTTCCGTCTTCGCTCACCACCCATCCTTCGTAAAAATACCCGTCTTCGCTTAGGTTAATATTTACTTTCAAATTCTGGAGGTAGCTTCCGTCTTCAAAGTAGTGAGCTTGTGCCACACCGTTTGCCGGAGTGTCGCCGACACCGGACATAGGACCAATGGCGAACCACACCTCTTTACCGTGAGCATCGTCTATTATGTCTCCTCCGGTTGGCATGGCAACTTCCACTTTCTCCGTCCATTCTTCGGTGTTGGTTCCCACTGTATCAGAAGGTTCCTTTACACAAGCAGACACAAGGAGAAGAGCCGAAAACAGAAGTATCGTACGTTTCATAGTGCGCATTGTACCCAATGCTTTCCGGAAAATAAACCTGCTTATCTGCAGGATCCGCATTGACTAATTTGGCACTTATAAGTAGGATTTGCGACCAATATGGCACACCTTGATGATGATTTTAGAGAGCGGCCACAGGAGAATGAACTATCGTTTACGGATAGGGCTGAAATGCTGAGCTTTATGAGAGAATTTGGCGACCCCGTCGTAGATGCACGGGCAGACCAAGAGGCTATGGAATTACATGGCGATATGGCTGAAACTGCCACCCGTCTTGCCACTGCCATGTGGAAAGTGGGAGAAATAGAAGCTGCAGAATTCAACCTGACCATAGAAGCCATACAAGGACAAATAACTCTGGACCAGGCAAGGGAATGGGCAATGGAGCTGGAAGAAGAGGTACGGGAAAAACAACTGACAGGAGAACTGGCGGACGATGAAGAGTTGAATGCCGCATTGGAAGCGAAGCTTTCCCCTCCCGTTCTTTCCATACAAGAAATGGTGGAAGCACAACTGCGGGCACTGCATGAGCAGGCAGGAATCTACGGTATGACGCCCATTGAAATAGCTGAAGCTGAGAGAGAGATACGAAAAAGTGCGAAAGAATTATTTCAACTGGAACGCGATGAAGAAGACGGGAGTGGAGACGAGAAGCGTCGTACCGCCTGAGTTACCACAGGAATCCCGGAGGTCGTGCCGCTATACGCTCTCTTTCCAGTTGTGAATTATGGTCCGCTTTTGCGGCAAGGACTATGTAGAGAGGAGCTTCATCAGGGTAGAGCTTTGCAAACCGTTCGGAAAGAGCGATGAACGACTCCACGTTCGGCGAGAGAGCAATGAAATGTGTGTTAAGCACAATGGCGTTTCCAAAGTGCTGCAGAAGCGTTTCGTATTCCTGCCGCTTTTCTTTCAGGGCATCGTACCGGTCTGAGAGGAGATAGACATTCACAATGCCTTCCAGAATGCTGATGTCGTTAAAGCGACCGAGTGAGTATGCGGTGTCGTATGCCTGCAACGCTTCATCGTATTTTTTCTCTGCTGCCTCTATGTCGCCAAGGCGCTTCCAGCCGCGTGCATCTTCCGTATTTTGCAGGAAGTAGTCTTTCAGGGCTTCACGTGCTTTCTCCGTATTACCCTGCTCCGTATACAATCCCGCACGACTCAAATGGAGATCTCGGCTGAACCATTCTCCTTTGGCTTTTTCGTACCACTGCAACGCTTTCTGCGTGTCGCCTCGTTCTTCCGCATGACGACCGAGAGAAGAAATGATCAAATACCCTCCTTCCAATACCGCAGAAATGAGCAGCAGAAAAACCAACAGGTACTCCATAAGTTTGGAAACGATTGGTGTGCAGCTGCGGGAGTTGTGAAAAGTGCGGGCTGCCAAAAATCCAAGCAGCAACCAAAAGAGCACGGCTATTCCCACAAACTGCATATTGTAATCCAAAAGGCTATGCACGAACAGTCCGCTGAGAGAAACAATGAGCACCACACCGAGAGAAGAATGCTCCGCACATGTGCGTTCTCCCGCGACTTCTTGGCGAATGGCACGCAGCAGAACAAACCCTATGATGAAAAGAAGTAGCAGTGCCGCGGGCACTCCCCTTTCGGCCGCATACTTCAGCACGATATTGTGCGGGTGATCCGACGTGGCAAGTACGCTCGTTTGCATGCGTGGCTGCATGAAGCGGAAACTGTATGGCCCCCAGCCAAACAGGGGCTTTTGCGCTGCAAGCTGAGATGCCTGTGTCCAGAACTGTACACGCTCCGTAACGGAAGACGCACCCTCGGAAGATGTAAGCGTGACTTTCTCAGTGACAGATTGCACGTCGTAGACATCTTTTCGCAGGACGTTCGCTCCGAAAAAAACGGAGGTCGCCACCACGGCAATCAGCACGACGAGACTTGCGACTTTCTTTCGGGGAAACTCTTCGCGGGCGCTTAAGTAATACAGAGCAAACCATAGAAATAGCTGCCCTCCGAAGGTGAGCATTCCTCCTCTGGAATAACTGAGAGCCAAACATCCTATGACAATACCGACCGCTATGCTTCTGCACAGAACCTCCACGACCGTAATGGTATTGAGTGTGCGGAAAGACCACGTGCGGAACGACCAGTAGTACACAACGGGCCACGCAAGCAGCAAGAAGTCCGCCCACGCATTGGGCCAGTAGTCCGTATGAAAACGGTGATCGAAGAACGTACCTACAAATCTGTCCACGGGCTGAAACACATACACAAGCAACCCTATGCCGCAGGCAAGCAGTGTCACCGAACCAATGACTCGTATCATGTGCCATACAAAGGGACTGTCCGTGCACTTGTCTTTCGGCGTACTGAACCGCACCACCCAAAAGAACAGTAAGCCCATGGCACCTGTTCTTAAGACTTCATCCAGTCCGTAGTTTTGCGAGACGGACAGAAGGTAGCTGACTGCCGTCCAGACGATGAGCAGTACGAAAGCCCCCCATAACGCAACGGGAAGCGTGTCTTCAGATTTCTGAGACTGTCGTGACTGGTGCCACAGCAACGTGAGCAGCGATGCGACGCCAAGGGCAACCCAGGTGGATTCCAGACTTTTGCCACCACGCCAGAGTACGGAGAAAACAAGCAAAGCACTTATGCTCCATGTGCTCACCTGTGTACGTGAGTATCTGCTTCGAAACTGCATGACTCTATGATTGCACAGAATAGCGGTGTGCGTATACTCTTCGGGCACACTCCACGGAGGTGTTTGGTCCTTGTTGTCAATATGCGATGTGCCCAGGTGGCGGAATTGGTAGACGCGCACGCTTCAGGTGCGTGTAGGAGTAATCCTGTGGAAGTTCGAGTCTTCTCCTGGGCACCAGAATCTAATAGCATCAAACAAGATTCCAGAATTTTTTGTCTGCGAATGGAGAAGACGAGAAGCCTGTGGTGAGCGAGGAGCGAAGCGACGAGACGAATCCAAGTCTTCTCCTGGGCACCATTCGACTCGGCGCCTTCGGCGCCTCGCTCATGGTCCTCGTCCGCCTCGGCGGACTCGGGCCACCTCTTCGACGTGGCGAATGACTCTGAGCGGAGCTGAGAAGCAGCGCAGTCGAAGAGCCCAGAAGACGTTCTCTATAAGAGAAGAACTTGGAAAAACTCAAACAGAAGACCATAACCTCAAGTGGCAATTTATAATTCCCTTTTGTAGCTAATCTTTTTGAGATGGAGCTAGTTAGCCTAAGGCTATGTGGTATGTCTACATTGCACTGGCTCGCACTGGCAGGTACTATACTGGAATTACTCAAAATCCTGAGCAACGGCTGCTTGATCACAGGCGAGGCAAAGGTGCAAAATTTGGGCTTGATCAAGGTTTGTCACATTTTGTGTATATTTCCGATCCGCTTGAAACAAAATCAGCTGCCCGCAAACGCGAAATCCAGATCAAAGGTTGGACACGAGAAAAGAAGGAGAAACTGATTAAAGGTGAGTGGAGTTAGGTTTACAATAGATGTACCACATACAAGTTTCTAATTTACACATGACTGATTCTGAAGCTCAAAGGATACGAAGGCTCTCTATAAGAAAACTTAGAGAGTACATTTCCGAACAAGGAACTAATCAACCCGAACGAAAAGATGGAGAACACGTCTTAAAAGATCGAATCGAAAGGAGAAATACTATGTTGAAGGTTGCTGGGATCATAGCAACCTTAGCTGGAATAATTGTTGCCAGCGTAATAAAAATTTTTCCTAGTGAAATCCGAGAATTCTTTTTAAAAGTTTTAGTTAATTAAAAACATTATTCCGTAATAACCAGAAAACCCCTCGGCTCCAGAATAAATAGCAACAAACACCTATCCGGAATGTCCATATCTGCCAAGGAGAAGACGAGACGTTTATCTTAAAGCGAACGGATCTTAGCGCAGTAAGACGAACCCGAGCGTAACGAATTCAACAAACGTCCAGCGGGAGATTTGTACATTCTGTGCAGCTATTACTACTTGGCTTTGCAAAGCCATACATTGACAATTTCTACCAATGAAGTACACTGTGGAAGCAATGAATCTGTGCGCGTATCATTACTGGGTAAGAACTCAAACCCCCGACAGGAGGAGCTAAGCGCATATCTGTAATACGCCGGCTGCCCCGACCGGGGGAAGCCTCTTTTTTTGTATTTCTATGTATATGAAAACTCTCGGTGTCATCGGCGGTATGGGCCCTCAGGCGAGTGTTCGATTCCTCGACCTAGTGGTACGCAACTGCACGGAAACGTACGGCGTTCGCAAGAATGATGAATTTCCACGCATAGTTCTCAGCAGTCTCCCTGCTCCGGATCTTATAGAAAACAGAGAGAGTGAAGTGCGCGCGGGGCAAATGCTCGCAGAAGAATCACGCAGGCTGGAACAAGCGGGAGCTGACTTTCTGGTGATGACGTGCAATACCATGCACATTCTCTCTGAGTGCTGTATATCTTCGGTCTCCATTCCGTTTCTTTCCATGGTAGATGCCGTGGTTTCCGAGGGGAAGGCAAATGGAATTTCTCGCATAGGACTTCTTGGTTCCAAAACCACGATGAATACGAATCTCTACAAAGAGCCGTTGGAACAAAATGGCATCTCGGTTTGCATACCGAATACCGCGGGGCAGGAAGAGGTAGTACGCTGCATACTCTCTGTAATTGCGGGCAAAGCGGGAGAACAAGAACGTACTACGTTGCAAAAAGAAGTGGAGAGTCTCGCAGAAGCGGGGGCGGAAGCCGTGATACTCGGTTGTACCGAACTGCCCATTCTGCTGAAGCAAAGCATGACGAACGTACCGCTTCTCGACAGCTTACAACTACTGGCAGATGCGTCCTGCAAAGAAATATTTTCGCACCTAAGCCTGCTGCATCTCACGAAGCATAGTCCGTAATTCTCGCATCTCATTTGCAGCTTGCAGATCACCCGGTACCGCCACCTCTATGGGACTTTCATCCGATATTCCCGCATTGGTACGCAGAATATTTCGTACTTCATACCGAGTGGGAAGTTCTGCAGCATACGAAAGACCCGCTGCTTCCAGTGTCTGCCTTGCATGAACCTGACCGACTCGTTTCTCGGCTTCATGCACAAAACCCGAAGCATCTACAAATGAATCATTCCCTGCTGCTATCTGTCGCAGAGCATCCAGATCCATAGATAATCCAAAATTCTCACGAGGATCCTCCTGACCGGTTGTCAAAGTTTCTATTGCATCTGCAAGGTCCGATGCGCGCTTCTCAAGAGTCGACATAGCGACCAAATATACTCATATTTTTGCCTTCTACAAGAGCTTTTATAAATTTTTTACAACGCGAGCAACCTCTCTGAAACCTCCGTATCTTCCGGGTCTATTTCCAACACTTTCTCGTACGCTTTTCGTGCTTCTTCAGGGTTATCTGTCAGTTCGTATGCGGTAGCAAGGTTGTAAAATGCAACGGATGAAAACGGATCTGTTTCCGTAGCCTTTAAAAAGTTTAAGACCGCATCTTCCAATTGCCCCGATCGCATCTGCAACACGCCAAGATTCACCAATGCACTCGTGTCTTTGGGGCGATGCTCAAGAGCACTGCGATACGCTTCCATCGCTTTGATTGTCTGACCTTTGGTATCGTAATACTGAGCGAGATTGTAGTATGCTTCTCCGTTTGGGCGAATTGCCAACGATTGCTCATACTGAGCAAAAGCCCCATCGTACTCACCGTTTCTAAAGAGTAACGTGCCCAAGTTATTGTGCGCGAGATGAGAATTCGGATAGTGCGTGAGCACGTTGGAAAACAGTGCTTCGGTACTGCTCCATGTTTGCGCCTGCTTCTGCGCAAGAAACGCAAAGAAGACAAACAGCAGTGCCAACGCTCCCTGAAAAAGCTGCGACTTCTTGTCTATCAAGCGTGAAAAAAGCAACGCAAACAAGAAAAGAATTCCGATACTCGGAATGTACGCATACCGGTCTGATCCGATGTAAATATCTTTGAGTACGTCTTCACCTTTTGCGAAGTTACTGAATGTCGGAAGTACTGTGAACAGAAAAAAGAACCACCCGAACAGAATTTCTCTTGTCTTACATTTGCTCCACCATGCCAGTGCCGTAAGCACAAGCACCAACGCGAAGGCCGAGAGCAAATCCGGATTCGCAAACGACACGGGCGCCGTGTACGGATACAGAACGGAAAGATGCACGGGCAGTAGTAACTTGGAAAGGTACAACGTAACGGCCTTGGAGCCGATGAGAATTTTTTCCAGGAACAACGAGTCGCTTCCCGTCTTACCGCCGATGGCAATGAGCCCGAATACAAAGGAGAGCAGAAAGTACGGCGCCTTCTCTCGTATGTTTGCAGCATCTATTTTTCTGCCTTCTCGCCAGTCGAGCAGCAGCAAGACCACGGGAGCGGTAATGGCAATGACTTTGGAAAGAAGTGCCAAAAGAAACAGGACAATGCTGCGCCTGTACCACGTGCGCACATCGGATCTTCTGAAGAGAAGATACGTAACGAGCGTTGCGAGAAAGAAGAAAGTGCTTAACACGTCTTTGCGGGCGCTCGCCCACACCACAGCTTCCGTATGGAGAGGGTGAACAGCAAACAATAGCGCCGTTACACCTGCTATCCACCTGCGGCCAGTGAGGAGAAACACGAACCAGCACACCAGCGATACATTGAGCAGGTGCAGTACCAGATTCCCGAGGTGGTAAGTAAAAGGATGTAAACCGGCAATTGCGTAATCGACCTGATACGTCAGCAGCGTGAGCGGAATGTACAGTTCAGGATCGTACGTGGTAAACGCATTACGGATATTCGTAAATGACAGTCCGTGTGCGGTGGCGTTCTCGGTGATGAGGAGTCCGTCATCCCACGCAACGAACGGGTACGACAGTGCACTGCCATACACAAGGAGTAGCAACGCTCCGAGCAGCGCAACGCAAGTAAGTGCCTGTTTCCGTGTCGGAAGATACGCAGAAGTCACAAACACAGTCTAGAGCAATACGACAAAGAGTCGTAACAAACAGCGGTTGGCAGACACTGCCTGCCAACCGCTGAGGTACACAGTGCTAGTAAATCCAAAGAGTGGCGAATGACGGAGACGATATCCCCGCACCTGTAACGTTGCTTAAGTTCAAATTCACAGTTTCACCCACATCCGAAGCGGCGTCTTTTATAATCTCCACAGTAAAGGATTTTGTTGTTTCTCCATCTTCGAATCGAAGGACGCCTTCGGCCTCCTTGTAATCGGTGGATTCATGAGCGGTACCATTGGATGTTTTATATTGCACCGTAGCAACACCCTTGGAGCCACCCTGTCTGGTTACAAGAATTACAACTGAACCTTCGGATTCCACTACTTCGTATTCGTTGTCGGTAAAGCGAATGCTTCCCGAACCGAATGTCGCAACCTCGTCATCTGCGATGCGAAGAAGCGACACTTTTCGTTCGGTATCTAACACAGAACCTCCCGTAGGGTTGCCAAGGGCAAGGTTCACGGTCTTCGCACCTCCTATTTGTGCGTTGTCTGAAACCGCTACGGAAAATGACTTCACCGTCTCACTGTCACCAAAGCTAAGAGTGCCGCTTGTTTTTGTGTAGTCAGAACCACTCTTAGCCGTACCGTCTGTCATGGAATAGTCCACAGTTACCGCACCTTTCGCACCTCCTATGCGTTCCACACGAATAGTGATGCTGCCCGCGACCTCACTGACTGCGTATTCCGTCGCACTGTAGCGGAACGTACCTTCTTCCGGACTGTTGGTTGAACTTGTGGCATCGGAAGATCCCGCTCCCTCGTCATCTTCGATGGTAAATGTGGCAACTTTCGGATCGATTATTTCCGCACCACCAGTCGGAGTATCTATTTCCATGGTGAACTCTTCATCACCTTCGTTATCGGTGTCATTGAGTATTTTTACATCGAATGACTTACTGGTCTCTCCGTCCTGAAATATCAATGTTCCTTCCTGTGCCTCGTAATCTTCGTCCGGCTTCGCCGTGCCGGCAATAATTTTATAATCAACGGTTATCATACCCTTGTCCCCTCCCGTACGAATAACTGTCACGTTGGTAGAACCGTCATCTTCTTCTTGCTTGTATGCGTTGGTTATAAAACGCAGTTTTCCGAATTCATTCACCGTCACCGGAGGAGGACTGTTGCTACTGGAACTGCTCGCCGCCTGCGAAGAAGAAGATCGTGAACTTCTGCTACTGCTGGAACCGGAACGATCGGATTCCGACGTCGTGGGTTCTATACCCATAATTTCATCACGAAGCCTTTTCATCATCACTGCCGCTTGCCCGCGCGAAAGATTGTCATCCGGTTTGAATTTTCCGTCTTGAAATCCCGTGATGACTCCGAGTCCGTACATCTCCCCTATCGCCTCGTCGTAGTACGAGCCTGCGGGAACATCCGGGAATACCGAAGAACCCATTCTCGTTGCTCCGACTGCCGTACCAACTACTCCTATGGTAAGTCCGCACACAAAAGATCCGAGGGAAAAAGAACGCAAGGTACCTTTTTTCATAAAACTAGAGGGGAAGATCATGCAGTAGTATACGAAGGAACATATGAATGTATCAAGCGAGGATACCGAACAGAAAAATACTGACCCACAAATTTCTTGACGTGCAACATTGGCACTCTATACTTCCGAGTGCTTAGCACTCTATTATTGAGACTGCTAACAGCACTACGGTGCAGTTTTATACCTTTTCTTCTCTCTACGTTATGGCAGACATTCCAAAACTCGCAGTGAGCATAGATCCCCTTGGAGACCGCGTCGTTGTTGTCCCCATGGAGAAAGAGCAAGTGACCGCCTCCGGTATTGTCATTCCGGATACCGCCAACGGAGAAAAGCCTTCCGAAGGAATAGTCATCGCACTCGGTTCCGGTGGAATCGGCGATGTTCCGAACCCTCAGGAATTCTTGAAAATCGGCGACAAAGTGCTGTTTGGCAAATACGCCGGTGACGACGTAAAACTGAAAGCCAAAAATGGCAAAGACGTCGAAGTGAAGATTCTTCGCTTAGATTCCGTACTGGGCAAAGTCGCCTAGTTTTATTTCGATACCTACTTTTCCCATTTTCCACTATGGCCAAACAACTACTTTTCGGATCCGATGCCCGCGACAGAGTGCTCGTGGGAGTAACCAAGCTCGCACAAGCGGTACGAGCAACCATGGGCCCCAAGGGTCGCAACGTCCTTATAGAAAAATCGTACGGCGCACCGACCGTTACCAAAGACGGTGTGTCCGTTGCCAGAGAAATAGAACTGGAAGACAAGTTTGAAAACATGGGTGCGCAACTCGTGAAAGAAGCTGCCACCAAAACAAACGATGCGGCGGGAGACGGTACAACTACCGCAACCGTTCTGGCTCACGCCATTATGCAAGCGGGACTTAAACACCTTTCCAGCGGAAGCAACGCCATCTCCATTAAGCGCGGCATAGACAAAGCGGTGGAAACCGTGGTTGCCGAACTGGAGAACATGAAGAAAGATATTTCATCCAAAGAGGAATACAAAGCGGTTGCCACTATTTCCGCTCAGGATACGGAGATCGGTGAAATAATTGCGGCAGTCATAGACGAAGCAGGGAAGGACGGAGTCGTTACCGTGGAGTCGGGCCAGACCATGGGTCTGGAGAAAGAGTACGTGGAAGGAATGCAGTTTGATAACGGATACATTTCTCCGTACTTCGTGACAGATACGTCCCGTATGGAAGCGGTGTTTAACAACGCATCCATTCTTATTACGGACTCCAAAATCAACTCCATTCAGGAAATCCTTCCGCTGCTCGAAGGCTTGGCTCAGAAGGGAAAGAAAGAAATCGTTATTATCGCAGAAAGCATAGAAGGAGAAGCTCTTGCCACTTTGGTGGTAAACAAGCTCCGCGGCACATTCACCGCACTGGCGGTAAAAGCCCCTGCTTTCGGTGACCGTCGTAAGGAGATTTTGCGAGATATCGCAGCACTTACGGGCGGACGTGTGATTTCCGAAGAAGTCGGACTCAAGCTGGAAAACACATCGGTAGAGGACCTCGGTCACGCTACCAAAGTTATCTCCACGAAAGATGCCACGACCATCGTGGGAGGTGCCGGTAAGAAAAAAGATATAGAGGCACGAATCAATCAGATTAAAGCTGCCATAGAGAGTTCCAACTCAGACTTTGATAAAGAGAAGCTTGCGGAACGTCTTGCCAAACTCACGGGAGGAGTTGCACTCATCCGCGTGGGAGCTGCGACCGAAGTGGAGCAGAAAGAGCGTCAGCACCGTGTGGAAGACGCCCTCTCCGCCACTCGCGCAGCCGCCGAGGAAGGAATTCTTCCCGGAGGAGGCACTGCCTACATTCGTACTCTCGGTGCTCTGGATAAGCTGAAACTCACAAACGAAGACGAGCAAGTGGGAGTGGAAATAATAAAAGAAGCACTCGTCGCTCCCCTTTACAACATCGCCGCAAACTCCGGTGTCGCGGGAGAAGTGGTGGTGGAGAAAGTACGACAGATGAAAGGCAACGAAGGCTACAACGCTCTTACGGGCAAGTACGAAGACCTCGTAAAAGCCATGGTCATAGATCCGAAGAAAGTCACACGTTCCGCATTGCAGAACGCCGCTTCCGTCGCTTCCATGTTCCTCACGTTGGAGGCCGCCATCTGCGAAATTCCAAAAGATCCCGACCCTGCAGAAGCTGCTGCCGCAGCTGCTGCCATGGGAGGGATGGGAGGGATGATGTAATCCCCTCTTGTACGGCATTAAAAAACCCCTGACGAAAGTTGGGGGTTTTTAGTGGTTCAATTTTCGGTATGTCCACCACTCCACTCTTTTCTTTCTCACGCATACGCCACCACACCATGCTCGTGGGTATCGAGTCCTTCATCTTCCACACTGCCCGAAACACGCAAACCGACCGTTGCTTTCAGGACTCCGAAGAGCACAACGGATGTAAGAGCTGTCCATACCACAATGGAAACGATTCCCGTGGCCTGGACCACAAAATCTGCGGAAGGGTCAAAGAGTCCCACCGCAAGCACTCCCCATATTCCCGCAACGCCGTGTACGGAGACCGCACCGACGGGATCATCTATGCGCAGTTTCCACAGAAGCGTAACCCCTGCGTACATAGCCACCGAGCCTATTGCCCCTATAGCTATGGCAGCCAAAGGAGTTACAGACGCACAGCCCGCCGTAATGGCAACCAAGCCAGCCAGTGCTCCGTTTAGGGTCATACCTATGTTTGGTTTCCCGAGTTTCATCCACGAAAGCAGCATGCCCAAAAGCGAGCCGGCGGCTGCGGCGAGATTCGTATTTACAGCTATGAGTGCTATGGCATTGGCGTTCTCCATACCCGAGGCAGCCACCTGTGAGCCGGGGTTAAACCCGAACCAGCCAAGCCACAGAATAAAGACACCGAGTCCCGCGAAGGTGACATTGTGACCTTTATGCACGTGGGAATCGGGGTTAAACGCACCTTTACGAGGCCCGAGCAACATAGCACCTGCCAATCCCGCTACTCCTCCGACGGTATGCACCACTCCCGAGCCTGCGAAATCTATGAACCCGAGGTCACTTAACCATCCTCCGCCCCATGTCCAGTGCCCGACGATGGGGTAAATAAGCGCGGTCATTATCGCAGATGCCAGAAGATAACTGCCGAACTTCGTGCGTTCCGCCATGGCACCCGAAACGATGGTTGCAGTGGTTCCCGCAAACACCGTTTGAAACAAGAAGAATGCAAGACCGGGAATGGCATCGTTTTGAAGCCCATGCAGGAAGAAATATTCTTTGCCCATAAATCCGTTGCCCGCACCGAACATAATGCCGTACCCCATGCAAAAGAACACCAGACTGGCTATGGTGAAGTCCGCGAAGTTCTTCATAAGGATATTCACCGCATTTTTAGACTGCGTGAAACCCGCTTCCACCAACGCGAATCCCGCTTGCATAAAGAAGACAAGAAACGCAGCCAGCAGAACCCACACGGTGTCCAGCGAGTACGCAAGTTCGGAGATATCCATAGAGATGAAAGGAAGAAGAAAAGAAAAATACGACTACACGTCGAAGTATCTGTAGAACTCCCACGGCGTGGGAAAAGTATAGCCTTCGGCAATTTCGGAGCGCTTGAATGCGATGTACGACGATATGAACCCTTCTTCAAACACTCCTGTGTCCGTAAGGAACCCGTGGTCTTGCTCCAAAGCCTGCAACGCATTTTCCAAGGATGTCGGCGCGTGAGGTATTTTTTCGAGCTCGGCATCCGAGAGCGAGTAGAGGTTTTTATCCGTTGCTTCTCCCGGGTCTGTTTTATTACGGATTCCGTCCAACCCCGCAAGCAGCATTGCCGAGAACGAAAGGTAGGGGTTTGCTGTGGGGTCCGGAAAACGAATTTCCACCCGTTTGGACTTTGGAGACTGTGAATACATGGGAATACGAATGGCGGCAGATCTGTTGCGTGCGGAGTAGATGAAGTTCACAGGTGCTTCGAATCCCGGTACGAGACGTCGGTAACTGTTGGTGGTGGGATTTGTAAAAGCCGTAAGCGCGTTGGCATGTTTTAAAATTCCTCCGATGTAGTGCAACGCAGTGTCACTTAAGCCTGCGTATTCGTCTCCCGCAAACAGCGTTTCCCCGTTCAACCACAAGCTCTGGTGCACATGCATACCGCTTCCGTTGTCGTTATGAATTGGCTTTGGCATGAATGTCGCTGTTTTGCCATACCGTGCCGCCACGTTACGCACGATATACTTGTATCGCATCACTTTATCCGCCATGGAGAGCAGGTCATCGAATTTCATATCGATTTCCGCTTGTCCCGCGGTGGCGACTTCATGATGGAAACTTTCTATTTCTATTCTCGCACGTTCCAACTCACGAACCATGGCGGTACGCACATCTTGGTGCCGGTCCATGGGAGGTCCGGGGAAATACCCTTCTTTATGACGAATTTTATATCCTTTATTTCCCCCGTCTTCGCGCATGCCCGTATTCCAAATTGCCTCCACGGAATCCACGGCATACGAACCGGCACCGGGACTCTGGCTGTATTCCACGTGGTCGAAAATAAAGAATTCAAGCTCGGGACCCATGCAAACCGTATCTGCAATACCCGTGGACTTCAGGTATTCCACGGCACGCAACGCAACTGTTCTCGGGCTGGAAGCGTAGATGTCTCCCTTTATGGGGTCTTTCACGTCACACAACACCGAAATGGTTGGCTCCGCCGAAAAGGTATCCAAATACGCAGTGGTGATATCGGGCATGAGGAGCATGTCCGACTCCTGAATTTCCTGAAACCCTCGAATGGATGATCCGTCGAACCCGAATCCTTCTTCCACGCTGTCTTCGTTAAACAGTCGCACAGGGCACGACGTATGCTGCAGTGTTCCCGGAACGTCGGTAAATGTAAGGTCGAGCATGGTTACTCCCTGCTTCTTTGCAAACTCCAGCACTTCTCCCACTGTGGAGAATTTGGGAAGAAATTCAAGATCCGCAGATGCTGCTCTTCGCTGTATTTCCTGCTGCACGGCATTCTTCGCTACTGCTTCTACAAGGGAATGTGTGGGTGGTGGCATAATGAAAAATGATGAAATGGAATCGAATGTCTGTGTTCTACATCAGGCACTCAGCAAACGTACACAGCCGGTTGTGGATGAAAGTTGTTCTGTTCATATTTTGAACAACTCTATTTTTTTGCAAAAACAAAAAAATCCGACTCTCAGGCACAAGGGAAGAGACGGCGTTACGGTATGTTACACATTGCAAAAAATCGTCATAGTACGTGAGATGCAAATTCAATAAGTGCCCTCAATTCATTACTTAGTGCGGTGCTTGCCCATCACATTATGCAACTCTTCATCGTGATCAGCGCCGAAGAAATATAAGTACAGAAACAGATTACACAAACCAAACACAGCCAGTACGACTTTGGAAACAGAGTCGTAATACTCCGCTGCAAACAACAGCTCTATGGCCGGAGCAATAATGGAAATCTCCACGATGTACTCCACGCTTACATGGTGAGTCTTCAGGTACGACACCAGTATGCGGTACGCCTTTATAAGAATAATCATCTCGGCGATGGAATGCAGCGCTCTTCTGCTGAATATATCCAACACGTCGTGATCCAGCAGTTCACCCGAAAGAACTCCGCTAAACATGTACTCCGCTCCCACTCCTATACGGAGAGCCATATACAACGCCAACATGACGATGACGAGAAAAACGAAGAACGAGAAGAGTTTGTCCAATTGAGAGATAATTCTTTGCATGCGGCAATCATACAGCGTCCCATACATTTACCAAACCACCCATCTCCGACAGAAATAGGTGGTGGTCGGTCGCGGGTTCCCGCGACCGAAAAGCCGGTCAATACAGTTTGCCGGTCAGAAGCGCAGATGCTCCGCCGACTATCGTAACCGCATATGTCGCAGTCGAGAGAGTCAGCAACACAATGGCTGTGGGATTACATGCCCGATTGGCAATTGCAGTCCTCCACATGTCGTACAAGCCGTACGTGCAAGACAGAAACACCAGGTAAAGAAACAGCGGTGCAAGCACCGCCTCCCAGTCCATCGGTTCGCCGGATGAAGTGGAATACGACGCCTGCCGAATGACAACAGAAGCCACGACGAGTGTCTTCATAGCGTTCACCTCCTTTTCCTTATTGTTGGGGGTGTAATGAAAAAAGACCGGAGAAATAACATATCCTTCTTCGAAAACTTTGCAAAAAAGTCGGGAGGTTTTCAGTCGAATATCTCTCCGTACCGAATGCTACAATGCAGTAACCTGCTCTTGTATTTTTTCGACGAGCAGATCTATTTCTGCCTGCGTTATCTCTCCGTATTGTGTGAGTATCTGCAAATGCTTAGCCAGTCCGAATCTCTTTTTAGAACCGTGAAGCACGGCGTTGAAAAAAAGTCGTACACAATTACGTGCGCACATATCTCCCCCAAGGCTGGAGCCGCTGGAATACAGCATACCCAACTGTACGCTCCCACTTCCGCCCGTGCCTTCCACTTCCACGTCATCATCGCCAAAAATATTGCCGATACGTATCTTCCCTCCAAGCTCTTTAACAATAGCTGCCACTTCCTCCGCTTCCTGAGAAGCAATTTCTCTGTCCGTGTGTCGGGACTGCGCATGTTGTTCGTCTATTGCTCGTTGGTCCGCACGGTCACCATGTGCAGCTATGTCCGTGTCCGTAATGCCGCTGTTATCCATAAAACTTTCACGTATGGCCTCATTGTCCGGTTCGGGAGGTGCCTCGGGCGATACGTCGTGTGCAGCGCTGAGATCCACATTTTGCATGCTGAGTATCTCGGGTGAGTCGTCTTCAAACCCTACCGCTCTTATTCTGAGGGCAAATGAATACAGAATGTCAGCTATCCTTCTCGCATAGAACGCATCAAACTTTTCATTGGATTTCGGTGCCGTTCCACCCTCTCCGACGTATGGCATTTCGTACAGGGCATCTCGTACGAGATGGTATCCTTGCGGATACATTTTCAGTGCAGGTCGCATGGCATCCAAATTCTCCAGCGTCTCTGCTGTGTTCTTATCGACAAACTCTTCGTAAAGCTCCTTTTCTGTGGGGGCAAATGTTTTATATGCAGGTTCTTTGTCGCTCATGGCAGAATTCTAAGATCATATCTCTTTATAAGCAAAGAACATAATGATGTTTTTGCAATATTCTGTTTTTCAGCGACATATGGCCATGAGAACTCATCACAACTGAGTACGGTGCTACGGCAATCGTACCGCATCCACCATCTTCTCGAATGTTCTCGTTTCCGTTGTTCCCGTTTCGTACACAAAGGAGTAAAGCACTCTGCGATGTACAGTCAGTACTTCTCTGCGTGTCACCAACTCCCCTGCTCCCGTTTTGCCTCTGTATTCCAGCTCAACGGCGGGATTGCCGTCCACGGTAATGTCTCTGGATGAGAGCAGTGTGAAGTCAGGTACGGTTTCGGCGTACCGCGCTACTATCGCGTCGCGTACGGTACTCAACCAAAAACTGTCGGGTTGTTCCGTCAGCCTCTTTCGCACGGCGAAGTCACTTGCCTGCGCAATGAACGCCTGATACAGATCCGTAATGGTAACCGTAAAGTGCAGAGCGTTCTTTTTTGTTCCCGCAACATACACGGAGGAAGAAATGTAATTGTCGTATATCGGCTGCGCCTTCCGGTCTTGCGGAAAAAGAATCTGCAATCCTCCGGCGGTGCGGTAGGTGTTCGTAAAATCGTTGCTTGGAATGTTGCTTCTGCTGCGCGGGTCGGCAAATTCCGACATGCGACCGAGAGGAAACATATTGTCTGTGGCAGTCAGACTCCCCTCCCCTTTTCTGTAGAGCGATTCCAGCATGTCGGTATACAAGGACTCGTAGTGCTGCTGCCTGTCGCCAAAGAGTTGGTACGTACTGAGTCGCAAATTCACTGCGGTATCTCCGAATGCCTGCCATGTCTCGGTCACGTACATGGTTCCGTCGTCTCCGAGCATGGTGTAGGAGAACCGAGCCGCGGGACGCTGCTGCACTTCCAGGTCAGTCCTTGTAAATGCGCGGAAGATGTGCGGCCTGTCTACGTAGTACTGCTGAAAACCGTCTGCCAGAGCGTGAATATCTGTGGTGGCGGAAGCAAGAGAGCGCACCACGCGCATTTCCACCGTCGCAGGCTGGTAATTCATAATGAAGCCGTTCGTTATGGGAGCGGCGAATGTCATAACGAGTTCGGGGTCTGCGGGGTTGGTTGTCGTATCTCGCCCCCAGTAGGCAGGATATCGTACAGACAGACCCGAATTCGGGTCGTCGTACCTTCTCCAACTCCCCTCTGCGTGAGCCAAAGAAACGGGCAAGAATGCGCACAGGAGCAGCGAAAGGCACAAAATGCCGGAATGTATGGCCCTGCCTCGTATGAGAGATAGATACATAGGAGGTTATTTATATAATATTTGTGTTTATTTGTCAATATATCGGCTTCCTACTGATCTACGGCTTATAGCGCTCCGGCATCTTCGGGTAGAAGAAATCAAAGGATCTGCGCAGGGATTTTGCAATACTCCGAGAAGTACCCATAAGCGCACTGTGCTTATTGGAAAGCTGATTCGCCATATTCACACATCTTTTTTGCATTTGTGTGTGCAGTACATCTTCCGGAACATGCAGCCCCTCGAAGTGATCTGCCGCCACAGCAAACAGTGTCTGCATCTTTGTATCTGTGTCCACGTTCTTTTCATATTCATCTATGCCAAACCTCATCGTACGACTCAGCGTGGAAAATTTGCGCAGCGCTTCAAATTCATTGCGCTTCTTTATGCACCAACGTGTCCATTCACGAATGAGAGGATTATGCTCTTGCTCTATCTGAGACAAATTACCGGCAACATCTCCCGCTTGCGCAGCAAAGGACTCCTCCTGCTCCAAGAGAGCATGAATGGCATCGCGATACTGCACCTGCTGCTCTTGTTGCCAGCACAAATAGTTTTCTCCGTATTGGTCGTACAACATGTCGGAGTACAAAATCAACGTATCATGCAATTCCACGGAAACAGCTCGGCACTCTGCATCTATGGTCACGCAAATCTCTTCGACTGATCTCTCTAACACTTCTTGAAATATGGTACCGTCACTCGGAAGGTCGAACACCTCGCCGAGTCTGGCCATATCCATAGACATGCAAATTAATAGACGCGATCAGGACGTATCACTTCTTTCGCAAAGCGATCGTACGAATATGTAAATTGACTCTCCGGTATGCGGCCGTAACGCTCGTACGGCTGACTTCTGTAGTACGGATGCAACATGTGCGTCGTGGTTCGGTATCTGCTTGCGTACAATCGTTGAATTTCAGCGTATCCCCAACTGCGCTTGTTGTTTCTGTGTGTCAAACCGCGAACTGTTCTTTCTGGTTCGTCGTAGGGATGTGTGCTGTTCCGGTCATCCGCACTTGCGATGGCAGGCAGAGTAAGGAGAAGAAAAACGATGGCTGCTATGGTGGTTTTCATAACATACATGCAGAAAGTACGACATGGTAATCCCTTGGCGTGAAGTGTCAATAATCCTGTACTTTTTCTTTCTGAGAAAAGCAAAACAGAAATTTTCATACCTCCGCCCACAATTACGCAGAATAGCGCAACACTCATCATTTGCGTTTTAAAGCGAAGAATTGCATTCTTTGCGCATGCAGAACCCAAAAAAGTGGGCGCCTTTTTTACACAGAACACTCGTCTTCTGTTTCGTCCTCGTAGGACTTACGTACCTGTATGCCTATTCCAGGCCCGTATTCGTTGAAAATCATTTCATTCTTCGCAATCAATCCGAATCGTTTACGCACCCTCTGCATATACCCGTAGCACCGACCGGTCCCTACTTCGTTGAATCTGTTATGCAGATTCATGCGCTGCGCCCTTCCAAATATTACATAGAAGTGGATGACTGCCTGGACTCCATTATCATCAACGATGTTCCCGTTCTGAACGTACGGTATCCCATCTGCAACTGGCCGTGGGGTACGGTGATAGATCTCAGCGACCACCTGCTTCCGGGCGTCAATACCGTACAGTACTACATGCGAAACAGAAGCGGAGGCGTGGGGGTAAACCTGATGCCGTGGATGTTTGATCCTCTGGGAATTGTTTTGGCGCTGGCGGGAATCGTGAGTCTTTTGTGGTATTCCATGGAATACAGATCGCTGCGAAGAGCCATAAAAAAGACAGTCGGAACTTTGGAAACCACATTCAAAAAACGGCGCAGTGTCACCGTAATCTGCACCGTCGCAGTACTGGCTGCCACATTGCTATTCGCTGTGTACCTTCCGCTCCGAAGCTTCCTGCCAAAGCAAGGCATGTTCTCGTACGCATACGAAGGCGAACAAACCTACATTACTCCCCCGCCGCTCAACCTGTACGATACCACCGCACCCGAAGAGCAAACGTACACGGTCGAAACTACATGGGATCTCCGCAGAGTTCATTTCACTCGATACTACTTCTCCATAGATGACTGTCTGGTAAAGTTATGGGTGAATGCCATAGAGGTGCAAAGTGACAATATTCCGTTGTGCCCCTTCCCGTACGGGGACACCATAGATCTCTCTGCGTATCTTAAAACCGGAACAAATACTCTGAAGATGGAAGTGGAAAATGAGAACGGAGCGACCTTGGTACGGGTGCGCCCCTCCATGGCAGATTCTCTGCTGCGTCCGTACTTGCTTATCGCATTCATACTGCTGTTGCTGGTCATACAATCCAAACGTTCTCTCTTTTCAGATTCCCGGCGAAGCGAACTGCTGCTTCTCTGTACGTTTATTCTCGCTCGGCTCTGGTCGTTCTTCGTGCACATGCGCATCAATGAAGGATGGGACTGGGGGTACCACATGGACGTGCTTGCTGCGAATCTTTTCACTGTTTCAAACATACTAAATCGCGAAGTGTTCCAGATGTTCTACAGCTATCACCCTCCGCTCGGATTCCTGCTTTCCGAACCGTTTCTCAACAGCGGATTCGGGCTCCTGCTCAGCGCAAAAATCGTCTCACTTCTCACATCCTTCATTGCATTTTTCTGCATACGACAAACGGTAAAGTATCTCGGGCTTTTGCAAAAACCCATCGGACTTGTTTTCCTGTACGGAGGAATGAGCATACCCATGATGGTGTTCCTCTCAAGATCCGTAAACTTAGACATGATTATTTTCATGTGTACGTGTTTTGCACTGCATTTGTCCATCATGCTCTTCGGGAAAAAGGACCCGGCTGCAAGTCACAGGAAAACACAGGTGCGAATGGCGCTGCTGGCTCTTACGATCTTCGCCGGTCTCATGACTAAATTCAACGGGCTCCTCATAGCTTCTCTTCCCGTCATCGTTGCTTGTGCCTTCGGATTCTCGCAGATACTGCGCAGATCTCCGGAGGCATTGCGCACGGTACGCAATGCCCTTTTCATCAGTGTGGTGGGAGTGGCACTCGCTTTCCCGTATTACCACTGGAGATACTTCCTTACACAGGGAACCTACTTCCCCCATAACGGACAATTTTATGAGGACAGAATGCAGGGAGGACAAGAAATAAAAGAGAAAGACAAAACGGCATATTTCCTGGAATTATTTAAGGGGTCGCAAGCCCGCAAAGAACAACCCTACTGGAGAGACTGGGAAATGCCACGACTATCGGATGCGTGGAACGACTTTTGGATTCGCGACCACGGACTGGGTACTCCCAATGCATTCTCCACAAAAATTAGCGTGTTCTACCAATATGTGATTCCCACACTCCTGCTTCTCAGTCTCTTCTTACTGGTAATTCAGACCGTGCGGAAGAAAGCGGACCCCGTGTGGATAGCTCTCGGCGTGTCGCTCCTTGCCTACAGCGTTGTGCAATTCACACTTCTTACGTACTACGTATGGAAAAATGCGTGCATCTGGTGCTACTCATCCAAAGGTATTTACATTACTCCCGTCATACTGGCAGTCGCTTTTTTTATTGCCAATCTCCTGACAATTCAACATGTTCTGCCTCATTCATGGCAGAAGAAATGCCTGCATTCCAGATGGCTCGTAACTGCAATCCTGTGCATTGTCATCATATTGCACCATGTGATTCCCGTGTATTGATCACATTTTTTGTTCATGTTTCTCCGCCAGTAGCAGAGGAAAAGAATAAATTGGGCCTGCATGTTCATCCTTGGTCTTCGGTGTTCTGCTAGACTGCCTCGGTTACTTTTTCAAACACCTTTACATGAAGATAATAAAGCACGCTGCGACGCTCTGTATTCTCTCACTTACCGCCACCGTATTCAGTCCGCTTTCGGCCGAAGCATTCGGCGATGTTCGCCAGGGTATTACCCCGTACTCCACAGCCATACAGGCTCTGAAGGACAAGGGTGTAATAGAAGGATACGACGACGGTACGTTCAAGCCGACCGCACATATAAACAGGGCGGAGTTTCTGAAAATAGTCATGGAGAGCAGAGGGAAAGTGAGCGAAGGTTCACGCTGTTTCCCGGATGTAACCGACGAATGGTTTGCTGGCTACGTATGCACCGCAAAAAAGGAGGGAATCATAGACGGATACCCGAACGGGTTCTTTAAGCCGGAGAAATCCATTTCGTTTGCCGAGGCATCGAAAATTCTCTCGCTCGCCTACGAACAGGATGTGGAACAAAACTCACCCGACTGGTACGAGCCGTTCGTACGAGCATTGGAAAACTCCAATGCCATTCCTCTCTCGGTGGAAAAGCTGGAACAAACCATTAACAGAGGAGAAATGGCAGAAATGATGTGGAGACTCACCGAAGACAAAACAGATCAGCCGAGCAAGGGGTACTTAAACGTAAAGTACCCGGAGGTCATGGTGAACATGGCATCGGATACTCCGCAACGCGCTTCTTCCTGTGCGGACATCAAAGCGTTTACGGAAGAGTCCAACAGAGGTTTCTACGGCAACTACGGAATAATGGAAGATGCCATTGCCATGCCAATGGCACAAATGAAATCCCTTCCCTCCATGGCACCGCAAGCGGGAGCATCTCAAATGGATTACTCCGAAACCAACGTGCAAGTGGAAGGAGTGGATGAGTCCGACATCGTAAAAACAGACGGGTCGTACATCTATGCCGTCTTGAACGGAAAAGTGCGTATCGTACGAACGGACCCCGCCAATTCCATGGAAGTGGTAAGCACTATCGATCTGCAGGATTCCGAATTCAATCCGAACGATCTCTACATAGACGGAGACAAGCTCATTGTGCTCGGAACGTCGTGGAATTCTTACAAAACCACGCATCCGGCCGCAAACAAAATGGCAGTCGGAATCATGGCGCCCGCATTTTACGGCGGACAGCAAACCGAAGTTCGTATCTACGATATTGCAGACAGGTCCAACCCCGTTTCTCTGCGAACGCTTTCATTCGACGGTAACACCGTTTCCACAAGAAAAATCGGATCTCGAATCTACCTTGTGATGAACGAAGGAGTGCGCTGGCGTGTGCCCAACCCCATTCCCGTTCCGCTGGAAGGAGATCTGCTGCCATCATTCAGCGACTCCGCACTCGGCGGCTCCACTCATGCTGTGAGCAGATGCGGAGACATCATTATTCTCCCTCATGTGCAAAATCCTCAGTACCTTATTGTCGCCACTATCCCGACAGACAGTGCCGATAAAGAAGTGAAGAGAGAAGTGGTGCTCGGCAGCGCCGAAAATATTTACGCATCCACTTCCAACCTCTACGTTGCAGCCAATCAATGGCTCTACCACTGGAGAGGTCCCGTTGGAACCAGCACGGAAGAAACAAGTATCTATCGCTTTGCCTTTACGGATAACGGCATAGAAATGAAAGCACACGGAACTGTTCCCGGTCGGGTACTGAACCAATTCTCCATGGACGAGTACGACGGAAACTTCCGCATAGCAACAACCACGGGACAGTCGTGGGACCAGAGCAATCCATCAAAGAATAATGTGTACGTCCTGAATATGAATTTGGAAGATGTGGGCAAAATAGAAGATATCGCGCCGGGAGAAACAATCTATTCGGCACGGTTCATCGGGAACCGCGCTTACCTGGTAACATTTAAGAAGGTCGATCCGTTCTTCGTGTTGGATCTCTCAAATCCCGCGAACCCGACCATTCTCGGAAAACTGAAAATTCCCGGATACAGCGACTACCTTCACCCGTACGACGAAACACACATTCTCGGCTTCGGCAAAGATGCGCAGGAAGCAAAGGAGGGAGAATTTGCATGGTATCAGGGAATGAAAATAGCACTGTTCGATGTCACAGACCCTTCGGATCCCAAGCAGCTTCACACATTCGGTATCGGAGACCGCGGAACAGACAGTCCGCTGCTGCATAACCATAAGGCACTCCTGTTTGATAAAGAAAGAAACCTTCTGGCCTTCCCCGTGGAAGTGCACAAACTGACAGCAGAACAGAAGCAGGGTGCTCCGGGCAGTTCTTGGGGCATGCCTGTCTTCCAAGGTGCGTACGTATTCGGTATCAGCCTGGAACAAGGATTCACTCTGAAGGGCACAATCAGTCACTACAACCAACAGGATTACCTGAAAGCAGGCAGTTACTTTTACGGCAAGAATGTGGAACGAATTCTTCGAATCAAAGACTCCCTCTTTACAGTGTCTGAGTACGGTGTGCAAGCCCACAGTGAATCCGATGTGAATCTTTTGGGAGATCTTCCTTTCACCTCCGCAGACAGAGCTCAGGCCTGTCCGCTCGAAGGAGACGAAGGCGTACACTACGTATCTGACAATCCGGAAACATGTGCAACGGTCCGATTTTCCTGCGCAGACTCCTCCAAAGCGTTCAGCAATGAATGCGGATGCGGATGCATAGATGTCGAATAATTTCTTCCTTTCGTATGACAACAGTCTACGCAGCCTCCAACAATGAGCCCATCGACATAGAGTCACTGGAAGGAACGTCTCTTATCGTCACCATTCCCGCGGCGTTCAGCGGAACATGCACCGAGCAATGCGTTCCGGGAATTCTTTCCGTCATCACGGAGCTTCGAGATGCCGGGGTGGGAAGAATTATCATCGTCTGCTCAGACCAACCTTTTGCCATCAACGAATGGGTACGGTACTCGAAGTGGGCGAAATCAAACGTGGAATTTGCGTCCGACTTCGGCAGTTTTCAAATGCGCGGACTCATAGGAAAACTGAGCGACGAAGAGGGGAAGAAAACACTGCCACCCTGTGTGGGAGATCTGCTTCGTCGCAGCTACACACTGTATCGGGACGGGAAAGTATTATGGCAGTACAGAGAAAAAGATACCGTTGCCTACACGCTGAATGTTCAGGAAATGCTGAGCGCAGTCGCTCAGTAATTTCTACTCCGATTTTTCGTCCTTCAGTATGTCTTTTCGGGATATAAAAATGGTATCACCGCGCTTTACGTCGTTGCGCAGAAGGTAGTCCGCCAGAAAGTTTTCTATCATATCCAGAATCACGCGACGCATTTCGCGAGCACCGAACTCGACCGAATACCCTTCTTTTACTATTTCAATCACCACATCTTCTTCCACCTGCACTATGTAGCCTTTCTTATCCGCTATTTCACGTACGATGTCTTCAAGCATAACCAATGCGACCTTAATGGCATTTTTTATGGAGAGCGGATAGTACAAAATAATTTCATCGAAGCGGTTCACAAACTCGGGAGAGAATATTTGCGATTGTAGGATGGTATCTATCAGCGCTTCTTTAAATTCCTCCTTGCTCTTGTTTTCATTCTTTTTAATGAAGTCACGAATGAACAACGCTCCGGCGTTGGACGTGGCAATAATGATGGTGTTGCGGAAATCCGTGGTGATGCCGCGACTGTCAGTCAGTTTTCCTTCGTCCAAAATCTGCAGGAAGAGGTTGAGAACCTTCTTGTGAGCTTTTTCAATTTCGTCCAGAAGAATAAGAGAGAACGGTTTGTCTTGGACTTGTTTGGTCAAAAATCCTTCGGATGCCTTCGTCGGATTCGGATCTCCAATTATTCCGAATACGGAGTCCTCGTTGCTATACTCGTTCATGTCCACACGAATGAGTGCGTCGGTGGACCCGAAATACTCTTTCGCCAACGTTTTAGCAGTGTGAGTTTTTCCCACACCGGTAGGACCGAGGAACAGGAACGTACCGAGCGGCCTCTTGCCGGCATTTATATCCATGCGAGCTCTTTTTAAGGTATTCACCAGAGACTGAATGGACTCTTCCTGTCCCATGATATTGGATTTCAAGGCTTCTTCCAGATTCAAAAGTCGCTGACGCTCATCTCCCGATACCTCGCTTATGTCCATGTGCGCCTTGAGAGAAATGGCTTTCCGCATATGAGTATCTTCCACGTACGTGGAGTGGTCATCTCGCGCCGCGATGATTGCATCTCGCAGTATGTCCACCGCCTTTCCCGGCATGGCACCCTTTCCCACAAATCGCTTGGTAAGGGCCAGCAGAGACTTAAATGCATGGTATGTAACAAACGCCTTGTACTTCTCATGCAGGGAGAAGTACTCCATCATCAACACTGCCATGGTTTCGTCGTCGGAAGTGTCGTCCAAATATATTTTCTCCATGAGTCCGTCCAAAACAGGGTCGGACTTCACGTATGTGTGATAGTCTTCCGGGGCAACAATTCCGAATATGGAGACATTTTTGGACTGCAGAAACTTCGTAAGCACATTGCGAAGATTCGCATCTGCGGCACGCAGAAGAATGGAAATATTTTCAATGATCAACACTACCTTTCCCGATTCTTCCCCCTTCTTCAAAGCTTTAAGGAATATTTGATCCGGCTCTTTGTAACCCGAAAGCAATTCTTCGGTTTTCAGCACAAGGTGCCGAGAAAGCGGCAACCCTTTTTCCAGTTCATGTTTGCGTAACATGTAGCAGACGTTCTGCACCATGGTACGCTTACCTGCGCCCACTTTTCCTATGGCCAAAATATTACGCTGACTCGCTCTGGAAAGCACCTGTACGGCAAGCTTGAGCTGCTCATCGTGAATCAATACACCGCGGTGCTCACCGTCCCATACCACCTGTCCGCTGATATTATTGGTAATAAGATCCAGATCATTGGTATACCCCTGTACCCAAGATCTTCCGAAAGATCCGAATGCACGAACCAATCGGTGCGGGTGAAGTATCCATTCTTTGTGCGACACCTCTTTGTGAAAAGACTCCCATTTCAAAATGGTGCGTACATCTTCAATCGAGACGTCGCATTCATTGAGGAACGTCCGAAACACACCTTCTTTCTTAAAGAAGGAAAACAGAATCGCATTCGCATCTATGCGCCTTTCTCCCAGTTCCGTAGCGGACTCTACCGCATATTGCATGAAATCGAGCACGGAATCTTTGGAAGACACTCCTCCTTTGCAAGCAGTGAGAAACTGCTTCTTGTCTCTTCCCAACTGCCTGAGAATAAACTCTCCTCGCGGAGTGGAAGCAGCCGCAACCAGAAGTTTTGAAAGAGTCACATGTCCTCTTCCGTGAATGCGTCTGACAATATCGAACGTCACGTAGCATCCGAGGTTAGACCTCGAAAGTACGGGCTCGTCGTCACGCATCAGTTTCTTCTCTATGAATTTCCTCTCCGCATGCACGCCAAATGCGATGAGAGACGCAATGGTAAAGAGCGTGGAATAATCTTCGGTAAGCATTGCATGCAATACCAAGGGCCCCAAAAGCAGCGCGTACAACACAAGAGAAAGCGGACTCACAAAAATTCTGTGTAGTATGAGTCCCGTGTAGGCTCGTGTCGGCCGAATATCAAAAGTAACTGCTGACATTTACAGTGAGGTGCTTGTGAAGTAAGCAATCGCCGCCACAAGGACGCCGGGGTATAAAATCCACGCTATGAAGTAGGCAAGGTAAAACAAAAACAGAAGAATTTGAGCGGCAATTCCTATGACAAGCGTGATGCTACGAAACAGGAATCCGATGACACGAGAAGTCACATTGAGGGTGAGCGATTGCGCAAGTTCGCTGAAGTTAAAGCCTTTCACCTCGTATTCGTCCGTAATACTCTTCCATGGACTCACCAGCGTTCTGAGCAGAAACGGAATCGAAATTATCTCCAAAAATGCCGCAGCATAAGCGATGTAATTTTTTACGATGTGTTTCGGCTCCTCAAAAAAGTACCACGGGAGGAATGAACCAAGAAAAAGTCCCGGAAGAAGCCAAATGATTTCTAGAAGTCCTAACATGAATTTGGTTTCAAATATCTAGTGATTATAGCATATTTCGGGTAGTATTTGAACTCTATAAATTATGAAAGGTATATTCATTGTTCTCGAAGGCCCCGACGGAAGCGGTACCACCAAGCATACGCAGCTTCTTGCCGAGAGAATGCGACGGGAAAAGTACGACGTGCTTCTCACAGCGGAACCTACAGAAGGGGCTATTGGAAAAGAAATTCGGTCTTTGTTGCATTCGCAAAGCATGCCACCTGCAGAAGCGGTGCAGCTGCTTTTCTGTGCGGACAGAGCTCAGCATGTGCAGGAAGTCATAGAACCCGCTCTGCGAAGCGGAAAAGCGGTCATCTGTGACCGTTATTCCCTCTCCACCATCATTTACGGTGCTGCTACGGGAGTTTCCGCTCAGTGGCTCAAGGCTGTAAACAAAGCCTTCCCGGAGCCCGATCTCACCATTATCACCCTCCCTCCCGCAGATGTGTGCATGGAACGCATACGAAAAAGAGCGGTACAAGACCAGTTTGAAACAGAGCTGTTCCAGAGAAGAATCTACGAAGGATACAAGGCAGTGGAAAGTCCGACCGCATTGTTTGTCGATACATCGGGAGAAAAAGAAGAAGTTGCAGAATACATCTGGCAACAGGTACATGCACATTTCGAGCCGATATCACGAGAGAGTATTACGAATCTTCATGAGTAGCACAGCCTGCTTTGCGTCTCTATACTCAAGCCATGACTCCCCTTCTCCTCGACGGTCGCAAAGCATCGCAAGCTCTTCTTGAGTCTCTTAAAAAAGATGTTGCTTCGCTCAATCCGTCACTCACCGTAGTGCAAGTGGGAGACGACCCCGCCAGTACAAGCTACATCGCACAGAAAATGAAAAGTTGCGATACTGTCGGCATGCGACACGAGCACAGGCATCTTCCTGCCGATACGACGTTGGAAGATCTCTTCGCTGTCATAGAAGAACTGAATACGAACCCGGATGTCACAGGATTCATCGTACAACTTCCGTTGCCGGTTCACCTTTCGCAGTATGTGCCTCAGGTCATTCGGGCGATAAATCCCATGAAAGACGTCGACGGATTCTGCGCGTACAATCTCGGAAAAATGTTCCTCTCGAAAGAATTTGAACACCTGCCACCCGCCACTCCTTCCGGAGTCATGCAGCTGCTTGCATTTTATGATATTGAAATAGAAGGAAAAGACGTGGTGGTCGTGGGCCACAGTAACACCGTGGGAAAACCGCTGAGTACCATGTTTCTCAACCGTAATGCCACAGTCACCACATGCCATATTCATACGAAAGATCTGGCTCGCCATACGCGCGAAGCGGATATTCTTGCCGTAGCGGTTGGCAAGCCCGGTCTCATTTCCGCCGACATGGTAAAAGAAGGTGCGGTGGTTGTGGATATCGGCATTACGAAAACGGAGTCCGGCCTGAAGGGCGATGTGGATTTTGATTCGGTTTCTCAAAAAGCTTCCGCCATTACTCCGGTTCCCGGAGGAGTGGGTCCCATGACTGTGGCGAGCCTTATTCGAAATTGCGTTCGTGCAAAACAGAGACAATTGGAATCTGAAAAATCAGAAAACAGCTTCTGAAACTTGCGCCGCAGTAATACTTCTATAGAATGTCTCTGTGGTAATACCCTTCTGCAAAGATCGGCTCTTAGATTCACTGTCTGCGAGCTTGCCTTACGCTACATTCCCTCCTCCAAGAAGCTGATATGTGTGGGATTATTGGAGTCTCCGGCTATCAGGATGTCATCCAAGATCTCTACGACGGACTTATTCTTCTGCAGCATCGCGGACAAGATGCGGCGGGTATTATGACCTACGACAACCAATTTCATCTTAAAAAAGCAAACGGAACGGTACGCGACGTGTTTCATACGAAGTCGCTGGGAAGACTGAAAGGTCGCATGGGAATCGGCCATGTGCGGTATCCCACTGCGGGATGCGCCAGTGAGTTTGAAGCACAGCCGTTCTTCGTCAATTCACCTTTCGGTATCGCACTCGCTCACAACGGAAACCTTACGAATGCTCGTATGCTCAGTAAGAGACTGCTCGAAGAGGAGTACATGCATCTCAATACCAATTCGGATTCGGAAGTACTGCTCAATGTCTTCTCAGTTGCCCTTCGCAAAACCAAACCGAAGCACCTCACTCCGGACCACGTGTTCCGAGCGGTGAAATCGGTATTCAGACAATGCACAGGTGCGTACTCAGTAGTTGCTCTCATAGGAGGGCATGGCATCGTGGGATTTCGAGACCCCTACGGCATACGTCCTCTGCAACTCGGAAAAAGAAAATACGGCATGAAAGAGGAGTACATTATCGCATCCGAAAACGCGGCATTCAAAGCACTGGATTTCGAATTTATTAGAGATATTCAACCCGGGGAAGCCGTGTTCATCGATAGGAAAAACAAGCTGCATTCCCGCATATGCAGGCAAGGAAGTCTGCGACCCTGCCTCTTTGAATGGGTCTACCTTTCGGCTCCCGACTCAGTCATAGACGGCGTAAGCGTCTACAAGGCTCGTGTTCGCATGGGAGAATCCTTAGCAAAGCAAATTAAGAAGGCAGGAATAAAAATCGATTCTGTGATACCCGTACCGGATACCGGTCGACCGATGGCAGCGGGATTGGCAGACCAACTGAAGATTCGCTACCGCGAAGGTTTTGTGAAAAACAGGTACATCGGTCGTACGTTCATTATGCCGGGTCAGGGACTACGAAAGCGAAGTTTGCAGTTTAAGTTGCACCCCATAGATCTTGAATTTAAAGGAAACAACGTGCTTCTGGTAGACGATTCAATAGTGCGGGGAAATACCAGCAAGAAGATTGTGGAGATCGTACGAGGTGCCGGCGCGAAGAATGTGTACTTTGCCTCGGGTTCTCCGCCAATTATTTCACCCGATCCGTACGGAATAGATCTTCCGACAACAAGCGAACTGATTGCCGCAAATCAGAGCATAGAAGAGATACGAAAATTTATCGGAGCGGACGGACTCTTCTACGCGACCATAGAGGATGTGAGAGCAGCGGTGAGAAGAGGAAATCCTAAAATTAAGAAATTCAGTGACGGCTGTTTTACAAAACACTATCCGACACCTGAAGTTACACCGCAGCTTCTAAAATCTCTCGGCTGCGGAAGGAATGATCTTCGCAAAGGTTTCGATGACAACCTTACGGAAGATGAAGGTGAAGGAGGAAAGATGATGGCACTCGTGTAGATACATTGATTTCCTATGAATATTCTTCTCATCACCAGTAGCGCTCGTGGCCATGCCATAGCAGAAGCGCTGTCTCGCAGTAGTCATAAACCTTCCATTATCGCGGTAAGTCCTTCCGGGAATCCCGGTATAAAAAGAATTGCAGATGAGCAGCACGTCATGGATATCATGGACTTCGATGCCATCGCAGATATCGCAAAAAAAACGAAGCCGGCATTCGCCTTCATTGGTCCGGACGATCCCATTGGGGCAGGCCTTGCCGATGTCCTGGAGAACATGGGAATCCCGACGGTTGCCCCGAAGAAATCCCTTGCTCGCATCGAGGCAAGCAAAGGGTTTACGCGAGAGCTTCTCGAGAGAAATGGCGTATATGCATCACCGAAGTTTCGCTTGTTTAATAGGGCTGAACCCGAAATTCTGAACACATATATTGCTCAAGAATTAGGCGGTGAATATGTCGTAAAATACGACGCCCTCAAAGGCGGCAAAGGAGTGAAGATAAGCGGTGAACATCTCTCGTCTGTGGAGGACGGAGTACGATATGCAATGGAGTGCATAGAAGAGTGCGGACAAGTCGTCATAGAAGAAAAGCTGGTGGGAGTGGAATTCAGCCTGTTAAGTTTTGTGAGCGGTACGCAAGTGGCAGACATGCCTGCGGTGCAGGATCATAAGAGAGCGTTTGAAGGAGATACGGGCCCCAATACCGGTGGTATGGGAACCTACAGCGATGCCAATCACTCACTCCCCTTCTTATCCGACGCCGATATTGCAAGAGCGAAAGAGATAAACCGTCTCACAGCAGCGGCATTGCAGAAAGAATGCGGAGAAGGTTTTCGCGGCATTCTCTACGGGGGATTTATCGCAGTGAGAGACGGCGTGCGACTCATAGAGTACAATGCTCGTTTTGGAGATCCCGAAGCACTCAATATTTTGCCGATTCTTCAGTCGGACTTTGTGGATATCTGTACGGCCATGATTTCCGGAGAATTGTCCGAAGATCTCGTAACATTCAAGCACAAAGCAACAGTGTGCAAGTACATCACTCCGCAAGGGTATCCCGACAATAAAAATCAGAAAGGTGAAACGGTTACATTCCCCCACATAGGAGAAAACGCGCGTCTTTATTACGGAGATATCACGGAAAACGACGACGGCTCTCTGGCTCTTGGCAGTTCCCGCACTGCGGGAATAGTAGGCATAGCAGATACGATTTCCGAAGCAGAAAAAATAGCACAGCAACTCTGTGAGCAGGTTCAAGGACCTGTTCGATTTCGTGCGGATATCGGAACAGATGAACTGGTGTCTCAGCGTAGTACTACGATGGAACAACTGCGATCGTAAATCTCAAATATATAAATTGTAAGTGATATCTACTTTAGAAATAGGTTACTATCACGGCATGCGAGATAAAGCCACGAATATCCTCATTCCATTCGTCTACTTCATAGCCGGTGCCACAGGGCTTGCCAGTGTGGCCTCCACATTCTTTTACAAAGAGGATCTTAGTCTCAGCATTCAGCAAATGCAGTTTCTTGGTTCCATCTCCATCATCCCCTGGAGCATTAAACCGATCTACGGCTTCCTTTCAGACAGGCAACCTATCTTTAAACTCCGCAGAAAACCCTACCTCTTTTTGGCTGGATTACTTGGAAGTGCGGGATACTTCTCGCTCGCGCTCTTCGTGCATAGCTTCAAGGGTGCTGCTGCCGCTTTGTTTGTGTCCGGTATGGGTTTTGCTCTGGCAGACGTGATTGTGGACGGAATTGTGGCCGAGAGAAGCCGCGATCAAAAGGAAGCAGGGAAACTGCAGAGCATCTGCAGGGGCGCAATAATGACGGGAGCACTTCTGGTCGCCTATGCATCTGGAATTCTGGTGGAAATGATAGGCGCAAGAAACGTATATATGGTCACGGGTATCCTCCCTCTTTTTACGGCGTCCTTCGCTCTGGTTATTACAGAAAGACCTGGCGAAATACTGAAATTTTCTCTGCGGGAAACATGGCAAAGCATTCGAAATGCCATAAATCCCGCAATCATGTGGTCTGCAATCTTCCTGTTTATATGGCGAGCAACACCCAGCAGCGGAGGATCCCTGAGCTATTTTATGATAGATGAGCTGCAATTCACACCCGAGTTCTTCGGTCGCTTAAGTCTCATAGGTCATGCTATGGGCATTGTCGGTGTCGTAATTTTCAGAAAGTTTCTTCTGTCGGTTTCGCTTAAAAAACTGCTTTTTTGGATAATCATTGCCAGTGTTGTGCTTTCGCTGCCCAGCATAGGACTCGTGTACGGATGGTATTCGTACCTCGGCATGAGTCCAAAAATGTTTGCCATGGCAGATACCTTCATATCGGGACCGCTGAGTGAAATAGCATTCTTACCTCTGCTGGTCTTGGTGGCACGCGTATGCCCCAAAGGTGTGGAAGCCACTATGTTCGCTCTTCTCGCCAGTATCATGAATATCGGACTTGCGGTAAGCGATCTCGGCGGAGCGTGGCTTGTGACCGTATTCGATGTCCGCCAAGCAACGGGTGAGTTGGCAGCGAACTACGCAAATCTGGATAAAGTGCTCTGGATAGCAATTCTCTCCAGTTTCCTGCCAATGCCTCTCATACGATTCCTTCCGGATATTCAAGCGACGGGAGAAGGGAGGGGTGCATCCATGGAAAAAAGCATTGCGGCGGAACCGCAGCCGGGAAAGAGAGAAATTGCCTAACTCTCTGCAATGGCAGAGAGCTTCATCTCCTGATCATGACGTTTGAGCTGTTCGATAATATCGCCAATATCCCCTTCCATAATGGAAGGAAGATTACTGAAATTCTGGCCCAATCGGTGATCTGTCACGCGATCCTGAGGGAAATTGTAGGTACGTATTTTTTCACTGCGGTCTCCTGTTCCTATTTGACCGCTGCGCATATCTCCACGTTCCTTTGCAAGACGCTCCTGCTCCGCCGCATACAGACGGGATCGTAAAATACCCATTCCTTTCACTTTATTTTTCAGCTGACTTTTTTCGTCTTGGCAACTTACCACAAGCCCCGTGGGTATGTGCGTTATACGAACAGCTGAATCTGTCGTATTAACAGACTGACCTCCCGGTCCGCTGCTGCGAAACACATCAATACGAAGGTCTTCCTCTTTAATGTGTATATCCACCTCTTCGGCCTCCGGCAAAATGGCGACGGACGCGGCCGACGTATGAATGCGGCCTTTGCTTTCCGTTGCGGGGATTCTCTGTACGCGGTGCACACCGGACTCATACTTTAAGTTTCCATACGCTCCTACTCCGTCTATTTTACACGAAGCTTCTTTTATACCTCCTCCTTCCGCATCTGCTTTGGTAAGCAATTCCGTAGACCAGTGTTGCTCTTCTGCGAAACGCAAATACATGCGCAGAAGCTCACCCGCAAACAGCGCCGCCTCTTCCCCTCCCGTTCCTGCCCGTATTTCCAGAATAACAGACCTGTCATCGTCGGGGTCTTTGGGAATAAGAAATAATTTCATTTCTTCTTCCAATTCAGACATTCGAATTTTAGCAGCATCGGCTTCTTCTTCTGCAAAGGCCTCCATTTCGGAGTCTCCTTTTGCCTCTTGTACAAAGTCTATGGCAGCAAGACATGCATCATACTCCTTCAAAAGAGAGACGAGCGGCTCCAATTCGGAGATTCGCTTCCCCACACGTGCAATTTCTTTGGGATCGGAGAGAACGTCAGGATCTCTCATCTTCGTATTGAGCTTGTCTATCTCACTCGCCAATGAACGAAGCTTATCAATCATGAAAGCATGAAAAGGAAGACATGACCACTACAGAGACTGCAAGCTGACCGTTACGGCATTGCAACGTGTTGTCGTTGCCACTTCGGCAACCATGGAATTGAGGTTTTGCTCTATTTCTTTTCCTTCCCCCTCAGGCACAAAGTACTGAGAGATCTGAGGAAACACCACAGAACCCCACTCCCCTCTTGCGGACAGGCACGCCTCACCCTCTTGTAATGTCGGCTTTTCGAATCCCGCAGAAACAAACGTAGCGGGACGGTCGGTTGTAACTGTCACATAAATCAGAGCGTTGTTTTCTCGTGCCATATCTCTCAAGTCTTCGGAAACCTGATCTCCAACGGGATAATCCAATATGACGTAGTCGCCTCGAAACAGAGAACGAGGGTCGACTCTTCTGGTTTCCAGATACACACGAGTGCCCGTATTTTTTACGAGAAGAGGTGGGACAAGAACGGCAATCATAATGATCACCTGTATGCCGATGGCTAGTGCAAGTGAACGCTTCATGATGCGGTGAATGTGGAAATCAATTTCTTTCTCTTGCGTTCAATAAGTAAGGTCATGACTATGAGAAGTATACCTCCGATAATAAAGGCCAACGATTTGTCCAACAGAAGGAATGACCAGGAGAAGTACTGAATGGTAATAATAATCGCAGCGGCAGCAATACCGTAGTTTAAGAGTCGAGCATTCTGGCACAGCACCCCCATCCATACAGACCACAGTGAAAGTACAAAAAGAACCAAGACGTAGAGGAAGTAGAGGAAGGCGTTGTTTTCCATGATGTCTCCGACCATGGAATGTCCGTCGCGCTGAAGCAATAAGGCACCGAACAGGGCCAAGAATACCAACAGGTATCCTCGGAGTTCGGAGCGCTTCATGTCTCCTTGGAATATTGCCCCCACAGTCAGAGCAACTGAGGAGCCAATGATTATCCACTGTTTCACCGAACCAGTCATTTTGTACATTTCCTGAGGAATGGAGGAATCAGCACTGGAGACGATGAGAGGAACCGTAACAAGCAATACTCCCCAACTCATCAGTGCCTCGTGTAAAAATGCAAATTTTTCATTTCTTCGTGTGAGCAGAGAAGCGGATACCATTCCCATACCGAGGAGTGAGAGTAGAGGAAGAATATTGTCGCTTTCTCCCAGAAACTCCATTTGTCCTCCGAAGAAGCGCCCGCCACCGCTCCCTACCCAACCCAGAGCCAGAATACCAAGAGGAACCGCCAGGTAACCGTGTACCTTCTCTTGCCTGGCAAATCCCATTGAGAGAGTGCCGAGCATCCACAAAAACGGACCTTGCCAGTATGTCAGAGAGAAATGGAATATCTGAGCCAGCAACATAATATTTGCTCCGAATACAATGTCTGTAAGCAGCCAGAGAGCCTCCGACGTACGATTGAATGTATGATTTTCAGCAACGTAAGCTCCTGCTGCAACAACCGCGTATCCCAAGAAAAGGACTGCAATGCGCTGAAACGGAGTCATATCCGCCCAGTTACTGCCGATAAACAGCAGGATTCCCAACCCCACCAATACCGCTCCCACAGTCGCAAAAATACCGACAGCTCGCGGAATGCCATGCTCGTCCGCGTGATCACTGTCTTTGAGGGAAGCAGCGAGTTCGGAAGCCTTCGCTTTTGTAAGAAGTCCTTTCTTCTGCCAATGCTTCAGAGCCTGCTCAGCTGTCCAAGTCATACCAGCATTGTATACAAATACCACCGAAATACTATCCCTAATACACGTAGCATTACTACAATGATACGGATGAAAATACTGGTTGCAATGTCGGGAGGTGTGGACTCAAGCGTTCTTGCACACATGCTGCACGAGCAAGAGCACGAATTGGTGGGAGTAATGATGAAACTTTGGACAGACCCTCTTGCTCCCGTGGTGCAAAGAGCCATTCCTACGAAGTGTTGCTCCGTCGAGCACATTCAGAGAGCCCGGTCCGTATGCGACACACTGGGAATTCCCTTTTACGTGCTGAACATGGAAGAAGAATTCAAAACGAAAGTGGTGGATCCCTTTTTGGATGCACATAAGAAAGGAGAAACACCGAATCCGTGTATCGCATGTAACAGAACCATAAAATTCGGCACTCTGCTTGAGAAAGCAAAGGAGCTTGGATGCGAGAAGCTCGCAACCGGTCACTACGCGCGTATAGCCACGGAAATCGAATCCAATGGCACGCAGCGGCATCTTCTGCTGGAAGGAGCGGATGCCGAAAAAGATCAGAGTTACTATTTGTACGAACTCACACAGGAGAAACTCTCTTCCATCCTGTTGCCGCTGGGAGGAATGCGAAAAGAAGAGATCTTTGAGATGGCGAAGAAGTACAACGTTCCTATGACTGCACAGTACAGAGAGAGTCAGGACCTCTGCTTCTTTCCGGAAAAAGATCCGAATGCGTTTTTACGAAGGTATATTCAAGACATCCAACCCGGCGATATACGTACGGAAGACGACAAAAAAGTCGGAACACACAAGGGTTTGCCCTTTTACACTATCGGTCAGAGAAAAGGGCTCGGTATTGGAGGCCTAATCATACCGCTGCATGTGAGCAGAAAAGACAGTCAGACAAATACCGTCTATGTGGCTGAAAACGGAAAAGACATGAAGAAATCTCTGACTGCGGACAATATTCATTGGATTTCGTGGAGCCCTAGAGAAAGCCAAGAAGTGGAATTATTGGCTCGAGTAAGTTCTCTTGGTTCCAAAAGGAAGGGGACGTTGAAGTACAGTGGAAATACCGGAATTTTTACCTTCGTAACTCCTGTGAGAGGGATAGCATCCGGCCAAGCCATCGTTCTATACAAAGGGCAGGAAATTTTGGGAGGAGGTCGAATAGCATCCGCAATACATTAATTCGAGAATAGCCCTACTATAAGACAATAAATACTCTTTATAGGTCCAGTCTTGTCTGGTAGTATCTAGTCCTTTTTCTGTGCAAAAGAGCATCTGTTCTGTTATAATACAATGATTTTCGATCCTCAACACCAGCACCGGGCATCGTATGATGAAGACGGGAATATTATTCTTCCGCCGAATTCGGGGGGTGAGGAGCACATCATGCAAGAGAACGCGTGGACCACTATCGAAGAAGAAAATGAAATTTCACTCACAACAGAAACAGTCACCCCGGCTCATAGCAGACTGACGAGGCACATGGAAAGTACACAAAGTATCTGGCAAGATGCGAGAACAAAGATTTTTTCACTCACAGAAAATTTTCTGCAAGAAGGAGTGGAGCAGTATCGCTCAAGTTACAAAGAAGGTGTAAAGACCGCGTCCGCATCTGCCATGACACTGCGTGAAGCTGCTGCCGAATTGTGGAAGTTTCTTACACAACCCGTATGGATTATTCATCGTCGTAGCAATACAACAAAGCAATACAGCAGGCTCAGTCTGTTTGTACTCGATACCATACGATTCGGGGGAACATTTGCCGCACTGTTCGTGTTTCTTTTTGTGACGCTGAACTACGAAAGTTTCTGGAAGATAGGTCACTCATACATCAACCCCATAGATCGTGCTCAATCTTCGCAGTCAGTTGCCAATACCACAGACAACACGCTGAAAGAGAAGCTGTTACGTAGTCCCAGTCTGGCAACTGCCGGAGCATCAAACGGGGATTTGTTGAGTTTTTTGCCGAATGTGGGACCTCCTGAAAACAGAATTATTATTCCGAAACTGGGGTTGAATATTCCGTTGGTCACACCGTCATACGAAGCATTGCTCGCCGAAGACTGGGAAGGTCTGGAAGGAAACATTCAAGATGCACTGCAGATGGGAGTCGTGCATTACCCGGGAACTGCAAGGCCGGGACAAGCGGGAAACTTCTTTGTAACAGGACATAGTTCGTACTACCCATGGTCACCGGGAAAATACAAAACAGTCTTTGCAAGACTGAATGACTTGGAAGTGAACGATGAATACTGGGTGTACTACGGAGGCGATAAATATCGCTATATCGTTCGCTCGAAAGAAGAAGTGAAACCGACAAATGTAAATGTGCTGGATCAGCCGGTGAGTAAAAGGATGGCCACTCTCATGACATGCACACCCGTGGGTACCACACTGCGCAGACTTATTGTCAGTGCGGAAGAAATAGATCCCATTACGGGGGCTCCTCTGGATGTGGGTGAGCAGTACGTGAAAGCAACACCGAAGCTGAATCTCGAGGCACTGCCTATCTAGCTGTGCTCAGGCTACCGTTTGTGTATATACTCGTGAAGCAAGCCGCCGTGGTGGAATGGTAGACACGGGGGACTTAAAATCCCCTGCCCGCTTAAGGGCGTACTGGTTCAAATCCAGTCGGCGGCACCACCGTGATTTCACAAAATAGCTTATTTGTAGTATAATATATACAAACACATGAAAGAACTGGCTTTGACACTTCCGGTGGTAGAGAGAAATGTCTCTCGTACAAATTCTGCAGTTGTAGGGGGAATCAGCCTTACATGCATGGTAGTGGCAGGTTCGGTGTACCCCGTATTCGGAAAACAGCTCACAACAGCATTCTCCCCTCTTTCTCTCCTCTTTCTGAGTGAAATGATGGGCGGATTATTTGTCATTATGTCCTTCGGACTCTTTCCCGTACTGCGAAAAATTGCGGGCATTCCCGCGAAGAAATTGACTCTTCTTATCATCATTGGTCTTACGAGCGGGGTTATTGCTCCGTACTTATGGTTTAAAGGATTACATCTTACAACCGCGGTGAATGCGGAACTCTTCAGTAGGGCGGAAATGATTTTTCTCATCATTCTCTCCGTATGCATTCTCCACGAAAAAATTACCAGGTACCAAATGCTCGCTCTCAGCGTCATCGTACTGGGAATAGTTTGTGTGGCTCTGAAAGGATTCAGTGTGGCTATCGCACTGAACAAAGGCGATGCGTTCGTACTGCTTTCTGCCGTTGCCTACTCATTCGGAGGAGCATACGTAAAGCGAGATATGACAGACGTGGCACCGGAAGTGATAATTTTTGTGCGAGCATCTTTGGCGTCGGCCTTCTTTGTATCGGTATCCGTCTTCATGCAAAATACGTTACTCAGTGAGCTGCGCACAATGCCTCCCGAACTTATGACAGCGCTGCTCTGTTATGGATTTATCGCAAAATTTTTAGGAATTTACAGTTATCACGAAGCAATAGACACACTGAAGGTATCCACAGTTTCCATGTTCAGTACTCTCGCAATTGCAGGAGGAATCATATTTGCCGCTCTGTATCTCAAAGAAGAGATACACCTGTACCAAATCGCAGGAGCAACACTTATTGTTCTCGGAGTGCTCATGATGCAACGCGTTGGCGTCCATAAGAACAGTACGGTGCACAAACACCACATGAGTCAACATCACAGACATAATCTGTAGCTTCTACTGCGCGTATACCTGTAGCGCCAAGGATATTATTTTGGCGATCTCCGCTCTGTTTACGGGATCTGCCGGACCAAATTCACCCGTCGGATTTCCCGAAGTATCGGAATACCCCGCGACCAAGTTGTCGGATGCCGCTCTTTCTATTGCTCCACTGAATTCCGTGGAATTAGTGACATCCGAAAATACGTCTCCCAGTGCGCGACCGAACAGAACATCGAACGCCTGAAGGACGGTAACTACCACCTCAGAACGAGAAGCAGACCTTTTCACCAATACCGAACCGTCGCTGTATACGGCCCAACCCAGTTGCTCCGCACAAAGAATGTACTGCTCAGACCAGCTGCCGAGGGCGGACTTGTTTTGCAGAGTGCCTTGAGCACATGTTGCAAGACTCTTTCCGGAAGCTTCCACTGAAATTTTTGCAAGCTGCTCTATGGTCACGTTGTCAGCGGGTCCGAACAAACCGAGAGGCAGCCCGTTTTGAGCCCTGTATCCGGATACGATGCCTTTATCTGCCGCATCTCGCACATACGGGGCGAACCAAGCATCCGAAGGAACATCTTTCAGCTCTACGGGTACACCGTCTATGCGCACCGAGACAAACGGATCGAACGTGCGCTGATGTGTTCTCTCTTCGCCCGCACTCTCGGTTCCGGGAAGCAGTTCATCGCTCAAGGAATCTTTATGCGAATCCGAATCGATATCCGAACTGTGTTGTTGCATCTGCAATTCATTCTGAAATTTTTTCAGATCTCCCATAAGGTAATCGAAATCCTCACTTGCAAACGCTCCGTATGCCGGAAGAAATACCAGCGGCACAATAAGTATTGAAAACGTGGATGACGCGCGCATGTAAAGAAGAGAAGGGGGTAGCGTAAGGCTAACTATCGGAGGCAAAAACCACAATTGACAAGACTTGCTCACAGGCACGGGAAACGAAGTCGGGGAAGAACTTGTGCGACCGGTTGTATTACTCTACCCTCGGCAGGAACATGATTACGAAACAGCACGCAGGCTCTGCAGAGCCCTCCCGGGGCGGCAGAGACGTTTTTTTAAAATCCGGAAATCCGCAGAAAATTCTGCTGCTTGGATCCGGTGCGTTAAAGATAGGTGAAGCGGGTGAATTTGACTACTCGGGAAGCCAGGCGATAAAAGCATTTAAGGAAGAAGGACACCGGGTTGTTCTCATTAACCCGAACATTGCGACGAATCAAACGAGTTGGAATCTGGCAGACAGCGTGTACTTCGTCCCCGTTGTGCCGGATTTTGTGACGAGAATCATAGAAATGGAGAAGCCCGACTGTATTGCACTGAGCTTCGGAGGACAGACTGCGCTCAACTGCGGCATAAAACTTTCGCAAAGCGGCATTTTGGTAAAAAACAATATTGCAGTCCTTGGAACACCCGTGGACAGTATTCAGAAAACGGAAGACCGCGCCCTCTTTAATAAAGAGCTGCAGACAATAAACATTCCCGTTCCACGTTCGTTCGCATGTGAAACCATGGAAGAAGCGTTACAAGCAGGTAAAGACATCGGATTCCCCGTGATTATAAGAGGAGCTTTCGCACTGGGGGGCAAAGGAAGCGGGCGTGCAATGAACGAGAAAGACTTAAAAGAAATAGCGCAGACCGCATTCGTGGAATCACCGCAAATTCTGGTGGAGGAAGACCTCACAGGATGGAAGGAAATCGAGTACGAGGTGGTACGTGACCGATGCGATAACTGTATAACCGTATGTAATATGGAAAATGTGGACCCGCTCGGTATTCATACCGGTGAGTCCATAGTCATAGCACCGAGCCAAACGTTGGATAACGAAGATTACCAAATGCTGCGTTCGGCTGCTCTGAAAGTCATACGACATCTTGGTATTGTGGGAGAATGTAACATTCAGTACGCACTGGATCCTCGGTCTCGCGCGTACAGAGTGATAGAAGTGAACGCACGACTGAGCAGAAGTTCCGCACTGGCTTCGAAAGCGACCGGGTATCCTCTTGCATTCGTTGCAGCAAAGCTTGGTCTTGGGTACACACTGCCGGAACTCACCAACGCCATCACACAGGTAACATGTGCGGATTTTGAACCTTCACTGGATTACGTTGCCGTTAAAATGCCTCGGTGGGATTTACAGAAATTTCGCTTCGTTTCTCAGCGGGTAACGAGTGAAATGAAATCTGTCGGAGAAGTAATGGCGTTGGGAAGAACTTTCGAAGAAGCGCTGCAAAAAGCAATTCGCATGTTAAACATAGGTGCCGAAGGATTGTTGCCTCATCCGTTTGAAATACAAGATGTATCGGGCGAACTAAAGCGTCCTACTCCTCGACGACTCTTCGCATTGGCAGATGCGCTCATGGGAGAATGGAGCACCGAGGAAGTCGCCATTGCAACGGGAATAGACAAATGGTTCTTAAAGAGAATAGAAGCATGCACGACGCATGCGAAAAAAATGCGACAAGGGAAAAAGGTTCCATCCGGCGAGGATATGAAAACGGCGAAGAAAATGGGATTTTCAGATACGGGCATCGCATGGCTTACGGGTACGGATGCCGAAGAAGTGCGCTCTGCGCGAATTCGCGAGGGCATCGTGCCTATCGTTAAGCAGATCGATACTCTCGCGGGAGAATTCCCGGCCAAAACAAACTATCTTTACGTCACCTACCATGGAACGGAATCCGATGTCTCTTTCGCAACACCCGCACACCAGGAGAGAGCGATCGTACTTGGCGGCGGCCCTTACTCCATAGGTTCTTCCGTGGAATTTGACTGGTGCTGCGTGCAGACCGTGCATGAATTACAGAAACAGAAGTACGAGGTGGTGATGATAAACAGTAACCCCGAAACAGTCAGTACGGATTACGATGAGTGTGACATTCTCTTCTTCGAAGAACTTACCGAAGAGCGAGTGCGAGACATTATCGATGTCATCGAGCCGAAAGGTGTCGTGGTATCCATGGGCGGACAAATTCCGAATTCACTTGCGCGTAAACTCGCTGACAGAGGAATCTACATATTCGGAACCGATCCGGAAAATATAGACAAAGCAGAAGACCGTAACAAATTCAGTTCCCTGTTGGATACGCACGGCATAGACCAGCCGGAGTGGAAAGAATTTACCGAACTTCCGTCCGCGGAGAACTTTGCAAACGAAGTCGGATACCCGGTAATAGTAAGACCAAGCTATGTGCTCTCGGGAGCATCCATGGCTGTGGTGCATTCCCAGGAAGATTTGGATACATATATTCAGGGCAGTGCATTCGTAAACAAAGAAGCCCCGATTGTCATCTCCAAATTCGAAGTCGCTGCGAAAGAAATTGAATTCGACGGAGTAGCACAGAACGGCGAACTTCTCATTTACGCGATATCCGAACACATAGAACATGCGGGAGTGCACTCGGGTGATGCGACAATGGTTATGCCTCCTCAACGTGTCACACTTGCCACGTTAAGAAGAGTAAAAAAAATTGCGAAGAAGATTGCCGAAGAGTTGTGTATTTCAGGACCGTTCAACATTCAGCTTCTGGCAAAGCACAACAGATTAAAGGTAATAGAATGTAACCTGCGAGCAAGTAGAAGCTTTCCGTTCGCAAGTAAGGTGACGGGAGAAAATTTCATTACCATCGCAACGCAGGCTCTTCTGGGAAAGGCCGATACATCGAAGCGCTACCAGACCATAGACTTAGACCACGTCGCGGTAAAAGCAGCGCAGTTCAGCTTCAGTCGCCTGAAAGGTGCGGACCCCCGCTTGGGTGTGGAAATGGCAAGTACCGGAGAAGTGGCATGCTTCGGAAGCAATGCGGAACAAGCGCTGTTAAACTCACTCATTGCAGTGGGATTTTCCATTCCGAAAAAGAATATTCTTCTCACAGTGGGGCGACTGGAAGACAAAGTGGATCTTCTTCCTGCCGTTCAGCTTCTGCATGAACAAGGATTCTCTTTCTTTGCCACAAACCGCACCCATAAGTTCCTTGAATCCAGAGGAATACCATCTGCGCTTCTCCATAAAGTTTCGGAGCCGAGAGATCCGAATATTCGCCAGTACCTTGAAAAAAAGAGAATAGACCTGGTAATCAATATCCCCACGCACTCAACAGGTACGGAACAAACGGACGGATACTACATTCGCCGTATGACGGTGGATCAGGGAATACCCCTTATTACAAATGTCCAATTGGCCAAACGTATCATTGAAGCTCTTGCCCAGGAAGATGTCGAGAATTTGCCCTTAATGCGCTGGCCGGACCTTCTGCAGCAGTAACCGAGGAAATACCCATAAGATTCTTGCCGTTTGTGCACCCATCCAGTACAATTCCGCGGCTTATTTCCAACGTATTTCTTATGGCCGATGACGACAATATATTCGATGAAGATCAAACTTTTGTGACCAAAGAAGGCTTGAAAAAGCTGAAAGAAGAACTGGAATACTTAAAGAAGGTTCGCAGACAAGAGGTCGCACAAAGATTGAAAGAAGCTATTTCCTACGGCGATCTTTCAGAAAACTCCGAGTACGAAGAAGCCAAGAACGAACAGGCATTCGTGGAAGGACGTATTCTTGAGCTGGAAAATAAGATTAAAAATGCCAGAATTATCGCAGATAAGAAAGATGCTCGTTCCGGCAAATTGGTAGAGATAGGGTCCACCGTCACAGTGCAAAGCAAAAGCGGAAAAGACGATTGCGAAACGTACACCATCGTCGGTTCCACCGAAGCGGATCCTGTTGACCATAAAATCAGTAACGAGTCCCCTATCGGAAAAGCATTTCTCGGCAAAGCAAAGGGTGATGTTACCGTAGTGTCAACGCCGGGCGGAGAGCTGAAGTACGAAATACTGAAGGTGGCGTAAGCGGAGTGCTTGGCTTGAGCACTCGTGAAAAACCACGTACCCTGAACACATGGCTGAACCTCCGGCTCAATCACAGGGACAAGGTCAAACGCAAAATTTGGTTATTCCCGACGACCTTCGTCAGAAGTTCCCCGAACTCATAGAACTTATCATTGCTTCCGAAAGCATGAATGACGAGGAACGGCAGTACTGGATTAACATCCTCCCTATTATGACTCCGGACCAAATAGAAAATTTGAACGGAATACTTATGAATGAACGACAGCAACTGGCAGCCATAGACCAAAAGTACTCCAAGCAAATTCAGGAAATAGGTCAGGAAGAACTCATTCGCAAAACGGAGCTGAAACGCAGAGAGAAGAGAACGGAAAGAGAATCTGCAGAAGCGCAGTACTCTATAAACGATGAATCGGCGGCAGACGCTCTGTTGGATCAAATAGAAAACGCCTAGGCAAAAGAAAGTATTGACCTGTCTATGAGAGCAAGAATCTCTTCGGGTTCTTCACCGGTTTCCTTGTACTGACCTGTTTTTAATCCGAGATCCGCATCCAAGGCGATATCCAGTATTCGTAAGAGAAAATCTCTGTTCATTTTTTTTGCCGAAGGGAGAATTGCTCGTATGCCCGCTTCATTGGTATGCAGATCTTTGGCTATATTCCGGGGATTTTTTTCACCGGCCTCCACATACGCCACAACCTGCACCAGAAGAGAAACCATCCAAAGGAACATACTCCACAGTGCATGAGGACTGAAACCTCTGTCTAATAAAGTACGTATGTATCGCAACGCCTCATCGACGTTACCGTCTCCGAGGAAGTCCATAAGCAACCACACTTCACGTTCTGCCGAACACGCAACCATACTGCGTACGTCATCGGGCTGTATTTGTCTGCCGGATGCATACAGAGCTATTTTTGCAATTTCCTGATACAGAAGCTGCTGATCTTCACCGATCATGGAAAGCAGTACCGTTTTCGTTTCGGAGGAGACGGAAGACCCCTGTCTGGCAAGATACTCGTCTATCCAGGCACAAAGTTGATGTTTGGTTTTCATGGGAAACTGTTTTACATGAGAAGCTTCTTTGAGTTCTTTCTGAATAATTGTAAGTTTTTCCTTTCGTCCCGGTTCAGTCTCCAATGTAAATAGCACCAATACATCCGGATGTATTGCATCTTGCAATGCGGCAATATCCCCTTTTTTTCCCTTGGGTACTCCTTCCACTATCACCAAGCGCTTCTGTGCGATAAAAGGGGCAACCGCGCTTTCATCCATAAGATCACGGAATGTGATTTTCCGACCGTCGAGTACAGAAAGATTCTCCGGGCCATGCTTTTCTTGAAATTCGCGCTTCCAACGAAGCCTTTCTTGGGATATCTCGAAGGAATTGGGACCAATGAGAAGATGAAATTGAGACATAAAAGATGGCTCTACCGTACCCGCAAATTGCGCAAAAATCACTGTACATACAGGAGATCTTTTTACAGATAAGTCAACATGCGGTACATTGAGAGAAAAGCCAAAATATCCTATAATACATAGAAATGTATACACATATCCGCACCATTGCCTCCAGGCAGAACTTACATGTGCTCACGCTCAGCGCTCTCGCCGTAGTGAGCTCGTTCGCACTGGGGGTACAGTCGGCAGGAGAAGTGCAGCCTGTTTCTCTCATAGAAGCAGGAAGCACTCAGATTGCAGGCGATATCGATGGCAGCGGAGAGGTTACTGTCCGGGATGCAATTGCAATCCTGGAAGTTGCCCAAGGGTACCAAGTGGCCACCCCTCAGCAACTCAAAGCCGATCCCAATGGAGATGGGCTTCTGACAGTAGACGATGCAATTCGCATCCTCAGAGATCTCTCCCTGTAATCAGGTACACCTTCCTTCTTCTCATGTCTTCGTATCGCAGCCATCACAGGCAGCTCGTAGCACGCAGCATATCTGCAGCAATGCTCACAGGTATGCTCAGCGCCCCTCTGGGAGCGCTTGCTGCAACTCCGGATGCCATGTTGTACTTCAGACCTCATTGTGAACTGCAGAGTGAGGACCGGGACACTATTTTGGGACCGGTACCCGATGTAGAAGAACTTGTGAGTTTGGGCAGCGATAACTGTCCTGCATTCGAGGTGGAAGATCCGCAGACTCTCAAAACATCACCAATGCGTGCCGGAGACGTGTTAAACTTCGATGTCGCGGTACGAAATCCGAGCAAGCAGACAATAAATCACGTTCGATCTTGGCTGGCATATGATCCGAATGTCTTCGAAGGCATTCGCATTGAAGTCAGTTCAAACTTTCCCATGGTCACTCCCGGAGAATCCGATTTCGACCACGCAAACGGATACGCCATGATAGAAGCAAGTAACGATGCCGAGGGAGTAAATCAAGCGGGCTATTTGGCTGTTGCCCGAGTACAACTGAGAGCAAAGATTGCTCCGGAATCCGGAACATTCATCAGCTTTTACGATGTGCAACGCGGCGGCCACTCTGCCGTGACAGCGAAGGAAAATGGCAACGATGAATACATCGTCGGAGAAGAACCAGGCGGCCTGCATGTGCTTTTTGCAGAGTCTCCCGGTCAGCAAAATAGCAATGAGCCTCCTCCGCCACCCCAGCAGAATACGTCTGCCGAAAACCTGCTTGGAAATGGCGAAAAAGAGCAGCCTGCTCAAAATCCTCCACCGCAAGATGCGCCGCGGGAACTCTCCTGGGACGGCGGCGCCTGTTTGGAAGATGCTGACTGTTGGACTTTTAACTGCGTGGAAGGAATTTGTGTGGATCCCGCTTCACAGCCACAATCAGAAGATCCAAATGCTTCTCCTGTAAATCAGCAGAATGAGTCGAACACCGATGTGGAAAATCAAAACAACGACGGTAACAATGCGGAAATTCCCGGCCTGCTGGATGACAGCGGCTCACAACCACCGACTGACACTACCGATGATAACCAGACGATGGAGAAGCCTCCGGCGCCGGAAGACAGGACTCCGTTTTCGTTGCTCCAAGTTCGAAACGTACGAACGACTACGGAAGGAAGTTCCATACTTCTTGCGTGGGACAAGCTCAATTCATCTTCTCTCAAGGCGTACAATATTTATTACGGCACAACGACAGGAAGATACATTCAGCGAAAGACAGTGGATAAAGAGCTCAACAGTCTCATATTGAGAGCACTTCCTGTCGGCACGACCTATTACATTGCCGTTCGTGCCGCAAATGCACAGGATGAAGAAAGCGCCTTCAGCCAAGAAGTGGCTGTGGAGGTTGGAAATCCGGGCAGTTCCACCGCACCGCTGGTAGAAAACCAAGTGATCGTTGCACCCGGTGTGCCAAATGAACTTATTCCCGAAGTGAATGGTCAGCAGGTCGTACCCGGAGAAACAGGCACATCTTCCACTATCGCACTGCTCTTTATTCTCTGCGCGGGCATGGGAACATTGCTCGCATCTCGTCGTCAACTTATTGCCATACACAACCCATCGTCTCTCCATGAGTGATATTCATCCTGATTGGCATACGCTGGACGAGGACGATATGCTCGTTTCCGTGAGGGCAGTGAACACCTCCGCTCAAAAAGAGGAAACAGCGCCACCTGCGAAGAAGCAAATGCACACTATGACAGTGTCACGCAGACCTGCAGCCGTATTTGGAATACTGCTTGTGGTGGGAGCAACGACATTGTTTTACCAAGGGGTTCAGAACCTTACCGGTCAACTTGCCGGAGAAAACAAGACGATAGAAATAACTGAGGAAGGCCTTATTCCATTGGAGATTTCAGCTGATCGCGGAGAAACAATTACATGGCTAAACAAAAGACAAGTGCCACAATACATCATTTCAGATACTCTCTGCGCAGGAAACGGCGATTGTCTCAATACGCCGACATTGTTTCAGGGAGACAGCGCAAACTACAAAATTCCACAAGATGTAGCAGACGGTACATATACGTATTTCTCACCGACGGATCCGAACCTCACAGGAACGATTACTATCGGCCAAGGAGGTGGCATACCTTCTCAGAACTCCAATGCCCTCACACAACCCCCTCTGGATAACGGCACTGCGAGCAACTTCAGTGTGGCGGAACAGTCTCTGCTCGATGCCATTCAGCGTCAGTTACAGTTGGATCAGACGACACTGCAAAACACACAAGAGCCTGCAGATGAGCCTGAGGAGAATCTTCCCCCTGTCAATGCCAGTGGTATTCCGCAGAACCCGTACAAAGTAGGCTCCAGTGTCGCACCGCTTCGAACGCCCGAATATGCATACGATGACCTCCCTACCCCGCCGATAGAAACGTACGATCCCCCCGCATTTGCAGGAGACGTTCAGCGTCCCATGCATCAGCCCGAAACAGGAGGTGCAATATGGGTGGTACTCATGCTCAGCGTTGCGGGCATTCTTCTCCTGACCCGAAAGTCATTGCAGGCATATCGCTAGATTGAATACATAATTTGTTCAATAAGTGAAACAATACGGAGTGCCGTTGCTTTGGTGCACTGCTGAATTCTCTCTGCTATAGTTGCGTCATGAAACAACAAAGAGATGTGCAAAAAGCACTGCGAGAACATCAAAACAGTGAGCGACATGGACACAGACTTGGTCCGTTTATTCACGATATCGTCTACGGAGGCAACGATGGCATCGTCACAACATTCGCTGTGGTAGCAGGAACCGTGGGCGCCGGTATGCCACGATACGTGGTTATTATTCTTGGTCTTGCCAATTTGTTTGCAGATGCATCGTCTATGGCTACGGGCGCGTACCTCTCGCTGAAATCCGAATTGGATCAGTACAAAAGACTGCGAAAAGAAGAACAGGAAGAAATACAGGAAGATCCTGAATTGGAACGAGAAGAAATACGAGAGTACCTAACACAAAAAGGTCTGAAAGGAGAAAAGCTTACCGCAGCATTGGATGCCATTACATCCAGTGAAGACCTGTGGGTGGATCTTATGATGCACAGTGAGCATGGTATGACAGAAGAAAGCTCGGCACGACCCGTGTTGCACGGTGTAATGACCTTCTGCTCCTTCGTATTGTTTGGTTCCATTCCACTTATTCCGTATATTTTCACAGTGAATCCTGACATACGGTTTAGAGTCGCGATTGTTTCAACTTTTGTCTCTCTGTTTATTCTGGGTCTTACCAGAAGTGCCGTGACGAGAGAGCGTCTCATACGCGGTCCGCTGGAAATAGTAAGCGTAGGCGCTATCGGTGCTTTCATAGCCTATTTTGTGGGAGTTCTGCTAAAGAGCATCGTAGGTGTTGCTCTGTAGTTGAATACATTTTTATACGATATTTCTCCTTTTCCATTGCACGATACACCCACTCCACTGCCAAGTCGTGGCATGATAGGTGCGTTTGCGGGACTGCTTCTGCTCCTGACAATGACAGTGTACTTCCGGTCTCTTTTTCACGAGTTTGTGCGGTGGGATGACGGTCTTCTTATTTACGATAATCCGGCAATACGCGCGATAAATCTCTCCACTCTAAAAAGAATATTCACGTCCTACGACCCTGAGCTGTACATACCGCTTACATTCTTCTCGTACCAGATTGATTACCTCATAGGAGGCACGAAGCCTGTTATGTATCACCTCACAAATCTTCTTCTCCATACAAGCAATGCATTTCTGTTCGGATGGTTTGCACTCCTGCTTTCTCGCAGTAGATGGGTAGGTGTATTTTGCGCACTGCTCTTTGCCATTCATCCGCTGCATACGGAAGCAGTCGCATGGGCAAGTGCGAGAAAGGATGTTCTTTCGACTTTCTTCTTTTTACTCTCTCTCATCGGATACGTGCGTTTCCGAGAGACAGGCAAATACAAACGTCTGAGCATTGTGTCTTTTGCGCTGGCCCTTATGGCAAAAGTAACCGTTGCCACCCTCCCCGTACTTCTTTTGCTCATAGATATCCGGGAGAACAGACCCTTTGGAAAAAAGATGCTTCTTGAAAAGATTCCCTACTTTGCGCTGAGCATTGTGTTCGGAATCGTAGCGATCGTAGGAAAAACATCCGTACTGTCGAGATCGCACCCCTATGAAACCATGCTCATGGCCTTTAAAAGCACTGCCTTTTACATAGAGAAGCTTTTGGTACCCATACATCTCTCCGTACTGTATCCGTACGTTGGCACTATATCTCTCTCATCACCGGATTTTCTCATTCCGTTTCTTAGCGTACTGATACTAACGGTACTGGCTCTTTTTTCTTTAAAGAGATCGAGAGAATTTTTCTTCTGTTTCTTCTTTTTTCTTCTCACCATATCTCCGACATTCATAAATTTTGCAAAGGGAGATTTGGACTTCTATTTCGCATCGGACAGATACGCCTATGCGGGATCCGTAGGAATTATTTTTTTCTTGGTTGGAGTCGTAAATACACTCGCCGTAAAATTTTCGCCGAAATATGTGACTGCGGCAGCGGGTGGAATTGTTCTTGTATTTGCATGGATGTCGCACATGCAATCTCTCACTTGGAATTCCACGGAATCACTGTTTACGAACGTGCTTGAGCATTACAACAACTCACATGTCGCGTACAACAACCTTGGAAACGTCCATAGACGAAACGAAGATTTGGGTACTGCAATAGATCTCTACGAAAAAGCCATAGCCATACGAGACCATCCCCGCACAAGGAGTAACCTTGGCGCCGCTTTGCGAAAACAAGGACGCACGCAAGAAGCGCTTGCAGAATACGAGAAAGCTCTTGCGCTGGACCCTGACAGTAAAACCGCTCATTTTGGACTTGGCATACTTCTTGCAGAACAAGGAAATACCTCTCGGGCAATACAGGAGTACGTACTCGCTTTGGAGACAGATCCGACATATGTGGAGGTATCTGTAAATTTGGGAGCGCTGTACATGAAAATTGGTGAAACAGAAAAAGCCATAGAACAGTACGAGCATGCCATAGCGGTATTGCCACACTTCCCGCAAGCCCACTTTAATCTTGCGGTTGCATATGCGAAACTTGGCAGTCCCGGAAAAGCATTGGCAAGCTACGAGCGTGCCGTTGCACTGGAACCTTCTTTCGTAGCTGCGAGAATTAATCTTGGAATAGCGTACTATGAACGCAACAGAAAAGATGAAGCAATAGAACAATTCGAAGCCGTACTACGTTACGATCCGCAGAATAAACAGGCACTTTCCGCACTGCAACAAATACGAAACTAGAGCTTCTGTTCCGGAAGCCGTATCCCCCTTTTTTCAGCTTTTTGAATAATGAGATCTATGATGCGATCTCTCTGAACAGGGGCAACAAAGCGAACATCTTCAAGATCTTCGGGCTGCGCAAGCGAAGCCAGCAGAGCCTCTGTTCGCACGGCGGGATCTTGCACGTCATCCGGCCCCAGCCAGCCTTCCATGAGAGCTGCTACAGTTTCGGGATCTGGAGGGGATTCAGTCATGCATGTAAGTATGATATATACGGGAGGTATTTGACAAATTTTAATAGTAATTTATGATTATATACTTTTGTACAACTGATGTCCTCTCTTCAAGAAGCAATACTTCACAGCGAACAGCGGCAAGCGTACTTGGAACGTATACCAAATCCTGCTCGAGAACTCGTTGAGCAATTGATACTTGCATTCTCCGGAGCCATGCATTTTCGTATGGTGCCCGACCATGCACAATTCCTTGGTGACATGATGATGGCAAACGAAAAGAGTTTCGATGCCATGTCTGTGAATAGGGATAATAGAGCTGCGCTTCTGGAACTCTTTCACAGAACACGAGAAACAATGAAAGACATATACGATGCCGTACCAAATAAAATGCAACAAGGAAGAGGATTTGGAATGGCAGGAATTCCTACGTGGGCACTGTGCCTGAGAGCTGAGGTACACCAACTGCTCAATGTCATAACACCCGCCAAAAGAGTAGCAATGGTAGTGGATCGTGAACTGTTCAATGCAGGTGCGGTCGTAGACTATGCCAATGCAATGCCAGAATCTCTGCAACTTAGCGCAATTATCAGCCCTTTCCACGAAGTAGATGAACAGATAATTGATCTGTTGCAAAGAATGGAAGACTTACGGGAATACGGTGAAATATTTCCACAGCATCATGATGATGGCTCCGATACTGTGGATTTCTTTGCAACCGGACCATGTACAGACCAGATGTTGTACACGCATGCCGCGTATGATGCGGCTGCAATCAAAGGTAACGAGCAAGAACGGGCCAGGTATTGCCGAGAAGTCTTATTACCTCGCATACTGGAAGCAAGTCCGGATGTGGTTTTTTTATCTAACTTCAAACTGATTCTGGATGAATGTATTCCGGAAATTTTACAACAGCATGGAATAAAAGTAATCAATGTGCACCCGTCCATTCTTCCTTTGAACAAAGGCTGGCGAACAGAAATGAAAGCATTGGAGGGAATACATCCGGAGGCAAGCGGATGTACGTTTCACTACGTAACGCCGGACTTAGATGGCGGCGCTACCCTACTTACTATCCCTTATCCGCTTATAGAGTACGACCCGGAACTGGCGAAAGGAAAAAAAGGAGAACAGTATGCGGCAGAACGCGAACACCTCATGCGGCTTCTCATCATTCGTGAACAAGCAAAGTACACTCCAATGGTTCTGGACTTAGTCACTCAAAATCTTCCGCAGAAAACAGTGCGAAATGAAGAAGCGTTTGCGTGTGAGTGGCGTAGCAGACCAGAAGGATTTGAAGGAAACTACGAGCGTGTTCTATTCGAAGTAGAAGGAAAATGGCTTACACTCGAAGAGATTCTTGGTAGAGAGCGTATTGAGATTCCCGAGAGTGGCGTAGCACCCTATAGAAAATATATGTTCTTCCTTCGCCGATCAGAAAATACTGAAAGAGATGTTATAACGCTCACCGATGCAGTGGAGTGCGGCATAGGAACAAGTATCCATTTTCATGGTCAGACACACGCACAGTTTGGAGATGGTTTTTATGTAAAAGCAGAGACTTCAGCACAGGATTTTGCACACATACTTTCCGGTATGAACCATGTGAGTATGGTAGGCACGGAGAAACTCTCTGTTCTTTCTGGCACCAAACACGCACCTCGTAAAAAGCCTCCAAAGTAAGGAGTGCCAGACGACTTTAGCCCTGTGCCTCCTCACACCATTCGAGAATGCGCCGAGCATCTTTATTCCAAGGTCCTTCCCACAACTCCAGCAACTCTTCTGACGGACTTTTTTCTTTAATGAGTATCTGCTCCTTCAATGGAGCCAAAAATATACTCTCATTGTTATCCGATGCATCGGTATTGCTAAAACTATGCAAAGACTCATTGGCTATTATGATTAATTCTTGCGCATACGATAACAACGGTCTGTTTCGCATGGTCGCAGATAACCCCTCTTTGGAAGCACGAATATCCAAATCCAGTATTTCTTCATATGTCCATCCTTTGGTCATTTTCTTAACCATATTCCAACTCTGCGAAGACATCAGCAAGCCTTTCATAAGGGCAGCATGGGACATTGCAAGAGGGTAAGGATTACTGTCTGCGACTCGATTTTCAATGTAAGAAGGTCGTAAACGAAGATCAGACCAGATTGTTTTTACATGTTGATCAAAATCAAATACAGATGGGAATCTGCCTTCGTATCCTTCGGATATCCACTGAGAGAATGTGAGATTTTCAGGACGAATATCTGCTCCGTCAGATTCTTTTATAAGCAACACCTGCAAACCTACATAATGCTCTATCCATTTCATCAGTGAGAAGTCTTCGTCGAGTATGGTTGAGGGAAGAGCAGTGGGAACAGGAGGATCTTTTTTGGTAAGATATCGACGAGTATTTATATAACCACTTGGCTTCCCAAAATCAAACGGGCTGCTGGCAAACATTGCTGCGACAATGGGGAGTACTCTGAATGCAGTCTGAGTTTTTACTATAAGATTTTCTTCGTCCGTGTAGCTCAAATTGGAATGAATACCGTTCATACGTTTCAACCACGTATGCATCCAAGCAGAACTATCATGTTCCATAAAAATCTCATAACGACGTTTAGGCAGCATTCGTATGTCATCGTTGGATGCAAGAGGATGTAACCCGAGAGGTAACCAAGCGATATTGAACACGTTGCCAATTTCAATCAGTTCATTGTCATGCAAACGAAGTTCACGAGCCAAATCATGGAGAGATTTCTGCGGAGATCCCGTGAGCTCCGGACGACCGTCCACTTCCGTCGTAATACTTGTCTCACCTCGTGAAAGCTCATAGATGGCGTCTTCGTTACGACTCTCAATCTTCCAACCAAGTTCGTCCACAAGTTTTTGCATGACATCCATGTATCCGCCTTCGCCATCATACTGAACACAATCCAATGTATGGCGATATATACCCGATTTTTCCACCTCTATCCCAACATACAGATTTTCTTGGGGATTAATGGATTGAAAATGCCGAACCAAATCGTGCGCCGATGTAAGTATCTCCGTATTGTGCATACACTCGAATATATTGCTCAGAGCAAGCGAACTGCAATCGCCTTTTTACCCTAGCACAGTGTGTTAGCATGACAAGCATGAAGATCGAACGAATTCTCATCAGTATTCCACATGCTTCTACGTACATACCGGAGGATATTCGTATGCTCATTCCACATAACGATTTACATCTGAACAGAGAGTTGGATCTCTATACGGACAGAATCTATAATGTGTCCGGACCCCAAATAATACAAGCTCGGTACTCTCGTATTATCGGAGATGTAAACAGGGCACCGGATGAACTGTATTCCGAAGACCGCCAACGAGCAGAGGGGGTAATTATGCTTTCGTTGGCCGAAGGGTTCGATACGTTTGCAATCGATCCGAGAGAAGCAGTTATGCAAGATTGGATCGCAAGATTTCACCAACCCTTCCATACGGAATTTATTGCAGCAATGAGTGAGGCGGATTTTATAATAGACGGACATTCATACGCATCGGTAGGAGCTGCGGCACACATAGATCCCGGAAGGGAAAGATGCGATATATCTATAAGCAACAGACAATATTCAGCGTGCGGCGCAGAAACCACTTTTTTCTTCCGAGAGTATTTCCGAAATTTGGGATATGAAGTCTCTATTAACGATCCGTACCCAGGCAGATACATTTTAGGCACATATGCTAACAGACTGCGTACGCCGGGAGTGCAAATAGAAATTAAGAGATCGGTCTATATGAATGAAGAAACGCTAGAGCCATACGAAGATGCCATAGATAGGCTGCATTCGGAAATACAGGAATTGGTAATAAGTTTCTGCGCATGGTATGAGGTGGGCAAAGATACAAGACCTCTTACCGATATGAGCGAGTGAACTTTCTATGCACACGATGCAAGAACATAGAATCTACTAAATAATCACCGGTAATTCTCTGCGCAATAGAATTGATTGTCATGTCCGAGCCAGTGAAGACTACAGTTTTGAGAGCTCAATAAGTTGCAACCGCAAGGCATGTGTAAGAGATCTGAAAGATGAAACAATGTGTGTACGCTAAGAATGCTCCTCTATTCCCCTGCTGTGGAATCATACGCGGTGCTTTATGTTTCGCGCATCAAACTTGTCGTCCAATTGTATGATGCGATCCGACCAAAAAATATAGAAAACCAAATTTGTAATACTGAAGATCGCAAGAACAATGACCAAAGGAAGAGAGTGTTTATCCGGAGCGAAGATAATCTCTATCGCAGGGGCAATAATAGAAATTTCAATAATGTAATTAAGAGATACTCGGTAACTTGCTAAATAGGAAGTGAGAATTTTTAATGCTTTTACAAAAACAAGAAAGAACGCCACATCATGCAAAAAGTTTCTGCCCTTTGGATCTAAAAAGGAAGTCTGCAAGACATCGTACACTTCCGTAGTCATAAAAATAAGCAGCGCAACTATAAGTACCACGATAATAAGATTTGTTGCAAAGCGAACGACGGGAATAAGGAACGCAAAAAATGCATTCACTGCGGGAAATTTATGGGAACTTTTGGCATTGTAGTTCGGTTCGATTTTCATATTCAAATATCTAAAAGCAGAGCATACTATACGCCACCTTCAACGAAAACAAGTAGCGAACCTTCTTGGAGTAAGAGTAAAATGCCCGTATGGAACCCTACGACATCATAAGCGGGCTTGCGATTCTCACGATAGTGGGGCAAATTATTGCTTCATTTCTGATTCTCTGTTTCATCGGGTCACTGGCTAAGATATCCGCAACGAAGCGTGTGTTGGATTGGGTGGGAAATCATGCGACAGTTCTTATGATCATAGTTGCTGCTGTCGCGACATCCGGCAGTTTGTACTTCTCGGAGATAGCTCTGTTTGCTCCATGTAAAGATTGCTGGATTCAGCGGATTTTCATGTATCCGCAAGCTGTTTTGATTGCCGTGGCTCTCTGGAGAAAAGACGCCACTATCCCCTACTATATTCTTGTACTCTCCTTACTCGGAATTGCCATGTCCGGTGAGCACTACGTCGAACAATGGAAAGCCATGCTCAACCCCGCAGAGCATGACCCTCTCAAGCCTTGTGATCTTTCGGGTGTCTCGTGCAGTGCAACATACATATTTGAGTACGGTTACATCACCATTCCCCTCATGGCAGGAACGGCATTCTTGCTCAATATTCTTGGAAGCGTACTGATGATTCGCCCCCGGAGAAAGTACAAATAACTGCATGGCAGCAACCAAAACGAATGTACTCTTTTATGCATCGGTATGAGAACTACTTGGCATAGTCCGTTCTGTACCTCCAATACGAAAGTGCCCAGAGCCCTACGAACACAAGCATAACAGATGCAAGTTGCAAAGGCATGTTCACATAGAGCGCTTGCAGAGCCAACAGTAAGATGTAGAGATATCCTGCATAGGCCCATTCTTTCAGTACTTTGGAGACAGGTGCGACAATGGCAATTGCTCCCAATATTTTTGCGGCGCCATTGAAGTAGAGCACGTATGCGGGGTACCCCAACTGATTGAATGCCTCGGATGTTCCGGGAATATCCGTAAAGTACTGCACGGCAGAACCCACCATGGCAAAGAGGAGCAGACCTGTGGGAATCCAGTAAAGAAGCTTCTTTTTCATGACAGAATTATAGCTGATGATTTTTTATTATAAAAACAGAATCTTTATTGCCCTTCAAAACGAGTACTGCTCTGAAATACGCAGTCACATACTTATAAAAAAACCGCGAAGCGAAAACAAGTTTCCGCTGGAGCGGTACCGCTTTTAAGGGAAGGGAT
>PCVP01000040.1:754-29071 GCA_002787035.1 Candidatus Peregrinibacteria bacterium CG11_big_fil_rev_8_21_14_0_20_49_14 | reverse complement strand
TCGCATACAAGCTGCAATCGAACGGTAGCCCCCTCGCTCAGACAGGTGCGGCTGACAGGCTTATATTTTATTGTGGTCAGAGCTTCTCCACTTGAGGTATTGAGTCCTTTCGTGGTCAAAAATGCTGTTTGAGCCCTTCGATTAGCGCCATATGTCATCCTGAGTGATTTGAGCAAAGCGAAGATTGTATCGAAGGATACTATGGCGCTACTCAGGGCGGGCTCAGCGAGTTCTTTTTTGACCGATTTTTTTACCCTGAGCGTACTGAGCCTGACGAAGTATCAAAGGGTGCGGCACTTTTTTAGAAAAAGTGCCCAAAGAAAACATGAAGGAGAAGCTTTTGTGGAACTGTATTTCCTCCTTTGGTAGAAAATGCGATACCGTTAGGAGGGTAAGGGGGTTTGTAACAGGAAGAAGATTCTGTTATGCCAAAAGCTGCACTCTGTTTCCCTGCACCGCACCGTAAATGGCGAGAGCGAGGGCGTCTGCCGCATCGTCGGGTTCGGGTCTTTCGGTCAGCCGCAGTATGTGCATGAGCATGTCCTGCATTTGCTGCTTGTCGGCCGCACCGTCTCCCGCAATGCAGGATTTCAGCTGCGGAGGAGTGGGTTCGAGTATGGGAATGGCACACTCCTGCACCACCTGGAGTATCACACCGCGTGCCTGTGCCACATCCAATGCCGTTTTTTTGTTCACGGAGAAGTACAGCTTCTCCACCACTGCCATATCGGGTTGGTGTTGCAGCACGTACGACTGCAGATCTTCATGAATTTCCTGCACTCTCTCCGCGAGAGTGAGGCCGGGGGCTGTTTCTATGGTCAGCCAATCCAACGCCTGAAACTCATACGCGGACGTTGCTTCTATGAGTCCAAGTCCCACTGTTGCCAAACCCGGATCTATTCCCAATATTTTCACTGTGTAAGCTTGCAGGCATCCTGCCGCTCAGGCAAGGGTAACCGATTGATCGAAAATGCATTTTCTGCTACTCTGAGGAGAAATACACACAAAATTATGCCAAAAAAACCACAACCAAAACTCCATAGACATTTCGTCGCAGGACCTCTGTTCGCCCTCATGCTGGGTATTTCCATTATTGCGGGAGGTCTGGAGAGTCCCGCGAACGCGTCGGATCTCACGGGATCTGTCATGCGTCTTTCCGAAGGAGAGGTGGTTTCTCTGGGGAAAGGTGTGCAGGCGATTGTGTACGGTGGTAACGGATTCACCGCGTCGGACCACACGGAATTCTCCGATGGTTCTGCGGTTGTTTCCGCCAACGGTCTCGTGCAGGTGAGAGTGGGGGAATGGAATGTGTCCGGTTTTCACGGGGCGTTTCATCTTTCTGCAAACACAGACGCACTCACGGTAGCTGCGCTCTCCACACCGGTACTGGTACGGAAAGGATCACACATGATGATAGTGCCATCCGGTATGCAGTGGCGTTTGAATGCGGAGAATACGCTTCCGCTTCTTCCTGCGGGGTTCGCCTTGTGGACGGAAGGTCGCACGCTATCTCTTTTGCCCGAACGTTTCTTCGCACGACAGTTACAAAACCTCACATTCCTTCCGCAGGCGGATACGTCTGATTTTCTGCCAGACACCAGAAGTTCCGAACCGTGGCCTCTCTGGACAAAAGTACCCGACCTCCGCATAGGAAGTTCCCGTGAGCAGGTGCAAGAGCAGTGGAACCGAGAAGCACTTGGCTACCTGCGTTACCTGCTGGAGCAGGGAGATGCCGCACAGACAGATTTGTTTCTGCACAACGCACTCTACGCAGATATTCTCTCCTCAGAGGACGCACGAATAATGCTGGAAGAAGTGCTGACTCATCTGGAAGCGGAGAGTCCTACCCGAACACTGCTTCTTACGTACCTCATAGAGAACGAAGACTTCTGGTTGCTCAGCTCCCTGCATCCCACATTCCGTGAGGAAACATGGGCACTGTTCGGTCCGCACCAGAGTACGGAGGCACTCGCATTGCGCCTCTTCATGCTTCCCGAGTCGCTGCGCGCACCCAAGCCCGTTACCGCTTTCGTGTTGCAGCGTTGGGCGTACGAGGCGGAGCATTTCGTTACAGGAAGCAGCGCAGCCGCATTTGTGCGCACGCTCGTGCAGCACTTCTTGCCACTGGTCTCCGTGTTCGAAGGTCAGGGGTATCCTGAGCGTTCGCGCATGCTTGCCAACGCACTTTCTCACATCGTTGAGAATGCGGAAGTGGCACTGCCCGAAGAGTCCGCAAGCGCACTGCAGGCAGCACTTTCGTTCTCACGCGTAAGTCTGGATGAGCCTCCTCCGCCCGCACCGAAGCCCGAACCCGTACAAAAACCGGCACCCGCAGCACCTGTGGTGACAGTAAAGCAAGAAGAGGCACCCGCCCCTTCCTACACTCCGGATGTCGTGGAGAGGCGTACGTACGGCGTCCTTCGGGATATCGGAGCACTCTTTACGGTGGAAACGGCCATAGACGCAGTAGAGCCAAATATTGCTCGTGTTACCAACATTCTGTTTTCCACTCCCACAGGTGACCGGAAGTTTAACTTCCACTTCAACGTAGCCACGGGTCGCATAGAGCGAGTGGTCGTGGGAAATAAAGATTATCCGTACTCACTGTCCGTCGAAGCATTCCGAGACTGGGTACAAGGATAATGTTTGCTATCATAGGCGCATGAAGTTCGCAGCATCTCTCTTCATCTGCGTTGTTATTCTGCTCAATACATCTTTGGGTCTTCGCGGATTATGGAAACAAGATACGGACTTCGGTTCCATGCATCCGTATTCAGACCCTGCGGTGAAATGTGCCATTTATGCGTACGAAGAGAGGGGAGGTGTGCGCTACGAACTGCCACTGCCACACAGGTTGTACCGCAATCTTCCCGGCCCACACTTCGTGTCTCGTTTCTATTTGGAGCAGACCCCCTATTTTGAGGACGGTCTTACCGCCATGCTTCGTCGTGTACACCCCCAAGCGCAAGTCCGGTTGGATTGTACCCCACTCTACGGACTTCTTCCCTCATGAACGCTCTCGTTCTTCGTTTTCGGCGGTACTGGTTCAGCGATGTGAGTGACGGCTGGCACTATGCGGTGTTTCGCGTGCTGTGGTCGCAGTTCCACTTCACGTTTGCCATCTACATGTTCTATTGGAACTACAAAGAGATGCAGCTCCCGCCGCTCCAGTACCCGGGTGTTCTGTCTGTCTTCTCGCAGCTTTCCGTCGAGGCGGTACTCGGCATGGCGGTGGCACACTTTGTGTTGGCGATTTGCATTCTTGCAGGGTGGCACACCAGATTCATGCAGTGCGCCGCATTCGTGTCTGCCGTACCGTTACTGTTTCACTCCGTGTCTCTGTATCAAAATCATTACGTCTTCTATTTGCTCGTTACTCTGTATGCCACTCTCATGCCCGCAGAGCGCTTTTACTCGGTCGATGCGTCCCGAATGAAACAAAAGCTCTCCGCAGCCGCCTACAGAGCTTGGAAGAGCGCTCCCGTACCGGTGTATCCACAGAGACTCATTATGCTGCAACTGTCGTTCCTCTATTTCTTCGCGGGGCTCAATAAGCTCGACCCCGTGTGGTTTGCCAGATGGTCCGCCACTCCCGAGCTTGCCTCGCTCGCTACAGACCCCGTCGTCGCAGCGTTCTGGATGCAGCTTGTACACACGGGAGTCGCATGGATTCCCATTGCCGCAGTCGCACTGGGAATGCTGTCGCTGTCTGTCGGTATTATGTATGCCAATAAGTATCCGCTCATTGCACTCGTGGCTATCGGTATGCATTTGTCGTTTCAGTTCATGCTCCCGATTATGGAATTTACGTCCATGTGCATGAGCATTCTGTTTCTCTCGCTTTTTCCTCTGCGAAACAGAGTCACGGAGGAATTGGTGGCGGTGATGAGGAGGTGAGGAGGGGCAGTTCGACTCACTTTGCTACGCTTTGTTCGCTCACTGTCATTCGACTTTTTTGGAGATTTTAATGGTTTACCATGAGCGAGCGACGAACGAAGTGAGGGCAATCAGCTGAAAAGTCAGCCTTTGCTCACTGCGTGAGCTTCGGCCGACACAGTATCTTGCGACTCACTGCGTCGCTGCGCTCCTTGCTCATCTGCAATTCAACTGTGGTGGGCGATGCAAGACTTGAACTTGCGACCTCGACATTATCAGTGTCGCGCTCTAACCAGCTGAGCTAATCGCCCGGAGATGTGAATGATATCCAGCTTGAGAAGGAGAATAGCAATGGCAGCGAAGCTGGAAGCTGCTGTGCCCTGTACCGGAACGAAGTGACTGGTACGGGGAGCTAATCGCCCGTGTTTTGGCAGACCACTGTCCTGCACATCCGAGCACGACAGGAAGCCAAGATACACTACGTATCTCGTTTCCTGCGGTCAATATGGAAAACGCTTCTAGTTTGCCCTGTCCTCTCTTGCTTTCTGCAAGCATTGCAGGCGTTCTTCCACGCCAAGAGCTCCACAGGTCTTATGTGCTTGCTTTATCTCTTCACGACGATCCTGAGACGCATCTCGTTGACTGCGCGTACGACTGCGAAGCTCTGCTTTGTCGAGCACTGCATTCATCTTATTTTCCATTACTCTGTTGCGCAGCAAACTGTTTCGCTCTTCTTGCTGATCCGAACGTCTTTGCTTTCTTTCTTCAAGTCTCATCTGCTTGCTGTTGCGTGTTGTCTGCCTGCGAGTAATCAGATTTTCTTTGCCGTCCGCCCTTCTTCTTTCCATAGATCTGTTTGCAGACATTCCTCTGTCTCTCTTTTGTGATTCCAATCTTTCGACAGCTTTGCGCTCACGTATTAAGTTACCGTGTAACTCTCTCCAGCTTTGTGCATTGGTTTGATTTTGATTTTCCATTCTGCTTTCGCAGCGTCCTCTCGCAAGTCCGCGAAGGGTGTCGCACCGTCCGCGTAGCAACATAGCTGCGGATGCGGTTTCCGCGGCAAGCGGTAAGATGCCGACCACACAAAGAACAGATAGTAACTTTTTCATAGAATAAATTGGAAAGGGTACCTCACAATATATCATTTTCTCTGTGCGCACGTACTTATTTTTTCTTTGTTCCGTATATTTCCGTCACACTCTCTCCGCGTTCCACATGAGAGATAACTTGTGCGATGAGCGGTGCGACCGAAAGAACTGTCAGTCCTTTGAATGCTTTTGAGTCTACGGGCATGGTGTCTGTAACTATCACCTCCGCAAATCCCGCTTCCTGCAGTCTGGAAATTGCAGGGCCGGAGAATATGGCATGAGTCGCTGCGGCGTACACGTCTTTGTTTGCTCCCCGGTCCAGCAGTGCCTGCTTGGCGGTAAGAAGTGTGCCTGCCGTATCTATCATGTCGTCGTAAATAATGCAGGTTCGCCCCTCTATGTTTCCCACGACATCCAGTATTTCCGCTTTGTGATGTTCGGGACGTGTTTTGTGCAAGATGGCAATTTCTGCTCCTATCATATCTGCGAATGTTTTTGCGTATTTCGCACCGCCCACATCCGGAGCAACGATTATCAAATCCTTCAGATTCTTTGCCTCTATGTAGTCTGCAAAAATTCTGCTGGCGTTCAGTGCGTCTGCGGGTATGGAGAAAAATCCCTGAATCTGCGGCGAGTGTAAATTCAGCGTGAGTACGTGGTCCGCACCGGATTCCTCCAGAAGTTGTGCTATGAGTTTAGCGGAAATCGGTTCGCGCCAGTGTGCCACTCTGTCCTGCCGCGCATAGGGAAAGTTCGGCATAATCACATGAACGGACTTCGCGAAACTCAGCTTCGCTGCCTGGCACATTAAAAAGAGTTCCATGAGATGCTCATTGATATTGGGAGATCCCGTTTGCACGATGTATACGTCTTTTCCTCGTACGGAATCCACGTAGCGAACATAACGTTCTCCGCAACTGAAGCCCTTTAAATCCACCGCCGCGAGTTCCGTGGAAAGCTGCTTTGCTATGGCTTGGGCGAGTGCCGGGTGAGAAGATCCTGCAAAAAGATGCATTTGTAGTACTATTGTACCAAATGCAGCAAAGAATCTCTACATGCCTTGGCGCTCAGGTGGTGCAGAACTCCTCGGAAGAGGTGCTCGGTACACTGGCAAATGTCCTCATAAATCCTGATTCGGGGACAATAGAAGGGTTTTACGTCTTTGTTCCTTCGGGGCTTTCAAGTGGAATTCTTTTTTGCAGCAGTCTCGATATCGTGCGATTCGGAGCGAGAGTCCACATACGAAGTGAAGATTCTCTGTGCGATCCTCGAGATATTATCCGCCTGCAATCTCTCTTGGAAGACAACCGTCCCGTGCTGGGACAACGGGTACGAACGGAGAGTGGCCAGAAGTTGGGACGTTGCAAAGACATTCAGTTCAATACCGACACCATGAAACTGGAGTGGGTGTTTCCCAAGAAATTATTTTCATGGGGAAGGGGAGTGCCGGTCGCCGATATTGTGGAAGTTCGCAGCGATGCCATTATCGTACGAGATGCTCCGCGCCCCGTCTTGCAACAGTCAGAAGAAGCGCACGTATCGGTGTTCGATCCTCTGGAAACTCCCGAGCCGACGGTTAGTTGTAAAGAAGATTCCAACATATAAGAGAAAACCCCCGAAGACCGGGGGTTTTAAACTTCTCTTTTGTTGCGTCTCCTAGTTGGTCGTGGAGCTTGCGATTTGTGTGGCAATGAAGTCCACAATCGCCTGAGCGAGCAGGATAACGATAAGACCAATGATGACGAAGAAAATCGTCTTTTTAGCCTTGTCCTTCTCTGCTTCTTCACCTTGGGAGATCACGAGGCGGATACCTGCGATCACGATGAAGACCACGGCTACGAGAGCCATGAAGGTCAGCACCTTCTTGATGATGTTCAAGACAGTGGAACGAATGTCGGCGTTACCGGCACCCACGTCTGGAACAGGACCAAAAAGTTGTGCCATCGCCGGAGGTGCAATCATAAAGGTTACAGCTGCGGCTGAGACACGGAGACAAAGATTATTGAGAGAACTGATCATAGGCGTAAACAGGAAAGTATGACCATTGTTACCGAGGAGAATGCGCTTTTTCAAGCTGTAATGTCTTTGTAGGTACAAACAGAACTTGATTTATATGTCACTTCATTTTCTATTCTTCATTTTCGCTATGCATAAAACCGATTACGAGCAAAATGACGGCAGGAAGTGAAAACCAGAGGTCTTGGTACAGCACCATGAGCTCCATGAGTCTGCTCTGCCCCACCATGCTAATGACGAACGGAGACTTGGCAATGTTCTTGTCCAGCAGCGGAGCATCTGCCACGAAAGTCATGAGTGTGGAGAGCATGAGTCCTGCTGTTACGAATCCGAAGAGTGCAGTGAGCACGATATCGACGGGAACACTCCCTTCTTTCTGGTACTCAATTTCAAACCCTCCTCGTACGGCAAGGAAGACGATGGTCACTATAAAGAGTAGCAGCTTGGTGGTGGCAAGCAGTTGAATATCCAGCGAGAGTCCCACTATGTTAAAGAGCGGCTGTGACTCTGTTGAAAGCCTCTCTATTAAATTGCCCATTCCCTGCGCGGCCACAATGGCAATGTAGGTGGAGATAATAATCTTCACCGATTCATGTTTTCCTATAATGAAGCTGTAGGTTATGACAATCGCGAAGAACACGATGACAAACAGATCCCAGCTTAAGGTAAGACTCATGACGGAAGGGGAGGGTTGCCTCGAATACTACCTGATGAAAGGTGCAACATGCCAGTTGAGCGTGGAGCGGGCAGTAGGCAGCGAGGAGTGATGAGCGATTAGCGGGTAGCGATGAGCGGGTAGCGGGTAGCGGGAAGTAGGCAGCAGAATTTCTGTTGCTTCTCTGCTGCTTGCCGACTGCTCATCTGCTACTGTCTGCGCATGCGCCACGGATTTCTCCTCATAGATAAGCCCACAGGCTTTACCAGTCACGATGCGGTTGCAGTCGTACGAAAGACTCTCGGTGAAAAAAAGGTGGGGCATCTCGGTACGCTGGACCCCGCGGCATCGGGGCTCCTTGTATTGGCTGTGGGTGCGAAGGCGCTGAAAGTGGTGGAACTCTTCTCGGATCTTCATAAAGAATACGAGGCGGGCGTTCGGTTCGGAGCGGTGAGCACCACGTACGATGCCGAAGGTACGCTGGAAGAAGTCGCAATTACTCCCGGGTGGCCCGAGCCGAGTGCGACCGATATTCAGAATGCCATTCGAGATCGCTTCATCGGAAAAATTCAGCAAGTTCCTCCCGCATACAGCGCCATAAAAGTCGGCGGGGAACGCGCATACAGAAAAATGAGACAGGGAAGAGAAGTGAACCTTCCCGCGCGCACGGTGGAAATAGATTACTGCAAGATTTCTTCGTATGAGTATCCGGCTCTTTCGCTGCATGTCGAATGCGGATCGGGCACGTATATACGCTCACTCGCTCATGACCTCGGATCCGTTCTTCGCTGTGGAGGATACCTTTCTTCTCTGCGTCGTACCAAGGTGGGTGAGTGGTCCGTCATGGAAGCCGTCCATCCCGAGAAGGTGGCATGGGCACATGTGCGGCCGCTGAAAGATGTTCTTACGTCGTTTGATTCCGTGGAAGTTTCGCCCGAAGAAGCGTTGGATCTTTCGCATGGCAGATCCATAAAAAAAGAAGTGAAACCGGATGTAATCGCCTGGTGCGAAGGACTCCCCATAGCCATCCTTCTTCCGTTGCGAGATGGCACAAGACAAACAAGGGCTCGAAAAGTGTTGTAGGCTTTGAAATGCTCACCTACAATTTGGCGGCTCTTTCTCGTAGAATGTTACGGGAATCGCCACTCTTAAAATGTGGGTCGGTAGCTCAGTGCCTAGCTTCGCGCAGCGGAGCGTGATACAAAAGAACTGCTCGTCCTCATGTCATGTTCTTTCTCTCAAACCATCGTGGGTCGGTAGCTCAGTGCCTAGCTCCGCGTAGCGGAGCGTGATAAACAAGGGTTGCTCGTCCTCATGTCATGTTCTTTCTCTCAAACCATCGTGGGTCGGTAGCTCAGTGGTAGAGCAGTTGGCTCTTAACCAATTGGCCGTGGGTTCAAATCCCACCCGACCCACCACGTATAATTGCGCGCAGCAAGCGAGCAGTTATTGTACGTGACTGCGTGGCGAGCGAAGCGAGTGTTACGCCGCTGCACGCAATCACGTGGCGCTGCCATCCCTATCCGACCCACCTAGTACATAGGGAGTACAGATGATCTCGACCGGCGTATAGTTCAGCATAAGAACGGTCATACTCGTAAAAAACTTTTGTTTTAGATCTGTTTCTTCTCCGTTTACCATAACAAGCTGATGGGTAACAGACTCTTCACAGACGGCTCGGTGTGTCGGCAGGAAGAATACGGAGGGTGGGCTTTCATACTGGAGACGGATGAAGAACTGATACAAGCAAGCGGTGCCTTGCTCCCCAAGTGTGATGCAAACCAGATGGAGCTGGAGGCACTGGAGCACGGACTCAGGGCTCTTCCACATGGACCATGTGACGTACAATTGTACTGCGATTCGCTGCATGTACGAGATGTGTTGAAAGCCTTGTTTCGCCATGCCAAGCCTTCAAAAAAAGCTACGCCTTCAATAGTAGTAAGAAATGGCATCCTTACTCGAGCGTTACCGGAATTGATTCGAGACAGACGCATTCATTTTCATCAGGTTTTTCCGGATGCGGACGATTGCGAAGAGCAGCATCGTCGTTGCCATGCTCTGTCACGAGAAGCGAGAGAGCGTTTTGTGGAACGGATTCGAGACAGTAAGTATGCTGATTGACGTTTCTTCTTTGCTATACTTCTTGCATGCCTACAGCATTCTTCTTTCACGGCACGGGCGGACACAGTAAAGAGAACTGGTTTCCGTGGATGCAAGCGGAGCTTACGAAACGGGGGTACGACACGGTGATCCCGGACTTTCCTAATGCCGACGCTCCTCACCCGAATGCGTGGTATCCGGTTATAGATTCTCTGCTCTCCGAAGTAGAAAGTGACACTGTCGTTATCGGGCACAGTCTCGGAGGAGCGGTTGCCCTTCGGTTTCTGGAGAGAGCAGACACAGTCGTGAACACAGTCGCACTTGTCAGTCCCACTCTCGGTATTCCGCCGATAAAATATATAGAAGGAGATCATCCGTTTTTAGAAGGTGGTTTTGATTGGGAAACTATTCGAACCAGGGCACGGCACTTCATTGTGTTTCACTCGGATACCGACCCGTATGTGTGCATGGAGAACGGAAAAAAAGCCGCGGAACAACTGGGAGTATCTCTTTCGTTTGTGCCAAATGCGGGCCACTTCAATTCCATAGCGGGTTTCGAATCCTTCCCGCAGTTGCTCCGTGAACTGGAACCGTATTTGTAAGACTGATTTTTCTCTTTCTTCCCCGTACTGTCATGACATCTCTTCCCGACGAACACTCGAAACGCTTCATAGCCATTTTGAATAAAAAGATTGAGACGGGAAAACTCTTCAACGCGCTCGGTCACATGACCGCGGGGTTGGCGGGAGGTTCCGGCAGAGCTGAGGAGATGTGTTTTTTGCCCTACCAAGATAAGGACGGAGGGGCACACCCGCATGTTTCCCATTTTCCGTTCATCGTACTCAAGGCAGATAACTCCAATAAGATACGACGCGTACGAGAAGAGGCATTGGCCCGAGGTATTCTCTTCACGGATTTCACAAGTACCATGACCGTGGGAACGTCGAAGCAGCAGCAGGAGTCCACCGCAGACACTCCCGAAGAGGAACTGGAGTACTACGGCATCTGCCTCTTTGGCGATACGGAAACGCTGCGAGAGTTTACAGGGAAGTTTTCTCTGTATCAGTAGAAGCAGCTGCGCATCCACCCGCTCCCATGCGCGCTCGCGTGCGTACTATGCCGCGAGCTTTATGGCGGTATTCGATATGCCGATTGCCATGGCAATGCCCGCTTTGCCCGTAAGCAGTTTGGTGACATTCTTCCGACTCATAATTTGTTATAAAAACACTTTTATTTTACAGTCAAGTTGCTACCATGCGGTTATGACACAGGAAACAAGCATGGATTCCACAGGAGAATTACCGCAAAGTGCAGAGTTTGTAGAATCTCAAGCAGGTGCGGATTCTGTCGCTAATCAGCTGATTAGAAATTTGGGTTTTACTGCCGTTGCACGTTCCAACGGCGCATCTTCCAGCAGAAGATTGATTTTGAATGCCGGTACCATTCCTCATTCTCTTGTTGCATCGGTAGACCCCGTTTCGCCGGGAGAGGGGGATTTTGTGTGGGTGTCGTTGTCCGTGTATTCTCCCGCTAATCCCACATTGGAACTGAAGCCAACGAAGGTAGCAACTGCAGATGCGTACGATTTGGTTCGCACACATGTGGAAGCGGCAACGCTTCCGGACACACATGCTCGAACAGCCATAGCCACCACACTGGGTGGTAATGCTGCTCCCTCCTCGTAAATTTTGAGAAATGAGATAGAATCCAAGAGGGCATATTTGACATATATTAATAATACTTTAAAATACTAAACTATTTCCTTCGTATATTTCCCATGGCATTTGAGAAGTTATCCACAGAACAAGATGAAGTTCTTCAGAAATTTCTTCTGAAAGCAGCGGCACTTTCTAAACTTCCAAAAGGGTCTATGCTTATGCAGGCAGATCTATTGGATGAAGAGGCCGAGGAAAGAGCTTATGCGGGTGAGTTGGATGTTCTGGACGGACTGGATGCTGTTCGTGCCGCTATCTATGCGGCAACAGGGTACAGGTACGAACATGCGCCACAGGCACGTAGCGCGTAGTTACTCAACGTGTAGCTCTCACAGTGAATCATTAGGATTCCAAGCAGTGCTTTTGAATGGTCTTCCAGTCGTACGGGAACACATGTGTTTCCATCGCACGAACAATGGCGGCAAAACATTGCCACGCGTCTTCGGTCTCGTAGAGGAATGCGTTGCCACTCTCCTGTACCGGGTTGTAGTTTTCCAATGCTTTGGTTTGCGGTGCTATGGGTATGGCGGCATTTTCCAGTGACTGCTTGAGTTCGGGAAGCGAGGCGGGGTCCGAAAGGAAAAGCACCATATCCGCCGCTTTGTACATCTTCTCTATCGACACTGGGTTATCCTGAATAATGGCAATTCTATGGTTCTGTTCCTGTGCGAGCCCCGTTATAAAAGAGCCGTACGAAGAAGAGCCTCTTCCGAGTATCAGTACTTCCGTCTGAATGGACAGCAGACCAGGCAACAGTTGTTCAAACAATTTTCCTCCGAGTGCCTTTGTCATACCTGTCGGTATGCAGATCATCGGGCGCTTGGACTCCATGGGCCAACCGAGCTCTTTTTGGAGCATGGCTTTCGCCTTCGGTTTCTCGCTCAGCAGCTTTACGTCCTGCTTCGCATCTGAGGTAACTGACACTTTTGGCATAAATGTGTGTTTGAACTAAATCCACTTATTATAGGGTAAAAGTCCTATTTTGAGAAGAGGGGAGCACTTGCACTTCGTATCCAATAGTGTGTTTTGTACTATAGGAAGCGACCCGGTGTACATCTGCCTCCCGCTTGGGCATGCTGAGTACATGAAGCACCTTGTCCTCGTAGACGGCCATCACCTCATGTATAGGGCGTACTGGGCCATTCCGCGCACTCTCAAGACCAGAGCCGGAGAGCAAACCAATGCCGTATTCGGCGTGGCTTCCATGTTGCTGAATATTATGCAGCGCGAGCAGCCCGACTCGCTTCTCTTTTGCTTCGATGCGGGGGAAGAAACATTCCGCCACCAAGAGAACGACACGTATAAAGACGGAAGGGCGGAGACACCGGATGATTTTTACGTACAGATTCCACGCATCGTCGAGCTCATAGAAACGTTCGGTATCCCTCACGTTTCAGACTCCCAATACGAAGCGGATGACTTTTTATGCACCTATGCCATAGAGGCTGAGAAGCAGGGGATGAGAGTCACCATTGTGACGGGGGACAAAGACTGTTTTCAGCTGGCTAATAAAAATATTCGCATCGCCATTCCGCACAAGGGCTACATGCAGGCGGAGTACTTAGATGACAAAGGAGTGGAAGAAAAGTTCGGGGTGCGCCCCGACCAAGTGGCATCGTACAAAGGTCTCTGCGGAGACAGCTCCGATAACCTTCCGGGCGTGCTTGGTATCGGGCCGAAGACAGCGGTGGCGCTGTTGCAAGACTACGGTTCTCTTACCGGTATCTACGAACACCTCGACGATATAAAACCTTCGTGGCGTAAGAAGCTGGAGCGAGACCGCGACCAGGCATTCTTCTGCGAGCGCATGGCCGAGCTGGTGTGCGACATCGCATTGCCTCTCTCTTTGCAAGATATAGAACTGTCAAATCTTCCGTACGGAGACATTGCAACGTTCTTCACGAGCATGGAATTCATGGCGCTTACAAAAAGGTTGCAGGCACTGGCAGACAGTTTGTACGGACAACGTATTTTTACGGGCCAAGAGCAGTTGGCAATCGCAGGGTCGGCAGGGGGTGACAGCGGAGAGCAGTTATCGCTTCTCTGAAAACATCGTGACATAAAATGCAATGCACTCTTTCCATTTGTCGTTCTTGTGCACAAATGGTACTCATCTGTTTTTGCATGCATAATTTAATGATTCAGTAATGTACTTTAGCCCTTAAATAAGCCATTTTTTTTGATCACTTTTATTGTACGAAGTTCATGCTTTTGAATACTAAAGGTAGTCATGAGCCTCTTGCCGAAGTCTTTCGAGAGTGCGTAGACTTCTCTCTGTTCTCTGTAACGACCTTTTGTTTGAAGAGCGTCGTTTGAATTTTGACTATCCCTTCTACCCACCAATTCAATGTCTAAGGAACGTGTACTTGCCAGTCTGGATATAGGAAGCGCGAAAATCCGCACCGTTGTTGCTGTTGTCGATGGCGACAGAGATCAGCATGTGCCCAATGTTATCGGAGTTGGTATTTCCCCTTCGCTCGGAATGCGTAAAGGGCATGTCATAGATGTTGAAGAGCTCATTCATAACATTATCTCCTCTCTGGAGGACGCCGAACGTATGGCGGGTGTTCCCATTAACCATGTGTATGTCGGTATGAGCGGTGCACACATAGAGGCATTCGACAGTCGCGGTGTCATAGCAATTTCGGGTTCGGAAATAACAATGGACGATGTGGCACGAGTGCTCGAAGCCGCACAAGCTGTGAGCATTCCCGCAAACAGACGTATTTTGCACATCGAGCCGAAGGCATACACGGTAGACGAACAGCGTGGCATTAAAAATCCGGTTGGTATGACAGGTATTCGTCTGGAGGTGGAAGCACACATTATTACCGGACACATACAGCACGTAAAAAATCTGGAGAAGTGTGTGGACCAAGCCGGTGTGGATATAGACGACCTCGTTCCGGCCACTATCGCCGCTGCCGAAGCGGTGCTCAGCAAGCGTCAGAAAGAACTCGGTGTGGTGGTCATAGATATAGGAGCAGGCTGCACGAGCATCGTGGTGTTTGAAGAGGGGACTATTTTGCACTCCGTTTGCATTCCTCTGGGAGGCGAGAGTGTGACCAACGATATTGCCATCGGACTTCGCACTTCCATAGATACGGCAGAGAAAATTAAAATTGAATTCGGGTCTGTGTTGCCGGAAGAAATTTCCGAGCGGGAGATGATAGATCTCTCATCGGTCAGCAAGGTAGACACGCAGACTGTGAGCAAGAAATACATGGCCGAAATAATGCAGGCTCGCTATTACGAACTCTTCTCTCTGGTAAAACATGAGCTTGAGAGAATCGGTCGCAGCGGCATGCTGCCGGCCGGCGCACTCCTGACGGGAGCCGCATCCAAGGCACCCGGTGTGTTGGATCTCTCTCGAGACGTACTGGGACTTCCCGTACAGATGGGCTTCCCCGTGGATATCGGCGGTGTGATAGAAAAAGTAGATGATCCCGCATATGCCACTGCACTCGGCAGTTTGATATGGGGTATGCGTGAAGGTGAACATTCCCCTCGTATGGGCTCATTCCAGATGAAAAAAGCTGCCTCCCAAGTAGGCAATTGGTTTAAAAGTCTTCTTCCTTAATTCTTTCGTCTCTTTCCCTCTTTCCCATGTCCGATACACTCCGTTCACTTTTCAGCGGCAGCTCCGGCCAGAGCGGCAGCTCCAATGGTGACGATCGCTCCGGTTCTTCTACTTCTTCCCGCGAGGTCCGTCCGGATGTTTCACCCGGTGCAGACATTCGCGTTCTCGGTAGCGGCGGAGGCGGCGCCAACGCCGTAAAGCGCATGTTGGATTCTAAAATCCAAGGTGTGGAATTCATTGCCGTCAATACGGATGTTCAAGCGCTTTACCACAACCCCGCACCGAAGAAAATTACCATCGGTCGCGGTACCACTCGCGGACTCGGTGCAGGTGCAAACCCCGATGTCGGCAAGAAGGCGGCAGAGGAGAGCAGTGAAGAAATTAAGGCGGCACTGGAAGGTGCGGACTTGCTCTTTATTACGGCAGGACTCGGTGGCGGAACAGGAAGCGGAAGTATTCCCGTTATCGCGGAAATTGCTCGCAGTTTGGGCATTCTAACCGTTGGAGTTGTTACCAAGCCGTTTAGCTTCGAGGGTCTTAAGCGAAAGCAGCAGGCCGAGCAGGCGTTGGAAAACCTCCGCGGAAAGGTGGATACGCTCGTGACCATTCCAAACGATAAAATTCTGTCTCTCATAGACAAAACCACTCCTCTTACCGAGGCGTTTGCCGTGGTGGACGAAGTACTCCAGCACGCCATAGAAGGAATTGCGAGTCTCATTACCGTTCACGGTCTTGTAAACGTCGACTTCGCTGACGTGAAGTCAGTCATGCAAGATGCCGGTACGGCTCTTATGGGAATCGGATACGGTACGGGAGACAGTCGTGCATCCGAAGCTGCTCGCGCAGCGATAGACAGTCCGCTCTTGGAACTTTCCATTTCCGGCGCGAAGGGAGTGCTGTTTAATATTACCGGTGGAAACGACCTCTCCATGTACGAAGTGGACGAAGCAGCCCGCATAATTACCGAAGCTGCGGACCCCGAAGCAAACATTATCTTCGGTGCGGTGATAGACGAGAACTACACTGGAGAAGTGAAGTGTACGGTCATAGCCACAGGATTCGAAACTGTGTCGGATACCATGCGTATGCAATCGGCACCGGGTACAACGAATCTGAAACAAGTACTTGGTTCTGCTCCTTCCATGTCATCTTCTTTCGGAGAGTCACGCAGTATGGATGGTGCATCTCGCGGACAAAAGTCGCTTTTGGAGGCAAAGTCCACAGCCGCTGACTTTAACGAGGAAGAGCTGGAGGTTCCCGCCTTCATGCGAAAACCAATCAGTAAATGAACGGACGGTCCGAATTGAGAGGAGGAACGCGGCGGTTCCTTCTCTTCTTTCGGAGGTCTTGTTTTTTGTATGACACTTTTCAGAGATGAAAAGTGTCCAAAAATCTCCGTCAGTTCCAAACTCGGGTAAAGCGACAGCGTCTGTCATTCCGTGTGCGTGCCTTCAACCAAGCTCCCTTCGGGACTTGGCATTCAGGCACTAGCAAGAGGAGCTTTCGGTATCCTTTGCCCTCAAACAAGTGGAACTGACGGATTTACTGTGCTGCTGTGACTGTCACTTCTTCTCTATGTGTTCCTGTGGAACCGAATCCTCCGCGACTCTCTGCTCCGTGGCCATTCACCTCCAACCACTGTGCGGTATCGACGCGGACGAAGAGCCCCTGTGCTATGCGCTCGCCGCGTTCCACCGTTACGGGCTGCGTGGTGATGTTCTGCACTTGTACCAGTAGCTCATCGCTCGGGCCGTGGTAGTCTTGGTCTATGACTCCTATGCTGTGCGGGCAGACGAGGCCTTTTTTGCGCGGGAGAGACGAGCGGGGAGCGATAATGAGCATGTGCCCTTCGGGTACCTTTACAATCACATTACTTGGCACCAGTCCTATTGCACCCGGTTCCACTGTGGTCGTTTCTCGGGTAATAAGGTCAAACCCCACTGCTCCCGCAGATTCGTACTGCGGAAGGGGAAGAGAGGCATCTATGCGTGTAATTTCGACCTGCATACGGCAAGTATGCCCGTCTCACTTCGTGTGAGCAAACGCTTACGCTGTGGAAGCAAAACGCTTCTCGAAGTATGACTTTGAGTTTTCGTAGGTGAGCCATCCTCCCGGCCATGTAGCGTAGTTTTCTTCCTTGAAGTCTCCGGCAAACTCTTTCAGTTTCTTTTTGATAAGATCCGGTCTGCCCATAAGTGCTGACTGCAGATTTCCTAAAATCAATTTTGATTCTTCATACCGCTCCTCTTGGTTTTTCGTGTTGTAGTCTTGACGGTCCTTTTCTGTTCCATCTCTTTTCTCTCGTCGTATGAGATTGGTTTCGTCTACATTGCTGTAACTTCCGAAGTCAAAGCCCGAGTCTTTTATGATATCGGATACAAATTCGTTCTGCGGAGTGCGATAGGCACCCACTGTAAGATCCGAAGTAGATGGACCTTCCTGTGTATCTATCACATCCCATGTGAGCTGCGGACGGTCACCTTTGCTCGCGTTGCGTGTAAAGATGTTATCCATATGAATGTACGCGACGATGGATTTGGCAGCTTCTGCCAGGTCTTTATCTGTAAATCTTGCTATACCTTTTTCTTCCAGTTGAACCAGACGACCAAGTGCTTTGAACTTTGTACCAAAACCCGTGTAGGCATTTCGTACCGCTTCCGGGCTGAGCTTTTCTCGTGTTCCGCTCACCATACCTGTCATACGGTCTATATTTACCCAGTCTGCATTTGCGACGAGGGATGGTACATCTTCATGGTCCAAGTTTTCCGCTCTGGTACCAGAGATCGCCTTAGAAATACGTTGCCTTGTACTTTCTACTCGCATGACCTCCAAGTGCAGCCACATGGTTGTTTTAGAACCTGGCATAAATGGCGTTTTATCTTCCCACAGCCTTTTTCCCAATGCTTTCACTTCGGACAGAGAGTTATTCTTTTTATAGAAGTAGTCTATCCATGGATAACGGTTTAAAATTCCTCCTTTCTCTCCGGCGAGTGTACGCAGACGATCGATGGAAAGCAGTCCGCATGCTACTCCTTGTACGAGGTAGAAGAGCTTCTGTTCCATACTCATTTTTCCGTTACGCATGGAGTAGTCCAAAATTTCTTCGTACAAGTGCGGGTTTAGATCCGGAGAAATGGTGCCAGCTTCTTTAAGCTTCCATAGTTCCAGTTGGTTCTTTAGCTCACCTTCCAGCCCGCCCTTCACGTTGGAGAGCTGGTCCACCACGGCCGTAAAGTTCTTCTTTCCGCTATCCACGGCACCGTCGTTTTTCTGCCTCCACTGCGTGTAGAGGTCTTTGTCGTCCCAGATTTCCGAGACCAGTTTCTGTATCCATTTATCTCGCAGGATATCGTCATGTGCACATGCTTCTGTCGGCATGTTGTAGATAGAGAACGCATTGAGTGTTCTCCATACATTTTCATCGTTCCAGTCCATACGACCGCGGTCTGTAAGCAGTATGAATATTGCTTTCGCTTGGTCTCGGTTACGGATTTGCCCAAGCATATCCAGCAGGTCGTAGCTGTCGAAATCGTTGAGCTTCTCTTTCCACTCGTTCACTTCTTTCTGTTCGGACTCTTTGTCTCGTCTCTTAAACTCATCTTGCATTCTACCTGCGTAGGGAATGCTTTTGGGAATCCAGGAGGTAAGGCTAAGACCCAATGCCGCCTGTTTGGCGGCGCCGCGGCGTTCCCAAATACGCTTTAAGTCTTCCCCCATTTGTTTGAACGTTTTTATAACGTCCATGATGCTTACAAACTGCACATTGGCAAAGAGTGCTCGCCACCCCTCTCTGCCCGATGCACCCGCCTTCGAAAGGTTTGTTTTTTCTCCTCGTACAGATTCGATTGTTTTCAGAAGTGGAGTCAGGTTTTTCTGTACTTCCTTGATAGCCTTCTTTGCATTTTGGGCAGATGTTTGACCGCTTTGGAATGCGTTTAATATCATGCGATGCCCCTTGTCGTACGTTGCATAGTGTCCTTCCACTTGGCTTTTAAACTCAGGATACGACTCGTAGAATGTGCGGATTTTTTCTATATCTCCTCGTAAAGAAATTAGATCGGTATTTATATCCAGTACTCCCGACTCCGTACCTCCGCCTTCACCTCCTTCGGCAGAGTCTCCACCTTCCTCGTCTCCCACATCGTAGGCGACGTCTTGTTCCAGTTTGTCGGTATCCAGCTTCGCTTGTTCGAGCATATCTTTATCCAGCTCCATGGCTTCCTCGGGTTCGAGTGTGGTTTCTATGTGCCTGAAAAGTGCGATGTGTTCGGGGTCCGTGCTATCGGTGTTTCTGCCTTTTTCCACCCAGCTTCCGTACTTGTTCAGCAGCTCATCCAGCAGGCGTTCTTTCAGCCACTCGCTTGCCAGTTCCTCCGCCTCTTGTTCGCTTTCCGTTTGCTTTCGTGCGCGCTCCAGCAGCATGGGGTACTTTTGGTTCACCATCCATTTGTCTCCCTGTTTCTCGAGCAGTTCGCGGAATGTTTTGCTTTGTCCCGGCAGCTGGTTTGCGGGAATCGTACTCTCCAAAAGCTCACCTGTTCGTATGAGCAATCCTTCGAAGAGTCCTGTTTTCCGCGTAAGCGTTTCTACGATCGCGTGCCCTTTCTCGTGGTGAATGAGTATGTCTTCATTGAGTCCTCGCTTCCGAATCACGGTCATATTCAGTACGATTTGTCCCGTGTCTCGGTTAAAGAATGCCGCGGCATCCGGAGTGTCGGAACCCATTCTTTCAAATTCTTCGGTCGACTCCGCCCTGTGTACACTCTCTTCCATGGTGTGCAGCAAGCTTTCCGCTTCCGCGAGTCTCTCCACCGTGTCGTCCGCACTCTGTAAGTAGCTCCTGCCAATCTCCTCCGCCTCGTGCTCGTCTGCGGCGGCGAGATTCAAGCGCACCTTGGTAAAGTGTTCTCGCAGTCCGTCTTCTATGTGCAACACGCGACAAACGGTGTGTTGCAATGCAGGGTTTATGGCCAATCTGTTTTTTACCTCTTCGTACGCCACTCTCACACGTTCGCGTTCGGCGGCGGTGTTGGGTACGTCGTACGTCGCTTCTTTCTGCTGCGCTTGCTCTATGCGCTTGGAGAACGTGCCGCTGCTCAGCGCACGTAACAGTACGGTCAGGTACTGTTTTCCTTTGAGCCCCTGTACTTCCTGCTCCACGGCGTCGAAGTCCTCTCCGCTTGCTGTGCCCTGTGCAACGCGTCGCAAACGAGGCAGGACATCTTCCAGAAGCATCAACGATTCTGTGGGCATTTCGCGCAGCACGGGGGAGTCTCCCGGCTTTTGCACGGCTGCAATTGCGGGTTCCAGCTTGCCGGTTTCTTCCAGGTGCGTCGCCCATGCCACCGTTTCTTGGTGGTCGAGCTTGGCGGTTTCCACCTCTCGTGTAAGCACATCTTCCTGTGCGAATTCATCCACAGTTTGGTGTGCGTTTTCCACGTACCGCTCAAACCCTGGGCTCTGCGGTGACGGAGGACTGAAAATAATTCTCTCCAGAGGTGCAATGGCATTTGCTATGGCCTGGCCTCCAAGCAACGCCTGGCTTACGCCGAAACGTTCCAGTGCGGAGTGTGCATCTATGTCTCCAAATTGCTTCTGAATGTTCCTGTTGAACCGGTCGCGCACCACTCGTGCTCGTGTTTTTAAATTTTCCAGCAGGACGGTTCGCATTTCTATGAGTTGCTTCTCCAGAATGGAAATCTGCTCTTGCAGCGTATCGGCGGAAAGTTCTCCCTCCTCTTTGCGCCTTGCGCTGAGGAAGAGATGAGACAACTTTCGTTTGCGCAGCGCTTGGAGTGCGTTTCGTACGCGGTTGGTCCAGTGAGAGCGTGTGATGGTTCCTGTGGCTTGGTCTATGACCGCTGTGGAGTCATTGTCTCCTCCTGTGTGTTCCGCTCGAATGCGTGCATTCAAACGCTCACGAAGACGCTCTGCTTCGGGCGCACCGGTGGTATCGAAACCCGCTTCGGTCGGCAGCTGCTCGCTGCTTCCTGTTATGTACTGTATGACTCTCAACACTTCAGATTTCTCCGGTTGGAAGTCCGCATATTTTCCCGCTATCCAGTCCGTGAGAACGGGGGATTCTATGCCAAGTCCGTGGTCTCTGCACTGTGCGGCAAGCCACTCCTGCGTTTCCTGCAGTCTTGCGGCGTCCACGTTTCCGAGACGCATACCTATGTTCTGCGTTGTAAGAGAACCTTCTATGTCTTGCAGTTTCTGAATTTGCATACTCAGATTTCCCGTGAAGCGAAGCATTTGGTCCGGGTCTCGCAGTCTCTCTGCGGCCACAGCTCGCAATTCGGCGGCATCCGTTTCGTGTTCTCGCAGATACCAGAGAATCTCATGCATTGGCAAATTCTCCTGCTGCGCATTGTCTGCGTAGTAGTCACGTTCCGCCGCTCGCATTTTGTCTTCTATCTTTTTGCGGAGATCCGAGTGACTGTTTTCCAGAAAGGCAATAATTCCCGACGGTTGCGAGAGAACGGAATCCAGTTTCTCTGCCGAAAGAACGCCGCTTGTTATACGACTTCCTATGCCGGAAGTGATGTTGCCGATGTCTGCGGTTTGATGTGTCTTACGCAGGCGCTCGTCCTCGGGGTCGTTCTTACCGTTTTCCAAACCTCCCGTACCGCCCGTATCGTCTTTGCCGCTTATGCGAAGCAAACGGTGCTCCCGTTCGGGGTTGAGCTGAAAAGCGAAATCTTTGTGTGTGCTGAGAAACAGCATGTTAAATTTTGCATATTCTAGAAAGTCTGTCAAGTAGCTGCTCCGTACGGTTTGTCTGCTCCGGAATGTACTGAGCGAGTAACTTGCGAATGTTTGCGGTACTCACGGGACCTGTCTGTATGACGAGGTCGTACCTCCAGGGTTCACTGTGTTCTATGTGTAATTGTGTGCAATCAGGGTACCTCTGGAACCAAAATCCTGTCAGGCTGGACCACGAGAAATACTCCGAATCCAGCTGTACGCCTTCTTCCCAAATGGAGATTTCTTTCTGAATGTGCTCCTGCCTTAAGCCAAACAGGTAGTAGACGATGGCACAGAGGAAGATGAGCAAGGTGAGAGTCCACGCTTGCGTGCGGATGCTGTAGATGAGCATGAATCCTGCGAGGAGCAGCACTCCGGTCAGCCATACTATGCCGCGTTCATGATTCGGACGGGTGCGGGCCCGCCATTTGAGCAGTGGTTCCATAGGGTTTTTGTGTGTATGAATCCAAGCATTATAGCGCAAAAACCCATTTTCTCCCACAGGCGAAACTTGCCATATCTATGGAATTATATTTTTGTATATAGTTGGCAATTTGAGCATTGCAGAACTACCGGTTTATCTGAAAGATTTTCCATAGAGCCACCCTGCCACACATCCTATCGAATAGAAGATTGGCAGTGCTATAGCGAATAGAATCAATGAGGTAATCAATGCCAAAAACCCGTAGATGAAGACCCAACCAAGCATGTTTCCCATGCTGGCGCCCGCAGTATTCGAAATGCCATCCCAACCGTCTACGATGAGCAGCTTTACAGTGATGCAAAATGAAACAACGAACCCGAGTACTGCGACTGCGCCGCCTATCATTCCGCCTTTTTTCCGATGAGATACCGCATGCCGGTTCACACGCTGCAGTGTAGCACATCATTGTGGCAGAAAAGCTCCACTGCGCCCCTTTTTGGCTTGCCAACCGTCATCCTTCGCGCTTCGCGACTGCGGACGACAAGTAGTGAGGGGGTGCATCCCAAAGAAGTCCACCTTCGCTCTGCTACGCAGAGGTGATAGCGGACAACCTCCTGCGGAGGTTAGTGGGCTGTATTGATGGGGGTTAGAACTGTGTATAATAGTATTCATCCGAATGTGCCCTCCATAATAATGTCTTGTAGCGGTTTTCTGTCGCTCGGAAATTCTTTCTCTTGCAGCTCTTGGGGTAAATCTTCCTTCTTTCCCTGTTTACCTATGGCAATCATGGCTTCTACATCGTAATCGTCAGGAATCTCCAAGTCATTTCTTGCCTTTTCATAATCGAACCCTTCCATTCCGTGTGCAACAAGATCTCTGCTCACAGCCTCCAAGGCAAGGTTTTCCCATGCCGCTCCGGTATCAAAGTTGTGAGTCCTGGATGGTTTACCGTTGTGCTCAAAATTTTTGCCGGAGATAACCACTATTAACACTGACGCATTCTTTGCCCACGATTGGTTAAATTCTCCCATCAAATTAAACAGTCTGTCCCAATGTTCAGAATTTCTTTTCGCGTAAATAAACCGCCACGGTTGGTTATTGTATGAAGAGGGAGCCCACCTTGCTGCCTCAAAGAGTGCCATCAGCTCTTCATCTGAAACTTCATCTCCACTCATCGCACGTGGGGACCACCTGCGTAGTAGTAACGGATTGATGCCGTAGTCTGATTTCCGATTGATCATGAAAGCAGTATCTTTTCATTTGAGGATGTATATGTCAAATATGGCTATTCGTTCCGAGCATCGCCACACTCAATAATTCTGTTGGTTTAAAAAAATAAGAAGTTGATGCGGTGGGTGCAGTAGAAAAAGTTAGACTATTCTCATACACTAAAATATGACCCTATGAAGGATGCTGCATTCCCATCTCGGCACATCAGTATTGCCATCAATTGCAACGCAGATGATGTCTATGCTTTTGCATCGAATCCTGCCAATCTCCCGCAATGGGCTGCGGGTGTAAGCGGCTCTGTTCGGAAATCCGGTGATAATTGGATTTCAGATTCTCCCATGGGAGAGGTGCAGATACGCTTTGCCGATGCCAATTCACTTGGTGTTCTTGATCACGATGTAACATTGCCGTCAGGCGAAACGGTTTATAATCCAATGCGTGTGTTTCCCAATAATCAAGGGAGTGAGGTCGTGTTCACACTGTATCGGCAACCAAAGATGTCCGATGATGATTTCGAGAAAGATGCACAAATGATCGAACGCGATTTGCAGAAGCTCAGGAGCATTCTGGAAGAGAAGCAGAAATAGCTCCGCTTTGCCTTCGGTTTCGCGGTGGGCATGGCTTGCCAACCGTCATCCTTCGCGCTTCGCGACTACGGGCGACAGGCAGTCAGGAGGTGATTCTCAGGGCAGTCCCCAGGGCAGTTCGACTTCGCTGCGGCTTCGCTCACTGTCATTCGACTCTTCGAACTCCAAAGAATGGCTCTGGGTGGTTTACCATGAGCGAGGCATCGCAGTGCCGAGTCGAATGGTGGGCAGTAGTGAACGGAGTTAGGACTTTGTCTCGAATAGTTTTATGAGGAAAGGCACTATTACAGAAGCGAATATCGCAACAATGGCAATCCAATGTGCTTTCTTTGCCTCCTTTCTTGCTTGTCGCACATCGTCCAACTCAGCAAGTAGCATATATCCAGATTTGGTAAGCCAAAATAATTCTCCTTCGTTCTTCTTATGGCCAGATTGGTTAAATGCACTTGTTGATCTTTGCTCAAACTCATTTTGTAGCGGACCCCATTCACATTCTTTTTTTCCAAGATGTTCTTCGAGTTCAGATTTTGTGAATCCATTCGGCTTTGCTTGACCAAAATACAAAGCTTTAATGAAGATCGAATTGCACATATTTCGATTGTACCGTACTTATCATATCCATTCACCCCGAATCAATTTCTCTTTCTTCTCTCTGCTCCATCCCTTGATTTGCATTTCTCGTTTACGTGCAGAAGACTTATCTGGGAATGGAGGTGACGTATAAATCAGTCGCAATGCCCCCTGATCGTAAGCAAATTTAGCGCCTTCATTGCGATTGTGTTCCTCAATGCGCCGATGCGGATCAGTTGTAATTCCAGTGTAGAATCTGCCGGTTGGTGCTTGGCCGATGTAGACGAACCATTCCATATCAGGTCATCTTAGCATGTTTTGTTTGTGTTTTGTTGGGCTCTTCGACTCCTCGCGCTTCGCGCTCGTCGCTCAGAGTCATTCTCCTCCACTCAATACACGAGTAAACGAGCCCGTGGTTTACCATGAGCGAAGCGAACGAAGTGAGCGGAGTCGAATGGTGGGCGATACTGGACTTGAACCAGTGACCTCTGCAATGTCAATGCAACGCTCTAGCCAGCTGAGCTAATCGCCCGGAGATGTGAATGATATCCAGCTTGAGAAGGAGAATAGCAATGGCAGCGAAGCTGGAAGCTGCCTGTCGGCCGTAGCTCCGGAGCAAAGCGGAGGAGCGGAGGCTGAAGCTAATCGCCCGTTTCTTAAGCGGAGAAAGGGTAGCAATTCCCGTTCTTTCCAACAAGCGTGTATACTTCTTTCTTATGTTTCAAACCCTACTCGATTTCGTGTTTCCACGCAGATCCCTCTCAGGGAAGGAGGGGCAATGCATCACCGAGCAGGAGATTGCTCAGTTATGCTCGTTCTCTGTTACGGAAGAAGCGCACATTCTGCGCGAGAGGGGAATAGAGCATTTGGATGCCATACGAGCGGGTGCCAGCTACCATCATGCTCCGCTTTTAAAGAAAGCCATTCACAAGTGGAAGTACGGAAGAACACAGGAACTTACCGATGTGCTGGTGCACATTCTTCTCAGTGCCCGACTTCCTGACATTCCGGAAGACGCAGTGCTCTGCCCCGTTCCGCTTCACTGGAGCAGGCGTTTTCAGAGAGGCTTTAACCAATCACAGTTACTGGCCGACGCAGTCGGGAAAGAAAAAGGCATTGAGGTGCGATCACTTCTTGCGCGCAAGAAGCCGACCGGATTTCAGTCGCACCGTACGAGAGCACAGCGACTTGTTTCCGTGAGAGGCGCATTCGCATGCACGACGAAAATCGTTCCTCCGTTTGTGGTTCTTATCGACGATCTTGCCACGACAGGGGCAACGCTCGACTCCTGTGCTTCTGCACTCAAACAATCCGGCGCAAGGTATGTGGAGGCGTGGGTGATTGCGCATGGGTAAAGGCAAATGTACACGTCTCCGTAAGACAGTATCACTCCTGTATGCAGGTCGAATTTGCTCGTAAGAAAGACAGGGTGGCGAGCATCTGAGTTCGTAGAATTTAGTTGTTCATTCATTGCAGGAGGAGTGTCGGAAAAGTGCAACCTCAGATTCATGTGGAAAACTTTTCAGGTTTCCACAGAGCAGTTAGCATCACCTTCCTCGCAGTGAGTTTTCACTCGCGTTTACTTATGACATTTCTTCTGTCCGCACTGGCGTTCGTTCTCTTGTTAACAGTCCTCATACTTATTCATGAGTTCGGACACTTCATAGCGGCGCGAAAGGCAGGAGTGGTAGTGGAAGAGTTCGGCTTCGGTCTGCCGCCGCAGGGCAAAGTGCTCTTTCGCCAGGGGGGAACGGATTTCAGCATCAACTGGATTCCGTTCGGTGGCTTCGTACGGCTGAAAGGAGAGAACGCCTACACCGAAAAGGAACGGACGGAACCGGGCAGCTTTGCGTCAGCCTCCATCCCTGCCCGTCTCGTTATTCTGACTGCGGGAGTGTGCATGAACTTTCTACTCGCAATCGCCCTGCTCACCGTCGGCTTCTCTGTCGGTCGTTGGGTACCGACATATTTCAGTATAGAAGAGATGCAACGTGCGGCGGACAAGGGTGTGATTTCCATGGAGCTCGGGGTGTTGATAGAAAAAGTAGTGAGCGGAGGGACTGCGGCAAAAATAGGAGTCCCGGAGCGCAGCATTCTTCTCGCGGTGGATGACATTCCCGTCATAGACCCTTCGGATGTGCAGCGCATTCAAGACGGCAAGAAGCGCGTGAAGTACACGATGCTTTCGGGTGACGGATTCTCCGAAGAAATCACCATGACTGTTCCGTTGGATGAAGGAAAATCCGGCGTGCTTATTTCGGCCTACCCGCGCAATCTTTCTTCGCCGAAGCGCCATGCATCCACTGCGTTCATGCTTGCTCTTCGCGAAACCAGGGTCATGACGAAACAGACGGTTTTGGGTATAACACAGCTCTTTTCTTCACTGGCGCAGAGCGGACGAGTTCCCGAGGGTATTACAGGTTTGGTGGGAATAGCACAGCTTACGTACGTCTCGGTGCAGCAAGGATTCATGGTGTATTTGAGACTTGTTGCTCTGTTGAGTCTCAGCCTTGCCGTGCTCAACATCTTTCCTTTTCCCGCGTTGGACGGAGGTCGAGTGGTGTTTGTGCTTGCCGAATTTATCGGAAGGAGACCTGTGAATCGCAAATTTGAGATCGTCGTTAACGCCGTAGGATTCTTTGTGCTCCTTGGTGTGATATTCCTCATAACTTTCTATGACATCATTCGCCTCTTCTAGCGTTCTTACAGAACCGCAGGCAGTGCATGTCAGCCAGGATATCTGGGTGGATATTCTGAAGGCTCTCTCCACGGAATTGCAGAGAGGACAGTTTATTACCTGGTTCCGCGATACTGCGGTACTCGGCAGAGAAGACAAAACGCTCATCGTTGGACTTCCGCTGCCCATGTACTTAAGTTGGCATTTGGAACACTACCGCGCTCTTACTCTGGAGGCGGCCAAATCCATAGATCCGACCATAGAACAGATCGTGTACAAAGTGGATGGGGGACTGAAAGATAACTCGCAGCGATCTGTGGATATTCTGTCGCTTTTTCCCGAACCGAAGAAGCGTAAAGTTCCCGGCAGGCAGGAAGTAAAAATGGCGGAAGGGCTTATAAGTAAAATACTCAATCCGCGTTACACGCTGGATAACTTCGTCGTCGGTTCCAACAATCGTCTCGCGCAGGCAGCCTGCCAGGCAGTCGCTGCCGCACCCGGTGGGAAATACAATCCGCTCTTTCTCTACGGAAACGTCGGACTCGGTAAAACACACCTTCTCCAAGCAACGGGGAATGAAATTTTGAAGAAAGACCCCAGAGCTGTGGTGCTCTACACAACCAGCGAGGACTTTACCAACGAAGTGGTGGAAGCAATCCGCACACAGAAAATGGAGAAACTGCGCAGTCGCTACCGCAGAGTGGATGTGCTTATTGTGGATGACGTGCAGTTTTTGGCAAACAAAGAGCGGACGCAGGAAGAATTCTTCCACACGTTCAACGCGCTCTACGAGGACCGCAAGCAGGTAATTCTTTCCGCAGATCGTCCGCCGCAGGAGCTGCAGCTTGCCGAAAGACTGCTCTCTCGCTTTGCCCGCGGCATGATTGCAGATGTTTCCATGCCCGACTATGAAACGCGTCTCGCCATTCTGGTGGAGAAGGCACGGGAGTACGAAATTTTCATGGATGCCAAGGTGTTGGAATTTATCGCAGAGCACATGCCCACAAACATCCGAGAACTGGAAGGTATTCTTATGCAGGCGGTTGCTC
>PCVP01000040.1:0-422 GCA_002787035.1 Candidatus Peregrinibacteria bacterium CG11_big_fil_rev_8_21_14_0_20_49_14 | reverse complement strand
ATTCGCAACGCGATTGATAGTGATGAAAAAATTCGTAGGGATATCCTTCAAATCAAAAATCGTTTATATGAATAACTTGTGGGTTGGGTGGGTATAAATAGAGGATAAAAAAACAATTTTTTCTTTCAACTAAAACTTATTCACCTTAAATCACTTTTCTTAAACAGGTTACCCAAAACTTATTCACAACTCCTACAATAAAAAACAACAGTGATACCGGTATATTTATTTCATTATCCACTTACACACACACCTTATTACTATTATTATTTCTCTTAATTACTTTTATATAAATACAATTATATGAAATTTACTTGTACACAAGAAAATATTTTAGAGGGATTAAATTTAGTTACTCCGGTAACGGGAAAAAATTTATCTCTTCCGATTTTAAACAACGTATTATTTGTTGTGGCAGAAAC
>PCVP01000039.1 GCA_002787035.1 Candidatus Peregrinibacteria bacterium CG11_big_fil_rev_8_21_14_0_20_49_14 | reverse complement strand
ACACCGGCGCGAAAAGCGCACAGTGCATTAAGGTGCTCGGTGGTTCCAGAAGGCGCTATGCGCATGTGGGAGATATTATAGTCGTCGCAGTAAAATCTGCGGCTCCTCGCGGTACTGTAAAAAGGAAGACAGTGCAGCGTGCGGTGATCGTACGTACAAAAGCTCTGACAAGAAGAAAGGATGGAAGCGGTATTCGTTTCGACGATAACGCTTGTGTAATCATTGACGGAGCTCGTATGCCGAAAGGTACTCGTGTCTTCGGACCGGTAGCAAGGGAGCTGCGCGCCAAGGGATACCAGAAAATTATTTCACTCGCTCCAGACGTACTATGAAAATCCGTACCGGCGATAACGTCGTAGTCATTTCAGGCAAGGACAAAGGAAAGACCGGATCGGTACTGCGCGTACTGCCGAGCGTCGGTCGCGTAGTAGTTGCGGGTATCAATATGCGCACCAAGCATGTGAAAGCAACGGCGCAACAGGCAGGTCAGCGCTTACAATACGAAGCCAGTATCGACGTAAGCAACGTTATGGCGGTGGATCCCAAGACGAAGAAGCGTACACGTCTTGGCTACACCGTAACAGAGAAGGGGAGAAAGGAGCGCCTCGCAAAGAAGAGCGGAGAAATCCTCTCTCGCGCTGTCGTTGCCAAAGCCGCTTCAACCACCGAAGGTAAAGCTGCAGCTCCTGCGAAAAAGAAGACAGGAAAAAAGGCAGTGGAAGCCACTAAGGTAGATAAGCCTGAAAAGCAGGCCTTCTGGAAGAAGGTAGGATTCGGAGCAGGCGAATTGGAGGAGGCAGGTGTGGAAGCAGCTGTGAAAGAGAACAGGGATCATTCGGTTCCCGACCAAGGTAAGACACCGGATTCTTTTAACCACCAACGCGGAAAATAATGGCATACGAAACTCTCCATAAGCGGCTTAGAGGTCCTATAATTGCCAACCTTACAAAAGATCTTGGCATTAAAAACCCCAACGCACTTCCTCGCTTGGAAAAGGTGGTGGTGAACGTCGGTATTAACAAGAGCAAGATGGACAGCAAGGAAACGCAGGAGTACATCTCGGACTGTTTGGCCATTATTACCGGTCAGCGCCCTGTAAAAACAAAGACCCGAAAAGCTATTTCTAACTTTAAGACACGCGAAGGAATGGTAGTCGGTACTATGGTTACGTTGCGCGGAAAGAAGATGGAAGAGTTCCTCGACCGTCTGCTCAGCTACTCTCTGCCTCGCATCCGAGACTTCCGTGGTCTGCCATCAAAACTTGATGGTAAAGGTAACTACGCTATCGGTATCCGCGATCACTCCATTTTCCCGGAGGTTCCCGCACCCGATGCAAAGCAAATATTCGGTTTGCAGATACAGCTCACCACAACAGCAAAGAACGATACAGAAGCCATGGCTCTCTTAAAGCAGATAGGAGTGCCATTCCGTCCGGATAAGAAGGCCGAAGACGATGCAAGGAAGGCAGCTGCGGCACCAAAGCCGAAAGTGGAGGAAGCGGCATCTAAAACCGTC
>PCVP01000042.1 GCA_002787035.1 Candidatus Peregrinibacteria bacterium CG11_big_fil_rev_8_21_14_0_20_49_14 | reverse complement strand
TTTTGGGCACTTTTTCTAAAAAAGTGCCATAAGAAATAAGAAAAAGCAGATCATTCTGCGGTCTTTCATGTCAAAAAAGTACCGCGAGAAAAGAGGTCAGGCAGACAACAGAAAGAAGGTAGCTCATCTCTGAAAAGTCACAGGAGGAAATCTGTACCTAAAAGTGACAAAGAAAAAGGCATCACACCGAAACAATCTTTCCGCTTTCGACAGCACTCACTCTCCCCTCCTCCACAGTCCAGTAGTGTGCGGAAAAACTTCCTTCGGGAACGTGCGTGGTGGTAAGTAACACCTGATACCCACTGAGCGAATGAAGAAGTGCCTCCTGATGTGCGCTATCGAGTTCGGAGAACACGTCATCGAACAGGATAATGGGCTTCTCTCCCGTGCGCAGTTCCAAATACGACACCTGCAGGAGTAGTAGCGCAAGCAACGTCGCACGCTGCTGTCCGCGGGACGCAAATGTCTGCAAGTCTCGCTCCCCCACTTCTATGTGCCAGTCTTCCCTGTGCGGACCTGCGGACGTAGATTGCAGAATGCAGTCTCGCTTTCGATTGCGCAGAAGCGTATCGAGATACTCCTTCTTCAGTGCCCCCGCTTCGCACTGCGTCCCTTTGCGGTCGTACACGATTGCCACGTCTTCCCACGACTCTCCAAGCGCCGTTATTTCTTCGGGCAGGGTAAGTTGCAGCGTTCCTATAAGCTCCAAACGCGCGAGTGTAAGCGGCACGCCGCAATCTGCGAGGTGAATGTCCCACACGTCGAGTTCTTCGGGTCGCGCTCTGCCTTCCGCAATGCTGCGAAGCAACGTATTTCGCTGCTTGAGAATCTTCTGGTACTGCGCCAACGATCGCAGATACTCGGGCGACACCTGGCAGAGTAACCTGTCTACGAAACGACGACGGAGCGACGGAGAACCCGTAAACAGTTGTAATTCCTGCGGCAGAAATACGACAGTGGGCATTCTGCCGACCATCGCCTCTATGCCCATACGAACATCGTTTAGGAAAGTCGCTTTCTGTACCCGCGGTGATTGCTGACTTACGACTTCCAACAGCTTCTCTTCGCCGCTGTTGCTTTGTACTTTTCCTCGAATACGGTAAAAGTCGCACCCCCACCGAGCCAAGTCCGGCTCTTCGGTACCCAAGCAAGATCTCAACAGAGAAAGAATGGAAATAGCTTCCAGAATGTTCGTTTTTCCCGCACCGTTTTTCCCCACCATCATGTGCACTCCTTCCGACGAAAGGTCTAACGTAAGCTGAGGATACGAGCGAAATTGCGTGAGCTCCAAAGACAAAAGGCGCATGGAAACAGCCTACCGCAGATGAGGAAACAGAGGAAATAGAGGGAATAGAGGAGTCAGAAGGTTGGAATCTTCGGCTTTCTCCTCTACATCTTCTACTTCTTCTACTCCCTCTGACTCCTCATTTTTCTGTCCACTTATTTTCCAGAAGATCGACTGCTTCCTCAAACAACTGCGTAACCAGTTCCAAATACTCTTGTCTGGTGATGTACCGTGGCAACTGTTCGGGGTACACCCATGCGTAGGAATCTATCTCCACTCCATCCACTGTCACGAACTTGTCACTCGTAAGACGTGCGAACACGAAATGAATGCACTGGCCACAAATATTATCGGGTCGAAACCTTCTGTAGGACTTCGGAAAATCGTAGCGGTAGTTCTTCTCGCTCGTACCCATCACCTCGCCGTGCACTCCCGCCTCTTCCATGAGTTCTCTCATGGCAGCCTGCTCTATGGTCTCGCCTTCCTCGGCTCCGCCCTGCGGAATTTGCCACGCATCTTTCTTCCGCGGCTTGCGCACAAGAAGAAGCTGCGGCTTTCCGTCGTCTTCCGACAGGCGCAGCAGCACAACGGACGCACACCGTCGATACGTGTCTTTGGACTTTGTCATGAGCCCACTATACAAGAGGTGGAGGCGGAATGGGGAGGGGCTTGCGAGAAACCAGCACGGAAAGACCTGCAAGTGTTACGAAAAATCCGGCCAATTGGTACGGAGTGACCGTTTCACCCAGGAATACGGATGCAAAAAACATACTGAATACCGGGTACGAAAGAATAATCGGAATTGCCTTGGTAAGAGGCAATACTTTCAGCCCCTCGTACCAACAGAGCTTGGATCCCACGAGTACCACCACTCCGTAGAGAACCACGAGCCACCAGTACTCCAAGACGAGGTGAAGCACCGCGAACGTGGGGTGTTCAAACAGCATACTGAGAACGATGAATACCATTCCCCCCACGAGGTGTCGGATCATCAGAATGAATCCGGATGGTAAGTGCAGCAGCGCATGCTTGGCAAACTGGTTTCCGAACGGATAGAAGAGTGTGCCTGCTATGATGAGAAGATCGCCGCGATTGAATGTGGAGGAACCGTTATAGAGCACGCACACGGTACCAAGCAGCACAACAAACGCACCGAAGAACTGCTGCTTCGACGCTTTTTGTCCGTATACCAACGTGAATATGAGGAACGAGAAGAGCATTTCAGACTGCATGAGCAGTGCGGTGTTTATACCGGAGGTGTACCTGGTTCCCAGAAAAATAAACAGGAGCGAGAATACGGAATTGCAGAGTGTGACGCCGATGACAGACACCCACACACGCGTAGACACTTTATGCACCAACTTTCCTCGTACCAATAGGAGCCCGAAATGAATACATGCGCCCAAAAATGCGGATATTCCCGCAAAAGAAAGTGCGGGAAACACCTGTACGGCTCTATTGATAATAATGGGAAAGCCTCCTTCTATCACCGCACTGCAAAGAACGAATGCTTCCGCCTTCCTCTCTTTCCTACCCGGTGTCATTGCTTACTTGGAATGTCTCTCTTCCTTCAGCTTCACTCCGACACGCTTCTTAAGTCTTGGAGAGTACTTTTTGATTTTTGCACCGTGCTCTTTGTACGATTTGCCCTGCTTATCCTGCTTGTGCAGACGAATAGTGCCCAGGCGGATTCCCGTCTGAGAGCAGAACATGCCGAATACTGTGCGTTTTCCTCTTGGCATAGCGTAAAGAGGATACGGATTTTGGCTGCGAGAGCAAGAAAATGACAAGAAAATAGCTGCAAGTTACCCGTGGCTCTTTTCTACCCGACCGCAAGGAGTGTTAACCCGGTGAAGACAATGAGGAAACTGAAGAGTTTTATGCTCACAGATTGACTCGTAAGAATTTCCCGAGGCGCATACGTGGGACTGAACAGCGTAGCCACCCACGCAAATGCAATCAGAAAGAACGGCTGCCCGTTTTCCGCTATTCCCACAAGAGACGCATCTCCCACGCTATATGCTTTCGTAACGATGTACACACCCACAAGAGCCGTACACACCCAACAAATCAGCATACCTATAAACCAGAAACGAACGTCTGCTGAGATAGTCCGAATTTGCCTTCTGTAGAAAGGCAAGGCGAGAGGAACTGCTATGGCAAAGAGTTTCTGAAATAAAATAGGCCAGAAAAATGCAGTAAGAACGGATACGCCGGAAAGAAGCGCCGCCTTCTGAATGAGGAAATACGGCACGTACGAAAAGCCGACTGCCGCAAGCAGACCGCACGTATAGAGCAACGAAACATGTTTGTGCCAGAATGAAAGAATAAGCACTCCCACTATCGCAGTACACGCACCGAGAGCCTGCAACATATTCCATGACTCGTTAAAAAACAGCATCCCCCCCGCAGCAATGCCCAGAGACATAAACACCCACGACGCACTGGAGACCGAAACATCCACACAAGAAAACAATTTGAAGAGAAGAAGCATACCCACGTACGCAAAGAGGGCACCGACTGCAAAATATCCCACCCACACCGTTTCTATGGGCAGAAAGGCATACAGAAGAAGGAGAACTGTCACTTCCACAACTCCCGAATACCATGCAATCACAACCGGACTGCGATCCATACGATTCACAATCATGGACATCAGCACGTCCGCTATGGACCACAGCGCATTTCCGATCATGATGTAGGCAAACCACATGCAGGCACTGTACCGCTTTATTTGCCCGATTGCAGGAAGTTAAATACGCTGTTTGCGGCTACGCACCCTTCGCCTGCGGCGGTGGCGAACTGCGCAAAGTGGTTACTGCCGCTCGTAAGGTCTCCCGCACCGAATACTCCCGGTACGCTGGTTGCCATATTTGCCCCGACCTTCAGGTGTTTTTTATCGTCGATTTCGCATCCCAGCTGCAACGGCAGAGCCGTTGCGGGAGTGGACCCCACTTCTATGAAGACACCATCCACCTTCAGAATATCCGAATCGTTGTACTTCGCATCCAGTTTTAGTCCCGTTACTTTTCCGTCCCCCAAAACTTCCAGAACATTGCGCGACAATACGAACTCAACGTTGTTTTTCTCGTTCACTTTTTCCACCCAGTAGGGTTCTGCGCGAAACTCATCTCTGCGATGCACGAGATACACCTTATTTGCCACCTGCGCGGCGATTGCGGCGCCCTCCACCGCGCTGTCTCCCCCTCCTATGACTGCAACATCTTTGCCACGGTAAAAGAACGCATCGCACGTGGCACAGTATGTGACACCTTTACCCGCAAACTCATGCTCTCCCGGTATGCCAAGATGTCTCTTGTTGGATCCCGTCGCAAAAATGACAGTCCTTGCTTCAGCAGTCTCGCCACTCTGGTAGGTAAGGCGAAATCCTCCGTCTATTTTTTCCACCGTGTCTATGCGAGCAATTTTGTGCTCCACCTGTTCGTAACTGACCGCATGATTCTTAAACTTCTCCATGAGGTCGGGACCGGTTATTTCTATTTCCCCGGGCCAGTTACCTACTTCCGCCGCTGTCATACCCATACCACCTTCTTCCGCACCGACTACCAGTGTTTCCAGCTTGTAGCGAGCGGTGTAGATAGCGGCAGTGTATGCGGCGCAACCGAGGCCGACGATAGCAACGTCTTTCATAGAGAGAAAATTAGATCCAGCCACGCACACGCATGGCCTCTGACATTCTTTTTATACCTACCGAGAAGGCAGCTTGTCTATAGGTCATGCCCTTGCGACGGGCTTCGCGACGTACGGATTTGTATCCTTCCAGAATAATACGCCTGAGTTCGGAGTCCACTTGTTGGGCTGTCCACTGCTCTCCACTGCGACCCTGCGTCCACTCGAAGTAACTCACAGTCACTCCTCCCGCGTTTGCAAGCACGTCCGGAATTATCTTTACCTTCTTCTCTTTGAGTATCTCGTCTGCCTCGGGAGTCGTGGGACCGTTTGCGAGCTCCAGAATGTAACGCGCTTGTATCTTGGCTGCGTTTTCCGCCGTAATGACGTTATCCAGAGCTGCGGGAATAAGAATATCGCACGGAAGTTCCAGCAGTTCCGCATTGGACACATGCTGCACTCCGTCCATTTTCATACGATCGAGATCACACACCGAACCGCCACTGTAGTCGCAGTACTCCCCTGCCACGGCACCGGTTTTTCGCTTGTACTTCTCCACACGCACGGGGTCTATGCCTTCGGGAGAGTAAATTCCTCCCTGGGAATCGGAAATAGCCACAATGGTGTACCCCGCACCGTGCAAAAAATTCGCCATGTGTGCTCCCGCATTTCCAAACCCCTGTATGACCACTTTGAGTTCCGAAGGATCTATGGCATCGCGATCCATCATCTCCTGCAGAATGAAGAACCCTCCCCTTGCGGTTGCCGTATCTCTTCCGAGTGAGCCTCCGTACGAAACGGGTTTGCCAGTAATAACAGCGGGACTGTAGGTTCGAGTTTCTTTTTCATATTCGTCGCGCATCCACGCCATGATGGCGGGGTTCGTGTTCACATCGGGTGCGGGACAGTCGATATCCGGCCCTATGTTCTGCAACATGGCACGTACGTAGGCGCGAGAGATTGCCTGCACTTCTTTGGAACTCAAATCTTTCGGATCGCACTGCACTCCTCCTTTGGCTCCGCCGAACGGAATGTTCACCACAGCGGTCTTTATGGACATGAGTGCCGCAAGAGCCTTCACCTCCTCTTCGTCCGCATCGTGATGAAAACGTATGCCTCCTTTGTACGGTCCGCGTGCGTTATTAAACTGAACGCGAAAGGAAGGAAAACTCTGTTCTGTTCCGTCATCGCGACGGATGAGAATATCCGCTTTATGAATATGTTGCGGCTTTTCGAAGTGTGTACGTTCCTCCGGAGAGAGAGAAAGCATATCCATGACCTGCGTAAGCGTGGTCTGAAATCTTGTGTAAGGTGTGGAAACTGACATAAGAGGTGAGAAGTATGTTCAGATGTTACACGATCTGAAAAAAGAAACCGTGACTGTGGTTACAGAAGTCTACTGTTCACACTCACACTCTATTTCGATGCCCGCCACGTCGCATACTGCGTCCAGAACTTGGTTCTGATTTGCAAGCGACTCGCGAACCGAAGCCTCCGCCTCCTTCTCGGAGACATCGACATTCAACCACACGTTGATGTGCTTGGCCTCTTTGAGGTGCTCATCGAAGTAGATGTGTGCGTCTTCACCGGTAAGACCGTAGAACTTACAGAGTCCGTCTTTCTTCGTCTGAGAAATCTCGGGCAATTCACGCTCCAATGCGTACATGGTTGCCACACCCTCTTCGAACGTTCCTTCCGCACCCTTCACCAGACCCTCCACTGCTTTCTGCACCTTTGCAGAAGGCTTGTACTCCATAAGCTCTTTTTCCGAAACACCCACACTCATTGCAAATCTCTTCCAAAGTTCTATGTGCATGGTTTCATCTTCCAAATTGTGCTCTATGACATCCACCATGTCCGGCCTGCGCTCTATTGCCCTGTCTCGAACACGCTCAACAATCGCCGGAACGCGCTTTGCGAGATGGAAGTACTCCTTCGCGTAGGCTTTCATATCGTCCATTGTAAGCTCTCCCGCACTCCACTTTACGTAGAAGGGATGCTTGAGCAGACTTCGGGAAGCAATAAGGTCATCGAACTGCTTGAGATTGGCCATGGGATAGTAGGTGGAAAGTGACACGCAAAGATTACGACGCACTTGCCGCGTCTGCAAGAAAGAGTCGAGCAATTAACGTAGTCAATCAATGTTGCATTTCAAACAGCCATGAGTACAAACGACGTGCACCCTCCACCAGCCGCGGACCCGGTCTGTTGAGTAGCGAGTCATCTATGACTTTCACATTGCCCTCCTCAACCGCGCGCAACTCTTCCCAGCCGTCGCGACCCGTGAGTAACTCGGAGTCTGCCAGCAACCCCGCACCGCACCAACTGATAACAATGAGGTCTGGGTCAAACTCCCGCACCTCTTCGAGCGTGACTTCTCTGCTCAGCTCTCCCACGGTGATGGGAAATTGTTTCCCTCCCGCAATGTGCACGATATCGGGCACCCAGTTGCCACTCACCATGGGAGGGTCGTGCCACTCCTCTATAT
>PCVP01000034.1 GCA_002787035.1 Candidatus Peregrinibacteria bacterium CG11_big_fil_rev_8_21_14_0_20_49_14 | reverse complement strand
CCCGACGGCGACCTGCTGTTTCGGTGTGCCCTTATCGATCACAGTGACGGGAACCGATGTGCCGCCGTTGGTGACTTCCTGCATAACATTGAAGTCCTTCTCCGATGTTGTGACGTCGTGTGCGACGTATGCAATCTTCTTCTCCTGCAGAACGGCCTTCAGTTGCTTGCAGTACCCACAGGTGGGGGTCGTGTAGAGATCGATGGACATGGGGATGGGGTAAAGAATGAAGCACAGTGAGCATACGACGATAGCCAGCCCGATTCAATAGCCTGGACTACAGTGCTCGAGCAGATTTTACTGAATACTCTTGCAAGTCTCCTCCCTCTCTTTCCCTATGTACGATGCTCTCATTATTGGACTCGGTTGCGCCGGTTACACTGCTGCTATCTACACTGCTCGCTATAAACTTTCGACCTTCATTGTCGGTGCCGAGGAGGGGGGTCTCGGCATGACGGCCGCCGAAGTCGGCAACTGGCCGGGAAACATCGATATTACCGGTCCTGACCTCATGGAGAACTTCAAGAAGCATGCACTTAGTTTTGACGCCGTCACGCACAAAATCGCGCGCGTGAAGTCGGTTGAAAAGGTTGCGGGCGGTTTCCAGCTCACGCTCGACGGCGGCGAAACTGTGCAAGGAAAGACCGTCATCTTCGCGATGGGCTCAAACAAGCGACACCTTGGTGCGCCCGGTGAGAAAGAATTCTCCGGCAAGGGTGTGACGTACTGTGCAACCTGTGACGCATTCTTCTACAAAGGAAAGGATGTCGCCGTTCTCGGCGGCGGTGATGCCGCCGTGGAAGGAGCAGCCATTGCCGCACAGGTCGCGAAGAAGGTCTACCTTATTCACCGCAGGAATGAGTTCCGCGCGGAGCCATACTGGGTGGACAAAGTGAAAGCCAGGGAGAACGTCGTCTTCGTTCTGGAACGGAATGTTGTTGAGATTCTCGGTGATCAAAAAGTGAAAGCCGTGAAGCTGGATAAGCCATTCGAGGGATCGGACACCATCACGCTCGACGGTGTCTTCATTGAGATCGGTGCCACCCCTGCAACGGAGATTCCTAAGGCACTCGGTTGCGCGGTGGATCAGCGCGGATTCCTCACGGTGAATGGCGCACAGCAGACCACCGTTCCCGGTGTGTTCGGTGCCGGTGACATTACGACCGCAAGCAACTTCTTCGCGCAGTTCACAACGGCGGCAGGCGAAGGGGCTGTCGCAGCCAACAGTGTATTCAATTACGTGAGCACTGCGGGAGCAAAAATGCCTGCCTGACAGGCTCTGTCTTCATCGCACTTCTCCGAGGAGCCATTTCGCATCCTCCAGCCCTGCGGCAACTCTGATGTGCTCGGTATCTTTATCGACGACAAGGACGGGGAAATGCACTATTCCCTCAGTGAGTACTTTCATACTTGTGAGTTCGGCGGCAGAGGACGACACATCATGGCTGGAGAATGGTATTTTCCTGCGGCGTAACTCTTCCTTCAGCGTCTCGCAGTCAACGCAGTGCGGGAAGCAGTAGAGATCGAACGTGGGCATAGTCAGGCAGGTATGCATGCCGAGATCATAGGAAATGTACCAACACCCTGCAGTAGCCTAGGCTACAGAAAAACGGGGCTCCTCTGCGGAGCCCCGTGCGTGTGGCGTCTTAGCCACAGCCGCAACCACCTTTGCCGCCGAACATAGAATGAAGGGGAAAAGAAATAGAACGTACGCAACTATGTTCTCTCCATCAGGGCTGCGCAGTCGCCTACGCTACAACGTCGCGTGCGATGCTGTAGCCTGCGCTACCACGTCAGAATTACCTGCCTCAGCACAGGAGTGTATCCTCGAACTTGCATGCATTCACATACCACTCTCCTCATTCTCGACTTCGACCATACGCTCTTCAACACGACGAAGCTCGTGCAGGCGGAAGCAGATTATTTCGCCAAGGCGTTCGGCATTCCAGAATCTGTGTTCCGGGAGACGCGGGAGAAGGTGAAGATCTGCTGCGTCGTCGAGGATGTCGATCGGTTCGTTCATCTATTACCGCATCCGGATAAAGTCGCCCTCCACGAGGCATTACTCTACGTCATCCACACGGCGTCACCGTCATGTCTCTTTGCCGATGTATTGCCTTCTCTCGATGTTCTGAAAGGAAAATCGGATATTCTCTTGGCAACGCACGGAGACCCCGAACTGCAGGAGGCGAAAATCCGCTCGAGCGGCATCCCGGCGGAATTCCCCTTCGCAATCACCCAAACGAAGAAGAGCGATATCATCGCGAGTCATATAAATGGGTACACGATGATTTTCTTAGTGGATGACAAACCGGAAAACCTGCGGGAAGCCAAAGAGCGCTTTCCATCAGTCCGCACGTGCCTCATCACGCGTCCTGACGACCATCCATATAGCAAGTCTACGGTTGACTATCCCGGTGTCGATCACGGTGTCGCCACACTGACGGATCTGAGACTGTGAACATATTCGGGTACACTGTGCTCATGCCAGAGAACTTCGCCGTGCTTCTGCCACTCTTGGCTCTGATCGGTCTGCTGAAGTTTTTTGAAGACCGTTTCTGCATCGCCTGCCTGCGTCATGGGAGGCTTCTTGTCTCAGCCGTCGTCGGCGCGGCATCCGTGAGCGTATTCACGTAGCTGCTCAACGACACCTACACAGCCGTCCATCATGCTCATCCACTTACGCTCATTGGACTCCCTGTGGGTTTCGTGGCAACCATTCTCATCAGTCGTCACATCCATGCTCATAAGGACAAGCAGGGGGAAACCGAGATGATCCTGCTCCTCAGGAGCAATGCCATCGCATCGGGCATCTTGATCGGCATTGTCGCAACACTGGCACCTGCTGCGAATATCCTGCAGAACACTATTTTCATTATCGGACTCGTCGCGTATGACCTCCTCGACGATCTCTCGATGCATGCGTTTCATCCGACATTGAAGAGCGGGACTGTGAGTGCTTGGATGGCTCGGCTGTTTTCGGGTCTTTCGCCATTCATCGGTTGGACAGTGGCGTCATTCATCCCAATATCGCTTGATGCCCACGCGATGCTCTTCTCCTTGTTCGCGGGCGTTTATCTCGCCATCCTGGTCCGAGAAATGCTGCCACAGGATCGCTCCCTCGCGATTTCATGGTTTCTCGCGGGTAGCGGAGTTGTCACGGGCCTTTTTGTTCTTGATGTATTTCTGTAAAAAAACGCCCCGACACGAATGCCAGGGCGTGCCGGGCGCTTGTGCGCCTTAGCATTTTCCGCCGCCGATCATACAAGATGGGGGAAAGGAATAGAGGATCTTCATCCTGCTCCGCTCTCTCAGGCGGCGCAGTAGCCTGGACTACTCCATTTTCGCCCCGTCGATCTCGATGTTTCTGTAGCCGAATATTTTCCTGAGCCACCAGCGCGTGCGGGGAGTGAGGAACTTGCTCCCGAGATATTCACCTGCCGCTTGCTGATTGGCCATCGCAAGTGTGGGATAGACGTGCACCATCCGCGAGAGTTTCTTGAGGGGTATCTTCGCATTGTATGCCACGATCCACTCGTGGATCAGCTCTCCTGCATGCGGTCCCACGATCTGGCAGCCGAGCAACGTGTCTCCTGAGCCAAGAAGTAGCTTGATGAACCCCTTATTTTCGCTTTCCGCCAGTGCACGATCCTGATACTCGAAGGGGAACATACTCATGTGGTACTCGATGTTCTTCTCCTTGGCTCTTGTCTCATTGAGACCGATGGAAGCCACTTCCGGATCCGTGAACGTTGTCCAAGGGATAGCATCGAGGTTGATCTTGGCGGGGAAGTGCAGGAGCGCATTGCTCACGATGACCCCCGCCTCGTAGGAGGCAGAATGCGTGAATTGAAGGTGCCCCGTCACGTCCCCTGCGGCGTAGATGTGCTTCTGCGACGTTCGTAGTTTTGCGTCGGTCTTTACGTACCCCCGCTCGTCGAGCGCCACTCCGGCATTCTCCATTTTGAGCGTATCCGCATTGCTCGTGCGCCCGACAGCCACGAGGATCTCGTCGGCTCCGATGGTCTCTTGCTTGCCGTCTTTCTCGTACACGAGCACCTTCATACCGTTCTCATTCTTTATTTCTTTCATGGAGATGCCGAGCCGCAGATCTATGCCTTCTTGCTGGAAAACATTGCGCAGGACATCTTGCACGTCCCTGTCTTCTTTGCCGAGAATTTGGTCGCTGCGATTGGCGAGGATCACCTTCGTTCCGAGGCGCTGAAATGCGTGCGCCAACTCGCAACCAATGGGCCCGGAACCGATGATGAGAAGACTCTTCGGCTGTTTCGTCAGCGAGAAAACAGTTTCATTGGTCAGAAATCCCGCTTCCTTCAGCCCCGGCAGAGGAATGTTTGTCGGACGCGAACCGACGCAGATGGCTATTTTTTTCGCCGTAATCGTTTTTCCGCCGATGTCGAGCTTGTACGGATCAACGAAGGTAGCCTGCGTTTCCGTCCAGACGTCGCATCCCATCTTCCGGAATCGGTCGGGGTTGTCCGTGTGTTCTTGAATCGTGTCGATAACCTTCCGGACATGCTCCATCACTGCTGGGAAATTGATCTCCACCGCACCCGTGCTTATGCCGTACTCTTTGCCGCGCTGTGCGAGGTGCGCCACTTTCGCTGAGTGAATTAGCGTTTTGCTCGGCACACAACCATAATGCAAACAATCCCCGCCGAGGGTCTCTTTATCGATGAGCGCGACTTTCACGCCTAAGCGGGCGGCGACGCTTGCAAGAGACAACCCCGCCGAGCCGCCGCCGAGAACGATGAGATCGTGTGTGAATTGCACTCTTCCATCGTACCGAGATCGGCGGGTACGGTCTACGCGGAGCTGTAGCCTGCACTACTGCGGGGACGCCGCGCTCGCAGTAGCGTTGTCGGTATATGGTGCACACATCCACTCCTTACGAGCGTTTCAAAACTCTCCTCGAAGAGACGATGAATCACTTAAAGCTCTCTCCAGAGGAGAGGAAACCGTTTCTCGAACCGCAGCACATCCACCGAAAGGAATTGACGCTCACGCGCGACGACGGTTCGTCTGCGACATTCCCCGCGTTCCGCGTCCAGTACAACAACGCACGCGGACCCTATAAAGGAGGCATCCGCTACCACCCGCTTGCCGATGAAGACGAGGTCAAAGCTCTGGCTGCTCTCATGGCAATCAAGACCGCTGTCGTCGGAATTCCCTTCGGCGGCGCGAAGGGCGGCATCCAATGCGACCCGAAAGTACTGAGCAAGCGGGAACTTCAAGACCTCTCCCGTGCCTACGTCCGGGCGTTTAAGGATCACCTCAGTCCGGACATCGATGTGCCTGCTCCGGATGTGAACACGAACCCCGATATCATGGCATGGATGCGCGATGAGTATGAGAAAATCACACGCACGTATGCACCGGCACTGATTACGGGAAAACCCCTCAGCTACGGCGGTTCGCTCGGACGCGACACCGCAACCGCGCGTGGAGGATTCTTCATCCTGCAGGAATTCGTGAATCTGGAGGGAAAAGATGCGGATGATCTGCGCGTCGTGATCCAGGGGTTCGGCAATGCCGGAGCGAACATGGCGCATCTCCTGCACAATGCGGGCTATACCGTTATAGGACTATCGGATTCCCACGGCGGCATCTATTCCGAGGAGGGCTTGGATCCCGTCCGGATCGAGAAGTACAAGCACCGCACGGGTTCGATCACCGGTGAATACTGCGAGGGGTCGGTCTGCGATATCGACAAGATGAAGATGGACAACGTGCGAACCGTGACGAACGAGGAATTATTGGAACTCCCGTGTGACATTCTCATTCCCGCTGCGCTCGATAATGTCATTACGGAGAAGAACGCCGGGCGCATCCGTGCGAAATACATACTTGAACTGGCGAACGGCCCAACGACGCCGGAAGCGGATGCGGCGCTGCGGAAGAAGGACGTCACGCTCATCCCCGATGTATTGATGAACGCAGGAGGCGTGACCGTCAGCTACTTCGAATGGACGCAGGGTCGCTCCGGTGAGCAATGGACGGCGGAGTACGTGGACAATGAACTCAAGCGCATCATGCTCGATGCTTTCCGTGCCGTGCGCAAGGAGGTGAGCCGGTCGGGGCTGACGTATCGGCAAGCCGCGTTCGTTCTCGGCGTCCGACGGATGCTCGAGGCGATGCACGCGCGAGGCTGGATCAGCGATGCCGCTGCCATAGCCGCCGGATCACGAGGACGGCGACGGTCATCCCGATGAAGACGAGAGCGGATGAGAGGAACGCCCCTCTACCAATTTCTCCTCCCGCATAGCTCCATACAAAGGCGAACGGGATGATGCCGATCAGCGATGCGATTGCATACGTTGAAAAGGACAGATGCTTGAGGAGACCGAGCGCGAAACTTGTGACATCAACGGGCAGGATCATGCGGAGAATGACGATGCCCGCAAACCCTATGTCCTTAGGAATCTTTTGCTCCAAGCGGTCCACTATTTCGAGAGAGGTGACTTTTTCAAGATAGGGTCTGCCGAGCCGCGCGATTTGGAATGCGATGAGGCATCCGATCCACCAGCCGAGAATGCTGAGAACAGCCGTCATCCATACGCCGAAGACCCGTGCCGCCAGCGGCAGGAGCGGCAGAGACGAGAATGGCAAGAATACGACCGATGTCATGAGCAGGATGATGTAGAGAACTGCTCCCATGAACGGGTGTGAGCGGATGGTTTGTTCGATCATCGTAAAATCCCACCGGTATTCCCAGACACCGATTCCCAGAGTCGCGAGAATGACGATGCCGAGGAGGATCTTCTGCCAACGTCGCATGTCTGTGCATTGTAGCGGTTCCAATCCTATTTCCCATGACATCACTATCGCACAGCGCAAGCGGAATCTTTTGCATTGGAATTATAACATATGTTATATTTTCAATATGTTATCCGACTCTCACCGGCAATTCCTCAAGACGCTGGGTAACCCGAGGCGGGTGGAGCTTATGCTCCTGCTCATGCAACGGCCGATGACGGTCACGGAACTCATGGAGAAGAGCGACATGGAGCAGTCGACAGTCTCGCATCACCTCAAGCGGTTGAAGCTCTGCCAGTTCGTGAAGAACAAAGTGAACGGAAAAGAGCGCATCTACTCGGTGAATGAAGAGACAATAGAGCCTCTCTTTAGGCTCATGAACAAGCATGTGAAGAAGTATTGCCAGCGGCTCTGTTGCCAACCTTCCTGACGTCTTTTTTTATTTTCTTCTCCCCTTTTCTATGACCACCTTCGATGTCATCTCCGCCGACTGTTCTCTGTGCAGGACAACTCTCAAGACACTGCGCTCCGCCATCGAAAAGCGAGGATGCGGCTGCAAGGTCGTCGAGCATCGTTGCCAAGGCGATGAGTGCTGCGAGCCTGCAAAGAGCCACGACGTGAAAGCGGTGCCCACCGTCATTCGTGACGGCAAGACCGTGCACGTCGGAAAGCTCACGGAGCAGGAGGCTGAAGCACTCCTGCCATCTCGATGAACCGACAACCGTCCAAACAAGGTTTCTCTGCGGCTGCCATTGGCACTGTCGCAATTGCCATCTGCTGCTTCACTTCCATCCTTGTCGTCACCCTCGGAACAGTTGGTTTGAGTGCGCTTACACCGTATCTGGATTATGTGCTGTGGCCTACGCTCGTCCTTCTCTTCCTCGTGACAATCCTCGCCTACAGGAAGTGGAAGCATTATTCCTGATCCCGTGCACACACTGTATCTCATCATCAATGGCATTGGCCAAGCACTCCGTTCCACGAGGAGGAAGTTTCTCTTCCTCGGTCTCACCTTGCTCATGTTCCTCATTCTCTTCTCGACTCCCATCCTCACCATTCAGGGTAATAGTCTTGCATTCCAGCTTTCCATCACTCGAGGGACGGATGTTGCCATCCTCCTTTTGCTTTCGTCGCTCCTGAGTCTAGTCATTATTCTCCAACTTGAACGCAGACGATGCGGAAAGGCTTGTCACACAAATACGGCATCGATGGTCGGCATGGGCAGTACGGGTGTTGTCGGGACTGCCTTCGCTGGTCTTCTTGCAACAGCAGCGTGTTCATCGTGCATCGTGGGTGTCCTAGGATTCATTGGTATTGGGAGTGCCGTTGCCTTCGCGCTCCTCGATTACCGCTGGTACATCGTGTGGGCAATCATAGTCCTTTCAGTTTTATTCATCATGCTGACCGCAAAAAGCATCGGTCGTACCTTCCGCTGATCTATGCAAACTTTCGACCTCATCATCATCGGTGGCGGCGCGGGAGCCTTCGGCGCAGCGATTCGTGCTGATGAACTGAACGCCAAGACCGCGATGATCAACAAGGGTCTTCCACTTGGAGGTACGTGCGTGAACGTGGGCTGCGTACCGAGCAAGACCCTCATTCATGCGGGAGCAGTTCTCCACCAAGCGCGGAACCACGGCATCCCCGGTATCGAGCTTTCTATCAAGCGATTTGATTTCCAGAAGGTCGTGCAAGATGAACTCTCACTCGTCAAACGGATGCAGGAGGAGAAATACCAGAAAGTATTGAAGCACCTAGAGCATGTCACATTCTTCGACGGGAAAGCCCGTTTTGTCTCACCGCACGAAGTGGAGCTCAATGGGGAAACTCTACGGGGAGAGAAGTTCATCATCGCCACCGGCTCTACCGCGACCGTTCCGCCGATTGAAGGTATCCGTGAGGTGGGCTACGTGACGCATGTCGAGGCTCTCAAACTACCGAAACAACCGAAAGAACTCATCGTCGTCGGGGCAGGGGCGGTGGGGTTGGAGTTCGCACAAATGTTCGCCCGTTTCGGCACGAAGGTCACGATCCTCCAACATAGCGGAAGTATCTTCCGCCTGGGCGAGAAGGTTGTGGTGGAACGATTGCAGGAAGTGCTCAGAAAGGAAGGGATCGGGATCATCCTTAATGCCGAGGTGAAGAGCGCACACAAGGAGGGAAACAAGAAGATGCTCGCCTACACTGTTGCAGGCAAGCAGGAGGAACTCGCAGGTGACGAAATCCTCCTTGCCATCGGAAAGACGCCGAACACAGCAGATTTGGCTTTGGAGAAAGCGGGGGTGGAGACGGACAAGAAGAAGGCCATCGTGACAAAGCCAATCCTCCAAACTACGCAGTCTCATATCTATGCAGTGGGAGATGTCACCAACCTCCCCCTGCGTCTGGAGCCGACAGCAGGAAACGAAGGAACGCTCGCAGCGGAGAATGCACTCACGATTTCGGAGAAGAGTATCGACTATCATACCGTTCCCTACACGATCTTCACCGATCCAGAGCTGGCGGGGGTGGGTTACACAGAGGAGGAATACATCAAGGAGACCGGTCGCTGTGACTGCCGCGCGCTCAACTTCGCCGACGTGCCGAAGGCGATGATCCTGCGGCGGACAGAGGGTATGATCAAGATGATCATTGACCCTGAGACGAAGCGGATTGTCGGTGTCCACATCCTCGCGCCCCATGCAGGAGAACTGATCGCCGAAGCGATGATTCTGATTCGGAACAAGAACACGATTGATGATGTGACAGGTTCACTTCCTATGTTCCCAACACTGGCGGAATCGATCAAGATCGTTGCACTATCCTTCACGAGGGATATCTCGAAGCTGAGTTGTTGCGTGTGAGACAGTCGGAGAGGTTCATGCAGAACCAGCATGAGCTTTACGACCAGATCTGCAGCCACATGCCGATGTACTCCACGACGACGTAGAGGAAGAAGAAATATCCGGCGACCGCTGCGATCAGGGCGATGAGAAGGGTATTCATGATTTCGTTGCGGTGTCGCTTTGCCTGATCAAGCGTGCAGACGCCGCGCTTCCGGAAGTACAGAATAAGACTGATGATCAGGAGCACAAGGCCTACGCCTCTAAACACCCACTTGTAGTCGCCATAGAGCGTATCTGCGAGTGATCCTGCGAAGCTCACGGTGCTGATGCCGAGGAGTACGAGGATGACGGGACTCAGGCAACAGAGAGAAGCGAAGACCACGGGGACGCCGGTGATTTTGAGGATATCTCTGATTTTCATAGGAAAAAGGATGATCATTCCTGATAGAGATCGGTTGTGGGATACTGCGCCACCCACGAGAACCAGAAGCCATAGAGAGGAATGATTTCCTCTCCTTTCTCTAAGTTTTGGAAGGTGACGACTTGAGTCTCGGCGTCATACACGACTTCGATTTCCACTCCATCGATGTCGTCGTTGATTGTTCCGCTCTTCCGAAGAATCGTGAGCGGGTATGCCTTCGCCTTGCCGCCCACAACGATGCCATAGACGAGATCTTTTGCATGCAGCCGCGTATCGGTTTTTCTTACGGGGAAATAGGTGCCGCTGTCTCGCTCGTAGCCTTCGTAGGGATTGCGACTGTAATCACGATGCTGCCCCGTGTCGGTGCTGAGGATCTGTGCATCCGAATGCTGCTTCTGTACCGTTCCGAATTGCACAATGTTGCTGCGTAGAGGCTTCAGTCGCTCTCCGGTCAGTGGCCCCACGACGGCCTGCGCTGTCGCCTGACTCCAGAGCGAGTCCGTCAGGCGGTCGTACATGAGGAGATTGCTTTGGTAGAGAAAACCGCTCACACCGAATTCCGATATTCCTCTGCTGATAGTCCGGTCGTACACAATCGCCGTTGCGCAGAGAGGGCAGTACGTGATCGTCACTGGTTTTCCACCAACCGTATCGTTCACGATCTCGTGCCAGTTGAGGATGCGGAAGGGATAGAAGCGAGTATCGCTCCCTATCGTCAGGAGCAAACCAAGATCACCCTCCGCGAGAAATGTTGCATCATTCACCGCAATGAACTTCGGAGTATCGATGGAAGGAATGCCGTCCTTCGACGGTCCGCCGCTCAGAATATCTGTGAGTGGGATGAGGTGCTTCACCTGCCCCTGATACCAATCTGAAAGCAGTGACGGGACGGGAGATGATCCGCCATTGCAGACGAGCGAGCCGGATCCGCACGATGGTGACGTATTTTCCGACTGTATCGGCACATTTCTGCTCAGCTCTTGCACCCGCTCAGCCAATTCTTCCTCGGTGAGGGGGCCATTCTTCTTGAAGAGAATGTCACCTGCAGCGTTCAGGAAGACGGTCGTCGGCTGTGTAAACACGCCAAACTTTTGGGAGAGTTCCGCTTTTGGGTCGAGAAGAGTCTCGAACATGTAGCCGTCTTTTTTCCAATAATTCTTGACGGTCGACAGGGGTTCTTGAAGGTTCACGCCGATAACGGAAATTTCCGGATGTTCACGTGCGACTTTCTCGAAGAGCGGCAGCTCCTCCTTACAAAAGGGGCACCATGCCGCCCAGAAGTTCACGATAGCAGGCTTCCCCGCGATCTGCTCTTCCAGAGTCGTTTCGGTGCCGTCGAGCAGTGTGACACGATCCACAGCTCCTGCGGAGTTACACGCGGAAAGAGAGAGAAGGCCAATCATAAGGAGTAAACGTTTCATAAAAAATGGAGGGGCTCAGCGAGCCCCTCGTCTTCACATTTTCTTGCCTGCAGCACAGGCACTGCACATTCCGCTGCATGCTCCACCCGTGGAGGAGCAGACCTGGCCTTTGGCTCCACAGCCGGAGCAAGTGCCGTCTTTCATCGCCGCGCCGCAGGCGCATTTGTCACCGTTATCCATAAAAAGTTGGGGAAAGAATTAGAAGACGGAATAGGAACATTCTATCAGAATGTTGTGATGTAACTCGGGAGATAGGGAAGGAGAAACGCCTCAAACTTTTTGAAGATGCCGAAATAAAGAAGGATCGCAGTGAGGATCAGAATCCATCCAAACACGTATTTGATCGTCTCGGCATACTGCTGTACAAATCTGCGTCCGCTGAGTGCCTTCTGTCCGCCGTAGGCGATGAGCAGCATGGGGATGCCCGCGCCGACCGCATAGGTGAAAAGGAGAAAGAAACTGAGTGTCACGCTTTTGCTCGTCGCCGCAATTGCAAGAACCGATGCAAGGACCGGTCCCGCGCAGGGAACCCAGACAATACCGAGCGTGCTGCCGACAGCAAATGCCTGGAATGGCGATTCCGATGGCCCTGATGTCGGCGTGCCAAATGCGAGCAGCTTGCCGGTCCATTGTGAGAATATGGCGCTCAGGGGTTTGATGACGATCACGAGTCCCATGATCCCGAGGACGATGATCGCCGCCGTCTCCAGCGTCCTCTTTCCGAGGCCGACGAAGCTACCGAGGCTTCCGAAGACCACACCCAAAAGAGAAAATGTGAACGCCAATCCCAGTATCATAAAGAACGGGTAGAGGCGATTTCTCTTGAGTGCCGAGCCGAGGATGATGGGAAGGATCGGGATGACGCATGGTGAACTCACGGTGATCACCCCCGCCAGAAATGCGAAGAAAAAGGAGGTAGCCGTCATTGTGATGCTTGAATGAAAACTTCCATCTGCTGCTGTGTGATGGGTCCGGGTCCGATTGTGCCGACCTTCACCGCATTCTTCGGTTCGCCGCCGCGCACCTTCACGAGAGTCGACTGCGAGGAGACGCCGAATTGGTTCTCCAGTGCGGTTTCGATATCATAGTCTGCAATGAATCCAACGACATTCGGATTGGCTGTGCTTTCAAACGCAGCGCGAATACCGGGAGCATTCGCGGCGCAGATCGGACACCAGCTTGCGTGAAAGTCGATGATGACGTCTTTTCCGTCCGCGAGCGCTTCAGCATAGGCAGCGGGACTATATTGCTGGATTGCACCTGCTTTGTAGGAGCGCTGCGTCGGCGCAGGTTTTTGCGATGGAGGAGTCTGCACTGGCTCCTGTTCTGCTACAACAGTTGGCGTAGGTTCCTGCGTCACTTGCGGAGTTGGCTCATTGCGCGGAGGAGCGTCCTGCGTCTGCCGTGAGAGAGGTCCTTGGCAGGCGCTCAGGAGAACGAGCGCAGAAACAGCCAGTGGGAGAGAGAAAAATTTGGTCATAGCGATACAGGAGTAAAGAAATACGGAAAGGAGTTACTTCATCATCTGCGTCTTCATCATGTCCTCGAACATCATCCGTGCCATCGTTGCGCTCTCCGCGAATTCAGAATGATGTTTTTCAAAGTACTGCTTCGGATTCGTGACGTCCTTTCCCTGAACGACGTAGGCGACGGTCTTCATGCCCGTGCAGGTCACAAAGAACTGTTGAGTGGACGGAATGTAGTACACCATCTCCGGCTTCTTCGGATCGAGCTTCAGTGCATTGTCGGTGATACGCGCGATGCGCTTTTTCGCAGCACCTGTGAAAAGGCAGCGATAGACTTGTCGCAGCGCTCCGGCATCCATGTTATGACCGATGTCTGTCAGCATCTGTGCCTTTTCATCGGTGGAGAGTTTCCTGAGACTACCACACGATGCATCGAGTCCGTGTGTCATCATCATGCCCATGTGCTCACCGGACATCATGGAGTCGTTTTCCATCATCATGGAATCCGATGCGGCAAAAGCAAAGGAGGGTACAAGAACGGTCGCACCGAGGAGCAGAGAGAATATTTTGCGGATCATAAGAAGAAATGGGGAAAGATATGGCGAAACTGTACCGAGCTTTCTTCCCACGCTCAGTAGCCTACGCTACAGCGTTTTCTCGGCTCACTTGAGAGTAATACGTCCCTTATCATCTACTTCGATGTCTCCCTGTAGTTTCAGTAACTTGATCGTGCGGGTGACGGTGACGCGGTTGAGGCCGGTCAATTCGCCTATTTTCTCGTGCGAAAGCGCAAGTGGCGCATCTTTAGAAAGTATTGCGAAAGGGTTGCGCTTCTTCCTGCTGTATCTGCGAAGCTCACCAAGGACTTTTTCCAAAGCACTGCCAGTATCGAGTTTCAGCTTCTGCTCGTAGTCGTGGAGCCGCGACGAGAGTTTTTGCAGGAGTCGCGTCAGAACTTCCGGGTGCTTCGCAACGACTTTCTGAAAATCTTCTGGCGTTAAAATGCAGATGCGGCTTCCCGGCAGCGCCTCGGCATAGTGAGTTGCCCCCTCTGCATTGGGCAGGAAGTTTCCAAAGAGGCTCCCGGGGCCGAGTACATCGAAAATCGTGCGCTTCCCGTCGCGGGAGTGATACAGAACAACTTCTCCTTCTTTGAGCAGGAAAACATTGCGATCCAATCCATCATGTGGACTGTAGAGGTGCATGGGTGAGGTACAGCGGTGATCCTGCACCCTCTCGGCGATCTGCATGATCTCCATGTCGGGGATGCCCTCGAAGATATCGATGTGGGAGATATACCAAACTTTTTCCATGTCCACAGAGTACCGAGTATGCCCCATTGAGTCACGACCGATTGTCCTTTGCCACTCTCAAGCCGACTTCCTGCGCCCTTCAATGAGAAGGTACGTATCCGCTTTCAGAAAGCGCGTGCTCACGATCTCGATGTTGTCTTTCTCTCGCAAGTATTCCAGTGTCCGGCGATCAAAGCGGGCTCCGTAAAGTTTCTCCACGAGCGGAGCAAGGAACTCCTGTCGTCGTCTGAGACGTGCATCCTTCGAGTACACGATCTCCAGAAGTTTGAACCTCCCTCCCGGCTTAAGAACTCGGATCATTTCTTCGAGCGCACGCGGTTGCAGTTGATCTGGCAACACGCAGTACAGGAATGTCGCGATGTACCAGTCAAAATAGCTGGACTGCAGATCCCGCAAATGCAGTGCATCCTGTTGTACGAGTGTGACGGAGCATCTGGCTTGTCGCGCTCTTTTCTTTGCGATCACGAGCATCTCCGGACTGAGATCGACCCCTGTCACATGCGCTGCCGAGGGATAGTGCTTGAGGTTGCGCCCTGTCCCGACGCCCACTTCCAAAACTGCGCCTTCAAGGTTATTCAAAAGCAGAGGCCGCCAGTGCCGGTACTGCCGCTCCCAAGGATAGTCGAGGATGTCGTAGAACCAGGAGGTCACACGATACTTTCTGGCGAGAAATTGTGCAGAAGTGTCTCTCATACCTACTCAAAGTAACGCATATCATCTCTCAACGACATCATCCTCGATAGTGACGAAAGGGAAAATGACGGCGTGATTTGCGTCCGAAGATGCGACTTTTATGCTATAATATATTCGTGAACAAATACCCAAAACTACTACTCCTGCTCTGTAGCTTCGCCCTAGCGTACGTCTTCTACCACGTAGGCTTGTTCGATTGGCTGGGGCACGCACTGAACGGACGAGGTTACTTCTCAATGTTCCTCGGGGCATGCTCTTCAGCTTCGGATTTACCGCCCCCTTCGGGTTGGGCATCTTCATTGCAATGGCGTCTGAGGTTCATCCACTCATCGCCGCTCCACTCGCGGGTGCCGGGGCGCTTCTCTCGGATCTCCTCATTTTCCAACTCATTCGGTTCTCGATCTTCCATGACGAAATCCACAGCTTACGGACGACCCGCGTATTCCAACGACTGGAATCGCTTTTCCATCACGAACGCATCTCGGGTCGGCTACGAAACATCCTCCTTTGGTCATTTGCGGGAATCGTTATCGCCTCTCCGTTGCCCGATGAATTCGGTGTGATGCTCGTGAGTGGTACGACGAAGATGAAGCGCACGGATTTTGGTCTCATCTGTTTCCTCCTGAATACTGTCGGAGTGCTCCTCATTCTTGTCACAGTGAGGGCGGTAGTCTGAAATGTAAAAGACTGGGCAATAATATAGGATGGCAAAATATAATAAGTATTTTCAGTCAACTGCCTCCTAAAAATGGCTTATATAAGCCAAAATATCGTATTTGTCCAGCATGAGACACCCCCCTGTTGTACTGTCTCATTTGTCTCATTTGACCGACAGACCCTTTGGCCTTCGCGTACTCAAAATGACCCCCTCAAAAACCTTGTCTGGGACTCAACTATTTTGTTGTCAGACCCCGTCGTTCTACCACAAATGCGGAAGTGCACCTTGTGTGCACTGACGGATTTGATGATAACTGCAGTGGAATCGAAGTTTATCCTGAGCGACGACGAACAAAGTGAGGAGGAGTCGAAGGGATTCTCCTACGGGCTACCAGAATAAAATAGCGACCAAAAAATATCAGAATGCAATAATCTGCGATCTTCTTCGTCATAAAATCTATACAGCTCATTGCCATTTCTGTCTTGAATCACAAGACTCTGTCTTGCAAGTAACGCATTCGGATTTTCGATACTCGGCAGCTCTTTCCATATGCCCTGAATATAGATGCCGACAAACAGAAACGCAGCACAGCAGAGGGCAATGATACTGTGGCCGAGCATGATTCTCTTTGAAAATTTGGAAGCCATGGAAGTGGTGTATCGTAGCAAGCTTGTGCCTTTTCTTCCATGCGATTACTCATAATGTAGCTATACTCTCCGTGTGCAAATATTCGATATGAACATAGGGCTGGCAATCGCGGGAGCATGCGTTCTTCTCTGGATTTCGGTATGCGCACTTTCATCCAAAGTAGGAACATGGAGCAAACTGCAAAACAAATATCCGACACTGGGTATGCCCACAGGAACAACGTATCACTTTCAGAGTGCAACTATCGGAAAAGTTTCTTATAACAATGCCTTGCATATTCAGGTGTCTTCTCGGGGGCTCTATATGATTCCCATGATACCTTTTCGCTTCGGGCACTCCCCCATTCTTATTCCGTGGAGAGAGATTCATGCGGAAGAAAGAAAAGGATTCTTCGGCACTTCCACTGTGCTCTCTGTCGGACGACCCCAAATTACAACTCTCGGATTTGGAAACGGTTTTATGGAACGTTCAAATATGAAGCGGTATCTGCAACAAGAAAAGAGTGATCGGCTCACTACTGCGTTTTAAACGGAATGATTGTCGCCTCCCCTCTCCAAAAAAGCACGGACGTCCGATTTCGCCCGCACAGACATAGGAGGAAGAAATTTTGAAGATCCAAGATTTGTCTGCCGCCCTTCTGAGCATTGCGACTTTTTTTCCAGCGATATTCTCTTCTTTTCTCCGCGTTCACGCACATAAATAGTGGCGGGCATATTGTTGATTATCAAATCAAAACCGGCATTGGAAACAAGTGCGATGATGGTATCTATACGTTCCTGTGCGGCGGCAGCGGACTCGAATGTCTCTCCCTCCTGCCGGGCAAGCCACGTGTTGAGCAGTGCGGAGCTCGACTCTTGATCTCCAAGAATTTTCGATACAATTGCCGGTACGGGATCTTCCTTCAAACCGTCCATAAGGGGAAAAAGGTACGCATATTCCATGCATACCGCAATCTATCCGCAGACCTTCTCACACTACGCCCACAAGAGCAGCCACACTCCCACGTAATGCACCACGACGTACAGGAAGAGCACATACCCCAGTACTCCCGCAAAGAGAGTAATGAGTACCGTGTTGAGTATTTCATTCGTATGACGCTTTGCCTGATTGAGCGTACACACACCCTTCTTCCGGAAGTGCCACACCACGGCAATAACGAGAAGCAAAAGGCCGACACTACGAAAGACCCACTTGTAATCATGGTAGAGCGTATCTGCCAACGAACTTGCGAACGTCACCGAACCGAGTCCGAGCAGTACAACCACTATGGGACTCAGGCAACAAAGCGACGCTCCCACAACGGGAAGCCACGTAAGGCGTGCTATTTCACGAAGTTTCATACCCGTCATTGTACAGAAACTTCACACATATGCATCAGTTTAAATAATGACTATGAATACCACTCAATGATGATATCCGCCCTGCCGGCCATAGCCTTGGCGACGGCCGGCCCCCTTCTCTATCTGCATTGCGCGGTACAGTTGCTCCAGAAAGAACACACGACAGAGCTCGTGCGGAAGAGTCATATCGCTGAGGCGAAGCATCGTATCCGCCTTGGTTCGAACGTCATCACTCAGCCCGTACGCACCTCCTATGACGAAAATAAGAGGCTGTCCTTCGTTGCGCAGGGCAATAAGAGCATCGGAATATGCAGATGACGTGAAAGATTTGCCAGTTTCATCCAGCACCCACACACGTCCCGATCTCTTTGCAATGGCATCGAGAATCTTCGCACTCTCCTCTTTCAGTTGGCGTTCCGGGTCTTTCTCTTTGCTGGCAGCCAACTCCACTATTTCCAAATCCATGGCACTTCGCAGTCGTTCGGTATATTGCGCACACCCTTCCGCCGCCCAGGAAGACTTAAGAGAGCCTACGCAGAGCAGTGTGATTTTATGCATAGTCGCAATTACTTCTTCTGAAGCACAGACACTGTTTCTATGTGTGCCGTGTGCGGGAACATATCCACAGGCTGTACCGTTCGCAGCTCGTACCCTGCTTTCAGGAATTCTGCGAGATCTCGTGCAAAGGTGGCGGTATTGCAGGAAACATACACAATTCTCTCCGGAGAATGCGCTATGACCGCTTCTCTTGCCTGCGGGTGCAACCCCGCACGCGGAGGATCCACCACCACAACGGAGAACTTGTATTTGCCGCCCGCTTTCAACTGCTGGTGCAACACTTGTTCCGTTCTGCCTTTGTAGAAACTGATGTTCCCGATTCTGTTCTTCCCCGCACTGCGAAGTGCATCTTCCACCGCGCTGGGGTGACTTTCCACACCGACAACCTTCTCGCAAAACCTTGCCAAATACTGGCCTATGGTTCCCATACCGCAGTAGGCATCGAGCACGGTATCTCGCATAGTCAAATCCGCACCTTCCACAATTGCTTGGTACAATTTTTCCGTTGCAAGTGTGTTGGTCTGGAAGAAAGAGAACGGTGAAATTTCAAACGTAAGATCGAAGAGGCGCTCCGTGATGGTAGTACCACCGATGAGAGAGTGTATCTTCGGATTCTCCGGCTTATCATTCTGTCCTATGTTCTCCACCACAAGCAGAGATTTCAAACCGGACCGTCCGCCGAAACGCATGAAGTACTGAAACAGCGGCTCCAGCTCCTTCTTCTTCGCCTTCACAACAAAAGCGAGCATATGCTCTCCTGTCTGCACTCCGCGACGAAGCAGCAGCGTGCGCAGCATTCCTTTGTGTGTTTTCGGGTTGTACACAGGCAACTTCGTATCCTGCATAAATCTGCGCACATCGGAAAGAAGTGTCCCGATCTGCTCATCGTATAAATGACATTCAGTCACAGGCAGTACCGTCGCCCACTGCCCCGGCTGATGAAAGCCAATACTGGGATTTTCATCGAAGTATATGCGACGCCCCTCTTTATCCTCGCAGCGCATGTTTTCGTATCCGAAACTCAGTTCCAGCTTATTGCGATAATGAAATACCTGCGGGCTGGGAATGATTTTCAGCACTCTTCCGGGCAGTTTTGCCCGTTCTGCTTTGTCTATGGGTGTGAGATGTTCGATGGTTTCCCGAACAATCTCCTCTTTATAGTTAATCTGCTTGTCATACGACAAATTTTGCCACGTACACCCTCCGCAATCATGAAAATGGGCACAACGGGGCTGAATTTCATCTTTGGAGCGCTTCAGCACCTTCATAACCTTGGATTCACAGTGTCCATCCTTCTTTTTGGTGATCGTAATTGCCACTTGCTGTCCGGGTACGGTGCCGGGCACAAAAACGGCCATTCCGTCTATATGAGCAAGTCCTGCGCCCCCATGGGTTAACTTTTCTATGGTGACTGTGTGCTGTTGCCCGGTATGGACAGACGGCTCTTCAAGTATTGACATTGTTTAATAATTATAGTATAAATTATTCCTTTTTTTGCCCCACATGCGAGAAACCGCTCTCTTCCTCTCCGCGCTCTTCCTCTTCAGTGGTACCACGCATACAAGCGTGCCTTCTGACACGAGCGTACCATATCTTGCAGACTCTGCAAGTATTCGGCAGGTCTGGAGTGCGGCTATTCGCAGTAAAAACGAAGAACTCTATGCAGCGGGATACCCTCGGTACACATCGTACACTCGTACCTATTTGAGGCAGATGCACATACAAAGAGGTGCGGCAGTGGCTCCGAGCCCGCGAGTGGCGACTCTCTCTCCTGTTATCGATCAGAAAGACATAGAATTAAAACATAAACTCATGGCAGACCAAGGTCTTCGTCTTATGCCGGAGCGTTGTCAGAAGGTGCTTCAAAAATTCTACGTCCGTTACGATAATCCCGAACACAGAGGTCTCTCCGGAAAATCCACAATGATTCTGGCGGGGCACGTGCCGGACGATGAATTCCGTGCGCTCTTCTTTCATGAATTCGGACACGTATTTGATTTGGGTTGTTTGGTAGGAACAACGGCAGGAGGCGGTACGAATTACAAAGACCGTTCGGAGCCCATATGGGGCAACGACCAAAGTGTCAGTTTTTACGCAATCTCTTGGTTGGCGGCAGAAACTCCTCGACCAGGTTCTCAACCCGAAGACTTCGTATCCGGCTATGCATCGTGGGATATGTTCGAAGACTTTGCAGAGAGCTTCGTATACTACATGCTTCATCGCGAAGTGTTTGCGCAACGAGCACAGGAAAACCCTGCCATTGCCCAGAAATACAACTGGTTCCGGCAGCACCTTCCCGGCATACCGGTGGTCGCCAAAAGTGATACGCAGTGGAGTGGCACAGTGCCGTGGGATATAACCAAACTGGCCTACGAATGGATGCCGCCATCGGATCTGTTGGCACGAAGATAGGAAAGCTGCTTCACGGAGCGGGAAACTTGCCGTACGCTAAAGCGTGCATCTTATGAGATACCGTACGCTTGTTCTTCTGTGGCTTCTCAGCGATATCACACTCTTTATGGCAGTGTTTTGCCTCGCATACTTTTTGCGTGTGGGATGGATATTTTCCTCGGATTTCCCGTTCGGTAATTTTCTGACTGCCGTCGTAACGGTTGCGCCCGTATGGCTGCTTGTACTGGCAACAACACGAACATTTTCGCTGACAAGATCGCAAGCGACCATGAGAAATGCTGCCTATATTACCTACTCAGCCCTGGTGGGAGTGGCACTGTTCACACTGGTGTACTATTTCCGGTACGAACAGTTCTTCAGTCGTATGCTCCTTATTATGGCGTTCGTTTTCAGTGCGGCAGGCATATGGTTGTGGCACATTGCGTACTCCGTGTTGCTTCGCCGAATTTTACGGAGAGATCCTGCGGCATTCCCCACTCTGGTCATAGGAGTCACACGTGAATCCGCACGACTTATTCGCAAGCTTAACGAAAGCAGTCACCCTTTAAAGCCCGTTGCCATACTGGATGGCAAAGGCTCCAAAGAAAGTGAAGTGGAAGGCGTGCCCGTACGTGGCAAGCTGAACAAATTGGAAGAAATAATGGAAAGCGAGCGCATCACGCACCTCATACAATGCAGTGATTTGGAGCAGTCACTCAACCTTCTGAGTGCATGCCGCCAACGCGGTTGCACGTATCTGCTGCTGCCGTCGGTTCTGGGTATCGTGGAACGAGACGAGCGTATCGATACGCTGGAAGGTCAGCCCGTAACCATCGTAAGTCCCAAAGAACACTGGTGGACTTGGTTTTTCCGCTAGCCTATGCACGCATTCATACTCGCCGGCGGATTTGCCACTCGCCTCTGGCCACTCACCGAGAAACGGGCAAAGCCGCTTCTGCCCCTTGCCGGTAAGCCGATTATTTCGCATCTCGTGGAACAAATACCGAAAGAGATTCCCATTACAGTCAGCACCAATGCTGCATTGCGAGAAGGCTTTGAACAGTGGCATGCAACGCTGCAGCGACCGAATGTCTCCATTGTCATAGAAGATGCGGCGCACGACGACCATAAACTCGGCGCTCTCGGTGCGGTTGCCACATGGGTGACGCAGCAGAACTTCGCGGAGGACCTGTTGCTGCTTACGGGAGACAACTACTGCGGATTTTCCATGGATTCCTTCCTTAAAGAAACAAGTCCGGATACCGCACTGCTCGCCGCATACGATATCGGGAACCTGGAGGCAGCAAAGGCATTCGGTACGGTCATAGTGGGAAAAGACGGCAGGACAATAGAAGCATTCGAGGAGAAACCCCGGGAACCGAAAACAACGCTTGTCAGCACAGGGTGTTCGTATCTGCCGGCATCTGCCATTCCTATTCTCTGTGCCTACGCGGCAAATCACCCCGATAACGTCGGAGGCATATTTGAAGAACTGCTCTCAAAGGGAAAGCCCGTTGCGGCATATATATTCGAGGAACCATGGTTCGATATAGGATCTTTCGACGCATACCTGGAAGCGACCAAAGCACTGGTAGGCGAAAAAGCACTGCTCCATGCAACCGCACAGATGGAAGAAACAGAAGTGCATGGCACGGTCGTGGCGGGTGAAAACGTCACAATCCGCAAGAGTGTACTTGAAAATGTGGTTCTTTTTGACGGTTGCACGGTGGAAGACTGCGTACTCACAGACTGCATACTGGATGTACACTGCTCCCTGAAAGGGATAGACCTGACAGGAAAGATGCTCAGATCCGGCACAATATTGACACAAAACTAACAGCATCTCCTGATTGCATGAGGGACTCAGCTTCCCTACACTCGCTACCACATGAAACGACCACTTCTTCTTTTGGCACTTCTGCCCCTGCTTACGGGGTGCAGCACAGCATCCGTACTCTACAATGTCACGCTGAACACAGACGATGAAGAGCGTGGCAGCATGCTGCTTCTGGCGAGCCTTCGTGTCATAGAAAGGCGCATGGCAAACATAGGAGAAGAACTCGTGGATCTCGATATGCAACGAAAGAACGGTAAGAACCAAATGTACGTGGAAGCCAAAGAGCAAGCTGCCCTGGATATTCTTACCGATGAACTCACAACGCCGTTCGAGCTCTACATTATGTTGGAATCGTCCACAGAAGATGCGGATGTTGTTGTGGAGGGGCACGGCGGATTTAAAAAAACAGGCATTTCCCATGAGCAACTGAAATGGCTGCAATCCTCCGAAGAACCGGGAGGGAAAGGAAGAGTAAGCATTCTCTTCACACAGGAGGGACGCGACTTAATGGGTTCCTTATTTGAAGAAAATCAAAACAAGTACATTGGAATTTTTGTTCGCGGAAGCTTGGTTTCCAAACTCCTTGTCGATACGAACGAACTGAAAGATGAAATTATCATTACAGATATTCCCACGGTTCAGTTGGCAAACGTATTTGCCGATGACGTGAACGTGGGAATGCATGTAACATTTACATTGGCTCCGTAACACAGCATGGCAAAGAAGCAATCGTATACATGGCCTATCATCACTTGCGTTGTCGCACTCTTTCTTATTCTTGTCGCATTGCCGGAGAGTTCGAAACAATGGTCGCCGAGCTTTATTCGCAATGCGGGACTGCACTTCGGGTTGGATCTTGCCGGAGGTACGCAACTTGATTTCCGTATATCCGAGGAAGAAATCCGTCAGCAGATTGCTGACCTGACTGCGCAAATAGCAGAACTGGAAGCATCGCACGCCTCGTCGGATGCCATTGCGCAGGTTCAGTTGCAACGCAGTAACATAGAGGCGCAGCAGCGTAACATAATGGAAGCCATTCGCACGGTTCTGGAACGACGCATAAACGCCCTCGGTGTGAGTGAGTCAACCATCACACCTTCCTACATAGGAAACGAGAAGCATCTTCTTGTCGAGTGTCCCGGTGTCGTAGATACGCAAGTGTGTATAGATACGGTGGGTAAGACCATTAAGCTTGAATTCAAGGAAGAATTTACGGAACCGACAAAAGAGTTTGAAAGCTCCGTACGAGAAAAGGCGGACGCCACGCTACGTCGGTTTACGCAAAGTGGAGACACGCTGCAGGTGGTAGCCGAAGATATCAGTGACGATTTGGGAGTGGCATACATAGACAACGGACGATACTTTCAAGATGCGCTTCCTGAAGGGTTGGAAGATCTCTGGAACAAGCCTGCGGGAGAAACTGTCTACCGCAGAGAAGGAGTGCTTATCATTCAGCAAACTGATGCCGAAGGAAATCCTGCTCAGCAAGAAGTGCCCGGAATTTTCCTCTCTCAAGTCTCTCGTGCTCGTACGCAAACCGGTCGTGTTATAAATGAAGCAGGAATCGCATTTGATCTTCTGGAGAAGCAAGAAGAGGGAGTTTCCCACCTCTCTTATGAAAAAGAGGATCTCACCACGGTAGATCCCCTTGTGGCAGGCATTCTGCGCGGCATGCGACCCGGAGAATTGCACACAGTGACTCTTGCAGATGACTCCGCACGAATTCTTTTCTTACAGGGCTTCGTGCCGGGAAGAGAAGAAATGGAAGCAAGCCATATTCTCATAGCCTACGAAGGAGCAACATCCGCCAGTCTCGATGTCACTCGCACCAAAGAAGAGGCTCTCGAATTGGCCACTGAAATAAAGGGCAAACTTACTGCGGGAGAATCGTTTGAATCATTGGCAGCCACATACTCCGACGGACCTTCCGGAAAGGACGGAGGAAGTCTGGGCACATTCGGACGCGATACCATGGTTCCCGCATTTGCCGAAGCATCATTTGCTCTTGCAAAAGGACAAATTTCCGACCCGGTCGAAACCGCATTCGGCTTCCACATAATCAGAGCGGACTCCACCCCTGTAAATAACGCAGATCAAGCAACATTCGAAGAGCTGCAAGTTACAGGCGAAAGTGCAACCACAAGAGCAGAAGCTCTGCTGAAGCGTCTGCAGGACGGCGACGTACGCAGCATGGAAGACATGGTCTTCCTGCGCAGTATTTTCCTTTCTCTTATCCCGACAGGATGGAAAGACACGCCGTTGGACGGCAAGCACTTCCAAACGGCAACGGTAACATTGGACCCCGTTACAAACATCCCTGTCGTTCAAATTACATTCGACGACGAAGGCGCCAAGCTTTTCCAAGAGCTTACGGCAAATAATATCGATAAACGCATCGCCATATTTGTGGGCGGCCAACTTGTTTCCGCTCCTACCGTTCAAACAGAAATTTCCGGAGGCATTGCAATCATTACGGGTATGCGCAGTTTCGATGACGCCAAATCTTTGGCACAAGATCTGAACACAGGTGCCATTCCCGCTCCTATTTATCTCTCGGGTCAGCGTACTGTGGAAGCAACATTGGGCGCAGAAGCACTGCAAACCTCTCTGAGAGCCGCCGTAATAGGTATTATCATTCTGATGGTCTACATGATTCTTGTGTACCGTCTCCTCGGCCTTATGGCAGATATTGCACTGAGCGTGTACGCACTTATTTTCTTTGCAATGCTCAAACTGCCGTTGCTGCTCTTCTCAAGTCAGTACATCGTACTCAGCTTGGCAGGTATGGCGGGAATCATTCTGAGTATCGGTATGGCGGTGGATGCGAACGTACTTATTTTTGAACGCATGAAAGAAGAACTACGAAAAGGAAAGCTTCTTACCACAGCCGCAGAAATAGGATTCAAGCGCGCTTGGCCGAGCATTCGAGACGGAAACGTTTCCACGTTCATTACCTGTGCCATTCTGTTTACCATCGGTACGTCCATCGTCCGAGGATTCGCAGTCACACTCGGACTCGGTGTTCTGCTCTCCATGTTCACAGCCATAGTCATCACACGTTTCCTTGTGCGTAAGCTGGCTCTTACACCACTCGGAGAGCGTCCCGAACTCTTCGGAGTGCGTAAAAAACAGGAGTAACTCCCCTGCTGTCAGCTCATGAGCGATATCATCTGTATTCAAGGGCTTGAGGTACAGACGAGAATTGGCGTACCCGACGAAGAACGCAAGGCGACACAGCGAGTGCTTGTTACGGTTCAAATGCATACCGATACGAAGCAGGCGGGCGAAAGCGACGCAATTGCGGACTCAATAGACTACGACCTCGTTGCCGCAATGATCGCCGAAGAAGCGACAAAAGAACGCAAGACACTGGAACGATTCGCAGAAGATATTGCATCACGGATTCTCGCGGAATTTGCACCGACAAGTGTGAGTGTGAGTATTCAGAAATTTATCGTGCCAAACACCCAAGCCGTATCTGTCTCCATCGTACGACCATAGCAAACGTATACATCGGAATCGGTTCGAACATAGATGCGGAGGAAAACATATCACGCTGCATGCGGCAACTAAAGACTCATTGGCCGGACATACGATTTTCGTCGCTGTACGCGACCGCGCCGAGAGAACACGAGGAGCAAGATGCTTTTGTAAATGCCGTTGCTGTCATACAAACAGACCTCTCGCCGGAGGAAATAGCACGTGTGCTGCAGACGATAGAACACGACCTTGGCAAGAATCCTCCGTTCCAATTCGGCCCCCGCACCATAGACCTCGATATCCTGCTCTACGGTGATGAAGTGTTGCGGACGAAAGAACTCACGATACCTCACCCTCGTATGCATGAGCGGAGATTCGTACTCGATCCACTCTGTGAGCTTTTGGAAACTCACAAGATGCATCCCACACAAAAGCAGAGTTGGGGTGATCTCCTGCAACACGTCATGGACCAGCAATGCACACGTTTGGATGAAAAAACGAGAGAACTCCTGGCAGGGCTGGAGCCCTAGATGTAGAGTTTTCGTCTGATGATGGAAGACGCATTTCGAACCCTCATAGAGCAATGCGGAGAAGATCTCGAGAGAGAATCGCTCAAGAAGACGCCAAAAAGAGCGGCAGAAGCGTTTGCATTTTTAACATCGGGATACGGGCAATCGCTGGACGAAATAGTAAACGGAGCCCTATTTCCTGCCGAAACCAACGGCATGGTCATTGTAAAAGACATAGAGTGCTATTCGCTCTGCGAGCACCATTTGCTCCCATTCGTGGGAAAAGTGCATGTGGGCTACGTGCCCGACAAACACATCATAGGACTGAGTAAAATAGCACGCGTCGTCGATATGTTTGCCCGAAGACTCCAAGTGCAAGAACGACTAGGCCAGCAAATTTGTGATGCTCTGGAGAGCGTTCTGAAACCCAAGGGAATAGGAGTAATGATAGAGTCAGAACACTTCTGTATGATGATGCGTGGCGTGGAAAAGCAGCACAGCAAAGCTGTGACAAGCCATCTGAAAGGATTGGTAAAAGAAGACCCTCGCACCCGCGATGAGTTCTTACGACTTATCGGCTCATAGGCAACTCCTCTTCTGCCTCCTCTCCCACTCCGTCTTCCACTTGCTGATCCGTACGACCGCGGCCTTTTTCGTCCAACTTCTTTTGTAATCTGCTCAAATTACCGTCTCCGGTGAGAGTTTGTTCATAATCCGCTTTCCCCACTTCCGCCTCCAGGAGAATACCAAGCTTCTGCGCATGCTCGTAGTCTTCTGGCTGCCCGGGTCGGAAGTAATGGGCTCCTTCACCCACACCACGATTACCTGTGAGCTCAGCGTAGGACTCGTACAGTGCAACAGGACCTTCGGTCTCACCATCCACAATCAGCTCTCCCTTGAGCCGTACAGACTGCATGTGCCCCTGCTCGTGTTTTCCCGCATGATTTGCCTGTTTGGCATCTGCGGCGGTTTTCATGGTACCCAACATGTTTTTGCTCACGCGACCACTTCCGCCTATTTCCGCCTCACCAAGCTGACCTTCCGGCATCTCTTCCACTCCCAAACTTTGTATGCCGCCGGTAGCGGCAGAAACCACTGTCTCATCATGCGATTGTATCGCAGAACGCAACTGTGCTTTTTGCTCATCTCTCAAATCCGTCACGGTTGTTTCCGTCGAAGCAGTCTCCAATCCTGCTGCGGAAGCATCGATGGTAAACTCGCCGTCTGCCTCGGTCACTGTCGTGCTGTCATCCTCCGATGACGGAGAAAAACTTACCGTTGCTCTCCCCTCCAGCACATCCTCCGCATAGGTATGAAAATTGGACCGGAACTGTCCCACATTTGCAGCACTTTCCGCTGCTCTTCTTTGGATATCGAGCACAGCAGCGTTGTAGTTGAGTTCGGTTCTCGGGCCGCTAAATGTGTCTGGTGCTACCATCGGAAACACAGTATTTCATACTTTTGCACTCCTCCAGCATCCATTCCATACAAGTGGAAGAAAACGCACCTTTTGGCTTATTTAAGCCAAAATAAATGTGTAAAAGAAGCACCTGTTTCCCCTATTTTCGACGATCCAACGTACGATACGTAAACGCGTACGCATGACGGTCGTCTGCGAGATGTTCCTCTCTGCTTACCTCTTCCCAGTCCTCTTCTGAAAGCTCCGGGAAAAAGACGTCACCTTCTATGTCCGCATGCACACGAGTGAGATAAATACGATCTGCCGACGGCAGCGCCTGCCGATAAATTTCACCTCCTCCTATTACGAATACTTCATCTTCTTGCTTCACAAGATCCAGAGCTTCTTCCAGAGAGGCCACGACTTCGCAGCCGTCTATGGATAAATTTGGTTGTCGCGAAATAACAATATTGCGACGGCGCGGCAGCGGACGACCGATAGATTCGTAATTTTTTCTTCCCAGAATAATGGGGCTTCCCTCGGTGACAGTGCGAAAGTGCTGCAAATCATCCGGCAAACTCCACGGCAAATCATTGTTTCTCCCTATGACGTTATTTTCCGAAGCGGCAACAATGAGAGAGATTCTCATACTGCTATAGGGGCTTTAATACCGGGCAACGGATCGTAATTCAGTATTGCAAAATCTCCGTAGGTAAACTCAAAAATATTTTTAATATCCGGATTCATCTGCAGAGAAGGCAGACCGCGCGGTTCACGGCTGAGTTGCTCACGTGCCTGCTCCAAGTGATTGGAATACAAATGTGCATCTCCGAACGTATGGACGAAATCTCCCACTTTCAAATCGCACACTTGCGCAATCATATGAGTGAGGAGCGCATACGATGCGATATTGAATGGCACACCGAGGAATATATCCGCACTGCGCTGATATAATTGGCAGCTAAGCTCTCCGTCACGGACATAAAACTGAAACAGGGTATGACACGGCGGCAACGCCATTCTGCCCTGACGCACGTTCTCCTGCGGACTGATGGTTTCATCCGGCAGAAAAGCGGGATTCCAGGCAGATACGATGAGCCTGCGTGAGTGCGGTGTCTTTTTAATTTGCTCTATCACCTGACTTATTTGGTCCACACTTGTTCCGTCGGGACACGGAAAACTTCGCCATTGTTTGCCATACACAGGCCCAAGATCTCCGTCTTCCGTTGCCCACTCGTCCCAAATGCGCACTCCGTTCTCTTTGAGGTATCCTATGTTCGTAGAGCCCTGCAGAAACCAGAGCAATTCATGGAAAATGGAGCGTGTGTGCAGCTTTTTGGTCGTGAGGAGGGGAAAGCCTTCTTGCAGGTTAAAACGCATCTGATACCCAAAAACACTGTACGTACCCGTTCCGGTACGGTCGTCTTTCGGCTTGCCGTTTTCCATAACGTGGCTGAGGAAATCCAGATACTGACGCATAGGGAACACATCATAGACCAAACGAAGCGATGAAGAAAACAAGTGCCTGTGTTAGTGCTTTGCGGCATACCGCCACGCCATTTCGAAGATTTGGCGCTGCGTTTCCGCCACTTCTTTGCTCTCTATTATCACTCCGAAGAAATCGGCGTCTCCTTCTCCGAAAGAGACCATGGCCACCTTGTTTCCGTAAATGTTAATCTCGTTTGTGAAATCAAAATCTTTTGCGGAAACCAGACGAATTTCACGGAGCGCATCTTTGTCTTTTCCGTGCACTTGTTTCCCTGCTTTGTCGTTCGGCGCAATTCCCCTGAGGTGTATGCCCCGCTGCACACGCTTTGCAACGTACTCTTCATCGTACGACGGCCATTGCATGCGCACTACGGCGGAGTTGGCGAAATTAAGGAGTTCATCTTCCGCAGTCAGCGTGTCTTCATACACTCGCTGTACCCCATCCCAGCCCTCAAAAAACCGTACACGAGGCCTGCGGTGCTCGGCACCCTGCAATGAGCGCAGTTCGGGAAGTGCCTGATCCAGAGCCTCCACATGTTTTCTGGCCTCTACAAGCAGGTACTCGGGGGCAATGGGGGCATACCATTTGGCACGAACTTTTTTCACACACGTAAAATGACCTTTGTGTACGAGTTCTTCCAACGTGTTGTATGCGGTAATTCTGTTGAGCTTGGCACGCTTCGCGTACGCAGACGCAGGTGCATGGCCTATTTTTAATCCCGCAAGGTACAGAGATGCCTGCTTGGAATCGAAGCCGACTGCCTCGAGAATGTGTTGAATCTGCGTCGCCATAGGCAACGGAGAATACCAAAGAAGTTTGTGTTGTACAAAATAGGAACACATAAAAAAAGCGGTCGCACACACACGACCGCCACAGTGATTTCTTGCGCCAGAATTGAGGATGCGTATTAGAGAATAAGATGCTACAAACTGCTCTCAAGTTTGCGTATTACTTCTTATTTTTTGATGTGCTGGCGTTAGAAATCACTAATGTTATTATACCACATTTTTAGTAAATTTACTAGCCCACACCAAAGGTAAATGCGTAGGCCTCCGCCCCCTTTCCTCGAACATGTATGACGATGTCATATGTGCCGTATTGCCCTTTCCAAAGCGGAAAAAGGTCATTGTACTCCACCGAGAATTCCGAGGCAGTTTCCCCTTCGACTTCCACGGTCACTTCGGACGGAGAAGCCCCTTCTTCCACACCCATTACCAAATTGATTTCGGAGCCCGTAAAGCGCATATGTATCGCTCCTTCGTCGCTGCGGAGCACTTGTCGCTCCTGGTCTGTAAGCTGCCAGTCTCCCTCCAGATAATAGTGATTATCTTCCAACGAAGTCGGTGCCTTGTAGGTCACAACATCTTCTGTCGGAACCAATCCTCCGTTGCCAAGGAACTGCCAGCTGCGAGCACCGAGATACGTCTCGGGAGTACGAGGCAAATCAGGCTGCTCCGGCGCCGTATCCGGACTGGTACCCACGGGATCCACTCCAATTTCTGCAAGCAATGCCTGAATGGCGAGGTCTGTTTCTTCGTACTCTCCTTCACCGAAGTGGGTGTAACGAATATTGCCCTCCGCATCCACCAGGTATTTGGCAGGCCAGTAGCGGTTGGAGAAGGCACGCCATATTCCATAGTCGTTATCCTGTACGACGGGATAGGTGAGATCGTAACGACGAAGTGCGTCCGCTACGTTTTTCTCACTCTTTTCAAAAACAAATTCAGGAGTGTGCACACCCACCAGTACGAACGGATTTTCTTTGTATTTGTCCCAGTACTCTCTCATATACGGAAACGTACGAATGCAGTTTATGCAGCTATATGTCCAAAAATCCACCAGTACCACCTTTCCTCGCAGCTCCTGCATGGTAAGAGGTTCGCTGTTGTGCCAGATGCCGGCATCTACGAATTCCGGGACGGGAGCGATAATGGGAAGATGTGGCAACTTCATTGTTTCTTCTGCATTCGGCTCTTCTTCTGTCGCATCCTCTTTCTGTGAGGAAGGCATTTTTATGTGATCTCCAAACAGCTTTTCTTCCAGCCTGGTTCCCAATGTGCCGTATTCGGTATGCAGAACGAACCACGTTTCCACCTTGGTAAACCAATGGAATTGGAATGCCAATGCCGTCACGATGAGCACTGCGCCCGAGACCTGCTTTATGTATCCGCTATATTTATTCAGGGCTCGAACAGAATGCACGGCAGCCTGACCGCCGTAGCCGATAATCAGCAAAGGAAGAGCCGCACCGATGCCGTACATGGTAAGGTACGCAAATGCCTGCAAACCCGGCTGTTCGCGCACAAGCGTGAACGCAAACCCCAAAGCCGGCCCCGCACACGGAACCCACACAAGCCCCATGGTAAGACCGATAATAAATGCGGAAAGCGGAGACCCTTCACCCAGTTCCTCTCGTGTTTTTGTTTGTACGTTCGAACCGAACTGCTGAATATGCGTGGCAACTTTTCCGCCGACAATCATGGCCACCATTCCCAAAGGTGCAGCCACTGCCACTGCCGTATACCCCTTCGAAAGGAAAAAGGCCGCACCGAATATCGCACCGACAATATGCACCGCACGATGATGCGACAGAAAGCCGAGACCGAAGAGCAGCAAAACATAGTACGTAGCTATGCGCATGTAATCTGCAACCTCCACAAATTGCCGAAGGACAATGAGAAGAAGGAATGTGAATCCCACGAAGCTGACTACCATTCCCGCAATACTCAACAACGGTCGCCACTTACTTCTTCCCGCAATGCTCACGCCGAGCACTATGGGAATAAGTGGCAGTATGCATGGCAGGAGAATGGTAAGCATCCCCGCCACGAAGAGTGTGAAAGCAAGTGACATGAAATTGAGCCTAGTACGTTTCTATAAGAAATTCCCATAGTGCACTGTCATCAGGGAATGAAATCAGCTTTACGGCATTACCCTCGCCATCGATACGTACAAACGTATCTTGTTGTACAACGCCAAAGCGTGATTTGAGATCATTTGAATTGTCGTAATCTACCTTGTACACAGATGGATAAATCGTTCCGCCTTCGTACCAACTCGCGAGACGATCGCTGTGAGCCTGACAACTGGGGCACCATGAAGCGGCAAAGAAGAGAATAGAAGACTTACCGTTGCCTATGACATCATCGGTGAAAGCGGTGTATTTCCCCATGGCAAGCCCCTGAGGCTCCTGAGTGGGTGGCGCACTTTCCATGCCCTCCTCGCCCATTGCTCCCATATTCTCCACCATATGCTCATCACCCTGCATGTTGCCGTCCATGGCTGGCATGCCCTGCATCAACTCGCCTTCCTGCTCATCGGACGCGTCCTCTTGCATCATTCCTTCATTTTTCTGCACGTTCATACCCGCTGCTCTCGCGAGCGTGTTGGCCAGTGCGACCGGTGATAACGCATTTCCCATTGAAACAGGATCTCCCGCTGCATTGATAACTATGAATGTATTCTGCCCTTTTATGGAGTAGCGTTGTTTCAGATCCGGTTCCGTATCAAGATTTACCTTGTACGTGTGCACACCTACAGGCAGTGAACCGTAAATTTGGTCCAAAACATCTTCTGTCTGCTTGAGATCAGGGTTTGAATCTGTGGTGAAGTAGAGAACAGACACCTCTCCGTTTCCTATGACTCCCTCACTATAATCCGTGTATGTACCCGCAATACTCACATTTTTAGGAAAGGGCACGCGTGCAATCTGCTGCTGTACTTCTTGCATGGCCTTATTTTCCTTACTCTCTTTCCCGGGCTGACAGGCAGCGAGAAGAAGAACGGACAGAAAAGCGCAGGTGACGAGTGATTTTTTCATAGGAAAGTGGAGAATGAATCGGATCGGAAGTCATCATACCCTATTTTTGCTTCCGCAACACCATAGAGCTCGGGCACATCTGTGCAAACACGCAATCGGCGCAGTTTGGCTTGCGTGCGAAGCAGACTGCGCGACCATGAGCGACCATAAGGTGTGAGAGCTTCAGCCAATCGCCCTGTGGAGTTTTTATCATCATATCCAACTCTATTTTCCCCTGTTCCGTTTGCCTTGTAAGACCCATGCGCCGAAGAAGTCTGATGTTGTGCGTATCGATGGGAATACCCTCTATTATGCCGTACGCGGTACCCAACACGATGGATGCCGTTTTTCTCCCCACTCCACGAAGTGTAAGCATGTCTTTCATGGTGCGCGGCACTTCTCCTCCGTAGTTTTCTACGATGGATCTGCACGTTTCTTGTATGGCCTTTGCTTTCATGCGGTACGTACCGCATGAGTGAATGTCTCGCTCCAGTTCTTGGAGCGAAACAGTAAGGTAATCTTCGGGTTTTTTATACTTGGCAAACAGAGCCGGCGTAACCATATTCACGCGGGCATCCGTGCATTGGGCTGCAAGAATAGTGGCAACCAACAGCTCGAGCGGAGTGGACCAATCCAATGTGCAATCGGCATTCGGATACAACGCAGAAAGCTTTCGGATAACGACATCGACCGTGAGCTTTTCAGAAACCATACGTACAGTATGAATGAAAATGCACCGGAGGGTGAACGCCAAACCGGACAAAAGCAGAGGAGCAACAATCTCCCTACCTTCCGTCAAGAAGACTGCTCTGGAAGCGGGTAGCCTTTGGGGTATAGTCGAGAGGTGTCCGCACTTCCTACTTTCACCATTTTCGACGTAGAGACCACAGGTCTCGATGCCTCCAAAGGAGACAAAATCATTGAAATAGCAGGTGTGCGGGTGGAGAACGGTGTCATTATGGAAGACTACTCGTTTGTGGAACTCGTCAATCCGGAACGGATGATTCCATGGGAAGCAAAGCGGGTGAATAAAATAGATGATGCGGATGTCGCAGGTGCTCCGACCATAGACCAGGTACTTCCCCGATTTCTGGAGTTTGCAGGCAATTCCACTCTTGTTGCACACAATGCACAGTTCGATATGAGTTTTCTGGAGGTGGAAAAACAGCACTGCTGGGGATACGTGGAGCTTCCCGAGTGCCTTTGCACCATGCGACTCAGCAAATCCGTCTTCCCGACTGAATTCCGTCATAACTTAGATGTGCTCTCTCACCGTCTTGGAATCTCGTTGCCCGAAGCAAGACACAGGGCACTGCCCGACGTACTTGTAACGGCGCAGGTACTGCTGAAAATGCTGAAAGATAACAAGATCGAAACCGTGGAAGAACTGAGACAACGTGCGGGTCTGCGAGCGCTGAGCGCGGCATAGGCACAGAATTTCTTGCATTAGCGTTCTGCACAGCCCACCATATATTCATGGCCGTTTTACCCATAGTCATCGGTGAAAATGAACCTGTACTCCGCAAAAAGACCGCTACGGTCCCGAAGGTAACAAAGGAAATTTTGCGACTGCTGAAAGACATGGATGAAACCGTGCGAAATGCGGAAGGTGCGGGTATTGCAGCTCCGCAAATAGGGCAGTCCCTTCGTATGTGCATTGCACTCATCAACGGAAGATACACTCCCCTTATAAACCCCGAAATAATCTGGAGAAGTGAGGAAACGGATTCCATGGAAGAAGGATGCCTCAGCCTTCCGAAAGTGTGGCTGCCGATAGTACGCCCTGTTGGGATTACTCTCAGATACACCGATGCAAAAGGAACGGAGCAGGAAAGAAAACTGGAGAATTTCAATGCACGCGTGGTACAGCACGAACTGGACCATTTGGATGGCATTCTTATAGTGGACTATCCGCAACAGAAGCCGGATGCGTCGCACAAAGAGCACGCAAAAATGTAAGACGTCCTTCGTTGTCTTTACACAATCGCAAGGTACAATCTTCCTGTGGCAGAACTGGAAACAATCATCGGGCTTGAGGTGCATGCGCAAATGAGCACCGATACAAAAATGTTCTGCGGATGCGACAACGATGCATTCGGCAAAGCGCCGAATACGACGATATGTCCCATATGTATGGGACACCCCGGCACACTTCCCGTTCCCAATGCGTCGGCAGTGACAAAAGCAATTCTTACTTCGCTCGCACTGAAAGGAACGGTGAACGAGGAGAATCATTTCGACAGAAAGCATTACTTTTATCCGGATCTTCCGATGGGATTTCAAATATCTCAGTACGACTTTCCGCTGAGCAGCGGCGGATCCGTGTCGTATGTGATATCCGATGACAGCGGTAAAAAACTGAGAGACGGTACATGTGGCATTACGCGTCTGCACATGGAAAACGACGCAGGAAAGCTGACGCATCGCGGAGCCACAACACTGTGTGACTACAACCGGGCAGGGACTCCTCTTATGGAAATTGTGACGGAACCGGATCTGCGCAGTGCGGATGAAGCAGTGGCGTTTGCTCAGGAGCTTCGTAGGATTCTCATAGCCATAGGCTCTTCGGACGCAGACATGTTTAAGGGAATGATGCGATTCGATGCCTCCATTTCGCTGCGAGAAAAGGGTACGAAAAAACTGAACCCCCGCAGTGAAATAAAGAACCTGAACTCGTTTAAAGCACTTGAAAAAGCGCTGAAGTACGAAGAGAAGCGCCTGCGCAACGAGTGGAAGAAAAGCGGAGGTCCGCTGCCAAACGACATCACCGTGGGGTGGCAAGATGACGAAGAGAAAACAAGAATGCTGCGAAACAAAGAATCGGCAGATGACTACCGCTACTTCCCCGAGCCCGATATTCCGCCGTTGAAGTTTACGAAAAAGGATATCGAAGAATTGCGAAAGCAACTGCCACCGCTCCCGCAGGAGCGCAAAGCACAGTACACGGACATGGGACTGGACGAAGCACAGGCAATGCAGCTTATAGACCAGCCCGACCTGCAGCGGATATTCGATGCCGTCTACGAAAAAACGGGAGATGGCAAAAGAACATCCGGCCTTGTACTCACACAACTGCTCGGTTTCTTAAAAACGCAGGAGAAATCGATAGAAGAAGGGCCGAATGCGGCAGGTATGCTGGAACTGATCACGAAGATAGACGACGGCACCATTTCAGGAAACGCGGCAAAAGATGTGATGGAAAAGATGATTCAAACCGGAAAGTCGGCAACGGAAATCATAGCGCAGGAAGGCATGCAACAGATCTCTGACGACGGCGCCATAGAAGCATTGGTACGGCAGGCAATAGATGCCAACCCTCAAGCCATAGAATCCTTTAGAAGCGGTAAAGAAGCCGCGCTTGGGGCCATAGTCGGCTGGGTGATGAAAGAGAGCAAAGGGCAGGCAAATCCCGAAACCGTACAAAGAATACTGCGTGAAAAATTATAATAATTCGCGAAGGGCGGCTTTGCCGCCCTGGAGCGACTCTGCTAAATGGGAAAGGGGTGTCCATGAGGGGAAAACCGTAGGTTTGCCCCTCATGAAAATAGTCGGCTGGGTGATGAAAGAGAGCAAAGGGCAGGCAAATCCCGCCAAGGTAAACGAAATACTCAGAAAAAAACTAGGATAGTGCGCTCAATGATGGAGGGGCTCCGCCGCCACGGAGGGGTGTTGCGGCAAGCGGAGAGGAGCTGGCGGCGGTGCATTTTTCTTTGCTTCTTTCTTTTGTTGGGCAGACAAAAGAAAGAAGAGGCTACTCAACTTTCCTTATGGAAAAACAGGATTTTTGGATCGGTATGTTTTAGGAACAGAAAAAACAATCTTGTATTACATGAATGAGGACTGTTCTGAGATTCATGTTCCTGAGCGGTACAATATTTCTGTGTTGGCACCTGAAGAGGTGTGCTTTGTTTACGATATCGATGATTGTGGTCACGGAGGTAAGCCAATTCGTAACAGACCAAAGGCGAATAATAATATTCAAGATTGTGTCATCCTGTAGCAGATGGAGTTTATTTGCTATACGGAAGTACGACTACGACACACGCTCCATATACAATCCTGAGTCTGTGTTTATGCGTACGATATCTCCTTCCGTAATAAAGAGCGGAACGTTTACCGTAAGACCGGACGTCAGTGTGGCAGGCTTGGTGCCTCCTGTTGCGGTATCTCCTTTTACTCCCGGTACGGTTTCCTCCACCTTCATTTCCACCGTTGCGGGTAGCTGAATCCCGATTGGCAACTCCTCGAACATCATGGCGTCGAGCTCCATACCATCCATAAGGTATTTGGATGCATCTCCTATGATGTCTTCGTTCAATTCAAACTGATCGTAGCTTTGCAGATCCATGAACGTAAAAGACCCGTCTCCACCGTACAGGTACTGCACTTTGCGAAAACCGACATCCGCAGGTTCCAGTTTGTCACTGCCCTGAAAGGTATGCTGCACCACAGAACCCGTTTTCAGGTTCTTCATTTTCGTGGCTGCCACACCTCCCTGTCGTCCCTGTTTGGAAAACTGCGACCACGTAATGAGGTATGGGTCTCCTTCGTAGACCACCGCTCTGCCGGGCTTTAGTTCAGCAAGTGTGTACATAATTACAGTGTGCAGACCCTGCTGAAGGTATGCAAGAATTTCCCTTATGTTAGAGCCTGTTCAAGATCTGCTTTGATGGCGAAAATGACGCATTCCGTCGTGAGGCAATGCTGCGGAAGCCAAAACGTATCGAGATATGGTTTGGCTGAGCAACAAGCCGCAACAGGAATGCGTCATTTGCAGACCGAATTGAGATCTTGAACAGGCTCTTAGATCATATCCCCTTCTCTCTGCCATCGTACTCGTGTGATTTCTTTGCGAATGCGATCCGGGAATAACTCAGGACCGTCAGGCAACACCACGTACAATCGACGCAGAATGCGTCCCTGTTCGGGGTGACCCTCCATGGCACGAACTTCTGCGGCAAACTGATTTAAGCGGGAACGTGTCATATGGTACGTGAATATACGGTCTCGAATACCCTGTACCAATATGGTCAGTTCTTCGTCGGACATCACAGAGACTGTCTCGGCGTGGTCTACGGGAAGGTACGCTTTCAGCTGATCCGTAAGTTCGGGATCTATGGAAGCAACCTGAGATTCTCTGCTCTGAACCGCCTCCGCAAATCTGCCGAGCAACGCAAGGATCTCTTTGTGCATATCTTCCTGCAGTGTTATTTCTTCCTGTTCCAGCATTGCGAGGTGTGGCTGCAATTCTATCCATGTTTTTTGCACATTCGCCACATCACCCTCACTCACCGCATAAATCAGAGCTGCAAGAGTATCCATAATCAGCATTCCCTGTACATCTTCCGCACTGACCACTCCGTCTATGGCCACGCTCGCTTCCAATACCGCCTTCTTCAAAAGATAAAACTCGTCGTCGGGCAGCGCGGCAGCCATATCCGACGTAGCCTCCGCAAGCGATTGCTGCAGGAGGAAATACTGCAATGTTCCCGTTTCGAAATCGCCTGCCATTGCCAGAAGCACTTGTGTGTACTCTGCCAACGGCGCTGCTGCATCTGTCACTTGGTCTTCGGAAAGAAGAGCTGCCGCTTCATTGAGACGTGTGTTTGCATGGGCAATACGCTTCTGCATTCGAGCGTCTTCATCGAAAGTGAGAAGAACATCCATAGCTTCAGCCACACGTTTGACAGGATACAACTTGGAAGTAGGCAATATGCCGGCTACAGATGCGCGTCTCTCCTGCTGTAACTGCGCAATCTCTCTGCGGTGCACGGCGTCTCTTGCCAGGTTCTGACTCGGCCAATCGGCATCGTACTGGGTTTCGGCAATCTTTTTTACCAACGGAATATTGCCTTCCCACAGTTCGGTTCGCTGCCCAGCGACCAACGAAATTTCCTGACTACCGTGCAATACCTTCGCACGACGGTCGAAGACGCGAACAGTCACAGTGTCATCTTCGGCTACGGACACGCTACCTTCGTTAACAACGACGGTACCGTACGACGTTTCCACCCGAATACCCGACACATATGCGGGCATAAGACCCTGCACCCACAGTTCACCCGTAAAGAGTGTGAGAGTCGGGTTCAGTGTGGCGGAATCAGGTCCGAAACGTTTTGCAGTATCGTTCAATGAAATCGTGGTATTGGGTCCGAGACGAATAACACCGTCATCATGGAAAAGAATACTCAATTCACCGTCGTGCGTACGGAGCATCGTACCCGGCTCCAACGTCATTTCATTTGAAACGGGCTGCCATAGTCCTCCGACGGATACGGACACTTCTCCGCGAGTCGGAAGCAGAGTCACCGCCGAATCCGCAATGGTGGGCGGCGCAAGAAACAAGAAAGGACTGACCCGAATAGCGAGAGCAAACAACGCGAAAGATGCCGTCCATTTCAACGGGCGGTACGAACGGGATGCCACTCGAATCGGCTCCAGACGCATGAAAATTTGACCGTGCAGTTTGGAGCGCAGTGCGGGACTCGGTGTGACAATATCTCGTATCTGCTCCAAAACGCCCAACGCATGCCCTGCGTGAATTTGTCGCATGGTGCGGGCTCGCACTCTGTTGCGCACAGACGTCGTGGGAGCCACGTTTTTCCGCACGTCGGCAAACAGCGACTCTGCAGGAGCAATCCTGCGCATCACCCTGCTACGCACGCGGTTTTTTACCGCCGCAGAAGGCTTTGCTTGGTCCCGAAGCTGTGAGAGAAATGGTTCTGACATGTGTACACTGTACAAAACGGGGGTATACGGCTTTTGTTACATATTTTCCCGACATTCGGGTGGAAGATTTTCCTCGAGCTTGCGTAATGCGCGAAATTTGAGTGTACGAGCCGCTCCGCTTCGCATTTTCAGCACTCTTGCAACCTCGTCATTTGGCAGTTCGGCGACGTATGCCAGTTGCAGGACTTCCTGGTATCGCTTCGGAAGCTCATCCATGGCTCCGCGGACCATTGTAAGCAGGTGATTGCGCTTCACTCGTGTTTCGGCACGGTTAAACACGTCGAGATCTTCCATATCTTCGGGCACCTCCTGCGTTTCCTGCTTCGCACGGTATGAATCTATGAGTGTGTGCCTGGCAATACGGAAAATCCACGCTCCGAACGGAATATTTTTTTGCAGCTTGTAGGTATGCAGTTTTTCCCACGCTTTTACGAAGATATCCGCCGTAAGATCTTCCGCCACTTCCGCAGGAACACGAAAGGCGGTAAAGCGGTATACGGCATCGAAATAGTGATCGTAGAGATGTCCGAAAGCATCTGTATCACCCTCCTGGGCTTTGGATACCAGGTCTTGAATATCGGCCTCCTCGAGAGGGTGCTTTGGCATGTGAAATTTGGAGACTCCAAGTATACCCGTTCAAACGGAAAATACAGCGATTTGTTACTCTTTTTCGCTCTGAGAAGCTAAAAATCATTCCCACTCAATGGTGCCCGGCGGCTTGTTTGTGAGGTCGAGGAAGACAAGATCTATGCCGTCCAAATTCATGATGCGCTCCGTCATTTTTTGCAGTACTTCGGAGGGCAGAGCCACGGCATTGGCAGACATGGCATCGATGGATTCTATCGGTCGCAACACGACAGACTCCCCTCCCTGCGTGGTTCCGAATGGCAGAAGTACGACGGGGAACTGCCATATTGTTTCGTACAATCCCGCTTTTTTCATTTCATCGTCGGCTATGGCATCCGCCTCGCGCAGAAGATCCGCACGCTCTTTGGTTATGTATCCCGCGTTGAATACAAAGGGCATGGCAGCGGCATGTGACGTACAGAGGAGAACGCGATTATACAACTGTGTCGCATTCGGAATTTTTGTCGCAAGTTCCAACATGTCTTCCGTGACCTTTGTCGGCTGCGTACGAAACAGTGCAACCGCATGACGATAGCTTCTGCCATCTCCTTGCACCCCCACGGAACGAATGGGGAAAGCAGCATGATCAACGTGTATCTCGTAATCCCCTTCGGGCAACGAAGCCTCCTTACCACACAGAATACGCACGCCCAAACCCGGGCCGGGGAACGGATGCCGCCACACAAACTCATGCGGCAATCCCAGCTCTTCGCCGAGTGCACGCACTTCATCTTTGTATAAATCTTTCAGAGGCTCCAGTACCAACCCCGCTTCTATCATTTTTTGCACCGCCTCCACTCTGTTGTGGTGCGTTTTAATTTTATCGGCATGCTTGGTGGCTCCCGTCTCTATGGTATCGGGGTAAATGGTTCCCTGTCCGAGCATCCAACCGTCTTGCATGGAGAGTCCCATTTCTTCACTCACTCTTTTTTGCACACTCAAAAACGTGTCTCCTATGATTCTCCTTTTTTCTTCCGGATCATACACCTCCCGCAGGTTGGCAAAAAATTCCTCCGATGCATTTTCTATACGCAGATTTGTAATGCCGAGCTTGGCGAACGCTTTCTCTATGAGAAGTACTTCGTCCTTGCGCATGAGACCGGTATCTACCAAAAGACCCTGTACCCTTTCTGTTCCAAGAACCTGGTTGAGCAGCGTGAATGCCACACTGGAATCCACTCCTCCAGACACCAGCATGAATACCTTGCGGTCTCCCACCTCGGTAAGAATCTGTTCGGAAATTTCTTTTGCGTAACTTTCTACGGACCATGGCGCGGCATCGCACCGCTCCGTAAATCGACGGAGTATATCTTGCCCGTGTTCGGAGTGGGTGACTTCGGGGTGAAACTGAATGGCAAAGAAGTTGCGTTTTTCATCTGCGAATGCGGCATTCTCACACGCATCGGATGTCGCAATTTGCGTAAAGCCTTCCGGCAATCTCACCGCCTCATCTCCGTGCGACATCCACACGGTGCAACCTGCTCCGCAATCCTGCAGGAGAGTGCCTCCGCCTTCCACCGTACGAATGGCAGTGCGTCCGTACTCTTTTACTTTTCCCTGACTCACCTCTCCCCCAAGTGTTTGCGTCATCCAATGCAGACCGTAACAAATACCAAGCACAGGAATACCAAGCTCAAAAATCTTCGGGTCTGCCTGCGGACTGCCTTTGTCGTACACACTTTGGGGCCCACCTGAAAGGATAATACCTGCGGCACCCCGCAAATCCTCTATGGGAGTCTCGGGCTCGCGAATGTCGGTAAACACCCCGAAACGACGTACGCGACTGGCAATAAGGTGCGCATACTGACCACCGTAGTCGAGTATGACGATGCTTTTTGGGTGAAGAGATCCGTGCATGGGTACAGTGTACGGAGGCTCCAAATATGCGGCAACAAGAACCTGACAAAGTGCTTTCGTATGATATTCGAGAGCGGTACTGTACCTCTCTCATTCACATGGATTCCGCATTCGATCTAGATAGCAGGCTTACAGACATACAGCGCTCATCCTTGCGTCAACTGGCATTGGATGATGATGACGCGACAGTGCGAAATTTTGCGCAGGAATTTCACAGAGCATGCGCAACAAGACTCATGCGCAATATCGTCATGAACTACGTTGCAAGCGAAGCGCTGCAACACGAAATGGCTCTTTCTCACGTGCTTATAGAGCCCTTCGACGGAGCACCGGGGAGTATTATTTATAAATTTCACGGTGCATTCCGACGCAATTGCGAGGCACCTTCGCAGCAAATTCAATACGATGCAGCGAAGCACATCATGCTTACTATCCGTGCACTGCTCTACGAAATGGGTGTGAACAGTGCGGTGTTTCAAAACGATGATCAATGGCGCGATGAGTGTCTTATGGCTCTTACTCCGCAACCAAGCGTAGAGTCCATTCCTACGGGAGATGCCGCAGAAACTGAAATCAACACCATACTGGATGCGCATAGTGACTGGCTTGACGTAAGAAAGCAGTGGATAGATAGACTCTGTGACTTTGCACCCACAACAGAGAAGCAAGATAAAATACGTGCGGTTGCAGAAGGAGCAAGTATCGGCGAAGTGATACGAGAAGCAGATGCCATCTTTACAGAACTCCTCGGTGAGCTCGGCATGCGACCGGAGGTGCCGCACCCGCAAGCACTGCCGACAAAACAAAGGATGTCCGGAGGAGATGCGCAAGAGGCAGTGGCATAATAATGGTCTACCGTTACAACAGCACAAAAAGCTTACGGAGTCTTTTGACTGCATACTCGGTACGGAGAATAATGAAGGGTCACTTCTCATATGAACCGACCGGAAGAACATAATCTCAAAGGCTGGCTTACGGAACTTGCGGCACTTACGACTGTAGAACAGTGCAATGATCTGTTTGAAACATTGCTTGTGGACCGCAATAAAGTGGAATTTGAAAACCGTATGAGGAGAATTCTGTCTCTCACTGCCCACATTCGCTCATATGGTCTGGAAGACGAAGAGTGGCAAATGGCCGCAAAAGAACAAGATCATATCGATTCGGAAGCTGCAGTTACCGCATATGTATTCAACATCGCACCGGCTTTCGAACGCACACCGGAGATGACCACGATCATTGATATGATTGCCGTTACTCATTTTCTTTCAATGGTGAAACTTGCCGTGCTTGAAAGTGAGGATGCGCTGGAATCTTCCCATGCCATCTCCGCTCTTCATGAGTTGCAGCCGACTCAACTGGGTGAACATCCGTTCAAAACTGTGCTCCCTCTGCCCGATGCAGATATGGGAGAAGGTACAATGAAACGCGCAGCATAACATCGTGTTGCCGCTCTGCTTCCCTGCAGAAAGCCACTATTGAAGAAAGACGTACGAAAGAGCTTTCTATGTCTTTGACAACTGCGGCGCAAAAGGATGAATATACTTGACATGCAGAATGGCAAATTTCTTACAGCGTGTGCGGCAGCGAAGAAGTATGAAGAATTGGACGCTGTGCTCATTGAGGGATCTGCAAGACTCTTTGCGGAATACAAAGATGAATTTCGGACAGCTTTTATCGCATTGCTTCAGGCGGCAGAAGAAAAGAAGGCAACACTTCTTGCGGAAGCGGAAGTTGCCGTACAAAAATTGCGACAGGCACGAAAGAAAACCAGACCGCGAATGTGGGGAGACGCTGCGGCACAAAAAGAAAAAATGGAAGAAGATCCGTGTTTGCAACAAGGTTTGACCAACGAGTTGGCAGCAATCAAAGACGGGTACCAAGCGGAACTGAGTGCAATGCTAAGAGAACTTAAAATCACATTGGATGAACGGGCATCCAAATTCGCTTCTCTGCATTTGGAATGCATGAGCAACGCACGTGCGATTGTGGAATACCACACCGGATTTACCATGAGTGACTCATCACCAAAGTCAGAGGCCGGTACGACATCACAAATAAACGTTGTGTGAAATCAGGAACGCTTGGGTGTGAGCTGAACGGATATCAGTATCCACAGCGTGTAAGCAATCGCACCGGATTCCCAAGAATGTAAGAATAATCCTGCCGTAGAAATACCGAGGAACGGCAGAAACAAAGCGGAAGATGAAACAAGGCGCAAGAGAACCGAGAGCGTAAAGATGATGTAGATCATGCACCCAAGCACTCCCATTTCCACGGCTATCTGCAAATACCAGTTCTCCGTTACGAACGGACAGTTGCATGTGCGATTCTGCGGTTGCACTTGCAGGTCTCCCACGAAGACACACAGCTCTTGTCTTTCCGTCGCCCAAGAAGGATCGGCGGATGGTTCCAAAAACACACACGCATCGCTGAAGCGATTGCTCGCAGGACCCGCGGTGCCAAGACCCTGCCCAAAGGGTCGGCTTGCAACGGCGCCGACGGCAATGAGAGGTTTGAGGATATGGTCTTTCGTGGATGCCAGACGTACCACGGTTGCAGGTGCACTGATAACGAGCAGGACAAGCAGCATACCTCCCACACCCAAGAGGCGGACGAGCTGTATTTTTGCACGTGGCCTTGGCAATGTTTTCACAATGAATACCACCGTGATTACAGCGGCGGAAATCCATGCGGTGCGAGAGAATGTGAGCAGCATTGCTCCACCGATGAGTACCAAGTACAACAGGCTCAAAATGCATTGCTGACTGCGTGTTCGCTGCGCGCCAAAGCGCAGCAGCGGATACTCCGCCCGGAACCACGCGGAGAAAAAAATCACGATGCCAAAGCTCCAAGGCAAAAGCAGCCATAAGCCAAACTGGTTCGGGCCGCTGAACGTGCTCTGAATACGTCGCACACCGCTGTCTCCTATGAGATGAAACGCAGCCAACGGTCTTTCGGGAAGGTAGAGAGAATGGAGATCGCTGTATCCGAGTGCACGGAAAAATTCCATGGGGAGCACCATGCTGAGAAGGCCGTAGAAAGCAACTGCTCCGCCGATCCAAAGAATCACCTTTATAAACACAGAGGAACACCATTGAGACCACGACACCCTCCGTAACACCATGAAGGCGAGTAGAGGCAGGAAGTCGTACTTCAGTCCGAGAAGATACTGTTTCCAGTTCTCCTGTACGAACACACCCACCACAACAGAAAGGAAGAGTAGTGCGAGAATACATGCATCCAACCTGTCCGGAGTGCACACTTCTTTTACGCTCTTTTCCTTGCTGCGGAGTATTTCAAAAATCGCAATCGCAAGAATGATGGCGAGAAGCACCTCTTTCCATAGCGCCAATACCGGCAGCGGAGCGTGGCCCGCACCGAGAAGCATCTTGGTACAGATAGTGACGAACAACGCGTGCAACGGCAGTAAACCGATGAGAAGAACGGAGAGCCACTCACGAGCACGTTGCATCATAATTTTTTACAGGGAAAGACGTTCGTCATCACTGCGGAATACTTCTCCTTTTTCCAAAATGGATTCCACGGCATCTATGCACCTGGCACTTACATTCTCTCCGTAAAGTTTCGGAGCATTTTTCATTGCGTCGTTATCCCACGCGTAGGTGACAAGTGAGTGAATGACGCCGCTGTCCACGGGCGGTGCAATAAGATTCCCACCTGCCATGGCAGACTCCGACCTGTCGGAACCGAAACGCAGTGTTACACACGGAATGCCCATCACATTCATTTCCTCCTGCATAGAACCCGAATCCGTTGCACAAACAGATGCCCTGCTCATAGCCGCTATGACATCCACGTATTCCGGCCACACGGAACTGTATACAAAATTTTCATGATCTTTTGCCAGCTGTTCCACCTCTTCTTTCAATCCGAAATTTGTGAGAGCTTGCTCTGTTTTGAAGAGAGAAATGAGCAGAACTTTACGTCCCTCTTCTATGCATAATTTCATGGCATCGTAGATGGATCTGAAACGATGCTCACTGGTGCAGTTCTCTCCGCGATGTATGCAGAAACGAACGAAGTCTCCGTCGGCAAGCTGCGGATGCCGGTCGAAGACCGTGGACGAATTCATACGTTCCATCGCCTCCATGGTCGCATCTGCCACGGAATTACCCACCACAAATATTCTGTCGTCACAAAAACCTTCTCCCAACATACATTCCCTGTCCAGCTCCACGGGCGCCAGGTGTATGCCCGTGGCGGCTTCGCTGCAACGAGTGTTGAATTGCTCGGGGTACGGCTCTTGGCTTCCCTGCTCCCAGTTCTGTCGATCCATAAGAAATCGACGCCACCCCGCACAATCAAAACCGTGGTCACCGAGATCAAATTCCCTGTATTTGGGAGTGAGCGTGCGAATACCAGCCTCCACATGAACGGATGCAAACTTGTGGCAAAAACCCGCATTGCTGGCCGCCATGGCAGTTGTGGTATCGCCATGCACGTACGGCACAACGGTTTTTCCGCGCTCTTTCAGTTCCTGCATTACGTACCCGAGCCTTCCGATAATCTGGCTGACGACTTCGTACGATGCCCCGCGAACATTTAAATTAAAATCCGGTTCCACACCGAACTCTTTTAACATTCCTCCGCTTAAATTTTCATCGTAGTGCTGACCGGTATGACCGAGCACAACAAGATGCCCCCTGCTTTGCAATTCTTTATACAGAGGAACCTGCTTAATGATATCGGGCTTGGTCGCAATAAGAATAAGATGCACATGTGTACTCTCTTCCGATGCAATAGCGTCGAAAAAATCCGGAGAACGGTAGGTAATTTCCTGCACCCGCATACACTAGCGAAGGAAGTGGAATCACAAAAGCCTGTCCTCGATATAAAAGAAACAGATGATACAATGCACATCTGTGGACCGATACTACCTAGTTTGCGAACTGCCCGATGAAATACGAAAAATACGGATGCAGAAACATCTTGTATCCGGCGAAATTCTGCGTGCGCAACAACTGACAATCGAGTTCTTTCGCCGCACGATGGAAACACTGCACTGCGATATGAAGACTCCGAAAGTAACATGCATGAGAACATGTACCATTCGCATGGATATGGATCCGAGCGAATACTGGCGCATCTACAATGCCATTGTACTCAAAAGGTGCCGTGTATATATTTCACGTGTGAAGACGCTGTTTAACTCGGAACACTTCGAGAGATTTCTGAAAAAATAACGTTTCGGCTTGTGCGAAGTCGCCGGATGGTACAATTTTTTTCACCCATCCGGCGATTTGGGCGAAGGCTGGCGACCTTCATTGGAAATCAAAACGGAGCCAGCCTGAGCCGCATAACCCGTGTTAAACGCTGTTATTCATTCATTATATTTTGAAAGATCACCTCAAATTCCTTTTCTAAGAACTTAATTGTTTTGATTTGGTTTTCGAGAGATGCCTTGATTAGTTGAGTCGTGAAAAGGCCAAAATTGTTTTTCCATTTTGCTTCGTTTGCAGGAACGCTTTTAGTCCATTTGATTTTGACAAGATATTCGGAATTTTCGTTATCGGAATTTTTGAAGAGATCAGGGCCGACTAAATTTTGGCTTTTTAGTGATTTGCCATCAAATTTGAAATCCAAAATGCGCTTGGCTTTTTCTGTAACCTTCCCAATACCAACATAACCTTTTCGCTTTAGGTAAGCCACGATAACATCACCAACATTTAGCGTTTGTAATGGACCGCTCCATTGGATTCCTTGGCCGGCCGCTAAAAAGCCAAAATTTCGGCAATCTTCCCATGCCCTTGTTTCTCCTTCGCCGACATTCACATAAAAAATTCCGTTCTCAAAATCAAAACAATTAAGGTTCAAGTGCAAAGTATTGTGTGGTCTGAATTTGTCAGCAAAATGGCCTGGCAAGATATTTGTTAAATTTCTCCCTAATTTCCAAATCAAAGTTTTTTCAATCAGAAACGCTTCACTTTCGGTCAGGCCTTTTGCAATTACTTTAATAATCGGTTCGAGCCCTTCTTTTTGAATTGCCTTTATTCTTTTGACCTTTTCCGTATCGCTTTCATCATTGAGGTGAGCTTTCATTCGATTTCCTTTACCTTTTCCATAATAAAACTCCTCGTAGTTTCGAGGATCAATGTAAACGTAGACGTAATAATTGTTGTTCATGATGAATGAATAATTGCGTTTAACTACCGCATATCCTTCGGCACAGGAAGCCCCATCATCTTTAGAAGCAAAGGGGCTATATCTTTGAGTCCTGTGCAGTTTTTCAGATCTTTCGAAGATGTGACCTGCTTGGAATGTACGAATGTTTGTACGAGATTTGCGGTGTGACTCGGGTTTGCCGTTTTCCCGTCTTCCAGCAGCATGCACTCCGCATTGCCATGGTCCGATGTGACTATCCACTCGTACCCCGCTTCTTCCAAGGCGGGCAGAAGACGTGCGAGTTCTGAGTCCACCGTCTCGCATGCGATAACGGCAGCATCCAACTTACCGCCGTGTCCGACCAAGTCGGGATTGGCAAAATTCATAACAATAAGGTCGTACTCACTTTTTTTCGCCTGTTCTATGACCGTATCTGCAACTTTGTGCGCACTCATTTTCGGAGTGTCTGCAAAATTGTGCACCTTCGGTGACTCTATCATCAGACGGTCTTCCCCGGGGTACGGGTCATGCTGCTGCGCATTGAAGAAAAATGTCACGTGAGCAAATTTATCTGTTTCCGCTACACGAAGCTGTTTCAACCCCGCATCGGATACCACTTCCCCGAGTGTGTGCGGCACCTCCCGCGGAGGAAAAGCCACCGGCAAGTGCTCGGAATACGGCCCCATACAACTGACATCCGTCACGCGAACAGGGCGAGGAAATTCCGAAAAGCTTTCTTCTTCGAGTGCTCGGACTATTTGAATCATGCGATCACTGCGAAAGTTCACACACACCACAATGTCTTCCTCTTGAATGGGTTGGAAAGCGGGAGTTGTAAGAGGCCGAATGTAGTAGTCCGTCTTCTCCTTGTCGGGCGCCTGTATGTACCAAGCTTTGGCCCCTTCACACACATCTTCCACTGTTTCCCCTTCGCCAAGGGTAAGCAGATCGTATGCGATTTTGGTGCGGTCTGCGTACTGCTTGTCTCTGTCCATGGCGAAAAATCTTCCGACCAGAGAAGCGACAATACCGAGCTTGGTACTGTCTATTTCTTTTTGCAGAAGCTGAAAGTCGGTGCAGAAATACTGTTCGGGCATGTCTCTTCCGTCACCGATGAGATGCAAGTAAACCTTCTCCACCCCTTTCTTCTTCGCGAGACGCAACATGGCATTGTAGTGCTCGGCGGAGCTGTGCACTCCTCCCGTGGAGTACAAACCTATGAGGTGCAGAGCAACCCCCTTTTTTACCGCACGTTCGCACGCACCGACCAATACGGCATTGTCATCGAACGTTCCATTCGCCACCGCCTGGTTAATTTCTTCCAACGGCTGCCACACTATGCGACCCGCCCCCATGGTAAGATGTCCTGGTTCACTGGCTCCCTGCTGCCCTTCCGGCAAACCCACGGAGTTTCCCGACGCATGCATAAGCACATTGGGTACGGACTCCTCCATCGCAGAAATCGTCGGCATATTCGCCAAAGTACGCGCGTTGCCGGGCCCGGGAGGGGCTACGCCAAAGCCGTCGATAATCACGAGACAAACGCGTTGCACGGGCTTACACTACCACTCCTCCCAAAAATCTGCTATCATGTTACGATCTATGGACATACATAGGATTTCTCGCTTACGGTTTCTCAATACCATCAGCTGGGCTGTGGTGCTCTGTGCGATCATCGTATCTGTCGCTGCGGGTCTTGCGCGCGCGACTCTGAATATGAAAGCGGCACTCATAGAGAAGCCCGATATTGCCATTTACCTTCTGCTACCCGACGAAGATATTCGCTCGGTGGACGTGCTCCGTGAAACGGAAACACAACGTGATTACCTGGCGGAAACGAAGGACGGAATGAAGCTTGTTATCCTGAAAAAAGGAGCCGAGAAGTGGTACGTGGAAAGCGTGGAGTCGCTGCATGAAGATAGTTAGAAGTACGACAGGAGTTTCCGGAATTGAGATGTACTACCCGATACTGATACTATTTTTGTATGAGCACTGATATTCGAGAGTATTGCAAAAAAGATCATGCATATCTGATTGAAATGGCTACCGGATTAATAGACCGTATGGCCTCTTTAGATCCGCATCATCTCTTCCGCCCGAAAGAAGATTTCAACGCAGAAAAGTATATCGAAGCTCGTTTAAAGAAAGTTTCGGATTTTCATGGAAAAGTTTTAATTGCATTCGTAGACAAAAAGCCCGCGGGCTATCTCATGGCAACGATTGAGGAGTCGGAAGGAGTGGACGCTCTGAGTAAATTTCCCATAAAACAAGGCATCATAGACGCTCTGTTTGTTTCAGAAATTTTTCGGGGGAAAGGAGTGTCGTCGAGTCTCCTTGAAAGCATTGAAGAATTTTTCAGAGAAAGCGGATGTGAGTATGCAGAAATTTCCTGTTTGGCCACCAACGAAGACGCTCAAAATATCTATCGTAAAAAAGGATACCAAGAACGGTATATAGACTTTCTTAAAAAGCTGTAATGTTGGTTTTTAGAAAAATGCTCAGTAAATCTCACGGTGCATTTTTCCCGTATCGCAACACACACAGAGGAAACACGATGACCGCAGTTACTATGCGGCCTATTCGTCGCGGTTCGCGCATGAGTCGCCACAGCCATTCCAATCCGCAACGCTGAAAAAACTTCGGCGCTCGCTTCTGTTTGCCGGCAAGAAAATCAAACGTTCCCCCCACTCCCATGGCAATGGAAACGGAGGGCAGATTTTTCAATGTGCGCGCTATCCACATATCTTGCGCGGGCGCACCGTAGGCAACGAAAAGAACCGACGCACCCGACGTTCGAATGCGCTCACATATTTCGTCTTCATCTTCGGGAGACGGACTGCCTGCGAATGTTCCCGCTACGACCAACTGCGCATTGGCGGCGCGCAGCGCGTCGGCCGCACGCTCCGCCACCCCCTCTCCCGCTCCGAGAAGAAAAACAGAGTGCTCGGATGAAAGCTGTGAACAAAATTGCCGTACGGTATCCACCCCTGTTACTCGTTCGGGAATTTTCTGACCCGTAAACCTTGCCATGAGAAGCAGCCCCGCACTGTCGGGAATATTCAGATCTCCCTCCTGTAGCACTCGACGAAAATCCGTGTCACGTACGGATGCAACGAGCATCTCGCTGTTGGGCGTGAGTACGTGGTGTTGTGCACCGCCTGCCAGAAAACCGATCATGCGCGCACACGCCTCTTCCCCGGTAAGAGTATCTATGGGAATTCCGAGGAGTCGTATGCGTTGAGACATCGGGCTCATCGTACCGCGAAGTGCCGCTTTGCCACAGTATTTCCCTCGTAAGTTGCATTCCGAAAGCGCTTCACGCACACTGATTTCATGCCAATACGTGCTCCGCAAAAGAACCCCGTCAAGCGTGATATACGAAAAGTATGTGCCGCAGGACTCGCACTTGCCGCCATCGTATTCATTGCACATCGCAACGCCTCTCTGCTCGGTGCCAGTACGTTACTGAACGAAAACGGAGAACTACAAACACAACTACCCGAGAGATTGATTCAAAAAGAAACATGCGTAGGCAGTGCCGACTGCAAGGGTCCGTACTCCGTTTGTAACTTGGAAGGAACATGCGAGCCTTTGCCCAATCCGGAAGGTATGTGTACGCAGCCTCAGGTGCTCACATACGTAGGCAGCAACGGTCGTGCCAAACATACATACTGCAAAAACGGATGTGCCGTTCCCCCGCAAGGAGCAAGATGCCTCTGAATAAAATACAGTGCGGGCTCTCTCTGGGAAGTGCGGCATGTCTGCTGACGCTTATGGCATGCGTTCCCGTCGAACAAATAGTGGAAGAACAAGAAACCAGAATTCTTGCTCCCGCCACTGAGCGAGCCGAAGAGGTATTACACGACAGTGAAGCACCCGAACTTCCCGTATCTTCGGGTGCGCTGCTTCCCAAAGAGCGTCTGTTGCAAAGCGGGATATTGGATATAGGAGAAGCATCCGCACCCCTGACATTATTGGTATTTACGGAACACCACTGCGGATACTGCAAAGAATTTCACAATGAACACTTCCTGTACCTGATGTCTGACTTTGTGGATAACGGTACATTGCGTATTCAATTCGTACATTTCCCTCTCCATAAGTACGCAAACAGCGGCGTTGCCGCAAAGGGAGTGCTATGCGCCGCAAGACAGGGGAAAGGATTGGCATTCAGTACGTTGCTGTTTGAGCGCACGTTCAAAGATTTGGAATCGCAGCTCACGTATGCCAAAGAAATGGAATTGGATACGGACATTTTTGTTCAGTGCATGGAAAGCCAAGAAGAAGATACGCTCCTGGCAGAACAGCAAGAATGGGCTATGTCTCTGGGTATAGAGTACGTACCGTCGTTTCTGTTAAACGGAGAGAAGTTTGTAGGTCTTCCGTACTATGCGGATTTGCGCGGCCGCATAGAACAAGCACTTACGAAGCAGCTGTAACCTCTATCAGCTTTATGCGTGCGGCGTGTCCTGAGACAATGCGAACTTGCGACATGGAAACCGCAAATTCTTTCGCCAGATATTTTAAGAGAGCGGCGTTTGCTTTCCCGCCTTCTGGCGGAGCCGCAACACGCACTTTTACGCTCTGATCTTCCAAGACTTCCGTCGCATTGGTCTGCGCAGCTCCGGGCACAGCTCTCACGTAAAAACGCACCGTTCCGTTCTGCCGGAGTTCTTGCATGAAAGTTTGGAACATACGGTTATTAAGAAAGCTGATTCTTGCGCCACTTCTCTATTTCCGCATGGTGCCCCGAAAGCAGTACGTTCGGTACGCTGAGCCCTCTGAATTCTTCGGGTCTGGTGTAGTGAGGATACTCACGCTTTCCGTCCGTTGCCTGAGAATAACTCTCTTCGTGGGAAGATTCATCTTTCCCAAGGACACCCGGAATATGTCTGCTCACGGCATCTATAAGAACCATTGCAGGCAATTCCCCGCCGGTGAGCACGTACGGTCCGATACTTATTTCTTCATCTATCCATCCTCCTTCCATAATGCGCTGATCCACCCCTTCGTAATGTCCGCATAGCAGAAGAAGTCGGTCGTAGTCATGTGCAAGAGACTCCACTTTGGGCTGCGTGAGCGTATCTCCTCTCGCAGAGAGGTAAATGCTGTGCACGTTTTTGGCATCCCCCTGTTCCAGCACCGCCTCTATGGCAGGCACCACTGTATCCACTCTGTGTACCATTCCCACTCCTCCGCCGTACGGTCTGTCATCCACTTGTCTGTACTCTCCGAGGCCGAACTCTTTGAGATCATGAAAATAAATTTCCAATAAATTGGCATCCTGAGCCCGCTGAAGAATGCTCTCCGTAAGTGGGCCCGTAAACATGCCGGGAAATAACGTAATGACATCGATTCGCATGGAAGTTCAGTATACCCTGTGTCTAAATATGAACACGCCAATCGTCAGTATTTTAATGCCAACATACGAGCCGAACCCTCAGCACCTTGCTGAGGCGCTCGAAAGTCTGTTCGCCCAAACGGAGCAACGGTGGTCTCTCTTCATTCACGACGATGCTTCCAAAAGCGATGTTCTGGGTATGATCCGGCCGTTTATGAATGACCAGCGTATTCGCTTTGAGCGCAGTGCCAAAAATCTCGGCATCGGAGGCAACTGGAATGCCTGCGTGGAAAGAGCAACTGCACCGTACGTACAGTTTCTGTTCCAAGATGACCTGTGGGGAAGCATGCACTTGGAAAAGGCGCTGGAAGCGCTGGAGCACAACTCGTCGGCAGGATTCGTATCGTTGGAACACCTGTACCAATACGAAGGCGGCATGCCGGTGGAGGCATACGAGAGGCTGCGCAACTTCCGCAAAGAGAACGTGGAAACGGGACTGCATAAAGGGGAGGAGTTTCTCCTTTGGTGGATACGAAACGAACTGCACCCCAATGTTATCGGCGAACCACCGTTTGTGATGTTTCGCAAATCCCTGCTGGAAGAAGTGGGACCGTTTAACGAAGAGATGCCGCAATTTCTGGATGTCGAGTACTGGGTACGCTGCTTGCAAAAAAGCGACTGGTACTACGTCAAAGAAGATATCGGTGCATTTCGCGTGCATCCTGCGGCAGCCAGTGCCAGAAATGCCGCAAGTGGAGCCGGCATTTACGACCGCTTTACCTGCTTCGAGCAGCTCATAGCATCACTTCCCTCGGGCACAATGAGGAAAGAGGCAGTGGCAGCAAGAAATCGCGCTCTGAGCACTATGGCCTGGAAATTCTTCGATCGCATAAAAAACAAACGTGCCGTAGGTGGCAAAGGTGGCGGAAGTGGAGTACTAAAGAAATTTTGCGTAAAACACCCTTTTCTCACGGTTCGAGCCGTACTTCTTTCTCCGTGGAGTGGCCCGCAGAAGAACATGTAAATTTCTTTATACAAAGCCAAAAAAAGAGTAAACCGTGTTCATGGAAGCGCAAGCATCCACTGTCGCAATAGAACAGATGCCTCTGCGTCTGCAATTTCCCAAGAGGTTTGCTAGTGACCCTCTGTTTGGAATAATGCTGGAAGAAAATGTCACAGTATCTCATGTATGTGACGAACTGAGAAAAGTGTATATGCGGTGTTGCGGCATGCCGCATGAAAACTGGTCAAGCAACGAAAGTAGGCAACCATGTAAAGGCATAGAAGAAGAATACAACGTCGTCTGCGTACACTCCAAAGCAGACGGTGCATATTGGCAGGCCTGGCTCACGTCCAGATTAATCGGAAAAGATATTGCGGGCGGCAGACTGTTTTTAGAATCACGAAGGTTACTCACAGAGCTTGATGATATCGACGGTAATTGCAGACCCTTGTATCAACTTTCCATGGACGGAACAACAAGTATGCACTCCGACCCCACACGTAATTTTCTGGCTCTTGCGCAGCTAGGTATTCCTACTGCCGCACATCCCGGCGAAGGAGAAAAAGTAAGAAAGTGCCTCGCCGCAGAACAAGCAAAACGAGGAAAGAGACTGTTGGAAATACGAGATAAATACCTTGATTTATTGAAACCGTAAGCCAAAAAAATACACCGTATTCATGTCAAAAAGACTGTCAACTCCCGTGCCGGATGTGCAATTACAACCTCTCTCTCAGAGATTTCCCGACATGTATGCCGATGTCGAAGTAGAAACATTCGTGACTCCGGAAATGTCTCTGTGGCACATCTGCGAAGAGCTGCGAAAACTCTACGCCCGTAACTGCGGATTTCCCCACGAAAACAACGAGTGGAATCCCGGGAGAACAACATGCGCTGAGCGTGGAGTGGACCAAGATTACAACGTCGCCTGCCCTCATGCCGACGTGGTGAAGCACATATTCCGCCAAGCTCAGTTGACCGCAGAACTTGTGGGGAAAGGTGAAGAAGGAGGCAGGCTCTACGCAGAATTTCGAAAAGAACATTACTGCATAGACACTATGGATAACTCCTGTCGTCCGCTGTACCAAATTACCATAGACGGTAGTATCGGAACTCGAAACGCGGAACTGGTAGAAATGTATAAAACAAAACTGAAAGGAGAAGGCGTCTGTACGGATGTGTGCCCGGGAGAAGGAGAACGTTTCCGCGAAAGTCTTAGTACAAAACAAGGAGAACATGCCGAACGAATTTTAAAATTACGGAACGAATTCCTTACATTGCTAGATACGTAAGAGCGCCGTACTCTGGTGGAGATGATTTTCTCCCCTCTTCCAGGTACTCCACTTATTACTCAAAGCTTCGGGCAAAATCCCGACGTGTACGGTGCGTGGGGTTTTGCGGGGCACAACGGCATAGACTTCGGTGTGAGTGAAGGTACCACTGTTTACGCTCCGCATGACGGCGTGGCACACACGGTGAATGACGGCTCGGCAGGATACGGATTGTATCTTGTGATTACCGATGCAAAACGAAAAAGTATTTTGGCACACCTCTCGGAAGTTACGGTGAGTGAAGGACAAAACATCTACCAGGGAGACCCCGTAGCAAAGAGTGGAAACTCGGGCCAAAGCACGGGTCCTCACCTGCACTGGACGTATAAAATCTTACGAAACGGCACCGTGCAAAACGAGAGCAACGGATACGACGGCGCAGTGGATGTCTCGGAATTCACACGCCTGTGGCTGGACCAGGACTTACATTTCGACGCCCAGTACACGGATTTTGCTGCGGAGTACCTGGCGATGGATTTCGATTCGGACGTATACCTTAAAAATGCTTCGCGGCACGCCTAGAAAAGGGAAACGGAGTGCTGTACAAAAATTAAATATAGTGCATTATATTCATGATGAGTACAGATAACAGAGAATATGCCTATATACATGCGGCAAAAAAAGAATCTGAGAAAGATGCAGCTCGCTCCGCTCTCCTGCTGGAGTCCGGTATCGCAACGCAAATCGCAAGTTTCATAGATGCAAACCGCACCGGCATTCATGTGGATATAAACGGTATGGTGGGAGGCCTCGCCGCACTTATTTCCGCACGAACGAACCAAAAAGTTATCGCCATGCTGCGCAATTATTTTAATGCGCAAAGAGCGGCAGAAAGTCTTGGCAGTGCCAACATACCGGTGGAAACACACATGAATAATGTACAACTTCGTGCTTCAGGAACACAGCCTCTGCACGTGGAATACCCCATATCTCTGCCGGACCTTCAGTCAATAAACCTGCAAAACTCCGATGCCGTTGCCGTACTGTGCGATGACATTCGCAGTCGTGGCGTGCTCGATAGTCTCCTGAATCTAAAACCGGTCGACTCCGTTACGTGGACATTTCCCACCTATAACTTCGATATCGCATCCGCCGAATATCCGAATCATCCCACTCAGACACATTCTGCCATGCATATGGCTCTGGCGGACAGAGAGCATGTTATGCGCTACGCGACGCAGTATACGAATCCGGGTGCACAACTCGTTGTCGCAGGAGATGCACCCATACATCCGCAATCGGGCGCTCAGGATATATTGAATAATGCACACGAACGAATGGGACACTGGCAACCCTACTGGGAACCGAGAAGAGCGTTTACCATGCGCAACACGCAAAACGAGCCCATACAATGGATGCACCAACAGCACGGTCACAACGGCTTCATAATTACAGAGCTGCGACGCAACGAGAAAAAAATGGAAAAAGACGCACTCGAAGCAAGTAATATGGTATTGAGAGTACGATGAATACAGAGATGCAAAACAACGAAGAATTCGTCATCGGCCACCTTCCGGAAGAACGAAACATTTCTCCATCGGATCTTATAGATCAACTCACTCGGAAGCCTCGTGTACGTGCACTGGGCGTCGTAAGCGGAGATACTGAAAGAGAAGAGCGTTCTATGTACGCGCATGTAGAAAATACCGGCCGAAATCATTTAACCGTACTCAAAACAAGAAACAGCATTCGCGCAACAATGAGAAGAAATGGGGTCGACGCAGTGGAAATGCCGGCATTGAAAATACCGACTGTACACTTTTCTCCCGCAGTGAGAGAAAAACAACTGAAGCTTTACAGACCCGAAAATGTTGTACGTTCTCGAGACGGAGACGGAGCTGCATAACTTGCCCTACGAAGTCAAAACGAGCACCATACGTGCATGCGTCTGCATAAGAAGAAAATAATTCTTGCGAGTCCGAACCAACGTCTGATGGCACGGGTGATAGATCTTATACTCGAGGGTGCCCCTATGATCATACTGGGGCTGCTTACGTATGCGTACGTAGATATAGAAGCGGAAGTCGCAAGTATAGATCCTGCGGTACTGAAGCGTGCTTCGTTACTGGTGGGTCTTATGGCATCCGCTCTTATCGTGCACATAGTGCAGTGGGTGCTCATAGCATCGCACGGACAAACGGTGGGCAAAAAAGTTATGGGTCTTCGCATCGTGGATGAAAAAACACACGAGCACCCGGGTGCGGTGCGCGCACTTATTCTGCGCTCGTGGTTCAATGCCCTCATGCTCGGAAACATCTTTTACTTCCTGGCAGACAGTCTTCTCATTTTTCGCGCAGAACGAAAGTGTCTGCACGATTTCGTGGCGAGGACGGTGGTTATTACAGTGTAGGTTCATGAAATAACCGGAAAAAATATGGCATACGTAAGCGCGATAACACCTCACCAAGACACCTGCTTACCCTGAGGAATAGTAGGGAATTGTATATTCTTTCGGGCCTGCGCAAGTATTCAGTACATTTCTTTGAGGTAGCATTCCTCGCAATATACGGTTTCATGGCGATCAGGATCATACGTGGACTGAATATCCTTGCCACACGTATCGCATTTTCTCTTCCAAAGCTTGCGTGGGTTTCGGAGTGCTATCCTTTTTCTATGCCGTTCATCGGGATGAAAATGGGGGACGGGGATTTGAATGTTGCGATAGAATGAGAGTTCTTGTTTTGTGACAAGAAAAGGTCTTCCGGTTGTTTCACAGGTAATTGCCCAGTTCAAGATATCGTCAGGTATATTTTGTATTGAGTGTGGCAACTGTGCCGCCGGAATGGTTTTTTCCACCTTTGGAATATCGTCTGTTGCATCTCGCCATTTCCAGTTTCTTGCCAACACTTCCTCTTTTGTCATTGGAAAGTACTCCTGTGCGACAGTTTCATTGTATGCAAACGGCGACATCCGGACGGGAAAGTATTCACCCCACTCTTCCGTGGATTGCATGTGTTTCACGATTTTGGGTACCAATTCATCATAGTCCTCTTTAGTGTACTGTTTATTCAGAATGCAGTAATTGCCACTGCGAAAACCGACGCATCCGAATGAATTTTTTGTCTGATGACACTGCAGGCAATAGAAAAGGTCTGAGCAGCTTGTAACACAGTCGTAAGAAAAATGAACACCAAAACAGCCGTGTCCGATGGTTCCACTATTACTCACTCGTTCAATCTTTTCACCAAAAGAGGATACATCCATACAATCCTTTGCGCGATAGACTGAATCGCAGTACTGCAAATCCTGCGCATCTCCAACATTAAAACAGGTGGTACATCGTTGTGCATTCGAAATGTAATCACCGCTGCAATCCTCAGATTGCAGTATTGAACAGTATTTACGCGGATATGTCAGGGTAAATTCCGCGAACTGCTTGGTGATTTCCTCAGGCGTACCACTCTGAATAATCTCATTGAGATTATTGTGATATTCATCTTTTGTGAGTTGCTTATTCCAAAGACAGTACTTCTGATTTGTAAGATTGCAACAAAAAGCGCAGTTTTGGCATCCAATACAATTAAAAAGGTAAGAGCTGTTACTACAGTTATTGCATCGTTGGCATGATTTCAGTTCGTATGAATTACTACAGTCGACACAGTCGTGGCAGAATTGTGATTGGGAAACATAAGAACAATCGAGACAGTATTTCGAATGTTTGATTACGTTGGAGTAACAGCATTCCTCGTTATAGTCTGAGTCGAAAATTAGGTAACAGTTTTTATTCCAACCGGCATAATTTACATATTCACTATTCATCTTTTTCATGTCTGAACTGCCAACGTTTTGCAGGCGAGGCACCTGCAGATACAGCTCATGAAGCTGCTCGAAGAATGGTCGTGAAAAATCAATATCTTGTGCAAAATTTCGTGCATCCCATTTATCAGACCACCAACTTTCAGTGGAGTACACGGGAAAGGGAGCGTCAGCAGGATACATTGATACAATGTTCTCTCCGCTTAAATCACATTTGCGCCTAAAAAGACGCCGCTCATTTCGGAAAGACAATCGCTGTTGTTGCCGACAATCCGGACATTTTTTCGGGAGAGGCATTTCCACTTTTTCAGTTCCGAATACCGGTGATACTTGGTTATAAAAAGAGGTATCCTTCTCGGAAATTTTAAACGTGGTACCGCAATTGGTACATTGTTTCTGCACTCGGTTATTCTTACAGAAACAAGTACAAAACAAAACAACAAACAGCTCTCATCGGGAGAATGAAAAGAACAGAAACGGAATGGTGTCGCCGTTGGAAGGCAGGCACCAGGTTGGATATCTCCTACACAAACTCTTTCATCAGTTCACTGACATCCGTTCTCTCCACTTCCTCCACTGCAGTGGTCTTTCGTTGTTGCCTCGGTATCAACCGTTCGTAGAAACTGGGGATGTCTTCGTTTTGGTACAAAATACCCGTAGATATGCGGTCAGTTGTATCCACCGCTATACGCCGTGCTTCCTCGAAGTTCGAAGGATCGTGCCCTTCACTGTTGGCATCGTACACATGCGAAAGAAGCCAGTCGTGTGTGGCGAGATGATTGTACGTGGGACACGCCTGCAAAATATCGACATAGGCAAATCCCCTGTGCTGCAACGCCGTCTTAAATATGCGAACCATCTGCTCTATGTTTCCGGAAAATCCGCGAGCAACGAATGTGGGCTCGAGTGAAAATATGAAATCCATGGACGGTAGCGTACGTTCGGGAATACCGTTTGGTGAAGAGTTCATGGGTTGGTCTTGCCATGTGAGTGAACTCGCCTGCCCGGTAGTGAGTCCGTAGTTGGCATTGTTGTGCAGTACAAACGTCATGGGGTAGTTACTGCGCACACTGTGTACCATGTGCCCCACACCTTCCGAAAAACTCGCACCGTCTCCCCCGAAAGCTATGACGGGAACATTGGGATTTGCAAGCGATGCTCCTGCAGCAAACGGCAGCACGCGACCGTGCAAACCATGAAAAGTGTACGCACGCGTTTTATCCGCTCCGTTGCCATGACACCCGACATCGTAGCACAGCAATATCTGCCAAGGATGGTATCCCAGTTCCACGAGAGCACGTTTCATGGCTGTCCATATGCCGTAATCACCGCACCCGTCACACCACGTACACGGCGTATCGGTGTAATACGAATGCATATTCGGGCCGCCTGTTTGCAACGGAATTCTCATGAAAGCAGAGGAGTAAGTGCGCGATGCAGTTCATCGTAGAAGAAAGGACGACCGTCGTATTTCAGAATGCGCTCTTCTATGTTGAGTCCGCATTCCTGTCGTATAAGCTTACCCAACTGACCGTTGTAATTCCCTTCTATGAGAACAATCTTTTTTGCCTTGGAAACCAGCTGCAGAAGTTTTTCCGTTTTAAGCGGCCAGAGGAATGAGTAGTGCAAATACGCTATGGAAGCACCCGCAAACTCTTCGCTCTTGAGCACATCGTCCACAACACTCCGTGTGCTCCCCCAGCATACAAGCAGGATATCGGGGTTACTGTCTCCTATGAGATCGGGCTCAGGTAACGCATTGTGCAAAGCGGTCATCTTTGCCATGCGTTTTTGCATCTGCGCGATCGCGTTGCTTGCGGACTCATCCACATTGCCTTCGGCATCGTGTTCGTCGCCCTGCGCGCAGTACACATCCGCTTCGGTGCCGGGCAGCCATCGCGGAGAAATACCGTCTTTCACCGTCGGGTCGTACCTATCTGCTGACTTCAATTTTGCAAGTTTCTTCGGATCGGTCACCAAGTTTCCGCGACGAATTTCCGCTTTCGTAACATCGTAAGGCACCTGTGTGTAAAGCGCTTCGGCTATGTGCTTATCGGTAAGGACTATCACGGGAGTTTGATATTCGTCGGCATAATTGAATGCTTCTGGCATAAGATCAAAAGAATCCTGACTGTCGCTCACGCTTATGACCAAACGTGGAAATTCTCCGTGTGCGGCACCGACTGCGAGCAGCAGATCTCCTTGGCACGTCCACGTGGGAAGACCTGTGGCAGGGCCGGGTCGCTGAGCCAACACGATGACCGCGGGATTTTCTATGATTCCGTTGAGTGACAGCGATTCTGTCATAAGGTCGAACCCTCCGCCGGATGTTCCCGTCGCAGCGCGAGTACCCATGTGCATGGCACCGCTCATCATTTGTACTGCGGTTATTTCGTCTTCCGCCTGTTTAATTACCATCTCAGTTTCGTTCTGCTTGTCTGCTATGTACGAAAGCAGCGGAGATGACGGAGTCATGGGATACCCCACGTACATGCGACATCCTCCGTGAATAATGCCGAGACCCATGGCTTCGCTTCCGGTGAGGTACATGTGGTTCGCCCACTTCAAGTCGGGTGCGGGAAGCGTGAGGGGCTGCACACTGTCGTCGCGTATGAATGCGGTGCCCTCGTCTATGCAACGGAAATTCATTTGCACTATTTCTTCACCCTTGTGTCCGAACTGCTTACGTACCAACTCTTTCAGTACATCGTCGTCTTGCCCGAGCAGTGTCCACACGGCGGACGTGATGAGCACGTTTCCCAGAATATTTGGCGCTTTCATTTTTTTTAAAATGTCCTCCACGGGAAGATACACAACTGTAATATCATTGTCTTTCAGCCACTTCTGCTGCTCGCTCGGAAACTCCCACATGGGAGTTTGATGCAGAATAATGCCGCCCTTCTTTACCTCCTGCCAGTTCTGCATGAGTCCGTGGTGATTGAAATTCACGAGGATATCCACCGTTGTTTCGGAACTCTCCAGTTTTTCGGGAGACACATCCAACTGGTAGCCGGAGTGCCCGCCTTTAATGAGTGACATGTACTCTCTGTACCCGAACACACAGTACCCCGCATGCTTCAGACCTTTGCCACATATCTCCCCCACGGAGTTTACTCCCTGGCCCTGTGCGCCTGTGACTTTGAGGGAAATGCGCTTCATAGATCTTGCAGGTGTTCCAGGAATTTTTTAGCCCAGCTTTCTATGCGCTCTTCCTGCCCGTACGGATCGTTGACGATCGTAAGAGTCTGACCGAATACCGTTCCTCCGTGTGACTGAATAAAATTACGAATATGTTCGCCGCTTCGGGCGGTGTAGTAATAGCGATCATCTCCCAACGCTATGATTCCCGCAGGCTTTCCTGCGAGATCCGTATCTTTGCACGTCTTCTTACAATACACATACATCTCAGGATTCAGCTGTCCTTCCACACCTCCCGTATTCCAACTGCCCGAACCGAAAAGCAACACATCTCCGCGAGCAAGATCTTCCGCCGTCGCCTGTTCGCAACGCTGCACCTCCACCTCCGTGTCGGGAGAATGCTGCTTAATGTAATCGGCGATAACGGAGACCACGTATTCCGTGTGGCCGCTCGTGGACGCATAAATGATATGGAGCGATTTCATACGGAAACAGTGTAGCGGTATGTCCGAAGGATTCCAGCTTGGATCTAGGGTAGTTTTGGAGACCTGTTCGTGGTATACTGATTGGATTTATGCACAAGTCACACAGAAAAAAAATAATGTGGCAACCGCTCGCAAGCGAGGAATCGCAGAATATTTGGCGAGGGGAAGAATTTTTGGAGTCACCATTTGAATCGGACGAAGTCGTTCACATGCCCGCCGAAGTCCGCACCGTTCGCAGAAGAATGGTCGATATAGTGGACCCACGCATGAGTACGGTGGGTCAGAACATCATTCTCTCACGAGACCACATAGGACAGGTCACTCATATTGCGATAGAAGCGATAGACGAGGAATAGTGAGAAATTGAGAAAATACGCGAAATACGGTAGAATAAAGAGAATTCTTCCCTTGTATGCGCATGCCCGTCTTCGAGCCTTCTTCCATCGCAGTGGTGGGTGCCAGTGCATCCGAACACAAGGTGGGACATATGGTTTTGCGTAACTTGGTGCAACAAGGGTACGAAGGTGCCATATATCCCATTAACCCGAAAGGAGGAGAGATACTCGGCAAGAAGGTATACGAGAACATTTCGGACGTGCCGTCGGAAGTGGAAATGGCAGTGGTAGTCACACCCGCCCCCACTGTCTGTGCCGTGGCAAAAGAGTGCGGCGAAAAAGGAGTGAAATGGTTGGTGGTTATTACCGCAGGATTCAGCGAAGTGCACACCGAAGAAGGGAAGAAAATGGAAAATGATTTGGTGGCCGTGTGTGCCGAGTACCGCATGAACCTTGTGGGTCCGAACTGTCTGGGTGTTTTACGGCCGAGCATAAAAATGAATGCGTCTTTCGCGAAAGATATCTCCGCCGACGGATGCATAGCATTGGTAAGTCAGTCCGGTGCCATGGCAGTCGCCATTATGGATGCGTCTCCGTCTCTGCACTTGGGATACTCCTTGGTACTCAGTATAGGAAACAAAGCGGCCATGGATGCATGCGACTATTTGGAACTCTGCGAACAGGACGACAAAACAAAAGTCATCGGCCTGTACTTAGAAAACATAGCGGACGGAGCGCGATTCCTGGAGGTAGCCGCACGGGTGGCACGCACCAAACACATCGTTCTTCTGAAATCCGGCGTATCTAAGCACGGAAAAGAAGCCGCGTCTTCGCACACGGGAGCCCTGGCAGGAAGCGACAGTGCCATAGATGCCGCGTGCATACGCACCGGCGTGCATCGCGCGCATACGTTTCAGGATTTTATGAACTTGCTGCAAACACTCAGCACGCAACCTCCCCTGCTTTCGAGAAACGTTGTCGTCATTACGAATGCGGGAGGACCCGGAATTTTGGCAACGGACGGTGCCGAAACAGCGGGGCTTCTTATGCCCCACCTCTCAGAAGCGACACTCACAAAACTCAAGCCTCATCTTCCGGAAGCTGCGGGACTGGTGAACCCCATCGATGTCATAGGCGATGCCACCACCGAGCGGTACCAAGCTGCGTTGGATATCTGCAATGAAGACCCGAACGTAGATGGCATGGTCGTACTGCTTACTCCGCAAGTTATGACCCCCTGTACGGAGATAGCAAACGCAGTGGTGCAAGTGCGCAAACAATCACGACTCATGCCGATAGTCACCAGTTTTATGGGAGGTGAGAGCGTAAAGGAAGCAATAGATATTCTGGCTGCCAACGGTATTCCGAATTTTCAGAGTCCGGAGCGTGCCATGTACGCCATGTCCACTCTGCTCCGGAAAGATCCGAATCGCAAAGATGCGATGCCGATCAGCAATGAAGCTCGTGCCAAAAAGGCGACGGCAATAATAGGAAAGTGCAAAGGACTGCTTTCAGAGGATGCCACCAAAGAGCTGCTTGCCCTCTACGACATTCCGCTGCCACTACAGGGCCTGGCAACGAACGTGACCGAAGCACGGAACATCGCACAGGAAATTGGGTACCCGGTCATCGCGAAAATCAGCTCACCGCAGATTCTTCATAAAACAGATGTGGGGGGCATAAAAGCAAATCTGAAAAACGATGACGATGTCTCACGGGCATTCGAAGAAATAATAACCAACGTGGAGGCCAAAATGCCGGAAGCAGAGAGGCGCGGAGTGCTGATACAGAAGTTTCTTCCCATAGGAAACGAGTTCATTGTCGGAGGACTGCGAGACCCATCCTTCGGACCCATGGTCATGGTTGGACTCGGCGGAATTTACACGGAACTTTTTCGCGATACGTCGTTTCGCATGGCTCCGATTACAAGCGAAGAAGGCTACCGCATGCTGCAGGATCTCAAGAGCTGGAACCTGCTTCTCGGCATGCGGGGGCAACGTCAATCCGACATAGACGGTGTGGTGGAAACCTTGGTGGCAGTGTCTTCCCTCATGAACGAATGTCCGCAGATTTCCGAACTGGATTTCAATCCGATTCTTGTGAGTGCGGACGGTGTTATTGTTGCGGACTCCAAAGTGGTCGTGACAGAAAAAAAGGGGTGACAAATAAAGAGGGAAAAGTTACACTGCGCTTGCAAATGATCCAAGTCTGTTTCATGCGCGGCGTCCTCCACTGCCAGAAGGTTACATCCGTTCTGGGGACACTGCGTACTTGGTAATTGCAATCGTTCTGACCACTGTTCGCAGCCTCTCTCCCCCAGACAGGCTGGCTTCTTCGCATTTGCTCTTTCCCACCACAGATACTGCTCGAACATAGCGGCTTGCCGATAGCACGTCGGTAGCCCGCTCTGCTCAATTGCAATGTCCGCAACAACCATCACAAGAAAGGTAGAACACTATGCACAGTCACACTTCGGAAGAATTCTTTGCAGAATCCGACAAACGCAGGCGTACTGCAATGTTGCAAGTGTGGATACAAGAAGACCTCGACACCGGGGACGAGGGACTCACGACCGCGCTTCGCAAATGGTTCGACGAAATTCGGCCGCGGCTGAAAACTACTCGACCGATTCTCATTCGTGTCCCCCAACTGTTCGTAACACACCTCGGGCTCTCGAATCAGAGGGCACTCGTCACCGAGAGCCACGAGGTATTGGAAGTACAGGCTCGCAATGGCCGGAAAGCACGGAATGTGCAAACCGGTCGCGTGCTCGTACAACAAGAAGTATAGCATCTTGGGCATTGCAGAGCAGGGTTCCTTAAAGGGCTGCGCGTTCTCGCGCAGTCCTTTTCCTTGCGCAAAGTATCGAGCTGCCTGTACTCTTTGCGGGAAATGAAACTGAAAGATCTCTTCGCACAGGCCATTACCTACGGCATGGAAGCCGACGTTCGCAGTAAGGCAGACCTGCAGAAAAAGTTGAAGAAGTATTCCGACAAAGCAAAGAAGCTGGATACGAAGGATAAGAAGTTCTTCGATGAAGAGCGCACATGGAATCCGTACAGCGACTCTCGCATTATTAACGGTACCGGCAACGAAGATGTAACAAGACTCATGGTCGGTATAGATATAGAGACACCGGAGGTATTACTTGCAGACAGACTTCGTGAGAAGGGAGAGAAAATTGATTGTCTCTTCATTCACCACCCCGAAGGTCGCGCTCTCGCCGACTTAGAAAAAGTCATGCCCCTGCAGGTGGATGTGCTTGCCAGTGTCGGTGTGCCGGTAAACCACAGCGAAGCACAACTGAAGCCACGAATGGACCGTATTTGGAGAGCGATTCATGCAGACAACCTCTTCCGTACGGAGCGCGCGGCGGAACTGCTCGGCATTCCCGCATTCTGTTGCCACACCCCCACCGACAACTTGGTATGGAGATTCATAGAGAAAGAAATCTGCTCAAAGAACTTCGACTGTCTTGCAGATATTCTGGACGCACTGCTGAAAATTCCTGAGTACGAGTACTACGCAAAGAAGGGTAACCCACCGATTATCGTAAACGGTACTCCTGATAGCCGACCTGGTAAAATAGTCGCCACTGAATTCACGGGAGGAACAAACGGTCCCGAAGAGCAGCTGATAGAGCAATCCAAAGCCGGTGTCGGAACCATTCTCTCCATGCACGTCACCGAGAAAACATGGGAAGAGGCGAAAAAGCACCACGTGAATATGATTCAGTGCAGCCATATGGCCAGTGATGCAATCGGTATCAACCTCCTGCTCGACAAACTCACCAAGCACGAAAAGAAGCTGGATGTGCTGGAAACATCCGGATTCATTCGTGTGAAGAGAAAGTAAGAAGCGTCTCTGTTTAGAAACAATACGACGGGACATTCTTTGTACGAATGACCGATATTTCTGTGTACAAAGTAGTACCACGACACACCGACCGCTCACCAAAGCCACAAACCTATTCCAAAACCCGCCCTTAGACCCTTGATTTTTTCTTGACGCGCGCGTAGAGTCCGCGCGTTTTACCAATCATAAGTATGGATACAGACTTTTCGGCTACAACTGGCGCAAAAGGCGCAGTTAGCACCCCAACAAGAGACACTCCTTTTGATCAGATTGCTCGTCTGGAAGAGCAAGAGAATGCCCGCGTAGCGAAAGAAATCGAAGCTATGGAGGAGGAAAAGCGTGAAGTGGAGCAGGCACTGAAAGAAAAGGAGGAAATCGGTGACCAAGAAATAAAAGATGCAGCCCGTAAAGAACTGATGGAATACCGGGAAACAGAGCTCAGTACGATCGTAAAAAGCGCCGAGAAAGATGCGGAGAAGAAAGCGGAACAGATAGAAGCACACTTCGTTTCACAAGAAGACGCAGTCGCAAAGAAATTAGTGGAACAGGCACTCGCAGCCAATTCCCCTCTCCTCCGAAGCTAATGGCAATAGTGGCAATGCAAAAAGTGGCGATTCTGGCACACAAATCTCTTCGAGAAGATCTTCTCGATGCTCTTCATAAAGAGGGAGTGGTGGAAATATCCGAAGCGAAGTCACCTTCCGGCTTAGACCACACTGAAGTGCAATTCCGTGCCGCAGAACTGCAATTTGCCATTACCACGCTGAAAGAAGTGGCATCGAAAGAGACACTGGCTACCGTGTATAAAGGAATGACGGAAGATGCCATTATCTATGCGGCAAGTCACACTGACGTGCGTCATATTGTGGATATGTTGCATGCATTGGAAGAATCCGACACGGAGGCACAACGAGAGTTGCAGGAACTGGCGCTGCGAAAGGAAACGCTGGAACCATGGCTTTCGCTGCCCTTTTCTTTGAATGCGACACACGAATCGCATACATCCCTGCGTATCCTCGGTACACTTCCTGCAGGCGTATTGCCTGTATTGAAAGATACGCTCGCGACGGAGCTTCCCCGGACGGAACTGCAGGAAATCAACAACGAAAATGGCACCACCTATGTCGTGGCACATCTATGGAAAAAAGATGCGATCCGCTTTGAGGAACTGGCAACAGCAATGGGATGGACAACGGAAGAGTTGCCCAAATGGGACGGAAGTGCCTCATATTTGTACGAGGAAGCAAGCATGGCAATAAAGGAATTGCTGGGAAAAAAGAGAAAAAATCACGAGCAACGTGTGCAGCTCTCCGTTGAACTTCCGAATCTTGCGAAAACTGCCGCCTTCCTGTCGTGGCTGGACGAAAAACAATCCGCACGCGAAGCAATGGTGGAAACAAGCAGTACCATTACACTGCTCGGGTGGATGCCCCGAAACCGCATGGCACTGCTGGAAGTGCATTTGCAGAAACTCTCCAAAGCAATCGCCGTGCTTAAAATAAAACCGGACGAAGGAGAGGAACCACCCGTACTTCTGAAGAACTCGAAGTTTGTCACGCCGTTTGAGAGCGTTACAGGACTCTACGGACTCCCGCTCCCGAGTGAAATAGACCCGACAATGGCACTCTCGCCGTTTTTTATTCTCTACTTCGGACTCTGCCTTACGGACGCAGGTTACGGAGCAGTCATCGCAACGATTTTCGGTATCGTGCTCTTTAAAAGCAAAAAAACAATAGACGAGGCCCCGCTGCTTTGGCTCTTGTTTATGGCGGGAATTGTGACGTTCTTCGTCAGTATTCCGTTCGGTGGCTGGTTCGGCCTGCTCCCTTCACAAGTACCTGCCGCACTGACTAAAACCACCGAAGGAGGCTCACTGCTTTTCAGAGGACAGGTATGGGATCTCTCGAAAGAATCCGGCATCACCTTCCTGCAAAACCTCTCCATTGCACTCGGTCTTACCCATCTGTTCTTCGGCATGTTCTTGGCAGGTATGCACAAGTGGATTCATGGTCGGAAAGCTGCGGCATTCTGGCAGGACTTCACAAATCACATTCTTCTCGGAGCAATCATATTCAGTGTGGTTGCTCCGGAGAGCATGGCAGCCGGTAAAAATTATCCTCTCTACGCAGCCTTGGTACTGATGGTCTGGGGAAAAGGGTACGGCAACAAGTGGTTTGTTCGTCCGATTATGGGAGTGTTGGGAGTGGTGAATTTCGGCATAGGAATGTTGAGCAACACGTTAAGTTACCTGCGTATTCTTGCTCTGGGACTCGTAACAGGTGCTCTGGCACTTGCCGTAAACCAGGTTGCGGTGGAGTTGGGAAGACTATTTCCCGCATGGATAGGTATTCCGATTGTGATTTTGATTTTCCTTGTGGGTCACATTGTCAGTATCGCACTGAATACGCTCGGAAGCTTCATACACTCCGGACGTTTGCAGTTTATTGAATTCTTCAGCCAATTCTTTGAAGGCGGAGGGCGCACTTTCAGCCCGTATCGCCGTTCCAGATCGTCATAAAATCTCTTACCATTTCCCATTTCTTTTTATGAAAACTTCTGTATCTCTCTCCGCCGCAGCTGCACTGCTTGCACCTGCTGTCGCGTTTGCCCAGGAGCCGACTGCAATGCAAGCAGTTGCCTCTTCCGGCACTATTCAGTGGGGTCTTGCTATCGCCTTCTTCGGCGTTGCAGCCGCCACGTTCCTTTCTTGTCTCGGTTCCATTCTCGGAGTATCCATGACCGGTCAGGCCGGAGCAGGTCTCCTTACCGAAAAGCCTGAGCTTGCAGGAAAAGTAATCACCCTTATGGTGCTTCCGGGTTCACAGGGTTTGTACGGTATGGTTATTTCTCTGCTTTTCATCTTTAACTACGGTCCTGTTATCACCGGAGAAGTACCTGTTTCAGTTTCACAGGGATTCATTCTTCTCGCAGCAACGTTGCCTGTAACCATCACATGTCTTACATCTTCGCCTTTCCAGGCAAAAGTATGTAGCGCAGGTATGCACATGCTTGCGAAGGATGCCAAGCTTGCAGGTCGTGTTATTACAATGGCTGCCCTTGTAGAAACATACGCACTGCTCGGGTTCCTTATTTCCTTCTTCATGATGAGCTCATTCAAAACAGGACTCATCGGCTAATCGCCTCTCTTCCCTTCTGACATTATGGCACTTCAAGATATTCTCAACGCTATAAGCGCACAGGCAGATCATCAGATTGCAACCGCTCGCAGCGCTCATCAAAAAGCTCTGACGCAAATGCGTGAAGCAAGTGAACGATCTCTTGCAAAAAAGAAGCAGGAAATTGCCGTACAGAAGGAGCAGAAGAAAACGCATCTGAAAGCGAAAGCACAAGCACATGCGGAATCTGCAAAGAGAAACACTGTACTGCTAAAGAAGCAGGAACTGCTGGATCGTCTGTATGCGAAAGTAACGGCGGAACTCAGCGCACTTCCCGAGAACAAAGTGGAAGAGCTGCTGCGCACATGCTTAAAGCAGATCTCGCAGAAGGGTATTATCTACCCTTCCAAAAAACATGCAGCCGCACTGAAAAAACTTGCACCATCGGAACAATTTACGATGGGCAAAGAGTCGGATGCTTCCGGAGGTTTCCTGTTTGTTTCCGACAAACAAGAATACGATTTCACATTCGAACACCTCGTGGAAGAAATTCTCCGACCGGAGACGGATCTTGCCATTTCTCATGAAATTTTCACGGTATGAGCAACGTACAATCTCTCATAGGCCAACACTTTGCATACGCCCATGGACGTACGGGTGTGCTGCAACAACTTCTGCTTTCACAGTCGGACGTGGATCGACTGCTTGGAGCACCGGATGGAAAGGCCACAGAGCAGATTCTTACAGAGCTGAAAATGACGAGCATTATCGACCAGGGAATACGGGAAGGAAATGCCGTACTGCAAGCCGTCGCAGGTTGGATTCGCAGTGAAGTGGAGCAAATGTCTCCGCTGGCAAAGCAACCGATCTTCTCGATTCTATGGCTGGAGGGCGATGCTCCCCTGCTTGCGTATCTGCTGAAAGAAGCACACGGACTCACGTCTGAAATTGCCCAAGAGCCCGTAAGCGGTATGTCCGCCTACGCTCCGGATTCCCTTCGCGCCCTGGTAAGAGAGCGCATTGAGGGTGATCTGCCGAGTCATCTCACTTCCTTTGTTTCCGAGGTGCTGGCTACCGACGGCATAAACGCCCGTTCCATAGATACGAAAGTCGCACAATTTATTGCCAACACCAGCTTGGCATTGGCAAAGACATCCGGTTCGCCGCTCATACGAAAGTACGTGCGTCGAAATATTGATCTTCAGAACATTCGCACCGCACTGCGTCTCGCAGACGAAGATCGCGACGAGTCTCTTTTCTACATGCTCAACGGCGGTTCCATATCCGCTTCGGACCTCGCAGGTCCGCTGAGTTCCATTGTGACTGCGGTCGGCAAGTCCGAACTCGGCTACCTGCTGAGCGACGTACTTCAGTCGAATGAAGATAAAAATGCACTGGAGAGAAAATTGAGTGAGGTCATAGCGGCGGTTATCGCAGATATGTGGAACGTTCCTCTCAGCATAGAGCCGGTCTTTGCTTTCGCTGCCATCGGTATTTCGCAACTCAAACTTCTCCGCATGATTCTCATAGGAAAACGTAACGGCCTCTCCCCTCAGGATATCAAGAGAGCGCTGCCTCCGTTTCTTTCCGCTACACACTATCTCTCATGAAGTATCGCATCGCTATGATCGGCTCCAAAGAAGCAGTGGGAGGCTTTGCACTGCTCGGTGTGGACGTTGTTCCGGTGGAAACCGGAGCACAGGGAGTGGAAGCGCTGTACAGACTCAAGCGTGAAACCACGACGGACGAACATGGCATAGAGAGAAACAGCTACGCAATCGTCTTTATTACCGAGGACCTCTCGAGCGAACTTTCGCCGGACGACGAAAAGAAGCTCGCTCGCGGGGCCCTACCCGCCATTATTCCCATCCCTTCTCACCAAGGTTCCACGGGCTACGGTCTGCAGCGCTTAAAGCGCATTGTAGAACGTGCGGTGGGCTCGGATATTCTTCAATAATATGACCGCAAACGGACCACGCCCTCGCCAGCAACTGATCGACGCATTCAATGCAGTCGATACGCAACGTGCACAAGAAACCACCGACGAAGGAATCCGTTTCCGCAATATCCAACAAGGTCTTTCAGATGCTTCCACAGAAATTCGCAGCATACTCGGTGATGCACTGCTGAAGATTCACAACCGTCAACATTCGTAATTATCACTTCTACGTTCCCCCTATCTCCATGTCCAATCAACCCACTATCATAAAAGTCGCAGGACCCCTGGTCGTCGCCAAGGGTATGGGCGACGCAAAGATGTACGAGGTTGTTCGCGTGTCGAAAGAAAGACTCGTGGGCGAAGTAATTGAACTTCATGGCGACGAAGCTTCCATACAGGTGTATGAGGAAACCAGCGGTATCGGCCCCGGCGAACCCGTGGAACGTACCGGTGAAACTCTCTCAGTGGAGCTTGCACCCGGTTTGCTCACTTCCATCTACGATGGAATTCAGCGCCCGCTGGAGCTTATTGAAAAACAAGCGAACAGCGCATTTATCAGCCGAGGTATTGAAGTACCCGGCATAGACAGAACCAAGAAGTGGGACTTCAACGCTACTGCCTCGTCCGGAGATACGGTGGTGGGTGGCGATATTCTGGGAACCGTACAGGAAACCACACTCATAGAGCATAAGATTATGGTTCCTCCGGGAATTTCGGGAACAGTAAAAGAAGTGAAATCAGGATCTTTCAACATCGAAGAAATTATTGCGGTGATAGAAACAGAAGAAGGCACGAAAGAAATCTGTATGTTGCAGCGTTGGCCGATTCGTATCCCTCGCCCGACGAAGGGAAAGGGTATCCCCAGCGAACCGCTGCCGACAGGAACACGCATTCTCGATACGCTCTTCCCTATCGCCAAAGGCGGAGCGGGAGCAATTCCCGGACCGTTCGGAGCCGGAAAGACAGTGACACAGCAAAGCCTTGCGAAGTTCTGCGCCGCACAAGTGATTGTGTATATCGGTTGTGGAGAGCGCGGAAACGAAATGACAGAGGTACTCTCCGAATTTCCTCACTTGGAAGATCCGAACACGGGAGAACCTCTGATGAAGCGCACGATTCTTATCGCAAACACTTCAAATATGCCGGTTGCCGCACGTGAAGCGAGTGTGTACACAGGTATCACTCTTGCAGAGTACTACCGCGACATGGGCTACGATGTGGCTCTCATGGCAGACTCCACCTCTCGTTGGGCGGAAGCCATGCGAGAAATGTCGGGACGTCTGGAAGAAATGCCCGGTGAAGAAGGATACCCCGCGTACCTCGGTTCCCGTACGGCAGGATTCTACGAGCGTGCCGGAATTGTGGACTGTCTCGGTACGGACGGTCGCCGCGGTTCTCTTACCGTTATCGGTGCGGTATCTCCTCCCGGAGGGGACTTCTCCGAACCGGTCACACAGAACACGCTCCGTGTGACCAAAGTATTCTGGGCATTGGATGCCAAGCTCGCCTACAAGCGTCACTTCCCTGCCATCAACTGGTTGCAGAGCTACTCGCTCTACGCCGAAAACTTCACAAACTATTACGACAAAGAAGTGGCGGAAGGTTTCGCCAGAAACCGCGAAATTGCCATGCAAATTCTGCAGGACGAAAGCAAGTTGGAAGAAATTGTGCGTCTCGTGGGTACGGATGCCCTCTCACCAAAAGAGCAACTCACAATGGAAACCGCACGTATGATTCGAGAAGACTTCTTGTTCCAGAACGCATTCGATAACATGGACGCCTACACATCTCTCAAAAAGCAGTTCAGACTTCTGAAAGCGATTCTCATGTTCATGGAAGTTGCGGGCCCGATAGTCGAGCAGGAAGATTTCGACTTCGGCAAACTGCAAACACTCCCCGTCAAAGAAGTCATCGTACGAGCGAGTTTTATTCCCGAAGACGAAATGGAGGAGAAGTTCGATGCCATAGAAGAACAAATCCGTAAGGAACTGGGTGCCCTGCAGGTAACGGGAGCCCCAGGTAAGACATCTCACGAAGAACCCGTTACCGCGTAACTTTTGACTCTTTCATCTCTCTATTATGTCCACTGCATACAAAACCGTTCGAGATATTACCGGACCGCTCCTGATGGTCGAGGGAGTCGAAGGTGTTACATACGACGAGCTCTGCGAAGTAGAGCTTGTAAACGGCGACAGGCGCCTTGGAAAGGTGCTGGAAGCCCGCGAGGGTCTCGCTGTTATTCAGCTGTTTGAATCCACGCAGGGTGCTTCGACGGCAGGAACGAAAGTTCGCTTCCTCGGACGCACGTTTGAAATCGGAGTATCCGAAGACATGCTCGGCCGCATGTTCAACGGTTCGGGTCACCCCATAGATGGCGGACCTGCCGTAATCCCCGAAAAGAAGCTGGATATTAACGGTGCGCCAATCAACCCGTTCAGCCGTGAATTCCCGGAAGACTTTATTCAGACCGGTATTTCCACCATCGACGTGCTCAACACGTTGGTGCGAGGTCAGAAGCTCCCTATTTTCTCCGGAGCAGGTCTGCCTCACTCCCAACTGGCCGCACAAATCGCTCGTCAGGCACGTGTGCTTACAAGCGAAGAGGTCGAAACGGAAGGTGAAGCCGAGTACGACCCAAGTAAGGAAAAAGGAAAGTTTGCCGTGGTGTTCGGCGCCATGGGAGTAACCTTCGAAGAAGCACAGTACTTTAAGCAGGAATTTGAAAAGACAGGTGCACTCTCCCGTGCGGTACTCTTTATAAACACCGCAGATAACCCTGTGGTGGAACGCATCGCCACGCCGCGTCTTGCCCTTACCGCAGCGGAATACCTGGCGTATGAAAAGGGCTATCACGTCACGGTTATTCTCACGGATATGACAAACTACTGTGAAGCGCTTCGCGAAGTGTCTGCCGCACGTAAAGAAGTTCCCGGTCGTCGAGGATACCCCGGATACCTCTACACCGACCTTGCGACCATTTACGAGCGAGCAGGACGTATTCGCGGAAAGGAAGGTTCCATTACGCAGATTCCGATTCTCACGATGCCGGAAGACGATGTGACTCATCCGATTCCCGACCTTACGGGTTACATTACCGAAGGACAGATTCGACTGGATCGTGGTCTGCACCAGAAAGGTATTTTCCCACCTGTTATTCCAATGGGATCTCTCTCCCGTCTGAAAGGAAAAGCGCAGGGAGAAGGCGTTACCCGCGGAGACCACAGCAGTATGGATGCGCAGCTCACCGCTGCGTACGCACGAGGGGTGGAAGTGCGAGAGCTTGCTGTGATTCTCGGTGAATCGTCACTCAACGATACCGATAAAGCGTACTTGAAATTTGCAGATCGCTTCGAGAAAGAATTCATAAGACAGAGCGAAGGTGATAACCGTTCTATCTTCGAGTCTCTCTCCATCGGGTGGGATCTCCTCAAAGAGCTTCCAAAGGGAGAACTGAAGCGTGTGAAGCCCGAACAGATTGAGAAATACATGACTTCCGCACCCTCCAACGCGTAATGAATAACGTCTTTACCGTTATCGGCACCTCATGGGACTTCTACAAAAGTCAGTCCGTGCTGCGTGCCGTGCTTTTCTGGCTGCTCATGATTCCCCTTACCTTGCTTCTTGCCACGGGAGATATATTCGTAGAAGAAACGTTGTCGCGAGACTACACGATGGCAGGCATACTGGAAGGTTCTCAGAGCGCCATGCCCCTTATAGGCTTTCTGTTCATACAGGTTGCACTGGGAATCGTAATGCTCTGGGGAATCGCCTGCGTTCTCCTTGTGGGAAAGCGCCTGATGCAAACGCGAGCGGGGCGCACACGCACATCTTTTTCCATCGTACGAAAAGAAGCGGGTCACTTTGTGGGCAATCTCTTTCTGACAGATATTCTCCGCACATGTTTCACTTTCTTCTGGAGTTTGCTTCTCATCGTGCCGGGTATCATCTATTTCGTACGAACGTTCTTCTACGCCATTGCCATCGTCTGCGAAGGCAAAGGATACAGAGAGGCACTCAGACACAGTAAAGACGTTGTACAGGGTCACACGACAGTTGCGCTGCTGCATCTTGCGGGAACAGCGGGAGCTATTTTCCTGCCACTTGCCGTGATCGACGGGTTCGTCATAGAACTGGTGCTGCGCACACTGCCCGATCTCGTACGACTGACGTATCTTACTTCCGCGTACCTCTACAGCCTGGGCATTGTAATTTTCATGCTCTCCACCGTATCGCTGTACTCTCAACTTAAGAAATTACCGTCTTAAACGCTTATGGCTCTCCTCAATGTCAATCCAACGCGCATGGCCCTCATGGACTTAAAACGCCGTACCAAGTCGGCGCAGAGGGGGCACAAGCTCCTGAAAGACAAACAGGACGGTCTCATGCAGCAATTTTTGGGCATTATTCGTTCTGCCAAAGAGCTTCGTTCCAAAGTGGAGGAAGAGATAGGCACCGCATTCCACACGTTTCTTCTGGCATCGGCATGGCTGACAGACGCACAACTTGAAAACGCGCTCTCAAGTCCGGAAGCAACTATTTCTCTGGAAGTGGAAACGAAGAGCGTTATGAGCGTAAAAATCCCCTTCTTCACGATTCACAAGGAAGGCAACCCTCGCACGTACGGATTCAGCGGAACAAACGCCCTGCTAGATGAAGCGCTGCAGGCATTCGATGACCTCTTCGAAACACTTATCCAGCTCGCTCAAATAGAGAAGCAAGCGGAAAGTATGGCCATAGAATTGGAAACCACACGTCGCCGCGTAAATGCGCTGGAACACAAAATGATTCCCGACCTCAAAGAAACGGTGAAATACATCAAGATGAAGCTGGATGAAAGTGAGCGTGCGGGCATTATTGCCACCATGCGCATAAAAGCCAGTTTGGAAGCGCAGGAACAGTAGTCTTTGCACTTCGACGTTTCTACGATTGTACTATACTGCGACGTATGAGTTGGGGATTGGTACTCTCCGGCGGAGCAGCCTGTGGCATAAGTAATGCTGGGGTTCTTCAGGTATTGGAAGCGGAGAACCTGAAACCGGACGCCATAGCCGGCAGTAGCATGGGTGCGATTATCGGTGCGATATACGCTCTCGGATACGATATCGATACCCTGCACACTCTGCTCGACGGCATAAAAATGAGCAATATTGCTCAGGTAAGCGGTAACCCCATAAAAAACGGACTGCATGGAGGACTCATGCAACAAAACCTGGAGCACCACCTTCGAAATCTCCTGCAAGATAAGCGTATCGGTGACTGCCGAATCCCGTTTCTCTGTACGGCGGGACGCCTCAAAGAAAACATTGAATGGCAGCGCATACTCCAACCGAACTTTACAGAGTATGTTTTTCAGCGCGTGGAAAAGCATACGTTCGGTCCGGAAGTACGAATACTGGATGCGATTATGGCAAGCAGTGCCATTCCCGTTCTGTTCTCCCCGGCATCCGTTGAAGGCGAACGCTACATAGATCTCTGTATGTTCGGTGCGATTCCTTCGCTGGAAATGCGACAGAAACAGGCGCCGGATATTGTCATAGGAACAGATACTGTTCCCAGTTATCCCATTGTGTCGAAATTGATGCCCAGACCATGGCACGCATTTTTACAGGAGGGATATGCAATGCTGGATGAAAGCAGAAAAGCATGTGACCTCGTCATCACACCGAAATTGTCTGCATCGCCGTTCCGATTCGATAAGGGAAACCAATTTTGGAAAGCCGGAGCACAGGCGGCAACAATGCAACTGGGCAGTATACGTACTCTGCTCCAAAACCGCGCGTGAGCAATTGAGATTTGAAACAAAGAGCGGAATACTGGGCACATGCGCATCGCTCTCAACAAAACGACTCTCAGCCTGCCCATCGTAAGACGATCCGCCTTCTGCAAGAGCGTCTCTCTTGTCATGGGTATTGCCATCGCCATCAGCCTTCCTGCGCCGCTGGTACAGCAAGTACCCATGGTACAGGCCGCAGCAATTATCAATGCGCTGATCATAGGCGTGATGATAGCATTGGCAGGAGTGTTGGTCTGGCAACCAGTACTCAACGGACGATTCCACCCCGTGCTTCGCGGCGGCGTTCTTGCCGCATTCGTGCATCTGGATTTCATTATCTACCTCTGGCCCGACCAGTCTCTGTTCTGGCAAACCATACTCTTTGCCGCGGTATATGGTGCACTGCTGGATTACTTTGCCACCAGGCTCTTCGGAGAAGGGATGGTGCTGGCAAAAGACATGCAACCTCCTACGGCACTGTAAACAACGTATTGGGAGAATCTTCCGTATGAAGGAACACAAGCTTCCCTGCTTTTTTTAAGTGTTTACGGGATTTGCCCACAGTCTCTTACGTTCACATCCACGGCATCGCAATTCCCACAGAGGAAAAATAGCACGACGTTGCAATGCTTCATCGGATATCGGCACGAAGTATGTCAACGGTCTGTAGAACTGAAACGAAATGAAGATGCAGAGCGCCAGTATCATCAAAATGATATCTTTGGATGCTTGTGTCAGTTTTGTAGGACCAATGGACCGTATTTCAGCAAATGAAAGCCCGAAAAGAATAAAACTCAACACAAGCGGAATGAAGTAATGATACAAATACATCACACGATCTATTCTGCTCACAGCAATCATATACCCCACATACATCACCAGAAATACCGATACATAGAAAACCCTGCCTGTCGCACGCCCTTGCCAAAAGAACAGGGTGCTCACCACATATGCAAAAGAAAAGAGCACACCCGAGAGACCGATAATCCACACAACAGGATTTGCCTGTAAATACAGATACTGACTCACTCCGTCTTTCACTGTTGCCGAAGTGTACATAATGGCATGTGATCCGAGAGGCCAGAGAATGGGAGGGCTTCCATTTTCTGACACTTTGCACAAATTCAATGCGGGAGCCGATTGTTGGAATCCCACTTTTCTTATGGAGTGTCGTATCGCCATAAAAAGACCGATAGGAGAAGAAGTCTCGCCGGCATCGATGATTTGGCGATATTGTTCCGATGCCGAATAATAGTTCGCTTTGTCATTTTCGTCTTTGTATGGCGTGTTCGTAAGCAACACATGTGTCTGCCATATGACAAGATACGTCACAAAAAAACCGACCGCTGTCAGCACAAGGAACTGCGCGGACTGTCTCCGATTCGGATAAAGTTTGTACAACAGTGCGGGAATAAGAAGGACAAGAATACAAGCAAGAACTTTCACTCCTATGGCGCATGCCAAGGTGATACCAAAGAGAAGGGAAAACCAGGGAAAGAGTTTTTTTGCATCTCTCTTCTCCACGAGCAAGATGAATAACAAAATTGTCGACATGCTAAAAAAGAGCAATGCCCCCTCCAGCATCGCACCGCGTAAATGTACAACCAGTGCGTTATCAAATATGAACAAAAAGGAAAGTAACATGCTTTGAGTCGGTGACTTCAGGAGAAGCAGAAAAATCAGAAACAAGAGAGGTGCAGTAAGCCATCCGAGTAACACCGGAAAAACTCTGTAACCCTTCATGGTTATTTCTTCTGAAAAATGTGAGGCGCTGTATTTGTCCAAATACTGATTGTTTGGTTCGTCGGGAGAAATAAAGTGCTGACCAAGAGCCATCAACAGTCTGCCCAATGGAGGGTGTAAACCTATGTAAAACGTATCATTGAGATATTTTTGCGCAGAAGCAATATTGTAATTCTCATCCCAAAAAAACCTGTTTGGGTACTCATAGTTCTGGAAATACGTGAACCATGACGCAATGATCACAAACAGAAGACACCATACTGTCTGCCGACTTCGCAAAGATACTTGGCCGCTTTGAGACTTCGCTGCAGGCTTTTTCATACGCGAAAGTCTACCACACACGTGAAAAAAACCGAATGGAACTAACGAGAGCCATGCGATACTACGCTCCGACCTTTGCCTGCTTCAGTACCGCTTCGAATGCTTTTGGTTCATGAATGGCAAGTTCAGAAAGTACTTTTCTGTTAAGACCGATGTTCTGATCCTTCAGTGCCTTCACCAACGTGGAGTAGTTGACGTTATGCTCTTTGGCAGCTGCAGAAATACGAGTGATCCACAGTGCACGGAACGTACGCTTCTTTTCACGGCGTCCTCTGTATGCGTGCTGACCAGCCTTCATGACAGCCTCGTTTGCTTTGCGGAAAGTGCTGGAGCGCATACCGCGGTACCCCTTCGCCAGTTTGCGAATCTTTTTGTGGCGCCTGTGGCGGACAACTCCTCGGCTTACGCGCATCCTAGAGGTATGGAAGAAGTGAAGTCAGTGTTTTCTGATGTGTCTTTTCCGGCACAAGAGTGCGGTTGAGATTCTTCTGTCGCTTGCTCTTCTGTTGCAGAAGGTGGTTGCGACTGTTGCGCTTCATGGCCATTTTGCCTGAACCGGTCTTACGAACCCGTTTCTTGGCACCACTGTGGGACTTGATCTTCGGCACGGAAAAACTGAGAAAAAAGTTAGCTGGGGCAGTATAACTGCCAAAAGAGCAAGTTCAAGGGGAAAGCTCGCAAAATCTACACTATCTTCGCGGGGCTGCCTTGGCTCTTCTTTGCCCGCATAATGACAATAAACTGGTTTCCCTGCTTTTTTATCTCCTGTTCCACCTCCGCTACGTCGGAAAGCTGGTCGACCAAACCCTTCAGTTTTTCTTCCGCATACCCCTTATTGGTTAGCTCTCGGCCACGGAGGCGAACGACAAATTTGACGAGATGACGGTCCTCCATGAATTCCCGCGCACGATCCATGAGTCGCTCCAAGTCATGCTTCTCGGTACGGAATCCGAATCGCAATGTTTTCACTTCGGTCTGCTTGTTGTGGGCACGCTGCTTTTTTTCTTTCTTGTTTACCTGATACATATGCTGACCCACATCTCCTATTTTTACCACCGGCGGATTTGCTTTGGGGGATACTTCAATAAGATCCATTTCCATTTCCCGAGCTCTGGCAATGGCATCCTCTATGGTAAGAGTCTCTGCTTCTCCGTCCGTAACGAGCAGAACTTCGGGTACGCGGATTTCTTCATTCACTCGTGGCTTCTTAGCCTGAGCTCTCGTTGCGGTTGGATATCTTCGACGTTTGCGCAGAACAAATAGGGGGAATACTACAAAAATCTATGGTTGCTTGATTCGTATGTCAAGAATTCGGGCAAATCCTTTAGAGTTCCGGCGAGCGAGAAAACACCTGCAACTGCACTCCCAACGCATACCAACCCGGCGCTTTACCCGATTGTATTCGCACATCCTGCAGTGTCATGAACGGCAATGGCCAGAGAGAGTACCGCTCCAAACTCTCGCCGATATTGCCGCCGAGAATGCGACGCACATCACGGATAAGTGGCGATTGCAACATATCTTCCAATGTTTTTATGAACGACGGAGAAGAAAATGAGCGCATAAGCTGCGCTTCATGTGTCTTCGGTTCGCGTGCGTACCGCAGCAAGTCCAAAGACAAAAATTGCTCTATGGCCACAATACCCGCGGGGTTTTCTTCTTCTGTTTTTACGAGAAGCAATCTTCGCTCTTCGGTGGAGAGCGTATCTCCTATGGTCAGGATTCCCGCCATTCGAATAAGAGAAAGGAACTGCTGCACACCCTGTTCATGTGCGGCAAACTTCATGGAAACAGAGCGCTGAAAGAGTCCCGATTCCGCCGAAGGGATGGGATCACTCACTGTCACATCCGAAATTTCAGTAAAGATTCCCTGAGAGGAAAGTTCCTGACTGAGAATATCGAACACCAGGAGGAGTCTGTCGTAATCAATGTCTTCAGGCAGTACGAACACGTTCACTCTTTCCTCCAACGATCCCGTTTTCATTGCCGCATTGAGTTGGGAAAGTTCCACCTGATCCGTAAGCGTACTCAAACGTCTTTCCAACGAAGGAATCTGTGTGACAAGAGGCAACGATACTTCTCGCACACTCAGTACCGCCGAGGCCTGCGTGGAAAGCAAAGATCCCGAAGCAGTGAGCATAACAACACCCGTGGTCAAAAACAGTGCCGCACGTGCATGCTGTTTTCTGCGAAGAATTTTTTTGCGTCTCATCATGGAAGGCTGATTACGAGAGTAAAAGGCGAGTACATTCCGAGAACAGGATCTTCACGTCGTTGAAAACGCGGGCTCACTATGCCCTCCACAAAAGGCTGCATGCGTAACTCTTCCACGAGTTGAGCCAGTACCGTCATGGAACGAGGGCCGACGTTGCGTACGTCTCCTATGAGTTCCGCGCGCTTTTTGGAAGGAATATATCGTATGGAATCTATGTGCACGACACTCTTTCCCTCGGGAGCAATTTGCTTGGCAGTCTGCTCCAAAGATGCGCGAAGTGACAGCAGCGGAAACGCCGCATTCTTCTGTTCAACAAGACGTCTGTACGCCGTGTCTTCCATGGGCAGTACCAATGCATCCCTCTCCTGTTCCTGCTCCGTAATCTGCTGCAGCAAAGAATCATAGTAGCTTTTCAGTTGTGCGGCATCTCGCTCTTTGCCTCCCACATCCACAGATGTGAGTCCCGGCAATACATACATGTTCGAAAGCACCAGAAGAATGAGCAATACCAACGAAAACAGGAAAAGCGGTACGGCACCGCGATGGAGAATCGTTACCAACGGTATCGATGTTTTCTGCCTGCGCTTGTGTGTGTTTGACATAAAGTTTTCCTTATATTGTAGCGCAAAACAGGCTCTGCGACCACGGTGCAGAAATTGCTAAATATAAAAAGTAATGTGTAATAGATTATAAACGTCGCCGTGCCTACGTCGCAATGTGCCAACAGTGGCTTCCGGAAGGCATTTGGAGTACAATAATGCGGTACTTTCTCCCCCCTTCCCCGTGGAAGAGCTCCTCAGAAAACTGCAGGATCTGCACTCAGCCGTGAACACGGGTAAGGACTCTCTTTGAATCGAAGGGAATTCCGCAACGAATAAAAGAACTGGAAGCAGAGGCACAGGAGCCAACTATTTGGGATGACCAACAGGCAGCCAACACACTCTTTGGCAAACTTAAAGCGCTGAAGAAGCAGTGGGAACCCATTGCCGAACTGACGGAAAATATTTCGGTACTCCTCTCTCTCTGCGAAGAGGCCGAAGCGGATGACGAAAAAGGAATGCAGGAAGAATACGAAAAATTGGAAGCACAATGGCAACAACTCGAAACGCAGCTCTACCTTTCGGGAGAGTTCGATACGAATAACTGCTATCTCACCATCAGCAGCGGGGCGGGAGGAACGGAAGCGCAAGACTGGGCCGCCATGCTGATGCGCATGTATCTGCGATACTGCGAAAGGCAAGGTTGGCAAACAACCGTCCTGGAAAAAACAGACGGACAGGAAGCGGGAGTGAAATCCGTCACCATATATGTGACGGGCGAAATGGCATACGGATTACTGCGATGTGAACGAGGTACGCACAGATTGGTACGACTCTCTCCTTTTAATGCCAAAAATTTGAGACAGACGAGTTTTGCGCTGGTGGAGGTACTGCCTGAAATAGAAGAAACATCCGAGGTGAAAATAGATCAGAAAGATCTCCGCATAGATACGTATCGCAGCAGCGGCGCGGGAGGTCAGCACGTAAATAAAACGGATTCCGCCGTTCGCATAACGCATATGCCCACCGGTCTGGTGGCTGCGTGTCAGAATGAACGCAGTCAGCAGCAAAACAGAAGACAGGCCATGAATATTATCACGGCCAAACTTCTGGAAAAGCAGCGTGAGGAAGATGCCGAAAAAAAGGAAGGCATGAAGGGTGCCACGAAAAGTGCGGACTTCGGTCAACAGATTCGCAGCTACGTACTGCACCCCTACCAGATGGTGAAAGATCTCCGTACGGACGAAGAGACGAGCAATACCGAAGCGGTATTGGACGGAGACATTCAGTCGTTCATAGATGCCGAACTGAAACGACGAGCATAATAAGCAACGTGATTGCGTGTGAGAAACGACACAAAAAAGACGCCCAATGACGGGCGTCTGTTCTGTCCGTTTTAAAAGGAAGACTAGAGGTCACATGGACGCACAGTCTTGCGGCCGTTCTCCTTAGCGCGAGCAACAGCCTTCTTTACAGCGGCCTCAAGCATTTCGCTTGCAGCGTCACCGAGGTCACCAGAGGACATCATGCCGCTCTTCTTCACGAGATCCTTGAGCTTGGAAGCAACTACGTAACTCATAATAAATGAGGGAAAGATAAATAAAGACAGTTCGAATTCTAAGCAGTGGCATGCAAGCTACGCAAGCAAATTTCCGAAAACTAAGCGCTTACGTACAAAAAATGTGCAATTGACCGCACGGCTCTTTGGTGTCGTATACGGCCGTACGGTGCGCTTTCCGTAGCGGGAAAAGGGTACTTACGCCTTACAACTGCGCAGAAGGGATGTCGGGAGGGAGGAGTGGAAAATGGGAACAATTTCGGAGGAAAAGGTGTGGCACCATTGGCATCTTTCACTGAGCAACGATACGTAAAATGACAACTTAAGGTGACAATCTCAGTAAAGAAGTATTAGGAAAGGAGAAAAACAACCAGTTACAATCGTCGTTGGAGGGATGGCTGAGTGGTCGAAAGCGCACGACTCGAAATCGTGTAGACCCCTTGGGTCTCGGGGGTTCGAATCCCCCTCCCTCCGCCAATTGCGAAATCCACGCGATTTCGCCAGAACGCGCCAGCCAATTTTGGCTTCAAATCGGACTGTTTTACCTTTCAAAAGAAAGTTCGAGCCGATATTTTTTAGAAATGAGACAATCTCTTGATTGTTTTCCAGATCAACGGAATTTTTGGCTTGGCTACTGGTTTTTATAAACTCCCTCATCGGTTCGAGCCGATTGTTTCCCGATCGCTCAAGTTTGGTGATTTTCTGGTCAAGATCGATACTGCGATCGACCAGTTCACCTTTTTTCTGTTTGTATTCCTCCAGCGACAAGCCACCTTCTAACTGCAAATCAAGCAGACGATTCAATTTTGCATCTGTTCCTCCTTTCTCGTTTTGAAGTTTTGTCAGTTCCGGTGACATTGTGGCTTGTTCGCTGGCTTCCTCTTTATCAAGTTCAGCAAGCATGTTGTCAGCCCAGTTTTGGGGCAATATGACGCGCTGCACCATGTCCTGCAATTGCTCGGCAAGAAGTTCTTCGCGTAGATATTTTTCATCACAGACACCACGCTTTTTCGTACATCGGTAGTACACATGCCCTTTCTGCTTCTCGGCGGTAACGGCACAGTCACAGTTTCCACATTGCATGAAGCCTGTAAAAGCGTAGTCGTGCTGCCTCTTGCGCTTCTTCTTGCCTCGGTTGCTCATCACCTGCTTAACTCGATCAAACGTTGTTTTGGAAATAATCGGCTCATGTACACCCTGATAGGCTTCTCCGTTAAAGCGGATGGCTCCGTAGTAGATCGGGTTTTGCAGCATGCGCTGGACACTGGAAACAGACAGCACGTTATCCTTGTAGCTACGCAGTCCGGCTTTTGTGAGGACATTGGCAAGCGCTTTGAGCGTGTAATCGCCCGTGGCATAAAGTTCAAACGCCTTGCGAACCATTCTGGCTTTCGCGGGATCAGGATCGATTCCTCTGGTTTTGCGGTTATTGAGGTAGCCCAAGGGCGCAAAAGCCGGCCATAAGCCTTTGCGTAGCTTCTGTCTGTTTCCCCGCTTGATATTCTCGCTGAGGTTATCGACGTAGTACTTGCTCTGACCGAAAGCGATATTGAGCATGAATTTCCCCTGTGGCGTATTCTCGAACCAGAACGTTGGAAATTTCAGGTCACAGAGATTTCCAGTGTCCAGCAGATACACAAGCTGACCTCCATCGATGGAGTTACGAGCAAGTCTATCAGGGTGCCAAGCCAAAATTCCGTTGGCTTCGTTTTTCTCTATACGACTCATCATTTCTGCGAACACGGTTCGTCCAGGTTCTTTGGCAGTTTTTGCCTCCTGAAAGGAGGCGACGATTTCAAGTTTTTCTTTGGCGGCAAATTCTTGCAACTCTGCAAGTTGCGCTTCTAACGACAAGACTTGTCTCTCCTCTGATTCGGTAGATTTTCTACAGTAGACGAAATACTTCATAGGTGTATTAGGGAAAGATCATTCGAAAAATCCCGCTTTTGGCGCCCCGTTGCGACGGGGCAAAGGTAAAACAGTCCGATTTGAAGCCAAAATTGGCTGGCGCGTTCTGGCGAAATCGCGTGGATTTCGCAATTGGCGGTGTGCGCTGGAAAAAATACGAACGGACTTTGCGGGCGGCGGCTGAAATGTTCGCGCGCCAGCCGCCGCCCTCCGGCACGACCGACCTGCCGTTTCTAAAAACTGCCAAAGAACCTGAAAAAATATCGGCTCGAACTTTCTTTTGGCCAAAAGCGGGATTTTTCTCATTCCCGTTGCGAAATTTGACCGAGAATTGCGTATATAGTAGAATCCGCATATATACTTCAATACTAGTAAAGTTTTATGAGTACGTCAAAAAAGAATCTTCCTCCGATT
>PCVP01000004.1:32149-32957 GCA_002787035.1 Candidatus Peregrinibacteria bacterium CG11_big_fil_rev_8_21_14_0_20_49_14 | reverse complement strand
CCCCTTAATGCCCTTCCGATCATGAAATTCAATATTCCCCTGTTAGGATTATCAATCCTCTGGCGCTCTCCAAAAACATTGGAAATTCTCAAAACTGTAGACTTTATTCCATGAACGTCGTAATAAATCTTAAGATATTTTTCAGCTATTAACTTATTAGCTTCATATATGGATAAGGGATTTTCTTTATCTAATTCATTAGGGCTAAGTTTATCAGTCTCTCCAATAACCGTCACACTACTTGCAAAAATTATTTTAGCATCCTTATTATGATTTTTACAAACCTCAAGTAATTTTATTACACCTACTAAATCTTCAGATATATCTTCTTCTGGATTAGCCATTGATTTTTTCAAATCTGTTTGCCAAGCAAAATGAAAAATGTAGTTCTTATCTTTTACAGCTTTTTCTAAATCTTCATTTTTAGATATCTCTCCTTCAATTACAGAAACCTTTTCTTTTATGTCTTGAATGTTTTCTAAACTTTTCCCAGACCTTACAAAAAGAGTGACTTCAGCACCCTCCTCAACAGCTCTTCTGGCAAGATTACTCCCTATAAACCCCAGACCTCCTGTAATCAAAATTTTTTTATCCTTTAGTTTTTGATCCATTTAAATGCCTAGATTAGAATTTTGTATAGCCTTAAACAATCTTAGAGTTTTTCCTATATCTTCATCAAGGTTCCCTTCAGGAACAAATCCTAATTCTTTAATTTTCCTGTCATCAACATGATAAGGCTTTTGGTTCAAAATGGGTGATTTAGTTATAGTTATATTAGTTTCAGGAGCATGTTTTTTAATTGCATCTA
>PCVP01000004.1:0-31959 GCA_002787035.1 Candidatus Peregrinibacteria bacterium CG11_big_fil_rev_8_21_14_0_20_49_14 | reverse complement strand
AACAGACACTCCTCCTATTTTTGCTCCCCGCATTCCGACCGCATCTATCAGTTGCCATGCGGGCGTACCGCCGACGGCCTTAAAGCACGAGCCTGCGGTTTTAGTGTGCGGTTGAGTTTCTATTCTCTTTTGAAGCAGTCGTTCTATTTCGTTTGTAATATCTTCGGGATTTCCCGAAGGGACAGTGAGGCGTACTTCCCAAATAATCGGAGAAGGGAACATGTGCTTAAACACACTTTCTCTGTATGAAAAATCACACTCTTCTTTTGTCATAATTTTCCATTCTCCGTCTGCAAAGATGGTGACGGATTCTGTGAAAGTATCTATCCACACTCCTTGCGGCCCCTGCCCCGCATTGCCGACTATGGCACCTCCCACGCTTCCCGGTATTCCCGTGAGGGGGGAGAGATTCAACCCCTCCTTTGCAAGATCGTTCAGCAGTACTGCGAGGTGTTTCCCTGCCCCCACAGTCACTGTATTGCCTTGTGCTGAGGTGTTGCTCGCCTTTATGCGCAGTACGAATGCCCGTATTTCTCCATCGGAGAAAATGGTGTTCGAGCCACCTCCAAGCGGCAGCACCGGCACTCCTTTTTCCCGGGCAAAAGCTGTGCATTCTTCCAGCTCCTCTCTTGTTGTCGGTTCGGCAAAAAACTGTGCCGTACCTCCTATGCGCATTGTTGTTTTTGGTGCGAGTGGTACGTGCTCTTGAATTTCCATTGTCTTACTTTGAGAGGAGCGAGGTGAGTCGTTCCATTGTTTCCGTAATTTTATCCGCCTTCTTCCTTCTTTTTGTACGGTCTAAAATCACAATCAGAACAACAAGGCCAACCAGTACTCCCGCCACCACTGCGTAGTCTTTGGATACGAGTGTGATTCCGAGAATTGGAAGGATGATTTGTACGAGTGAGAAGAAAAATACTCCCAGCAACACGCCGCTCCCCAGTGTAACCAGTGTGAATTTGGTCTGATTCTCCCGCGAGTCCTGCGGTGCGCTTGCGAGTTCCGTAAGGAGGTCGCTGCTGAGAATAATAGGTTCGCTCCCTGAGTTTTTAAGCACGTTCCCAAGCTTTCGCTCCAGCACCAATTTTACGAAGGTGCCAAACGGCACGTTTGTCTTATTGGCAATAATGGCTTTGGAGCCTTCATGCTTGAGATCCACTTCCATGTCGCGATTTTTGAGAGCCATCGTCTTTCAGTGTACTGAGTTTGTGTATGAGGGGCAAACCTACGGTTTTCCCCTCATAAGCTCCCTTTTCCCTTTATTTGGAGTCGCTCCAGCGAAAGCAAGCTTCCGCTTCGCTAGTTATCTATCGGTACTACATAACATGAACCAGTTTTTGCGCCTTGTGTAGTCGCTTAAAAACTTCTTCAGAGTTCATGAGCAGCGATTCAGTTTCTTCTAGGGAATCTAATTCCTCATCGTATCCAAATATTTCAGTGGCACCGGGGCTATACGGTTTTCCTGTAAGGGCAACGCGCAATGGCCACAGCAATTGGCCTAATTTAAGATTATTTTCCGTGGCCACCTCTTTAAATTTTTCCAAAAGACCATGGGCTGTCCACTTAGTGACAGGTGTATTTTGAAGTGTATCTATAATTATGCAGAATAACTCTGGCAGATCATCCCTATTAATTTTCTGTTTCTTGTTTGCCAGAAGTTCCATGTCAATCTGTGGCTCTTCATAGTAAAAGGAGAGCATGTCAGGAGCTTCATGGAAAAAGGTAATACGATCTTGAATAAGTCTTGCTCTACGGGCAAACCTGGAATCGGTTTTGGCTTCCGGATACTTTTCGGCAACAGTCGGCAAAATACGTTCTGCAAATTCAACAATTGGTAAATTGCGTATCCACTGTCCCTGCAGCCAATCCAGTTTTTTGGTATCGAAAACCGCCCCTCCCTTCTGAATGCGTTCCAAGCTGAATTCTTCCACCAGTTCTTCCAACGAAAAAATTTCTTTGGTGCTTCCGGGGTTCCATCCGAGAAGGACCAGAAAGTTAATCATCACTTCGGGGAGGTACCCTTTTTCGATGTAATCCGATGCCGCCACGTCTCCTTGGCGCTTACTTAACTTGCCTCCTCCCGGGTTTAAGAGCAGCGGTACGTGTGCGAATTGCGGCTGCTCCCATCCGAATGCTTCGTAGAGCAGCAGGTGTTTCGGGAGAGAAGGAAGCCATTCTTCTCCGCGTATGACGATATCTATTTTCATCAGGTGATCATCCACCACGTTTGCCAGGTGGTACGTGGGGAAACCGTCACTCTTCAGCAGAACGGCATCGTCTACGGTATGACTTTTAAATTCGACCTTGCCACGTATTTCGTCCTGCGCAATCAGCACGCGACTTTCGGGGACTTTCAGGCGGATGACGTACGGTTCTCCCGCTTCCAACTTTGCTCGTACTTCTTCTTGTTCCATCACGAGAGAATTTTTCATGCGCATACGAACGGAGAGGTCGTACTTCGGTGCGGGGTTTCCCGCCTTTTGTCCGTCCTCGCGCATGCGGTCTATGTCTTCCTTCGTATCGAAGGCGTAGTACGCGTGACCGGACTCCAAAAGCTTCTGTGCATACTCCTTATAAATTTCCAGTCGCTGCGACTGTATGTAGGGGCCGTAGTTTCCTTTTTGTGCCACCACTCCGTGTTCCAATACCACTCCCTCATCGGGTGTAAGCCCCGCCCATTCCAGCGTGTTGAGTATGTTTTCCACTGCGCCCGGAACCTCTCGTTCCTGGTCCGTATCTTCTATGCGGAGAAGGAACGAATCCTTGGTCTTTTTGGCTATAAGATAGCAAAAAAGAGCGGTACGAAGGCCTCCGACATGGAGCATGCCTGTGGGAGATGGCGGAAAGCGTGTGCGCATGACTCGAATAGAATACGGCTTCTGCCCATGAAACGGAACGTGCTTCTCCTTTTTCTTTACAGAATCAAAGTAGTTGGTACTCTTTATCCCTTTCAAACATTTTATGCCTGTAGTCAATCGCCCTCTGTACGACAGTATTCAAGACACAAATCTCGTGATTGTGTCCGGTAAGGGTGGAGTGGGTAAATCTACAATGGCCGGAGCGTTGTCGTATGGCCAATCTGAGATACGGAATCGAAATACAAATCTCATTGATTTGGATGCAGCACATTCTTCGTTCGATACTCTGGGCTTGCCAACCGAAGAAACAGATCGCGCAGAGCTTTTTAACGAGATTCGTGAAGTAACAGATCGTCTTAAAGTGCTTCTTATGAGCCCCCTTGTTCGAGATCCGAAAGATATCGATGATCTCAATCAACAACTGGAGCTCTACGTACCTGATCAAGGAGTGCTTCCCATATTGCGCTTGGCAGTACATTCCAGATTCTTTGGCATACCTTCTGAGCATAAGCCAATGTCTCACGTTCTTCAGCTTATGGAGATTCTCCAAAATCGAACTCATTTTATAAGTGATTATCGTGAGGGCACCCAGGGTGTATCCGTTCAAAGTTTAGATATTCCCGATATGACAATTATTGATTCGGAAAATACACAGGGTCTTATGACTGTCATTAGTTCACTGCAATATTTGGAGAGGAGTCTCATTAATGTTCGGGATCGTATGCAAGGAAATCCTTTAAATCCAAGTAACTTCGGATTCCAGGCAACAATCGGAAGGCAGCCTAATATCAGGAGATATGCGGAGAGTTCTGTCGGCAAGAATCCGGAGCCGACTATCGATCTTATGAGACAATTTTGCGAACGTATGTACGATACCAGAACAGGGATAGTACTTGTGACAAATCCAGGTCGAAATGAAGTAAATCAGACCACCAGAGAAGCGCAGCATTTACTGGAGCGAGGAATGCATATAGATCATGTTCTTATGAACAGATGGCCGACGGATACTCATAAAATTCAGGGCGCAGAAAAATGGGAGCATGCTATGAGAGATCGCCTCAGTGCCCTCCAATCTCAGCGCAATATTGGTTTCAGTCGCGTGTCACCGGATGATCCTCTAGAAGATATAGATCCACAAAGCAGTACGTTGCAGGAAGAATGTTTCAGAAACCTGGAACGTATTGAAAAAACATTCTCTCAAGTTACAGAGTAGAATTTATTATTCGCTTACAATCACACTGAACGTGACGTCCTCTACAGGTTTGTCGTTGGCACCTCGTTCCACCGCTGCGATAGCCTCCAAGACATCCAGGCCTTCGGTTACTTTTCCGAATACTGTGTGCTTACCTTCCAGCCACGGCGTTCCTTCTTTTCTTTGAATAACGAAGAACTGGCTGCCGTTAGTGTTCGGTCCGCGGTTCGCCATTGCGAGGTAACCGTATCCCATAGGGAGTGACTTGAAGTCGGTGCTGTAGTGGTAACCGAGCATTTCGTAGTATTCCTTCAGCGAAGCCTCGGCAAGCTCTTCTGGGAGTGCTTGGTCCTGTACTTCTTCTTTGAGCATGCGCTTGTGCAGACCGTAGGTCTCCGCATTTATCTCATCTTCAAATGTCTCACCGAATACGCTGCTGCCTCCCGTACCGTTTCCGTTCGGGTCACCTCCTTGAATCATGAAGTCGGGAATGACACGGTGGAAGAGGAGATTGTCGTAGTATCCCTCTTTTGCAAGTGCGATGAAGTTTGTGACTGTCTTTGGAGCGTTGTCGGCATCCAATTCCACAACAATGTCACCAAGAGATGTTCGGATGGTCGCTGTGTGCTTGCCGCTGAGAATTTCACCTTCGTAACTCATGGTCGTAGCTTCCTCCTGCTGTGCTGCCGGGGCTTGCTCCTGTTCTTTCGAACATCCTGCCAACATCACCAGCGCGAACAGGGGGATGAGGAATAGATAGAGATTCTGCTTCGAATTCATACGCATATAGCCCGCGAAGGTTAGTGAGATAGCGCAGGCTATGCAAGGAACTCAGAGAGTATTTTTGCTATTTGTAAAGAGGCCTCCTGAGCAGACAGCTCTCTGATGCACTCAGACATGGATTGGCGCAGATTTTTATCTGAGAGACAAGTATTGACAGTTTCTACCAATTTATTCTCTAAATTACTTTGGTCCAGGAGAATGCACCCCCCCGTTTTCACTGCTGCCTCCGCATTTTTTTGCTGATGATCATGTCCCACATTCCGTAGCGGCACAACGATTGTTGGAATTCCGTTCACCGCCAATTCGGCGAGAGTACCTGCGCCCGCTCTGCTGATTGCAAGGTCCGCCATTGCGTAGAAGTGCGGAAGTTCCTCCCGGGCAAATTCACAGGGGAAGTATCGTGAGTCTTCTATGGGCGCACCGGTTTTTCCTTTGCCTGTGATATGAATCACATCGCACTGCTCCAACAGCTCGTGAATGTGAGAGGCTACCGCATCGTTGATAGCTTTCGCACCTTGGCTTCCTCCCGCAATAAGGAGCACGGGGCGATTGCTCTGAAAACCGGTGATGCGCATGCCATCCGCTCTGGTTCCGTTTGTGACGACGGAGCGCACAGGATTTCCCGTGTGTACGTATTTTGCATCTGTGCGTAGCGGAAATCCCGTACAGATTTTCGTTGCCCACATGCCCACAAGACGGTTGGCACGTCCGCTCACGCTGTCGGATTCGTGCAGGACAATAGGAATGTTTCTGTGCTTGGCTGCAAAACAAACAGGTACACTTATGTGACCTCCTTTACTGAAAATTACTTCAGGTCGTACCGTATCCAAAATGTCTCCTGCCTGTTTGTATGCTCGAATAAATTTCCAGGGGAATGCAATGGAAATTCTCGGTGAGTCGAGCGTGGAATAGTCGTATCCGTTTTTGCGGATGAAGTCCGTTTCCAGTGCGGACGGTGAACATAGAAAGTGTGTTTGTATACCAGGCATCATGGTTTCCAAAGCCTCTTGTACCGCCACGGACGGTGCAATATGCCCTATGGAAGCACCGCCGACAAAAAGAATACCTGGCATGGAATTTAAGAGGTTCGAACGGAGCGACGGGTTTTTCTTCTTTCCTCAGTGCGTCGTGATTTGCCTGAGTACGTTGAGATATTCAGTAGAATTCCTATGGCCATCAGGTTTGCGAGAAGTGATGATCCTCCATAACTGATGAGGGGTAGCGTGATTCCTGTGAGTGGAAAGAGTGCGAGGTTCACCGCTATGTTCAGTATCGCCTGAAACGCGATCCATGTGGTAATGCCGGTGGCTACCAGAAATCCGAAACGGTCCGGCGCCTGCTTTGCAATATCGTACCCTCTCCATATGAGAACAGAGAACATTCCCAAAATAATAAGTAGTCGCAGAAATCCCAGTTCTTCCGCCATAGCTGCAAAAATTGTGTCGCTTTGCACTTCGGGTAAGTATCCGAATTTCTGAATGGATTTACCGTATCCCACTCCGAAAGCACCTCCGCTTCCGATGGCGATAAGCGCCTGCTTAATTTGAAACCCGATCGTTTCGGCTATGGTCGGGTCGTCCGGCGAAAGGAAAGCGTGGAAGCGGTTTCGGACGTACTCCTTATTTAAAATAATGGGCAGCCCCATAACTGCGGCGATACTGCCTCCCAGAAGTACGTGAAAAATATTGCCTCCCGCAACAAAGAACATCACTACTGCAATGGATGAAAGCACAAGAAAAGATCCGAGATCCGGCTGCATGGCAACGAGTATGGTTCCGAGCAGAAGCACGCTTGCAAATGGGATGAATCCCTCTTTCCACGTTCCGATAAGCTGCTCACGTTTTTGCAGCCATACCGCCAAGTAAAAAATAAGGGTGAGCTTGAGAAACTCGGACGGTTGCAGCGAGATCGGTCCGAGGCGAATCCAACTGCTCGCTGTTCCGTAGTCTGCGCTGAGTCCCGGAAGGAACACGGCGAAGAGAAGAAGCAGTGTTCCTCCGAAAAGGGGCAACGCAAACTGTTCCCATGTTCTGTAGGGAATCACCATGGTTATTCCCATGGCAGTCATTCCGACAGCCATATGAATGAAGCTGCGTAGCAAATAAAATGAGTTGCTTGGCATCTCTCTGAGCCCCTGGTCCACCAAGCGACTGGTTATTTGGTAGCTTTCAAACACGCTCACACTTGCGATCATCGCAAGTCCGAAGAGCGTGAGCCCCACAGTGATGCCGAGAAGCAGTAGGTCTATCCGGCGGAACATGGGCTGGGAGCATAGCAAATTTTTCAGAGTTCATCCTTCTTGGCTTCCGCTATTCCTTGCAAAAATGCGCGGCGATGCTGTGCGGTGAGTGATCCGGGGTTGCTCAGTATGAGTATGCGCATGATCTGCCTTTTCCACCACGGGGGCATACGGTCCATGGAAGGTACTTTTTTGGCGATGTACACTATGGATTTTCCGAGTGTGTGCATACGCTCCAATGACTGAGAGAGTGTGATGTGATGGTGATGAAGCGCTTTCGCGGTATCGTTGTAAAACAGACGGATGCCTGCGTCTCGCAGACGCATTCCCCACTCAATATCTTCCCATCCGTACAGCGAAACATCCTCTGCGAATGCGATATCTCTCGCGATATCCGTCGGCAGGCTGATGTGGCTGGTATACGTGAAGCGATGCTGCATATTCGCCGGAACAAAGCTCATGGCGTACGGCTGTATTTTCGGATACCCGAATTGCCATCCGGATTCTTCGAGCCACCGCATGACCGGTGTAATGGAAACATCGGGATCCCACGTGGTATGACCCAGTACAGCCACGGCCCCGTGATGAGCGTACTCATCGCTGCTGCCCACGCTGTGCATGACAAGATGTGCTTCGCAGGCATCTTGCTGTAAGAAAATATCATCTCCTATAAACAGGCATATGGGAGCTTTTGCTTTTTCCAGTCCTCTGTTCCTTGCCACTCCCTGTTGCGCCTTCGGTATCTCCAAAAACTCCACGGCAAGATCCCACGAGTTCCGGGCAAACAATTTTGCCGTTGCATCGTCGTGTCCGTCACTCACCACAATCACCTGCAGTTTTTCTGCAATGGATTGTTTCTCCAGATGCTCAAGGCATGTCTGCAGTGTGTCCGCACGTTTGTGCGTGGGAATAATAACCGAAATTTCCGGAGGAGAATTCATTCTGTATGCGGGATTGGTACCCTATCATACCGCCTGTCAGATGCATTGTCTCTTCTTCGATATCGCAGGCCACACCGCGACGTTTGCAGTTGTCGGTGAAGAGAACGTGCTCTCTTTCTTATCCGTAGAAGGCACGGTAACCGACGATGCGTTGCCTTCCCATGTGGAGGCTGTGTTGCGCGATGCCGGAGTGAAGTACGAAGATCTTACATGCGTTGCTTGTGTCGTTGGTCCGGGTGGGTTCACCAGCCTTCGTGTTGCGGTGACATTTGCCAACGTGTTGAGCAGTCAGCTGGATATCCCGCTTGCGGGGTTGCACCTTTCGGATGTTTTGAAAGCTCGTGTGCGAGACGAGACCGCACTCTGGATTCATTCCACAAAAAAAGAAGAAGTGTTCGTACGAGATTCCCGTAAGTGGCCCGAGCCGACGTGTGTTTCTCTCAACGATGCATTGCAAGAAGCTGCCGATGCATCGGGGTGGTATGGAGAACTTATTCCGGATCATGCCAAAGCTATGGAAGAAATCGGTGTGCCGGCAACGCCGCTTCTTCCGGCTGAGCACACTCTTCCGAGTCTTCTTTCCTCTCTTTCATACCACAAAGAATCGGTGCTTCCGTGGTATGGCAGGGGATGGTAAGTCTCTACCGAAAGTGCTGAAGCACCACGGCCAGGAGATCCACATTTCCGCACGGCTCCGTATTGGTTGCCGCATGCTGCTCTTCCGCGTTCGATACGGGAGAATCTTCGTGCAGTACACTGGCGTACTTATACGTTGAATCACTGATGGCAACGGTCATACCTGTGAATGCTATGAGCCCCAGGAACCCCAGTGTCTGCAGCGCATACGTTCTGTGGTGGTGTTTTATAAATGACATATGTGCGTATTTATTGGGTATATTATACCATATTTTCAATATAATAGAAATCGGCATCGAGGCGAGGGCTTTGCTCTGCTATCCTAGCTCGGATGACATTTATAGATTTTCTCAACAAGCTCCTCGGAGACCCCAATGAGAAGGAGCTTAAAAAGCTGCGCCCCATTGTGTCTGCCGTACGTTCGCAGCAGCAGACGCCCGCAATTCAAGACATTACACTCAGTACTTTGCCTGCGAAAACAGAGGAATTCCGCCTCCGCCTGGAGGGCGGAGAGACCACGGATGATCTGCTGCCCGAAGCATTTGCCACAGTAATTCGAGCCTGTGAGCTGCTGCAAGGAAAAACCATGACCATGGGGAAGCAGGAGTTTACGTGGAACATGATCCCCTTCGATGTGCAAATTATAGGAGGGGCGGCGTTGCATAAGGGATCCATATGTGAAATGAAAACGGGAGAAGGAAAAACGTTGGTCTGTACCATGCCGGTGTATCTCAATGCCATCTCTCAAAAAGGAGTGCATGTCGTAACAGTGAACGATTACCTCGCAAAACGAGATGCTCTGTGGATGGGTATGCTCTATGAAGCACTCGGCCTTACTGTCGGTACCATTCTTCATGAAGTGGAAGGAGAAGACAGGCGTGCGCAGTATGCATGCGATATTACCTATGGCACGAACAATGAATTCGGATTCGACTACCTACGTGACAACATGGCGCCGTCTCTTGAGAGAAGAGTGCAGAGACCCTTGCACTATGCGATTGTCGATGAAGTGGACAGCATCCTTATAGATGAAGCTCGCACGCCACTTATTATCAGTCAGCCTGCGGGAGAGTCTACGGAGAAATACGGTGAGTACGCTCGTCTCGCACTGAGCTTGCAGGAGAATGTGCACTACAACAAAGACGAAAAACAGAGAGTCGCAACACTCACGGAAGAGGGAGTGAAGAAAATGGAGGAATTGCTGAATGTGGAGAATATTTATGTGGATCAGGGCTTTGAAACCGTTCACCACATAGAGCAGGCGCTGCGTGCACACGCCATTTATCAGCGTGATGTGGATTACGTGGTAAAGGACGGAGAAATAATTATTGTCGATGAATTCACAGGCCGTCTTATGCCCGGCAGGCGCTACAGCCACGGTTTACACCAGGCACTGGAAGCCAAAGAAAAAGTGGAAGTACAACGTGAGAGCAAAACTCTTGCGACCATTACGTTCCAAAACTACTTCCGCCTCTATGAAAAACTAGCGGGTATGACAGGTACGGCAAAAACGGAAGAGGAAGAATTTCTCTCTATCTACAAATTGCCTACCATCGTGATACCCACACACAGACTTGTGGTAAGAGAAGATAAGCAGGATGCCATTTACAAAACCATTCTCGCCAAATTTACGGCTGTCGCAAAAGTGGCAAAAGAAAAAAATGCCAAAGGTCAGCCTGTGCTTATAGGTACTACTTCCATAGAGAAGTCGGAGGCTCTCAGTGAGCTGCTTAAAAGAGAGCAAGTTCCGCATCAGGTTTTAAATGCCAAGCACCACCAACAAGAAGCGGAAATTGTGGCGGGTGCGGGGCAAAAAGGAGCAGTGACAATTGCGACAAACATGGCGGGCCGAGGAACGGATATTAAACTGGGAGAGGGGGTGGCCGAGGTGGGAGGACTCTGTATTTTGGGTACGGAAAGACACGAAGCTCGTCGTATCGACAACCAGTTACGAGGACGTAGCGGACGTCAGGGAGACCCCGGAGAAAGCCAATTCTTTGTATCTATGGAAGATGATATTATGAGGCTCTTCGGCGGAGACCGCATAAAGTCAATGATGGAACGATTGAAAGTACCCGACGATGTGCCGTTGGAAACGTCACTGGTTTCACGTTCCATAGAGAGTGCGCAGAAGAGGGTGGAGGGTCGTAACTTCGACATCCGAAAGCACGTCGTGCAGTACGACGATGTCATGAATAAGCATCGTGAAATTATCTACAAAAGACGAGAGCACATTCTGCAGAAGTTAGCCGAGCAGAACGGAGAGGAGGAGTCCGATCTCGGGCCTCTACATGGTGAAATAATAAAAGCTCTCACGACGGAAGCGGAGTCCATAGTGACTATGCACGCATCTTCCATAGATCCCGAAGAATGGGATGCACGTGAAATATGCGAGATAGCGGCTGCGTTGCATCCCGCGTTCGGCAAAGTTATTACAGAAGAGAAAATGGCAACGGTACGCAGTCCGGAAGAGCTTGGTACGATCCTTTCCGATCTGTTCACTTCTTTCTACGAGGAAAAATGTGCCCGGGAGGACAGCCAGTCTGTCGTACAGGCCGAGCGGATTGTGACGTTGCGCTCCATAGATACACACTGGATGGATCACATAGACGATATGGCTCATCTCCGTGAACAGGTGTCTTTTGCGGGCTACGCACAGAGAGATCCGCTTATTGAGTACAAAGATCAGGGTTTCAGAAGATTCAGACAGCTTCTTGCAGCCATAGATTCCACCATTATTCGCACGTTACTTCAGGCTGACTTCAGGCAGTTTGTGCCGTCCGCTTTCATTCGACAGGCCGAAGAAGAGCTGGAAGAAATGCGCACCAATCAAGATCAAATAGCGGGAGAGCTGGAAAGCACCGGAGTGGGAGAGTCTGAGTCGGCACACTCCAATCCCGTGGTTATGCGTGCGGCAGGCATGTCGCCTTCCGGCGGGCAGCCCCTTTCTCAGCAGAAGGTAGGGAGAAACGATCCTTGCCCCTGCGGAAGCGGAAAGAAGTTCAAAAAATGCCACGGAGCGTAGCTTGGTGTATCATTCCTACCCATGCCGAAAATTCGCACTGTCGTAGGGCATAAAGAGCAGCTTTCTCAACTGTCTCAGGATATCGCAGAGAATAACATCACACATGCCTACCTTCTCTCGGGTCCCGCTCATCTCGGTAAAATGGCAGTTGCATATTCTTTTGCCGCAGATATTCTTACGAAGAATTTATCCGAAGAAAAAGCAAAAGAGGCACGTCGCAGTATTGAAAATCTCACACACGCAGATCTTCTCGTACTAGATCAGCTCTGGATTGAAAAAACATGTGAAGATTGGGATGCCATCGCACGCAGTTCGAATGTGAATCAGCAGCATCGCAGTAAAAAAAGCCCCCCTGCAAAAACAGATTCCATAGGCATAGATGACATTCGATCATTGCAATCAAGACTGCATGAAACGCGATTGGGTGAGTATGGGTGCTGCATTATTCGAGGTATCGACCGCATGCAAGATGCTGCGGCCAACGCATTTCTGAAGATTTTGGAAGAGCCCCCGCAAGGGTTGGTATTCTTACTCACAACGCAGTCGGAGTCTGCGTTGCTTCCCACCATACTTTCCCGCGCACGAGTGTTGCGGTTTTCTCCGTTATCACAAAAGGAGATTCTGCCTATTCTCGATAAAGTGAATGAAGAGGACAAAGGGTTTATTGTAAAGCTTGCGCAAGGTGCGCCGGGTATCGCATATTCTCTGCGAGATGACCCCGATGCGTTGCGAAAGCAGAAGCAGATTTATGAAAAGACGCTCTCCTTTTGGAAGGAAGCCAAACTGAAAAGTCGTCTTCAAATGCTCAGTCCTTTGCACTCCAGGGGAGAAGAAGCCAATGAGTTCCTGTTTCATTTGGCTCTTTCTCTGCGCCAACAATCTCCCGATACACGGGGAAAGTTTCAGAAGCCGTTCCTTCAAATGGCGAAGGATTTGCAGACAAATGCACATCGCCAACTCATTACTCAGCGGTTTGCAATCGCCATCACCTCTTAAATTTATGCTTCCTTTCTTGATTCCAAGGTAGTCGAAGTGTAGCCTCACTTGCCGTGATTTACGTCCTCGTCCTCGTCAGCTCGTTTGCAGGTATCTGTGCTTTGCTCGGAGTACGTGTGCTTATGCGAAATCGTTCCGTACGTAAATTCGTTCGGAGCATTCGCCAGCGAGTGCATTTGGCCGAAGAGAGAGGCGCCGTACTGCTTCCGGAAACACCCGTGGAGCGACGCAGAAAAAATACGCGTGCTTCTGCGATAGAAATGCAGGAGTCACGCTCGCTGGTTCGCAAGGCGGAAAAGGCGATAGCCCAAGGGAAAACCGAAGAAGCCGAACGCGCGTTTATTCAGGCGCTTACCGTCACGCCCGATGCATACAGCGTACAGGCGCAACTTGCCAAGTTTTATCTTCAGACAGGAAGAGAGCAGAAAGCAGAAGCTCTCTACAGAGATCTTATCGTTTCGCATGACGATACCTCTTACCACGCGAATCTGGGACTCGCATTCTACAGACAGGGAAAGTACTTGGATGCCTGCAAAAGCTACCAACATGCTCTGAACAAAGATCCCACGAATCCGGAGCGCAGCGCAGCCCTGGGCCGCGCATGCATGGCCGCGTGTCGCTACGAGGAAGCGGCTCAGATACTGGAGAAAACTTGTGCCAGACTCTCTCGAGATACGGAACTTTTAAACCTGCTTGCCGAGTGTTACCTGCAAATTCATGCGTATGATCTTGCGCAGAATGCGTACCAAAGAATCAACAAACTTGAACCGTACAACGAAGAGGTAAAAGCAAAAATGAAGCAACTGGCGAGCGCCTAGTTATCTGTTGAGAGTGCCGAGTACAACAGGCTCCAAAATATTTGCGGTAAAGGCGTGCCCTTTCGGACTTGGGTTGTCGTAATCTATGAAATGATCCCTCCAAAACGAATCGAGTTTTTCAGGTTCATTTTCTCTGGTGGCAACTATCACCTGTGTAGTGCTTGGTTTATTCAATACCTTTTTCTTTTCGGATGCCGCAAATTTTTGCTGCAGTGCCGAGAGTAAATCGACATATTCCACGCCATGTTTCTCTGCAAACTGCTGCAGTATGCGTTGCGGATATGCGTACTGTTGCTCGAGAGAGAACTGGAAGTCGAACGGTGTGGCGAGAATGATGAAAGGAATTTCATCTTTTTTTGCCAGTTCAGCCATTTGTTCTATCCATGATAGAGCATTCTCCCATGCCTTCAGCACTTCGGGATCCTGAGGATCTTTTACCAGCTTTTCTGCCGTATAGACTTCTTGTTGCTGAGCTTTTGCCATCACTGCCTCTTGAGAGTTTGCCTTAAAACGAATGCGACTCTGCATATCTTTCAGAAACAAGTACAGTGCGCTGTTTTGCTTGAGCACATGTTCCACATAGGACATATCACGCATTCCTAGCAGCAGTTCCTCGTATGTTTTGGAATCGTTGCTTTGAACTTCTTGCTCTCCGAGTTCGGTGAAAACCCACCCCGCATACTGTTCTATGACATCGTTGAGTGTGAATTGAAGTACGACAACATCGGGGTCAAATTTCATGCCTTGCTTTAAGTCGTAGTATTCCTGAAACGGAGAGTTGCCGGGGGCTGCGGTATTGATGACTTCTATATTCACACCTTTCTCTTTCGCCGCACTGTTCAGCATATCTTCCAGTACCGAAGGGTATGTTTCATGATCCAGCACACTGTCTCCGAAGCTGATGGAATCTCCAACCACCAGAATTCTCTTTGTGTTTTCCGGCTTTTTCACGTCGATATGTTCGTCTCTGTATCCGAATGAATTCGTGGTAAAAGGCACTCCGTGAAACGTGTTGTTCTGGTTTTCCTTCAGGCGAAATACTTTCTTATGGTCATATTCAAATATGCCGTCGGATGATATTTTCTGCGGAGTGTACTGTATACGCGCAAGCATTTCAGAACTGCATATGAACACGCTTACCGAAAGAATGCTCAACATTACATTGATGCCAAGTGACCGTAGTTTGTGGGGGTTTTTGCGTTGTTCGGTTTCATTAAGATACTGTATGTATCTGTCTGCGAAGCAGGTTCTATGCTCATTGACTACGCCGTTACTGGTGTGTGTTTCGAGTGACAAATTTTATTTTAAATCACGCCATTATATCAGGTTTTTGGTGTTTTGAGAACCCTCTCCCTTTGCGCAGAAAGAGTAAATAAGGGGCCCGGTGCCCTAGAAATCCACGAGTTCCACCGTACAGTCACCCTGCACTTCGGCTTGGCATGTCAGGCGTTCGGGGTCATGTATGATTCCCATATTCTCTTCGCGGTCATTGCGTTCGCTCAAATTTTCCATGCCCTCCTTCACATGACACATGCATGTTGTACAAAAGCCGTTTCCCCCGCATGCGTGCTCTATGGGCACGCCGTTATCCAGCCCTATTTGTAGTAATTTTTTCCCGTTTTCCGCCTCCACTTCTTTCGTCTGGTCGCCGTAGATGAATGTTACTTTCGCCATGAATTTGTGTTTCATTATGTGCATCTTCTTCGTTCCTGTACAGAGATAAGCACGGTAGAATATATCCCCGATATGCGTACCGTTTCCAAGCCTCTTCTCGCCGTTTCCAACCTCCACATAGAAGTGGAAGGCAAAGAGGTCGTACGCGGAGTTGATCTCACCATTCAGAAAGGGGAGGTGCACGCCATTATGGGACCCAACGGTTCGGGAAAGTCCACGTTGGTAAGCACACTTATGGGACATCCTGCATATAAGGTGACCAAAGGCTCCGCTACGTTTCTTGGCAAAGACCTGTTTGCCCTGGAGCCGCACGAACGAGCGCAGCTCGGCTTATTTTTGGCGTTTCAGTACCCGAAAGAGATAGCGGGAGTAAGTCTGCGAAGTTTTCTGTTTGCGGCATATAATGCACAGATGGCGGTACGAGACCCCGCACATAAAAAAATCTCCCCCATCAAATTTAAGAAATTCCTTACGGAGAAAATGGAAGAGCTTAAAATGGACTCTGCTTTCGCAGAGCGTTTTGTGAACCAGGGATTTTCTGGAGGGGAGAAGAAGAAGGCGGAAGTGTTGCAAATGAAAGTACTTTCTCCAATTCTCTCTCTTATGGATGAAACAGACAGCGGGCTGGATGTAGACGCGCTGAAAATAGTTGCGGAAGGAGTGAATTCTTTGCGAAGCCCCGATTTTTCAGTGCTGCTGGTAACGCACTACGCTCGCATTTTGGGCTACATAGAGCCGGATTACGTCCATGTGATGGTCGGAGGCAACATTGTCGAAAGTGGCGGAGCAGACTTTGCTCACAAGCTGGAGAAAGAGGGGTACGAGAGGTACGGGACCACGACGAAGTAAGCCCTCCTATGCATTCAATCTGCGCAGCAGTTGAATGTCTGCAGTGCGAGGAGAGTAGTAGCGCCCGCTGGTGTATCGTACATTCGTGTACGTAGGTGCAAACCAGTGTTCTTTATCGGGGCTCCACTGCCAGAGTTTTTGGCTGAGGTTAAATCTTGTATGGACCGAGAGATGTGATTTGCTGCTGTCGTTGTTTTCGTGAACGGTATACACACCGTTGGCATCGCAGTCTCCGCACTGCGTATCGCCGTAGCGAAAGCGTGCCCACTCCGTCTCTGTCATTTGCGCACTCAGCAATTCACCGTGTGCAGATACCAGTCTGGTAAATTCTTCACCTTCCAGATTTCTGTCTCCGCTTCGCGTGGAAATACGCACAATCCATTCCAGTCTCCGAAGAAATTCCCGACGCTGTGTGTCGGATTCCAATTTTTCATACAGTCGAACCAGAGTATTTTCTCTGCCTCTGTTCGCCTCTTCATTGATATTTTTGACGAAAACCGCAAGCACATTGCGCACCGAACCGAGTGCGTCTCGGGGAATGGGAGTGGTGACACTGGCTGTTATTGCTTCCTCGGGAATTGTACTGTTTTTACCGCGAAAGAAATTTACGTAGTCTCCGCGCATACGACTGAAGAAGAAACTTGCCCCCGTTGCTTCATCCACTATCTCCGTACGAGTTGTTCTGTAGTCTCCCACTGTTTCGGCAATTCTGCTTCCCGGTCCTGCACGCAAAGAGGGAACATTCGGGTTATCCACAGACGGCTTTCGTAAGTACATGAAGTATCCTGTTTGCCTTCCTTCAGGCCTGTAATATGAAATCATATTGTGGCGACGCTCGCCTTGTTCTTGGTTTAAGTACGTATTGGGATACGGGTGCCATACGCCCGGATTTCTTTTTGCTGTTTCGCGCACCGCTTCTTGTTGGCGTAGCATTTCGGTGCGACGACGTCCCAGTTCTCTTTCACGCTGCAACTCCTGCCTTCTTCTGTCGATAATACGCAACCTTCTTTGTTCCAGAGGTGCGTCCAATCCTTCAAGCATTGCCAGCCCTCCTTCTTGTCGCAGAAAATTTCTGCCTCCAAGCACACGATTGTGTCCTTCCATTGTGCCACTGCTTCTGGAAGTGCCAAATGTGCTCCTGGCTCGTTGCACCACGAAGAACTGAGGGCTGCTCGAGTCTCTTGTGGTGGGGTCACCGTAGACGTACGTTGCCAGCACAGTTGCCTGACCGCTGCTTAAGATGTGTCCTTCAAATATGACTGCGACAACGTTATCTCGTGAAAACTGTTCTCCTCGCAGGCTTGGGGCATAGCGAAGGTCGTTCATAAGAGACTCCATGCGCGGATAGTCGTTTGCAACCATACCTCTGCTTCGTGGCACATTGAAACTACGCAGTACCACGGGAGTGTTGGAGTCGTTACTGTAGAGCCGCTGCTCCATTTGCGTATCACGACTCAGTCGTCTGCCGCGTCTTTCATCGAGCGCAGAAAGTGCAATGCTAGCCTCTGTTATGCGCTGTCTGGCGGCATCCGCACTTGCATTGCCTGCAAGCTCGGGAAGTCTTGCATCTCTCGAAATCCAGTTGGCAGATATGCGTGCATGATGTGTAAATTCAGCTCTGGCATCCACATTTGTGGATGGCAGCCAGTTTTCCACCGAGAAGATACGTTGCAAAATAGGGTCGTACACGCGTCCTTCGGGTTCATCTGTCGTGCGCGGAAGCACGCTGTTCATATTGCCTATCAGTTCCACATTGTCCGAGACGTTTTTATAGATGGATCCGCGAGCACCGAAAGAGAAGCCGTTTGGCAGACCTGCCACTTCGCTCTCCGGTACTGTAAACAGCAGATTTTCCGCATTTTCAAAAAGATACTTCGCAGCAAGCTGCGCACGAGTCTTCCCTTCGTTGCGTTGCAACAGCGCAATATCTATTTGACTTAACCGTTCCCCGAATACCTCTGCTTCACCCAGACTGCTTACCATGTCGTCCAAAATTTCCAGTCGCATTATCAGGCGACGTGCTTCGGGTGTATTGCGATCCGCAAGCGCCGCTACTTGTGTTTGCACGCGCCTGCGCTCGGCGATGGCTGCAAGATACTGTTCCTCTCTTTTATGCTGAATGAAAAATACGATCGTCTCACGCATTGAACGCCGTATTTCCACCAAGGTGATATTGGCTGAAGTCGGGAGCGGGATGTTCCAGTCACCGTCTATTTGTCCCTTGCTTATTTCTTCCCAAGAAAGACCGTTACCCGAAAGTTCGAAGAGTCGAGAGTAAAAAGCGGGGAGGAACACATCTTTAAACCCTCCGTCTCCCGCAAAAAATTCCTGCATGTTCAGCGGGTGTTCGCTTCCGCCGTATACTTCTCTGCGCAAATCGGGAAATTCGCGTAGTTCCCTGTTTAAAATAGCGAAAAGCATCTTCTCTCGTATCGCTCTCTTATTGTTATTTTCAGCGGAATCGTCACCGTCTCCGAACGGACTGTCTGTCATCATTTCCCCCGATGCCTTGGCGAGCATGTCGTATGCGGTATCGCCGGTTGCTTCTTGCATATTTATTTTGGCAAGCAGCCATGCGGGAGCTTTGGTCACAAATTTTCGATCTGCCTCTTGGTCTATTCCGTACCGTGCGGTTTCCACCGTCACTTCCACCGCCATAAGCGGCCAGAAGGTTCTGCTGAGACCGAAGCGAAGTACCGCAAGAGTTTCTGCCGCACTCACCATGGTGCGCAGTGTCTGCGCCTGTGTTTGCCCTTCTTGTGCCTGATTGATTTCTTTGATATTTACTTTTATGTCGGTACCTCCGTCTCTGTAGCGGAATGTTTCTTCTTGGTCTGCGGGTTCCGCTTCAAATCCTGCCGCACGCAAATCTGCTATCATACGTGTGCGTTGCCTTTCTATGGATTCGCTCATTTCTCCAAGCTCCTTAAAGTCCAAATACGTGCGGTATGCCAGTGCAGATGCTCCCGCAGCTCTCCCGGCAACAGATGGCACGGCACGAACTCCGCGCAATATGGCATTGGGAGTCTTAATAAGTGCGCGACCTCCGCGCCACAGCATATTTGCACCGGCATATCCGCCGACTCCCGCAGCGATCCAAGGCAATACCACTGCGGCACCGGTCGCAATACTCAAGTTGGTTGCGAGCGTTTTCCAGCTCTCTTTAATGGTATCCACTTCGGCTATAAGGCCGAGGCGAATATTCACCAGATCTTCCATATCACGTAAGAATGTTTTGTACGCTTCGTGGAAGGCGTCTCCATCTGTTTTCATTTGAGCGATCATCATGGCGTACGCCGTGGCGCCTCCGTGTTTTTCTATAAGTGCGTCACGCGCTGCCGCATCGCGAATCCCTCCTTCCGGGAGAGTGGGCAACGGGTTTGTAACCTGTTGTCCCACATACTCGGATGCATCCGGCATGCCGGACATAAGATCGACCGTCGTGCGGAACTTTTTCACCGCACCCGTATCTCTGAATCGGATAATGACGTCCCGTATTCTCCGGAGTTTTTCTTCTTTGGTAAGTGGCTTGCCGTCCGGTCCTACTCCGCTGTCCAACGATTCTCGTATGGAGAGAGGAAGAGACGTATCCAACCATTCATCTATGCTCTTCTTCGTCGGTCCTTCGGGGAGTGCCGCGGTTATAAGATTTCGCAGCATTCCCGACAGTCCGTCAACGCTCTCAAGCAGGCGCATGATTCCTGCGTCTTTCAGCGATTCAAGTCCGTTCGGATTAAACGAAGTGTCTACCTGTCGCAGCATGTTTTGCAGACTTCCAATGTGGAAGTCTCGTGCGCCATCTATGCTTTTATCCACTGCTTCCAGTACTTCCGGAGCAGTTTCACCGGTATTGTTTCTCGCATCTGTGAGGTCGAAGTTATTGCCGAATTGATTTTGTATGCTCGTCAGCTCTGCCATTGCCTGTTGGTGCCCCGCAAGCTGCTGTGTGATGACGATCATATTTTCCATGTACGAGCGACGCATAGTACTGAGTTTTTCCTGCGCATCTTTTTTCTGTTGTTCGGTCCAATCGTCCCGCCTCGCAATTTGCTGCTGCACATCGCGCAGTTGTCCGTACCGCAGTTGAATTGCCTGCAGATACAAACGTTGTGGCAGGAAATCCTTCGGTACACCAAGGTCTTCTCTGCCTTCGGGATTTCCCTTGAGAATATCTATGACATCTGCATCCATCTGCTGTCTGCGCTCCGAGTGAAGCTTGCGGTATTGTTCGCGCAGTTTTTGTTCCTGAATTGGATCTCTTTCGATTAAAAATCGTGCATTCAGTTCTCGTCCACGGACTACAATCGCTTGGTTTTCTGCAGATAGACTACCGAAAGTACTGGTGCGACTACGCTCAAGGCTTGTCTTGCGACTCTCAAGTTCCTGCTTTTGAGTGGCGTTAAGACTTTCTGTTTGTAGGCGAAAGTTTATGCGATCTATTTGTTTATCTAGCTCCAGAACGCTGGCGTAGATGTGTCTTTGGTTAATTGCCTCTTTCAGAACGTGGATGTACTCCACAGATTGTCTGTACTGCTCTCGCAGCTCCTCTCGCTGTTGCTCGGGCAGAAAAGGAAGCAACTCCAGAAATTCTTGCTGATACAAATCCATAAAAGAATGCACCTGCTCTATGACTGCGGGTACGTACTGGTTATACGTAATTGCCTGATTCGCCACGATAAGCTCTCTCCGGTTTCGTTCTCTTTCCGCGGGGGCAAGTCCCTGTTTTGCCAAAGCCGCCTCGTGCTGAATTGCTTTAATGCGCCAGTAAATCTCGTTGGTTCTGGCGAGATCACCGTAACTTGTGTACACAGCTTGGTTTTGCGCCTGTTCACGCATGGTCTGCAGCTCTCTTTCGTTTACGTTTTCTATGGGATTCGTTTGTCCCAAAGCACGACGCAATCTGTTGAGTTGTGCGGAGAGTCCGAACGTTTCCAGTAACCTTTCGTTACTTTCGTTTTGCTCGATTGGTGGTGTTTGATTTGTGTGTTCGGGGGTTGCCATAGCAGCGAAGAGTTACGTTTAGCCTGGTCCGTCCGGGTAAAATAGATCAGGATTTTTTATTGGTGGACTTGCAGGAGGGGGCATGGGAGCGTTTGGCGGGGGAGCCGCAGGACTCGCAAAAATTCCTGAATTCGGTGCCGGTACGTTCGGAGATGGCACAGGAGGTTGCGCACTCGGTACGCCCGTACCGAGGTTCGGCCCCGCTATTTCTCCTTCTGCGATGGCGGAAAATTCTCCTCCCGTAGGTGCCACCACTGTTTCGGCTACTTCTCCCGCACCTTCTATGGGGTTTGGAACAATAATGATTTCACCGAGGTAGTCCCAGAGTGCATAAATACCCCAAGCAGCGCCTGCCAATGCAAGCAGTGCGGTGATAACAGGGTGTTTGCGTGGCAAATAAGTAATGGCATCCCATGCCTTTCTCCACATACTTCTTTCTTCTTTGTTTTCGGTGCGCACTTCGGATTCTTTTACTCGTTCCAGCAACGCCCCTTTTTCTTCCGCACCTTCCGGAATGTCATCGGGGCTTGTTTCCGTAAGAAAATCTCTCTTTGCAGCAAGAGTGCGCTGCACTTCCAAGAGCGTATTCTCCAGTTCCAAAAGCGATACCTCCGGGTCATTGGCCAGACGTTCTCCGCCTATGCGAATGAGCTCAGAGATTTCATCGCGGTAGATATTGTTGTGGTACTCACTGAGCGCTTCCTGTTGAGACATGATGATATCCACAAGCTCACTGCGTTCAGATGAACTTTTGTACAAACGTTCCACTGTTTCCAAATCCATTTCGAGCAGTCGGTGCAGGCGCTCGGGCGTGGGAATAAGAGGGCGTATTTCCACCGCTTCTTGTCCGTCCAAACCCCCTGCGGTAAGGTTCCCATCCGGGTTTGCCGTGGATTCCATTGTGGAGAGTGACATGCTGCTTAAGAGAAATGTACGGAGAGAGATTTAAGGAGAGAGCCGCGTATAAGAGACAGTGCCGCTACGGCCTGCACGTCCGTATCTTCTTTTGCAGTTTTCAGCAATTTGCTTATAAGCAGAGAAAGCGGGCCCGGGCCCATGGCAAAAAACAGCTCTGCCAAATCAGCTTGCTTTACCTGTGAGAGATCCATTTCTCCCGCTATCGCCACCGCCTCTTCGGGACTTTTTGCTTTTTCCAGCTGCTCTTTAAACACATGGAGCTTGGGGTCATGCAGCCGTACGAAGGAAAGCCGTGTGGCGAAGTGTTCTTTGGTATCCGTAAATGTGCGCTCTTCCGTATGCACTTCCCAACCTTCACGCACTCCTGCCGGCAAGGAGGCAAAGAGTGCTTTTTCGTCCTCTGTGAGTTGAAGAAAATTCATCATAGAAGCAGAGTGTAGCGCAGTGAGATATGCAAACCGCTCATATCACGGTTCGTATCTTCTTATTGTATCACCTTTTACTGTTTCTGTGAAGATAATGACGTACTCTCGGATGAGTGGTGAATCTTTTGTAATTTGAAGTCATAACATTTTCGGAAAATGGCTTTCACAAGGCGATAACATACGCATGTCGACTTCAGTTGACCTTTCGTATCTATGAGAAGAAACTCAGTAGTGATAGTTATTATTTCCCTATACCTTCATGGTGACAATTGAAGCAGATGCAAGAACTCTTGATTCGGCGGGAGGCTCAGAGGCACTGAGCAGGATAGAGGCTATTTTAGCGGAGAGTAACGGTCATGGACATCGATTTCGGTTGGTCTTAGATACTCCGGATGAAGGTCGGACTCTGCCGGAGCGGAAAAAAGGGCCGATATACGGACATGTTGCGGACGATATGGCTTCCCAATTTGATGGCGGCATCTCCGAAGGGCCGATTTGGGAGTAGCACTTTCTTCGTACACGAAGATCGCAACTTGAGTGCGTCAAAATTTGCTATACTCAGATCGATTTCCCCCCCCCACTTTCCTATGGATGCAAATATGCAGTCATGTCACAAGAAACCTATGGCAGCGGTGTTGGTAGCCGTACTACTCGGTGGCTCCTACATAGCCGGACAGTACGTCCGTACGCAAGACCACTCCAAGCCCACTATTTCCATTCAGGGTGAAGGCAAGGTAACGGCAGTACCCGATATTGCCGAACTGAACTTCGGTGTGCAGACAGGCAGACGAAAAACAGCGCAGGATGCCATGGAACTGCTCGGCAATAAAATGAATGCCATTTCGCAGGCCGTGCTTGCCGCCGGTGTTGAAGAGAAAGATATAACAACACAGAATCTCTGGATGAATCCCGCGTATGACTACTTCGATGGCAAACGTGTGGAAAGCGGATTCGAAGCAAGTCAGAATCTTGTGGTGAAGGTGCGCGATATCAGCAAACTTACTTCCATACTGGATGCCGCAGTTACCAAGGGTGCCAACCAAGTCGGCGGTGTGAACTTCACCATAGACGATCCGGAAGAACTGCGAGCCGAGGCTCGCGCCATGGCAATAGCAGATGCGCAGGAAAAAGCAGTGAAGCTTGCCGCTGACCTTGGAAAAACTCTCGGGAAGTTTAAGGGATACAATGAAGGCGGCTACTCTTCTCCTATGCCATACGCCCGTATGGATACCATGATGATGGAATCCGGTGGTATGGGTGGCGGAGGAGCACCTCCCATTCCTGCAGGGGAGCAAGAAATTCGTGCAAACATCATCTTGATGTACGAACTTCGCTAATTACGAAAGATCCCAAAGTTGCAGCCCCGTTTCTTTATCCAAGGAGCGGGGCAATTCTTTGTCTATTTCCGACACAATGACTTCGCAGGTCACGCAGACAATTGCGGATTCCAAGTGTCCTCCGAAGCATCGGTATTCGGTGTCGCCAAGGACAATGTGCACGTGCGGCCGTATGACTCCGTTCGTCACGGAAATGTTTCCGGTCATCGATGCTATTTCAAACTCTCCTTCAAACTTCTTTCCCACATACTCCTTTGTCTGCATGTCATAGTATCGCAATGTCACTCGGCTGGCGGCGCCTATGCCGCTTATTGCTCCGCAGCGAATGCTCTTCTCCCGAAGGTACGCAGTGAGTGAGGAGACTATCTCTTCTCCGCGCTGTATTCGTATGAGATGCCTGCAACCAACCTGCGAACTTTGCATATTGTCATACTACCGATTTTCTCGGCGACGGTCAGTATTGCCGTTGATGTTGAAACTCCAAAGAAAGGCGACACACTCGCTATCCTCTTATTTCAGCGAATATATCGCTGATAGCTTCGGGAACTTCTTTCAGTCTGCCTTCATGCATAATTTCCCATATCAGCCAACCGGCTGTAATGGTGCTTGTTACCATGAATGTTGCCTGCAACAGTTCGGAGCTCATCCAGCGGAGCTTATTGAAGTCCGAGGTGGCAAGAGCAAGCAACATTGTAAGCAGCAGCGAGAGCGGGTGCAGCCACTTGCGTTTGCCAAGCACTCGTAGGTTTCGTTGCAGACAAATGAGAGCTTTGTCTTCGGTTATGGTAATAAGCTTCTGAGTGATGTTGTAATCATGGGCGATTACTTTGACAGATGGGTTGCTGGCCTGCGCCATATGATCCGTCACATCTGTCTGACGAGGAAAGGGGAAAGGAGCTTTTTCTTTCGAAAGCTCACGTGTGTGGGATTCCGATACTGTTTGCATTTTGAGGAAGGGAATGTAAAGAAAGAAATACATTTATCGTACCGATATGCCGAAGTCAATTGCGGTTCACTTTTGTTTTGTCTGTCGTAAAGTTTTCTTACTCCTTCATGTCGTGTGCTCTGCCGTACATTTCCGTAATGACTACTCTAAAAATAACGATAAGTTTTCCTCTGTTATAGAGCTGCTTGCTGGTGGCATCGAATTTAAACGGCGCGTAAATTTCGCGAAATTGCGTGTGCTCTTTGAGCATGTTTATGGCATCCACAAGCGGTTCATCTTTCAGCTCTTCGTACATGCCATACACGAGTGCGCTCTTCCATATGCTCTGACTGCTTACGTTTTCCACTTGCAAACAAACAGTCGGATTCTTTCTCATCATGTCCACCTTTTGTCCGCTATGTGTGTAAATATAAATATGCTTGCCATCGTATGCGTATGTTGTTGGTACCACATACGGCCTGTCGTGCAGGCAGCATGCCAAGTGCCCGTATTTTTCAAGCGTGAGGAGCTCCGTTACTTCCTGTTTTGAGAGGTCGCGTATCATTGTTGCAGTATGGTAGCAAAAGGTGGAAGGAAGCAAAATTAATGGCTGCTTCCACAGTAAAGTCTATACTTATTATCCGCATGACAAACGATTCTCCCATTTTTTCCGGCTTAGATCGCAGCGTCTTCGACGATGCGAATCCTTCTCCCTACGCAGATGGCCTGGAACGCGGCGTATCGGAGGAGCTTGTACGGAGAATAAGCACGGATAAAAACGAACCGGAGTGGATGCTTGCAATGCGACTGGAGAGCCTGCGTATATTTTTAGACAAGCCTATGCCGAGCTGGGGGCCAGATCTTTCCGCGTTGGATTTAGACAATATTATTTACTATGCAAGACCCGGTACGCAGGAAACAGATAACTGGGACGAAGTGCCCGCGGAAATTCGTTCCGTGTACGACAGGCTTGGTATTCCCGAGGCGGAGCGTCGTATGCTTGCGGGAGTAGGCGCGCAGTATGAGAGTGAAATGGTGTACCACAACCTCAAGGAAAAATGGGAGGAGAAAGGAGTCATCTTTCTCGATATGGATAATGCGTTGCAGGAGCATCCCGATCTTGTGAAGAAGTACTTCATGCAGTGTGTCCCTGCTTTGGACCATAAGTTTGCGGCTCTCCACGGGGCTGTGTGGTCCGGTGGCACGTTTTTGTACGTACCTGCGGGTGTGCATATCGCAGATCCGCTGCAGGCGTATTTTCGCATGAACGCAAAAAACATGGGACAGTTTGAACACACGCTCATTGTGGTGGAAGAGGAGGCGGTTGCTCACTACATAGAAGGGTGCAGTGCGCCCAAGTACGGGAGCCAAGGGTTGCACGCAGGTCTGGTGGAAATTTTTGCGAAGCCCGGTTCCAAAGTGCGCTACTCCTCCGTGGAGAACTGGAGTCGCGATACATACAACTTAAACACCAAGCGTGCCATTGTGGAGCGAGATGCAACCATGGAATGGATAGGAGGAAACATGGGAAGTGGTACTACCATGCTCTACCCATGTTCTGTGCTGGTGGGGGAGGGTGCGCGGTGTGACCATATGGCAATTGCGTTTGCCAATGAGGGTCAGTGGCAAGATACCGGTGCCAAAGTGTTGCATATGGCACCACATACGTCTTCCAAGGTGGTAAGCAAAAGCATAAGCAAGGGGGGCGGATGCAGTGTGTATCGCGGCATGCTGAAAATTGCTCCGCATGCTCACGATTGTATAGCCAATGTGGAGTGCGATGCGTTGCTTTTGGACGAGCGAAGTCGTACGGATACCATTCCCGATATTCAAATACGCAATAACGACGTTACCATTGCCCACGAAGCAACCGTGGGTAAACTGTCGGAAGAGGATATTTTTTACCTTACAAGCCGTGGTATTCCCCGAGAGGAAGCCAAGGCCATGATAGTAAATGCGTTCATAGAACCAGTCGTACGTCTGCTTCCCTTGGAGTACGCGGTCGAAATGAACCGACTTATTGAGTTAGAAATGGAGGGGTCAGTCGGATAAACCTTTACGAATGCATCAACTCATTCATGGCACCCGCCACTCCGCCGCGTCCTTCGTGCAGACGTGCCAGTACTTTTCCTTCTTCATCCAAGTTTTCACTGAGAGCAATGGACTGTGCCATTCTCACTGCGTTTACAAACGGTGCGAAGTTTCCTGCAAATTCTTCGTAGGCGACAAAATGTTGTTCTCCCGCACTCTTTATACTGATTGAATTTGAGTCCACGTTGTAATGCACCTCGGATTGGTCCGGCAGAATAATTTGAATTTTCTGTTCGGAAATCCAGTATTCGCGACCCGCTTTGTCGCGAAAGCGAGTAATGCCCTTTTCGCGAAGTTTTGAGTGCGCAAGCTTTGCGTACCTCTTCTGTTCACTGTGTCCTTCGGAGAGTTCTTCTGCTCTTGTCGTACGATCAACCATAGAGTGAGAGGGTAGTGTTTATACTATTATACCATAATTACTTAAAAATAGGAACATCAGGCTTTTCGCTCTTCATACGCTTTTCGTAGGCTTCCTGCATGCTTTTCGCCATACATTCTTCTTGCTTCCTCATAACTCGATGCTTCGCCGTTTACGAGAGATGGAAGCACCTCGCGCCAGTAGCCCTTGGCAGCCTGTATGAATGAATCAAATTCACCTGCAGTATTTTGAAATGCGGTAATAAGACCATTCATTTTTCTGTATTTCCGACCCTGCAATCCTATCTTCAACTTTCCCACAGCTTCTGCCAGTTGCAGCTCTGACGTGCCGTTGCCGTGCGCGGCGCGGAATGCTTCTTCTGCAATTGCCTGTCGTTGCGGATCCGTTCGAATTTTCCCGAGCCTTACCAAGTTTAAGAGGATGAGAAATCCTTCCCGTCGTTGTCTCATAAGAAGTCCAAGTTCGGGGAACAAGTTATTTTCATGTTGCAGTCCCAGTCGGGTGAATTCCCGCGCGATAGTAAAGCTATCCATTGCATCCATATTCGCAAGTAACTGCGCAACACCCCCTCTTCCGGTAAGAGGTTTTTCCTCCGCATCGGCTTCTTGCCCGACTTCTTCCTCTACTTTCGATGCTGCAGCTGTTTTTAACTTCGCATTGTCAGCTTCCGGGAAGAGCAGCAATTGCAGATTTCTGCGAGAGTCATCTGTCGATACCGCTGTCTTTTCAGGTTCATCTTCTTGCCTGTGAATACGTATCTCATGATCACGAGAAGATCCAAAAAGATACAGTTGTCGCTCAGCCATGATGACAACTATACATTACTTTCTTATTTTGTCACGTCATTGCAATATGTATTTCAGCCTCTGAATTTGGTTTCAATTGCCGTTTCTTTGGAACTCTTCATATTCTCGTACACATCGCAGTCTCTCTCGGGCAGACTACGACACATGCAAAGCCAACACAATGTTCAACGCCTGTCTGAGTCGCTTTACGAAACAACCTTTCTTCGAAAGCGACGAATGGAGGCATACGAAGCGCTGATGAAGACCGACACGAAGATTTCTCTGCCGACATCACTTCCCATAGCTCGAGGCGAAGGATGTGCCACGGCAATTTCTTCGAGACCCTTCGGTGAAAAGTGGATTCAGGCGATTGCAGGTGAAATGCAACGAGGAGAAATGGCACAGGAAGATGTCGATCTTTTTGAACAGCGATTCTCCACACTGCTTGAGCCCTCTTCTTCGCCTGAGCTTCTGCGGCACTATGCGTTTCTTACCCATACACATTTCATTGCCGTCGCGCCGAATCAGACATTTCGACACCCCGTGCAGATTACGTTCACCAATACCCACGAGTGGGCTGCCACGCATATTGTGATTGTGGTGGGAAAAGGCTCATCTCTTACGATCGTCGAGGAACTTTACAATGACCAAGGCGGTGAAAATAGTGAACCTTCGGGAGATAACAGGGGAATGTGGTCTCATTGCATCGAAGTCTTTTTGGAAGACGGTGCCGAGCTTACGTATTTGTCTGCGCAACGTGCGGACGCAGGTGCGCAGGTGTGTATTCATCAGAGATCTTCTGTGGCGGCAGATGCGCACATGCACTGGCACAATGTCACTTTGGGAGGGGAAACGGTTCATCACAACCTGGTCTCCGATGTGAAAGGTGCCCATGGCGAAAGTTCTATGGATTGGATTTTTTATGCAAAAAACAGCGAGAAACAACACATAAGTGCTCGCAATATTTTTCATGCAAAAGAAGGCAGAGGAGAAATTACCATAAAAGGAGTGACGGAAGGAAAAGCGCATGCGATCTGTAACGGCATGATAGACATAGAGCTTGGTGGAGGTGGTACAGATACCTACCTCACCGAAGATGTTCTCATGCTGGACTCCGGCGCGAAGGTGGATGCCATACCCGGACTGGAGATAAAGACGAATGATGTGAAAGCAAGTCACAGTGCGACTGTTTCCAAGGTAACAGCGGCAGATCTCTTCTATTTTGCCTCACGCGGTATTGCGGAACACGAGGCACGGCAAATGTATGTGCTCGGGTTTTTGGGAGAGTTTACGAGGGGAATTCCCTCACTGGAAGCGCAGGAACTGGTACTGCAGGGACTGGAAGAAAAATACCGGCGAGCATAGTATCCGGTGAATGACTTCTTGCAGCTCTTCTGCAAGCTCGGAAGGCTCGAGGAGCATCCGTATTGCCAACTCAATTGTTTCCGGTGCCGCGTTCTTTATTCTACGGCCTGTTTTATCAGTGGTTGCAGTCCCTCCTTTGTGACCAAGAAGAGACGGGGAGTCAGCTTGTACTTTTCGCCGGCTGCGTACTCTTTTTCCACTTGCTCCATAAATTCTCCCGTCAGAGAGAAGTCCTTATGCCAAAAAACAAGGAAGTCACGTGTGGGTACCGCGGCAAAGTACTCGTCTCCGAGATACGATCTCATTTGCTTTTGTATCTTCTGTGAAAGAATGCGAACGGCATCGTAGCCGTCGCCGGTTTCCACTATCACGTACTTGCCGTTTGCACTTTCTTCAGATTCGGCCAACTGCATATCTTCGTTGTGCACAAGGTTTTCCAAATTTCGCATCGCCGTTTTGTGCAGAACGTCTTGGGTTATTTTCCATGCTTCCACATCATCCGTTTTTATAAAGCTGTATCCCTTCTCCGTATCCAGTACGTAGCCGAGGTCTACGTCTCGGGAGATTTCTTTGTGTACCAGTCCCGACACCTGTTTTTTCAGATTGGCTTCCATAAGCTGCGGCAAAACCGCGTCTTCCACGTTGCGCCAGTCTGCGTTTCCTTCACACCCAAACAGAAGCAGTGCACAGAGTGCCGCGGGGAGAAGGGGAGATGCCTTGAAAATTCTACGCATGGAAAAATTGTAACCGCTCACCGTAATATTGCACTGAAATTATGGGTATATTCACTCTATACATATATATAAAAAAGTTGTTTAATATTCATTAGGAATGTAACAATTCGATCTTTTACTGCAAAGGAGACGTTGTATGAAATCTTCTGCTCGTTCGTGGCTCATTACCACACTGGTTCTGGCCTTCGTTTGCATCGCAACAGGCGTTATTGCAGTGCAGGACTCCGCGGATGGAGCCTTGGCTACGTACGGAAAGTTGGCAATTGCCTGCACGCTTGTTGCGTGGTTGGCTGCATTTCTTTCCGGCATCCGTACAGTGTTTGCACATCGCACGTCAGATGTGACCGGGTTACTTGCTCAATTTGAAAAGGAGAAGCAAAAACGTGGCGACTAAGCGAAAAAACCCATGGTTTTGGATTACCATGCTGCTCAATGCGGCGACCATTACTGTCGGATCAGCCAGCATTGTCGTGGGAGGGTGGAGCCTCGTGGCGGTCACATTGTGCCTGCTTACGGCTGCAGCTTTCTGCACCTTTCGAGCAATGCGGACAGACCGCAACGCGAAAGAGAATCAACATTCCTAAATTTCCGACTTCGTTTCGGAAAACCCTACAGGCGAGCCCCTCCGGCTCGCCTTGTTTTTTGTGCATTAAAAAAGCCCCGTTCATATCATCGCAGAGTAGAGAAGCATTCCGAGCCCCAATGTCTTGAATCCTTGCGAGGCAAGAACCAAAACGTTGGGGAGTAGTCCCCGGTCAATTACACATGTGATAGCTTTACGACTACCGGCCAGCGCACATGGTCAGAGAAAAAATTCCCTGGTAAGGAAGTGTTCCATCCGCAGGTTCTCCTACGGATACCTTGTTACGACTTAGTCCCAATCAGCAGTTTCACCGTGGTACCGCCTCGTGAGAGTAACGGTGCTTCGGGCGCCCCTGCCTTTCATGACTTGACGGGCGGTGAGTACAAGACCCAGGAACATATTCACCGTGACGTAGCTGATTCACGGTTACTAGCGATTCCAGCTTCATGAAGTCGAGTTGCAGACTTCAATCCGAACTGAGGCCGGTTTTGATGGGATTGGCTCCCCCTCGCGGGTTGGCTGCCCTTTGTACCGACCATTGTAGCACGGGTGTTGCCCTAGGCATAAGGGACACGCAGATCTGACGTCATCCTAACCTTCCTCCGCCTTGGAGGCGGCAGTCTCCTATGAAAAAGCAACATAGGATTAGGGTTGCGCTCGTTTGCTGACTTAACAGTACACCTCAAGGCACGAGCTGACGACGACCGTGCACCACCTGTCACCGGATTCCTTGCGGCACTCAACTGTTTCCAGTCGATTTCCGGGATGTCAAACCTAGGTGAGGTTCTCCGCTTATCATCGAATTAAACCCCATGCTCCACCGCTTGTGTGGGTCCCCGTCTATTCCTTTGAGTTTTAGCCTTGCGGCCGTACTCCCCAGGCGGCGTGCTTACCGCGTTAGCTTGAGGCACTGAGATCAATTGAAAAATCCCAACACCGAGCACGCATCGTTTAGGGCGTGGACTACGGGGGTATCTAATCCCCTTCGCTCCCCACGCTTTCGTCCCTGAGCGTCAGTACACTCCCAGCATCCTGCCTTCGCTTTTAGCGTTCTACCGTGGATCAACGGATTTTACCCCTACACACGGCATTCCAGATGCCTCTGAGTGACTCTATTTCTATAGTTTCCGGTACAGACACGGAGTTGGGCTCCGTGCTTTAACACCAGACTTATAAAAAAGCCTGCGGACGCTTTACGCCCAGTAATTCCGAGTAACGCTTGCACCATCCGTATTACCGCGGCTGCTGGCACGGATTTAGCCGGTGCTTTCTCCTGAGGTACCGTCAAAAATTTCGTCCCTCAGAACAGAAGTTTACACCCGAATAAGGCGTCATCCTTCACGCGGTGTCGCTCCGTCAGGGTTGCCCCCATTGCGGAAGATTCCTCACTGCTGCCTCCCGTAGG
>PCVP01000046.1 GCA_002787035.1 Candidatus Peregrinibacteria bacterium CG11_big_fil_rev_8_21_14_0_20_49_14 | reverse complement strand
GAAAGTGGAAGTTGTCTCTCCCGAAGAGTTCTTCGGAGACATAATGGGAGACATCAGTTCCCGTCGCGGACTTATACAGAGTCAGGGTGACCGCGGTACTGCCAAGGTGATAGTTGCGAACGTTCCTTTGGCTTCGATGTTCGGGTATGCAACGGAACTTCGCTCCATGACACAAGGACGCGCCAGCTACTCCATGGAATTTGCTCACTACGATAAAGTGCCTGGCAACGTTGCCGAAGAGATCATCGCAAAGCGTGGAGGAGGAAGGTAATCTCAAACTACGTAATTCGAGAATAGCCCTAATAGAAGGGCTTTTCTTTTATTTACTGCAATGCGACAACAGCGGAATCTAAATTGCTTTGCTCAGTTGCCGCAGCATGCATTGCTCCGAAAGGAGTCGGATCGTACATATCTGCTATCGTATCTCCGTCACTGTCATCTATGGAGTTTGGAATACCGTCTCTGTCAAAATCTGCCAGACTCTGCGATACAGGAAGAGCGTTGTAGTATCCGACTGATACCTCATGTATCACGCGCAGTTGCGGAATCACTATGCCAAAGGACGTAACCAGCAATGCACTAAGGAGTGCCGTGAGAGTGGTGTCCGGATGCAGGTCTTTCGGATTCATAAACGATGTGTGTATGAGTGATATCAAATATATTATAACATAAAAACATTAAATAGGAAATACTTCAAAAAGGGTGACAAGATGATGTTTTACTGTGATACAACATTGACACATGCCCTATGAAAGCTATTCTCAGGCTCTATGGGTAAAAAGAGATTCACAGAAGACTCCTGGCGAAAGGAACCGTGGTTCCAGTCACTATGCAGTGCTTTTGTCGCCTGTTCCACCGAAAAGGAAGTGGCAGACTTCCTGCGAGACATTGCGACATTAAGCGAGCTTCAGGCATGGAGCGAGCGCCTGGAAGTGGCAAAGCAGTTAAGTCATGGGCGCACATACAGAGAGATTGCGGCCCAGACGGGTGCGAGCACCACAACGGTAACCCGTGTTGCGAAGTATCTGGAGAACGGAGAAGGCGGTTTGCGGAAGATCTTACATGCACACAGACACCATAGAATGGTATCGGGTACGATTGCAGGAAAAGATGTCGCCAAAGAACGCACGGAGTCCGTGCTTAAAAAGTATCTCAAGTAGCCACGCGACGACCCGCCTTTTTTATGTGACACTGTCTCACATGCATCATGAATTCTTCATGCGTCGGTGTCTCGAACTTGCGGAGCAGGGGAGATGGCACACAGGTATAAATCCTCTTGTTGGGTCGGTGTTGGTTCGTGACGGTAATTGCGTTGCCGAGGGTTGGCATGCCGGGTTCGGGCAGGATCATGCGGAACGAATGTTGATCAAAAAATTTGATCAACAAATAGACCCCGGTGATACCTTGTACGTCAATCTGGAACCATGCTGTCACGAGGGAAAAACACCTCCTTGCACGGACATCATTATAGAGAGTGGCATTCGAAATATCGTCTACGGTATGCGCGACCCCAATCCTTCCGTGGCAGGGAAGGGGATTGAACGTTTGCGAGAGGAGGGGATTTCTGTGGTGGGCCCACTCCTTCCGGAACTCTGCAGACGACTCAACAAAGGCTACGTTTCGCTTAAGGAGCAAGGGCGTCCGTTCATTACCATGAAGAAGGCACAGCTACGATCCGGAGAAATATCCAATCCCGACGGATCTCCGTTGAAAATCACATCGCCTAAGCAAGACGAGTGGTCTCACACACATTTTCGCGCCAAGCACGACGCTATCCTTGTCGGTTCACAGACGGTTCGAACCGATAATCCACACCTGAATGTTCGCTATACGAA
>PCVP01000003.1 GCA_002787035.1 Candidatus Peregrinibacteria bacterium CG11_big_fil_rev_8_21_14_0_20_49_14 | reverse complement strand
GGGTGCAAATACCATTTCATTCTCATTCTTTCCATTATGGATCTAAAGAACGTACGCAATATCGGTATCATCGCTCATATCGACGCCGGAAAAACAACGACGACCGAGCGTATTCTTTTCTACACGGGAAAGAGTTACAAAATCGGAGAAGTTCACGACGGTGAAGCCACAATGGACTGGATGGAACAGGAGCAAGAACGCGGAATTACCATCACATCCGCCGCGACCCAGTGTCACTGGAAGGCAAAGAATGTGGACGGTGAAGAGGTAGAATCTGTCATTAATATCATAGACACCCCCGGTCATGTGGACTTCACCGCAGAGGTGGAGCGCAGCCTTCGAGTGCTGGACGGAGGAGTTGCCGTATTCGACGGTTCTCAAGGTGTGGAGCCGCAGAGTGAGACGGTATGGCGTCAGGCAGATAAGTACCACGTTCCCCGTATTGCATTCGTCAATAAGATGGATAAAACGGGAGGAGACTTTTACATGTCGCTCGGGAGCATTCATGACCGTCTCAGTAAAGATGCTGTTGCCGTTCAGCTTCCCATTGGAGAAGAGAATGACTTCCGGGGAGTCGTGGATCTTGTCACAAAGAAAGCGTTTCTCTTCAGCGGTGAATATGGTGAAATTATCGAAGAGATACCCATTCCTGCCGATTTGGAGTCCAAAGTTGTGGAGTATCGCTCTCAGCTCATGGAGAAAGTGGCGGAGTGCAACGATGACCTTCTCGATGCATATTTGGAAAACAGCGCTCTTACAAATGAGCAGATTGTAAAAGGAATACGTGCCGGAACCATTGTAAGCAAAATCTACCCTGTCTTTTGCGGTTCTTCACTGAAGAACGTCGGTGTACAACGTCTGTTGGACGGCGTGGTTGCGTACTTACCTTCTCCGTTGGATGTCCCACCTACAACGGGTATCAACCCAAAAACTGAGCAGGAAGAAATTCGCAAGCCCGATAATGCAGAACCACTTTCCGCTTTGGCATTCAAGATTGCCTCAGATCCTTTTGTCGGAAAGCTTACATTCGTTCGTGTGTATTCCGGAATTTTACATTCCGGTAGCTACGTATTTAACACACGAAGCGGTAACAAAGAGCGTATCGGTCGTATTGTAAAAATGCATGCCAACTCTCGTGAGGAAGTTCAGAGTGTGGAAGCGGGGGATATCGCCGCAGTAATCGGTCTGAAAGATACTCGTACGGGAGATACCCTGTGTGATGAAGGGAAGCATATTCAACTCGAATCCATCACCTTCGCAGAGCCCGTTATCAGTATCGCCGTGGAGCCAAAAACAAAGGCGGACCAGGAGAAAATGGGCATTGCGCTCCAGAAGCTTGCGGAAGAAGATCCCACATTCCGTGTGCACTCGGACGAAGAAACAGCTCAAACAATTATCTCAGGTATGGGAGAGCTGCACCTGGATATTATTATCGATCGTATGAGACGTGAATTTAAAGTGGAAACCAACGTCGGTCAGCCACAGGTTGCGTACCGTGAAACTATCCAGGAACCGGTGGAACACGAAGAGAAGTACGTAAAACAGACGGGTGGTCGAGGACAGTACGGTCACGTTCTCTTCCGCATGACTCCTCAGGAGCACGGCAAGGGCTACGAGTTTGTGAATACTGTTGTCGGAGGAAGAATTCCGCGTGAGTACATCAATCCTTGCGATAAGGGATTCCAAGAAGGTATGAGTCGCGGTATTCTCGCAGGTTACCCCGTAGTCGATGTGAAAATTGAGCTCTACGACGGTTCATACCACGATGTGGACTCCTCTGAAATGGCCTTTAAAACATGTGCAAGTATCGGTTTCCAAGCTGCGGCAAAGAAAGCAAAGCCCGTACTCTTGGAGCCTGTTATGAAAGTGGAAGTTGTCTCTCCCGAAGAGTTCTTCGGAGACATAATGGGAGACATCAGTTCCCGTC
>PCVP01000038.1 GCA_002787035.1 Candidatus Peregrinibacteria bacterium CG11_big_fil_rev_8_21_14_0_20_49_14 | reverse complement strand
CAGTCATCCGTTTTTCCGAGGAGAGAATGCACCGTATACATTGCAATCAATCTTTATTCTTCCCGAGAGCAGAGAGCAGCTCATACGGCATATCACGGAACGAGCCCCCATAGGAGATGCGGAACTCAAACGAAGAATTGCCAGCATGGAAAGAGAACTCTCCTACGCAGATGAATGTGATAAACAAATAGAAAATCGCGAAGGGCGATTGGCAGACACTATCAATGAAGTGCTCGCCATATTAAGGAGCTAGTTTAGCCCTATTTGTGGGGCAATACTTGCTTGCCAAGAGTAACGTAATAAGTAAAATCCATTCATGGCCAGATCAAAAGTAGCAATACTCTACGTCGGTGGTTCGATAGGCATGAAAGTGAATCAAAAATCAGGTCGTATAGAGCCCATAGACTCGTTGAGTGAAATCCACCGGTTTCTTCCGGAGCTGCAGAAAGAAGTGGCGTTAAAGTTTTATTCCATCACTCATGTCGGTTCTTCGGATATCACACCGGATCACTGGGTGGAAATAGCGGAGATGATACGCAGACTCTACGACCAATTTGACGGATTTGTGGTGATTCACGGAACCAATACCATGAGCTACACGGCAAGTGCTCTCAGCTTTGCGTTACAGGGACTGAGTAAGCCTGTCGTGTTCACGGGTGCACTGCTGCCCATAAATGATCTCACGGGTGACGGAAGAATGAACCTTATTTTCGCCATACGAACTGCGCAGTTGGATATCGCGGAAGTGTGCATAGTGCTCGGACCGCATGTGCTCAGAGCAAATCGCGCCAAAAAAGTGGATCAGTCTTTCCTTTCCACGTTCGATACTCCGAAAATGCTTCCTCTCGCAGACTTTAATATCGATGTCACTCTGTATCCGCATCGTATGGTTCGTCGCAAGCGTACTCTTGTTGTGCAGCCGGAATTTAATCCGAACGTCATTCTGCTTACCCTGAACCCGGGACTTTCCGAGAAGTATCTGGATGCCATTCTGGCAGCGGAGCCACATGGAATTGTGTTGCGAGCATACGGACCGGGCATGCTGCCAGAAAGCCTCTTTCCGTGGGTAAAACGTGTGACAGAAATCGGTATTCCCATTGTCATAACTTCACAGATTCTTCGCGGACGTGTGGATCTTCATCGCTACAGAAAACAGCTTACTCTGGAGCAAATGGGAGTGATATCCGGTAAAGATATGACCTTTGAGTGTGCGATGGTCAAGCTGATGTGGGCATTGAAGCAGGCAAAAAATCCTCGCAGATTACGTGAGCTTATAGAGAAAGACTTGGTCGGGGAACTCACGGAATAATCAGGTGTTGTTTGCAAATCCGGCGAGACGAACATTCGGATCCATAAAGTCATCCATTTCCGCTGCGAGCATGGGTGCAACTTTGTTTGCTTCTATGCGTGCCATCATTTCATGGTACGCAGTGGAGTCTTCGTCCGCATATGTTGGCTTTTTTCTGTGTTGTTCCATCAAGCGTTGCAGCATTGCAGTGCGTGACTCCATTGTCATGTTGTCTGTGGTTTTCCTTACATCGTCGAGCGGAATATCTCTTCCCGCACCTGCGGCAATCTGATCCATGAGGGAGCGAGAATTTGCATACCGTACGGGAGGTTGCCACGAAAGCCTGTCTGAAAAATGACGATCCATGAAAAAAGAGAAGAGAGTGTCGGCAGTATTCAGCGGACCCGATATCAGTGCCATGTCGTAGGGTGGAGAAAAAAGAGAACACAGATGTATTCGCCAGCTCAAGTGCAAAACTCCGGCTGGCAGATCTCTCTTTCTTTTATGTGACTATCCCTTTAAGGCCGGTACATTCAATTTGTCATCCTGAGCTCGTCGAAGGATGTCAAATTGTGCCGCGGTTCGACGGGCTCACCGTGACACAATTTATGCAACTAGCCTTGAAGGGGATAACTACCTTCTTTTAT
>PCVP01000006.1:694-11845 GCA_002787035.1 Candidatus Peregrinibacteria bacterium CG11_big_fil_rev_8_21_14_0_20_49_14 | reverse complement strand
CAGCTCTGTTGACCGTCTCGAGCTCTACAAGTCAGGTGAATCCACTCCATTTGCTCTCGCAACCATTGGAGGTTGTGGTAGCGATGACGTGTTGACCCAGAACCCAGGTGTTCAGGGTTCCACCACTATTGAGCAGTTCTGTGCAAACATGGAAAGCCGACAGCTCGTTGTGCCTGAAGGTGATGACGTCGACGTTGTCGTTCGTCCGAAGATGAAGACGGATGTACAAGGAGGTACGTCTAACGAGATTGTTTGGTTCTTCATCGATAAGCAGAACGTTTCAGATGAAGGATCCGGATCCGGATCTGTCCGCGCACGCGGAGATGAGTCCAGCAACAACCTGACTGCGAACGACGAAGATGCCACTCAAGAGGGTGAAATCTTCATCGGAACAGACACTGCTGCTGCGAACGCATTCATTGTTGGTAACAAGAACGTTTCCGTTCTTGCGAAGATCACTTCTGTGACAAACGCAAGCCAGGACGCCAACAACTCAGCTGTGCCAACTGACATTTCCGCTATCGGAGCATTCAAGTTTGCAGCTGCCGCACACAGCAACTCGAAGGATGGCTTGAACGATGCAGTTCTCTCCGGAGTACTGTTCAGCGTCAACGCTACGAACGTCTCTATCGACGCCAGTACCTTCAAGATCTACAACAGCTCCAGCACAAGTGATGGCAACAAGGTTGCATGTACCGCTTACAACAGCACTACTGCAATTGCAGGAACTGCTTCAGGTACATTCACTGTGGACTGTGGAGGTCTCGCTGCGAACACAGCTATCGACACTGTGCTTGACCAGGGTGAAGATCTTACGCTTGTCCTTGAGGCAAACGTAACTGACCCAAGCAACTCAGCCGTCGGTGCCGTGAGCACGCTCCAAGTTTCGTTGAACGCCTTTAACTCCATCTCAAATACCACATACGGTAACGCGAGTGGAGACAGCCACATTCAGTGGTCAGATAAGGATACCAACGCTACTACAACCTTCACATGGATTGAGTACCCAGAGACAACTGTGAAGTCAACCAGCTACCAGAGCTAATGACTTCGTAGTCCTTTGACCTCATCTCATAGTGAGAAGAAACCCCCCGCGTAAGCGGGGGGTTTTTTGGTATATGCAAGTCATGGTTTGCTCCTCTATACAATGTTCTCTGCGTCATGCTGAGTGATTTTGCGGAGCGAAGCGATGCAAAATTGTATCGAAGCACGCAGAGAACATCACTCCAGCCTTCATCCGCCTCCGGCGGACTACGGTCTCGGCACGCGGAATGACAGTCAAAAGTACGTAGGATGAAAAAGTGTCATGGTGAGGTGGTCGACTGATCCTTCGTGGCTCTCTTCGCCTGCGGCTCCATTCGCACCTCAGGGTGACAGTCGACCCTCGAACCATGCACGAGTTTGAAACTGAGGATTTGTTTTGCATGACATTCCGTCACACTGTGTAAGCCGCCTTCAGGCGGCTTTTTTAATGGGTGACTATCCCTCTTGAAGGATAGGACGTAAAGCGGTGTCTACGAGCACTGAAGGAATATAGCTACACTACTATAAAACGATACAAAACGTGTCATGGTGAGCCCGTCGAACCATCACGTTTTGGCTTTGTGTCGCCCTTCGACGAGCTCAGGGTGACACAAAGCATATGCCAAATTATGGTTGTTCAGCTATAGTTGCTTTTTTAATGGAATATTTTCCTCTTAAGATTGAGAAGATGGTGCATAGCAGGTTTAAAAACGAGCATTCTTTCCGGCGGGAATTCCACGTACTGACCGCCGAACTTTTCTTTGAATGCGGTCACTCCTGCCCAAGGGTGATGAGATGTATTGTTTGGTGTTACTCCGAAGAGATCGTAGGAAATTGCTCCTTTTCGCTTACAAAAACGAAGAGTTTCCCATTGCAGCACGTAGGGCGCCATAATTGCCCTGTGAGCGTGGTCCGATGCTCCGTAGTAGTAGATTGCCTCATTCTCCCAAATAACGCCCAAAAGACCTGCTATGGGGTCTGTTTTTTCCGGTATGTATGCAAAAAGAAGAAAACTGCCTTCGAGATTGCGTAAAAAGTGTCGGTAACTTTCGGAAAGAGGAGTTATAAAATTATCTCGCTTCGCCGTGCCTGCATGCAGGGCAATGAACGCATCTATATCGTCCGATTCTCGCACCGCTATTCCATGCTTCTGTCCCACCTTAATATTGTATCTTCCCTTCGGTTTCATTCGTGCAAGCAGTTCCTCTTCGGATACGGTGAGATCCACAATCAACGTTGCTTCGGGGTAGACGTAGCGTCCAGAAACCTTTCCCACAGAGAGACTGCGTACGGGGCAAGAGACATACAGACTTATGCATTTTTCCCGAGACGCAATTTGCGCCACATCGGTGACGAATGCTTCAGCTGTTTGTGCCGATACATTCTCTCCCCACAAAGGGCCGTAGGGGATATCCCACGTGGAAAGTCCCAGTGTCGTGGTGTCCGGTATTACCAGTCCTGCGCAGTCTATTTTCTCGGTTCCCGACACGTAAATACGCACGTCTTTTCCCAGAGATTCCTGATATGTTTTCCACGCAAGTGATTGCCACAGCGAGCGATTGGGGTGGGAGGATATCCATTCGTCATACGCGTCCAGTTCTTCCTGTGTTTTCAGTTGGCGCACTGTCATACTGACACTGTAGCAAGGTCACATTGGGTGCGCGATGCGAGTGAGAACTATTGCCTGCTTTTTATGCATCTGCCACACTGGTTTCCCGCATTTCCCCCATGTCCATGCCGTACACATTACAGTCTCTCCCTTACGCTTACGATGCTCTCGAGCCTCATATCGATGCTCGCACCATGGAAATTCACCACACCAAGCATCATCAAGGCTATATTACAAAGGTCAATGCTGCTTTGGAGGGTACGGAGTGGGAGGGCAAGCCGATAGAAGAAGTCATCATGAATCTCAGTGCCATTCCGGAAGATAAGAGAGTGGCAGTGCAGAACAATGGCGGAGGACATGCGAATCACAGTTTGTTCTGGTCTGTGCTCAGCCCCGAAGGAGGCGGTGAACCGACGGGAGAGCTGGCAGATGCCATGGCGAAGTCTTTCGGCAGTTTTTCGGATTTTCAGGAAGCGTTCGGAGCTGTTGCCGCAGGACGTTTCGGTTCGGGATGGGCGTGGCTCCTTGTGAGCGGAGGAGATTTGCACATCGAAAGTACCGCAAACCAAGACAGTCCTTTAAGCGAGGGAAAGACACCGATTTTAGGGCTGGATGTCTGGGAACATGCGTATTATTTGCACTACCAAAATCGTCGTCCCGACTACATTACCGCCTTTTGGAATGTGGTGAATTGGGAAGAGGTGCAAAGGCGATATAGGGCTGCGCGCTAGCAGAGGAGATTTCGGATGCCGGTACATCCTCATAGCTGCATGCGGGAAAACGTTAAGTCTGCTGCACGTCGTGTACACTCCCCCTTCCAAAACAGATGTTTTTCTTGACGAATACGCCGCTTTGCCCGAGAATCCTCGGGAATTGCAGTGGCTTCGATTGTGTTTTGAGTGCTGCGCCCGTCTTTTACCTTCCGGTATGAGCCCTTCTGTGGGTTTCTCACCGACATTCCTCCTCATAGTTTCTTATGGCCACCAAGAAACCCGCAGCGAAAAAAACAGTAAAAAAGACAGTAAAGAAGGCAGCTCCCGCTCCAAAGGCGAAGCCCATTGCAAAAAAGGCAGCTCCGGCAAAACCGGCTCCTAAGCGTACCGTAGCTAAAAAACAGCCTGCAAAGGCAGGGGCGGCGAAGAAGAGCTCCGCAGGCAAGCGTGCGTACATTATGCATGTCACAGAGTCGGTGCTTCCGCAGGTTCATCCGCATGTGGTACCGCCCACAGGCCGTACTCCTGCCGTATTTAAGGGGCTTCCTGCCCATCTGCAGCCTGTAAAAGTGGAAGACGGACGTGTCTATATGACTCCGGATTCTCATACGGATCTGCCATCGCTCATTGAAATGCAGCTCCAAAGCTACCGATGGTTCCTGACAGAAGGTCTGAAAGAATTGTTGGAAGAAATTACTCCCATCACAGATTTCTCCACGAAGAAAATGGAGCTGCGTATTCTTGGCCACACATTCGATGCGCCAAAATACGACCCTGCGACGTGCAGACGTCGTAACTTAAGCTACGAAGCAGTCATGAAAGGTCATGTGCAGCTCATTAATAAGGAGACCGGAGAAATTAAGGAGCAAGATGTCTTCCTTGGTTCCATTCCTCTTATGACAGAGAACGGAACATTTATTGTCGGTGGTATAGAACGTGTGGTGGTGCACCAACTGGTACGCAGCCCCGGTGTGTTCTTCTCAAAAATGACGGACGTCACCAAGTACCATGCGGCAAAAATTATCCCTAAACGCGGAGTATGGCTCGAAATTGAGACGGATAGAAAGGGTATTATTGCCTGTAAAATCGACCGTAAGAGGAAAATCCCCATTACGCAGCTTCTGCGTGTATTCGGATACGACACAGACGATAAAATCCTCAGTCTCTTTGCGGACGTCACGAAGGATAAAGACTTCATCTTAAACACGTTGGAAAAAGATTCCGCTCGTACAGTGGAGGATGCATACCAGAGTATTTACCGTCGTATCCGTCCCGGAGATTTGGCTACGCCCGAGAATGCGAAACAGCTCATAGACGGACTCTTCTTCGATTTTAAGAAGTACGATATGGGTACCATTGCTCGGTACAAGCTCAACCGTCGCTTTAAAACAAACGTGCCAAGTGACGAGGAACACCGTGTATTCCAAGTGAAAGACTTCACGGAAATTCTGCGAGAACTCGTCCGATTGAACAATGGTGAGGGTATAGCCGACGATATCGACCACCTGAGCAACCGTCGCGTACGTAGCGTGGGTGAACTGGTTCAAAACAAGTACCGTGTGGGTCTCGTACGAACGGAACGCATTGTGAAAGATCGTATGACAGTGATGGATCAGGAGACAGTAACCCCCATGCAACTTATTAACTGCCGACCTATCACAGCGGCGATGCGCGAATTTTTCGCATCTTCTCAGTTGTCTCAATTCATGGATCAGACAAACCCGATCGCGGAATTGGCTCACAAGCGTCGTCTTTCTGCCATGGGTCCGGGAGGACTTTCCCGCGAGCGCGCGAGCTTCGATGTTCGTGACGTGCACCCCAGTCACTTCGGACGTATTTGTCCCATTGCGACTCCGGAAGGTCCGAACATCGGATTGGTTGTTCACCTTGCGGGACACGCGCGTGTAAACGAGTACGGATTCTTGGAAACGCCGTACCGTGAAGTAAGCAATACCGTTCCGTTGGACGCAGAGAAGTTGTACGGTCGTATTATCGGAGAAGATGTGAAGGACGGACGTAAAATTATCATCAAAGAAAATGAGGTCGTCGATAAAAAAGAGACCGCGAAAAAAATTGTGTCCCTGCTTAAAAAGGCGGGTGCCAAGAGTGTTCCTGTTCGCGGGTATGTAACTGGAAAAGTGGAATACGTGGATGCGGAATACGAAAGACACATCACCATTGCACAGTCTCAGTCGAAGCTGACTGCACTCGGTGAAATTACCACCACTCGTGTCTCTGCCCGCAAGAGCGGAGAACCCGTGTTCTCTCATGTGCGAGAAGTCACGCATATCGACGTGTCTCCCAAGCAGATTTTGTCGCTTTCCACAGCGCTTATTCCGTTCTTGGAACACGACGATAACACGAGGGCATCTATGGGAACGAACATGCAACGTCAGGCAGTACCGCTCGTGAAGCCACACTCTCCGTACGTCGGTACGGGTGTGGAAGGGCTCACAGCTCGTGCATCCGGTCATGCGCTTCTGGCGGACGAGGAAGGAGAAGTGACCTACGCAGACAGCAATGAAATTTCTGTGGTCTACAAGTCCGGACGAAAAGAAATCTACGGTCTGCAGTCATTTGTACGCAGTAACCAAGGTACATGTTTCAATATGCGCCCCCGTGTACGGCGCGGAGAGAAGGTTCGCAGAGGAGACAGTCTCGCAGACGGTGCTTCCGTGCAGAGCGGAGAACTTGCTCTGGGTCAGAACTTGCTGGTCGCCTACATGTCCTGGCAAGGGTACAACTTCGAGGATGCCATCATTATTTCAGATCGTGTGGCACGCGAAGGTCTCTACGATTCCATTCACATTGAGTCGTACACAACCGATGTGCGCGATACCAAACTCGGTGCCGAAACCGTTACCAGAGATATCCCGAATGTCGGAGAAACCAAGCTGAAAGATCTCGATATAGACGGTATTGTCCGTATCGGTGCCACGGTGCACGAAGGAGACATTCTTGTCGGTAAAATTACACCGAAAGGTGAAACCGAACTGACTCCGGAAGAGCGTCTGTTGCAGGCAATCTTCGGTGATAAAGCAAAAGATGTGAAAGACAGTTCACTCAGACTCCCCGGTGGAGCAGGAGGAAAAGTGGTGGATGTGCACATCTTCGACCGTGCGGAAGGAGACGAGCTTTCTACCGGTGTCATAAAGCAGATTAAAGTCTTCGTCGCACAAACCCGTAAGGTTCAGGTGGGAGACAAGATGGCAGGACGCCACGGAAACAAAGGAGTTATCTCCCGTATTGTTCCGCAGGAAGATATGCCGTTTCTGGAAGACGGAACTCCGGTCGATGTCATCTTGAACCCTCTCGGTGTGACCTCCCGTATGAACATCGGTCAGATTCTGGAAACTCACCTCGGATGGGCTTGTGAAAAACTCGGTGTGAAAATGGCCACTCCTGCCCTCGACGGTATTCCTACGAAACTTATAGGAGACTTCCTGGAGCAGGCAGGTCTGCCACGAGATGGAAAAGTGCAACTGTTCGACGGTAATACGGGTGAACCGTTTGCGCACAGAACAACGGTCGGACAGGTGTACATGCTCAAACTTCTCCACCTTGTGGAAGACAAAATACACGCAAGAAGCGTCGGACCGTACTCTCTTGTTACGCAGCAGCCTCTCGGAGGAAAAGCGCAGCATGGAGGACAGCGTTTCGGAGAAATGGAAGTCTGGGCCCTGGAAGCTTACGGTGCGGCTCATACGTTGCAGGAAATGCTTACCATTAAGTCAGATGATGTCATCGGACGTTCCAAAGCGTACGAAGCGATCGTAAAAGACGAACCGATTCGACGCCCTTCCATTCCGGAATCTTTCAACGTTCTTGTGAAAGAGTTGCAGGCACTCGGTCTCAAGGTGGACTTGCTCAAGTTCAAAGACGAAGTGGAAGCAGATGAGCGCGTTACGGTTGAATCCGATGAAGTCGAGACCATAGAACTTGCATCTCGTGTGACTGCGGAAGAAGAAGCGGAAGAAATAGTGCCGACCGAAGATCAAATAAGTGAGCTCAGTGAAGTCGGTATGGAAAGCGCGGAAGAAGTAGTCGCAGGTATAGAAGAAGGTGCCGAAGTAGAGGCATCCGGAGTGACTGCCAAAGAAGAAATGGCAGATGCTGCGAGCGAGGAGTCCATGGAATCGGCATAAAAAAAGCGATGAGCGAGTAGCGGTTAGCGAGTAGTCTTCCTACTCATTGCTAACCGCTATCAGCTATACGCTAATCACTGGCATCTCACTTCCAATCGTTCTATTATTTTGGTGTCATTTCCATTGAATGTATGAAATCAGTCAATAAGGTCATGCTCCTCGGCAACATCACCAGAGATCCGGAACTCAAAAGTACGACAGGAGGACAATCTGTTGCAACGTTTGGTTTGGCAACAAATCGTGTATGGCGAGATGCGGACGGAGAAAAGCGCAGTTTGCCCGAATATCACAACATAGTGGTGTGGGGCAGCCTCGCAGAATTTACGAGTCAGTTCGTACGCAAAGGAAAGCCGCTCTACATAGAAGGGTACTTAAAGACACGCAGTTGGGACGGCGGCGAAGGTACGAAAATATTCAGAACAGAGGTTGTGGCGGAGAATATCATTCTCCTTGGCCCCAAAGATAGTGACGGAGAAGAGGAGCATCCGGATGTCGCAGATATGCACCATCACGACATTCCGTTGCCCGACGACGAGAGCTAAAAAACGGTTTATGAAAAAAGTTCGTATTTTTCAGAGTGAACGGCCTTTTTTCTTGACCGCTTTCTACGCCTCAGTACAATGCCTTCGCTCTATGATTTCTCGTTCCCACCCGCAGGAATCGCGGTCCTCATAATTTGAGGACACTAACGGATTCTGCGGGTGTGCGTGAGCCACCCGCTTTTTTTATCTCCAAGCGGAAAGAGAGCGTGTGATCCTTCACAGCACAGGCACGAAAAATATTGCATTAATCACATGGTTATCGTGTGAGCACGTCCTGCTCGCTCGGTGACATGTGAACAGTATTCGCGTCGTATTTATACGGTGTGAAAAGAAGAAAAAACGTTACTCATGCGCATTACATGGATGCCTCGACTCTATACTCCGATGAAGGACGTGGCCAGCTGCGATATGCCTCGGTAAGCCGCTAGGCAGGCGTTATTAGCCGAGGATTTCCGAATGAGGAAACTCCTCCGCCGTCATGGGCGGAGACCGGAGAGCTTGCTCTCCGGAGGTCACTCTGTGAACTGAAACATCTCAGTAACAGAGGAAAAGAAATTAACAAAGATTCCCTAAGTAGTGGCGAGCGAAAGGGGAACAGGCCAAACCCCATTGTTTTATTGATGGGGGGTTGTAGGGCCCCGATATCCGATTGATTCTGTATAAATGAATGAGCCTGGAACGGACAGCCAAAGAGGGTGAGAGCCCCGTAATTGAAATACAGGAGCACGGTAGGGAGTCCCTGAGTAGGGTCGGACACGTGAAATCCGGCCTGAATCTGGGTGGACCACCATCCAAGCCTAAATAGGTATAGAGATCTATAGCGAATAGTACCGCGAGGGAACGGTGAAAAGCACCCCGGAAGGGGGATGAAATAGACCCTGAAATGTAATGCGTTCAAGGAGCTGGAGCCCTTTATGGGTGACAGCGTGCCTTTTGCATAATGAGCCAAGGAGTTAGTTGTTAGTGGCTGGTTAAGGCAGAGTTAGCCGGAGCCAGAGCGAAAGCGAGTCCGAATAGGGCGCATATAGTCGCTAGCACTAGACCCGAAACCGGGTGAGCTACCCATGGGCAGGGTGAAGGGCGCCCAACGGCGTCTGGAGGCCCGAACCCACGCATGTCACAAGATGCGGGGATGACCTGTGGGTAGGGGTGAAAAGCCTATCGAACCCGGAGATAGCTGGTTCTCTTCGAAATGCCTTTAGGGGCAGCCTCGTTTTGCAAGATGGGGGGTAGAGCTACTGTTTGGATGCGGGGGTCTCCTCGACCTACCAAATCCTGGCAAACTCCGAATACCCATCCTTAGAAAACGGGAGTGAGACGGTGACGGCAAATCGCCATCGTCGAGAGGGAAACAACCCAGATCATCTGCTAAGGTCCCTAATGATAGTTAAGTGTGAAAGGAGGTGTAGGTGCATGGACAACCAGGAGGTTGGCTTAGAAGCAGCCATCCTTTAAAGAAAGCGTAACAGCTCACTGGTCGATTGCACTTATGCGCCGAAAATTTAACGGGGCAAAACTATCTACCGAAGCAATGAGTGTGCTTTTTAGCACGCAGTAGAAGAGCGTTCTGTTCAGCAGTGAAGCAGTACTGCGAGGTATTGTGGAGCGGACAGAAGTGAGAATCTTGGCATGAGTAACTACTAGGCAGGTGAAAACCCTGCCCGCCGAATCCCCAAGGGTTCCCACGCAACGTTAATCGGCGTGGGGTTAGTCGGGCCTAAGGTGAGGCCGAAAGGCGTAACCGATGGACAACAGGTTAATATTCCTGTACCTCATGGAAATCGATCAAGGGTGCCGTTTGATAGTTTGGCAGGCCTCTGCTTCCTCCTTCGGGAGGCTGGCATGTCCGTCAGAAAGGACGATGGTAACCTAGGAGCGGTATGACGGAGCGGGAACACCAGAGCGTATGTATTGACTGTACGTGTAACACGTAAGGCGTTAATTCCGGTAGGCAAATCCGCCGGAAGAGCTAAGCGTGGATGCCAATTGTCCGCCTCAGGCGGATGAGTCTGAATGTTTCTGCTTCCAAGAAAACTGTCGCTTCGAGAGTTTCATGAGACCGTACCGCAAACCAACACCGGTGGGGTGGTCGAGTAGACCAAGGCGAACGAGTAATTCCGCGTTAAGGAACTCGGCAAAACAGCGTCCGTAACTTCGGGATAAGGACTGGCGTTCTCTATTACGGGGAGCGCCCGCAGCAAAAGAGCTCAGGCGACTGTTTACCAAAAACACAGGTCCCTGCTAAGTCGCAAGACAACGTATAGGGGCTGATGCCTGCCCAGTGTCAGAAGGTTACGTGAGGGGGTTTACGCCCTTGATCTAAGCCCTGATGAACGGCGGCCGTAACTATAACGGTCCTAAGGTAGCGAAATTCCTTGTCGGGTGGTTGGCAATAACTTGCCCGAATGACGAGTAATCGTCACACCAAGGAATGAGTTGTGTTGATCAAAACAGTTTATTAATTTCTTTGCGCAGCTGAGTTTTATATATTTTATTGATCGTATACCACCAATAGTGAAAACGTTGCTATATGCTGGAATATCCGGTGCCGTGAAGTCTTTGTACTTCATGGCGAGAATGACGCACTACGCGCAAGCGTGACAATGTGACGTCTGCGGACAATCAGCAGGAAACCTTACGTATGTAAGGGCTCCTCAGAGACTCTACGCAACGCCCCCGCGAAGCCCGATCTGGGCGAAGTGGGGTGATGATATAGTCCGATCCCTATGGCGACATAGGGTGCAGAGAAGTTCTGCAGTTACACTTCGAGATGTGCTTTCAGCGCTCCTCAGTGTGACAACACGCGTGGAACGGGAACTCCAACCAATATAATAAGTACATCGCGAAGGGCGGCTTTGCCGGCCTGGAGCGATACCTTAAAAGGGAAGGAGAGCCCGTGAGAGGAAACCGTAGGTTTCCTTTCACGAATAGTGAAGTTCCGACCCGCACGAATGGTATAACGGTCTGAGCACTGTCTCAACGCGGAGCTCGGTGAAATTGCAGTCCCGGTGCAAATGCCGGGTAGACTACGGAAGGACGAAAAGACCCTATGAAGCTTTACTATAAGCTGACATTGTATCACTGGTTTCTTTGTGCAGAATAGGTGGGAGGCTTTGAAG
>PCVP01000006.1:0-671 GCA_002787035.1 Candidatus Peregrinibacteria bacterium CG11_big_fil_rev_8_21_14_0_20_49_14 | reverse complement strand
ACTGGGGCGGTTGCCTCCTAAAATGTAACGGAGGCGTGCAATGGTCCACTAGCGCCGGATGGAAATCGGCGTTGTCGTATAATCGCATAAGTGGGCCTGACTGTGAGGCTTACAGGCCGAGCAGGGACGAAAGTCGGTGATAGTGATCCGGCACCTTTGACACTGATTTATTAGTGTCATTCCACGTGGGTGGGGTGTCGCTCATCGGATAAAAGTTACTCTAGGGATAACAGGCTGATCGCTCCCAAGCGCCCACAGCGACGGAGCGGTTTGGCACCTCAATCGGGGTGCTACAGAAGTAATTCTGTACCAAAAATTCGGCTTATAACGGTGAAACCGTCACGAGCAATTGTGGAAATTTATTTGCTCGTCGGCAATACCGTGGGAAGTCCTCCGCCAACAGCGGAGTGACCCCGTAACGACTGACCCGAAAGGGGAGAGCCTTTCATAGAGAAAGGCTAACACGCCGATTCCTGCAACACATTAAGTCAGATTACGGTTGTATACGACTATACGACCTACGATCGACTGCAGGATAAAGATATAGTCTGCACCATACGAAAATATGGATAAAAGTACGATGTCGGCTCATCGCATCCTGGGGCTGAAGAAGGTCCCAAGGGTTTGGCTGTTCGCCAATTAAAGCGGTACGCGAGCTGGGTTCAGAACGT
>PCVP01000014.1:188186-188506 GCA_002787035.1 Candidatus Peregrinibacteria bacterium CG11_big_fil_rev_8_21_14_0_20_49_14 | reverse complement strand
TTTCATTGAATGAACAGCATTATGGCCTACAATTCGACCTTCATCACTCGCTTCATGCAAGATTTGCTTTTGACCTGTTACATCTCCAGCAATAAAGATATGAGGATGATCTTTTAAGACAAAACTCTCCGCTTCAAACGCAGGAATTCCATTAGCTTCAAATTGAGTCACTATTCCCTTAAGATTCAATGACTCGATATTTGGGATTCTACCTGCTGTTAAGAGCACTTTATCCGTTAGGATTTCCTTTTCCCCTGAAGAAATTTTTAACTTATCTCCAATACGTCTCACTTCACCTACACCAGCAAAAGAAAGATTCA
>PCVP01000014.1:187895-188173 GCA_002787035.1 Candidatus Peregrinibacteria bacterium CG11_big_fil_rev_8_21_14_0_20_49_14 | reverse complement strand
CTTTTTCATCGCATATTCTGTAATGGTAGGATCTGTAATCCCTCCAATACTATTACGTCTTGCAATTCCTAAAACATTGACTCCCAACCTCGTACAGGCCTGACCGAGTTCAAGACCGATAACACCTAGTCCACAAACCGCGAGACTATCTGGGAGCTCTTCTAATTCAAAGATCTCATCTGTGGTGATTAGAAATTCTTCATGACCTTTAAATTCGTCAGGAATATGAGGTCTAGATCCTGTTGCAATGATAATTTTTTCAGCTTCAATTTTTTCAA
>PCVP01000014.1:114451-187599 GCA_002787035.1 Candidatus Peregrinibacteria bacterium CG11_big_fil_rev_8_21_14_0_20_49_14 | reverse complement strand
GCAGCGCATGCCGACTGTCGGAAGCATTGCGCAAATTATGAGCAAGCTGCACCACGACCCGCACATCGAAGAAGAGCACGTGGGATTCGAAGTACCGGAGAAGCGCGCGGCAACGTTTCAAGATGTCATGGAAGCAACCAGCAGGTACTACTCTGTTTCCGTGCAGGATATGGTGGGAGTCTCTCGCGTTCGAGAGATTCTCATTCCAAGGCAAATTGCCATGTATATCGGCAAAAAGTACCTGCGCATGAGTTATGTGCGTCTCGGCGAGCTGTTTTCCAACAGAGACCACACAACGGTGATGAATGCGGTGGAAAAGATAGAAAAAAAGACGCAGAACGACCCTCAAATATTGCGTGAAATGAGGGCCATAGAGCGAGATTTAGGTTTTGTATAGCCTGTGAAGTATTCTTGACAAAATTAACATTTGACAACTTATATCATAAGTGTAGGTTGTTTGAAGTTTCTGGCTGTGCATATATTTGGCCTTAGCGGGCTTGGCAAGATGCGGCCCTCCCCTCGAAGGGACGGCTACACGCACATGGATTGTGGCGAGCAGATAAAAGAAGCTAAGGGGGTAGAAAGGATTCTACATGATATATTGACAACGACGCGTTTACGCTTCTATCTACCCCCATTTTTTCTTCCATTGTGTATACTGTCAGTGTTATGCAGACCCTATTCATTGTAAACGTGACCACTACAATCCTCCTGCGGAGGAGTTGAGTCTGCGTACTGCACCTGCTCACCCCCCCCGTAACTTGGAGGGTTTTTTATTGTTCAATCTGTTACACTCTCGCCGTTATGCCACAAGATATATATTCCAAACTGATCGCCTTACTCGAAGAGCACGGCGCACAGTACAGGCTCATAGACCACTCTCCGGAAGGCCGCACCGAGCTCGTAAGCCAGATGCGAGGCAATGAACTCAAGCAGGCGGCAAACTGCATAGTGCTTATGGTAAAGGTCGGCAAAAAGGTTACGAAATTTGTCTTGGCTGTGTATCCCGCACATGTGAAACTCGATTTAAATGCCATCAAAGCGTTGTACGATGGAACGTACATATCATTTGCTTCGCCTGAAAAAGCGGAAGAGTTGGCAGGAAGCGTTTTGGGCACGGTCCTTCCATTTCCCTTCCATGAGAATTTGGAGCTCATTGCAGATCCGTCACTCTTTGAAAATAAGGAAATTTTCTTCAATGCAGCCAGGTTAGATCAGTCAGTTGCCATGAATGCGACTGATTACAAACGGATAGCAAATCCTCGTTTGGAATTTATAGTGCAGGGAGCTGCTCAGCCCGCTGTTGCTAAAAAAGCTACGAAAGCTGAGAAAGAAACAGCGAAAGTGAAAGTAGATGACCTCTATCGCATACGCCACAGTCTTGCGCACGTGTTGGCGCAGGCAGTTCTGAAACTTTGGCCGAAAACGAAAATCAGTATCGGTCCTCCCATCGATACAGGTTGTTACTACGATTTCCTCTTTGCAGAGCCTATTTCCGATACGGATTTCAAAACGATAGAGAAAGAAATGCGTTCGATTATAAACAGGGGGCAAACCTTTGAGTCCAAGTCGCTTTCCATTCCCGATGCGCTTTCCTTTTGGAAGGAGCAAAAGCAGCCTTTTAAAGTGGAGCTCATAGAAGACTTGGCTGCGGGAGGGGAGACGGAAGTAACCAACTATGCCAACCTCGACAAAGACGGCAGCGTTACGTTTACGGATCTTTGCAAAGGAGGCCATGTGGAAAACCTGAAAGAGATTCCTGCAGACGGATTTAAAATAATGAGTCTTGCGGGAGCGTACTGGCGCGGAGACGAAACCAGAGAACAGCTTACGCGTATCTACGTGGCTGCGTTTGCCTCCAAAGAAGAGCTGAAAGCACATTTGGAGATGTTGGAAGAAGCCAAGAAGCGGGACCATCGCAAGCTTGGCAAAGAAATGGATCTCTTTACCTTCAGCGACATGGTGGGTCCGGGACTTCCGCTCTGGACAGCTAAAGGAACAATCATCGCAGATGCGGTGGAAGATCTTGCGAAAGAAACGGAGGCAAGCGGTGGGTACTTCCGCGTGCGTACGCCGCATATTGCCAAGGGCAAACTCTACGAACAGACAGGACACTTATCGCACTACAAGCAGTCCATGTTCCCCGCCATGCAGCTTGATGGCGAAGAGGAGTACTACTTAAAGCCCATGAACTGCCCGCATCACCACCAGATATTCGCAAGTCAGCCTCGCAGTTACAGAGAGCTTCCGATGCGTTTGGCGGAATACGGGCACTGTTACAGGTACGAGGACAGCGGTGCGTTGTTCGGGCTCATGCGTGTGCGTTCTCTCACCATGAATGACGCACACATCTACTGTTCCGAGGAGCAGTTCGAGCAGGAGTTCATTGCGGTGGCAAATATGTACCTGAAGTACTTCGAGATCTTCGGAGTGGAGAAATATGAAATGAGACTTTCTCTTCATGACCCAAAAGAGCTGGGTAAAAAATACGTGAATGAACCGGAACTGTGGCTGAAGACGGAAGAGATGGTTCGCAATGCGATGAAGAAAGCAGGGTGTACGTTTCGGGAAGTCGAAAACGAAGCCGCTTTCTACGGTCCGAAAATAGATGTGGAAGTCTGGAGTGCCATCGGCAGGGAATTCACCCTTGCAACGAACCAGGTGGACTTTGATGTTCCGGGCAAAGTCGGACTGTCATATACGGCGGCAGACGGTACGGAGAAAGTTCCTCTGTGCATTCACCGTGCACCGCTCGGTACGCATGAGCGTTTCATAGGATTCCTCATAGAGCACTTTGCCGGCCACTTTCCGCTCTGGCTCGCTCCCGTGCAGGTAGGAATTCTTCCCGTGGCATCCGCACACGAGGAGTACGGAAGGTGCGTGGAGAGCAGGCTGAAAGAAGCCGGTATTCGTACGGAGTATTACGATGCGAATGAATCACTCGGAAAGCGCATTCGTGAGGGAGAGAAGATGCGCGTTCCGTATCTTCTCGTACTCGGCGACAAAGAAGCGGGAAGCGACGGTATCGCCGTGCGGAATGTACGGAGTAAGGAACAGGTGGAGGTAACGTTTGCAGATTTCCTCAGTAAGACCGTTGCCGATATCGCACAACGACGTCGCATTCATTCCATCGGATCCTCTTCATGAAAAAATCACATCGTCTCCTCATTGCTTTTGCCGTTTTCGCTTCCGTTGGTGTCGCAGCTTTTCTCGTAAACAGCGCGGTGTTGCCAGCGACAGTTACGACGGTACAAACGGAAGAAGTACGAAAGCCCATGGGGCCTCTGCGCAGTCTGTACAGTGCTATGACCACCGGGAATTCCGCTCCGAAGTACATCAATGTGATTGTGGAAATTCCACAGGGTTCCAGAAACAAATACGAGTTCGACAAAGAGTCGGGCATTGTGAAGTTAGACAGAGTGCTTCGCAGCTCCGTGCACTATCCCGGGGAGTACGGAATTATCCCCGGTACCCTTGCGGGTGACGGAGATGCGTTGGATGCCATTGTGCTCATGGGTGAGCCTACGTATCCCGGTATTCTCATAGAATCTCGTCCCATCGGTGTGCTGATGATGCAAGACGGTGGAGAGCAGGACGATAAAATTCTTGCCGTGCCCGTAAGCGACGCGAGCTACGAAGAGATAGAAGACATTACGGATCTCTCGTCTCAGCTTCGAGAAGAGATCGCAGAATTCTTCCGTACGTACAAAAACCTCGAAGGGAAACGAGTGAAAGTGTTGGGGTGGAAAAATGCTGAGCAAGCCAAAGAAGTGATACTGGAGGCTATGGTTACGTATCACGAAAATCAGTAACATAGGCTGTTTTGCCTTTTGGCACTTTTTTTGAATGTGATTTTCTCCTACTTACTTTTTCCTTTGGTACTTTTTTAGAAAAAGTACCGCACCCTTCGATACTTCGTCAGGCTCAGTACGCTCAGGGTAAAAAAATCGGTCAAAAAAGAACTCGGCTTACGACAACAAGGTTTACATATGTCTTTTACGTTCATAAGACAGGGTTAGCGTATTACGTGGCAACGAGCGGCGTGTGCCACCCTGCCTTATTCTCTTGTACTACGCATAAGCACCGTAGTGTCGTTACGCTCAAACAGCATTTTTGACCACGTAAGCACTTAAGTATCTAATATAAAGGCATAGTAAAAGACGTGGGGAAGGCAATGTACCTGCAAAGGAACATTCCACGTCTTATCCGATGAGAGGAGGAGTCCCCCTTTTCGTCCTATCTGACCAACTGCCATTTGCCGAAGCAAACGCGCTCGTCTTCATGGATGAAGTAGGTTTCTCCCGCCTCTCGTTGAATTCGTCCGGTGAGTTCCGCTCCTTTCGTGGCCTCGCCGGAGATGAGTTTCCATCTTGTTCCCGTCGTATCGACGATTTCGATTGCCGCAATGTCTCGGGGGACCTGAATGGTTTGTCGCCACACAGGTTCCGTGACTGTTCTCGCAGTTCCATCTGTCTGAATGAGTTCTCGCACGAACGTTTCGTTTTGTGCGGGTTCATCCTGTGGCCAGACGCATTGACTGCGGTACTCGACTACCGAACTGTCTTTGAGGGGGTTTGGAACGACGTGAAGATCTGCAATCGCTCCCTGTTGCTGAAATTGATGCGTTCCTTGCGCCAAGTCGATGATATCGGCCTTGTGCAAGTGCGCCGCACCAAGCAGCGCCAGAAAAACGATGATGATGGTCAGATGACCACTGTGAATCTTCATGTGAAATGCCTCCATGCATTCATTGCCTTTCCCCACGGATCCCAGTTCCGCGCCTTCCGAGCGGGAAGGACCGTGAGGATCTTAAGAAGACCGAGTGTCGCGAAGGCTCCTGCCAACGCGCGGTCTCCCAAGTTCCACGATGGAACCGGGGTATATGGGGAAATGACTCGATGTTGAAAAGGATCTATCTGATATATTAAATACTATTCTAAAAAAAAGTCAATAGAAGAGTATATCCAGAGTATACGGCTGATTATCGCAGTTTCAAGTGACAACGAATGATTTTATACAGATGCCTGTATTGCCTGCAGAACTGTCTCTATTTCCTTTTCCGTCGTCGATTTTCCAAGAGAAAATCGAATATTCTCCTTTGCTTCAGTGGCAGATCTGCCCATGGCAGTGAGCACGTGGCTTGCCTCTATGGCGCCTGTCACACAGGCAGCACCGCTGGACACACAGATTCCTGCCATATCCAGTTTCATGAGTATGTTTTCCGCACTCAGGCCTTCAAACCGTATGTTGGCGAAATTCGGGAGTCTGTGTTCGGGGTGACCGTTGAGAGAGGTTCCTTCCATGGACAAAATGCCCGATACGAGTATGTCTCTCAGATTGCGAATGTACGGAGTCGTCTCCTGTCGTTTGTCTTCACAAAGTTCCAGTGCCGCTGCCATTCCCACTATTCCTGCTGTGTTTTCCGTTCCTGCTCGCAACCCGAATTCCTGACCGCCTCCCATAACCTGCGGGCACAGCTCTATGTGCTCACGAACCACCAGCACTCCAATCCCTTTGGGGCCGTAGAATTTATGTGCCGCGATTGTCATGAGATCGGGTACGGGAGAGGGGAGTGGCAGCAGCCCCACTCCTTGCACGGCATCGCAGTGAAAAGGGACGCCGGCTTTTTTGCACACCGCAGCGAGCTCTTCGACCGGTTGTATCGTACCCACTTCATTGTTCGCCCATTGCAGGCTGACCAGAGCGGTATCTTCCGTGAGTGCGTCTTCCAAATCTGTCGCACTCAGCATACCGAAAGCGTCTACGGGCAGTTTCGTAATTTTCCAGCCTGCAGCTTCAAGCTTGTCCGCTGCTTTCAGAGAACAGCTGTGCTCCACGCTTGCGGTAATAAGATGTCCGGGGCCTTCGTGCGTTTGCAGCCACCGTTCGCAGCTGCCGAACATGGCAAGCGAATTCCCTTCGCTGCCGCTGCTGACGAAAACAATTTCATGAGGCAGTACGCCAAGTCTGTCTGCAATGCTTTGCCTGGCGGTATCTATGGCTATGCGTGCCTCTCGTCCTTTGGCGTGCGGAGACGACGGATTTCCCCACGTATCTCTCAGATGCGGAAGCATGGCTTCCAGTACGCGCGGGTCGAGCGGAGATGTGGCTGCGTGATCCAAGTAAATCATCGCGTTCAGTATAGAAGGGGTACGGGAAAAGTACGAAGGAGAAAGAGATGTTGTTGGTTTTTTCTCAGTACCTTTTCCCGGCATCGGATCTCTAACCATGACCAAAAAAATCTGATAGTCTGTGTTCGTATGTTTGAGGCTTTCACTATCGGCCCGTTCTTCATTTGGACGAGACTCGCATTTCTGCTGATAGGTATTTGGCTTTCCACTGAATTCTTTTTCCGTCTTGCACAGAGTGCCAACCTCTCATTTACGCATTTGAAGGACTATGCGTTTCGCTATGTCGCAGCGTTTCTTGTCATGGGCAGGTTCATTGCCGTGTTTTCAAACTACAGGTCGTACGTGAAAGACCCTTTCCGATTTCTGATTGTTTGGGACGGGGGATTCAGTTATCTCGGGGGTGCCATGGGTATTGCGTGTGTTCTCTATTGGGCCACACTGAATCACAGATCGACATTTTTACAATGGCTGGATATTCTGTTGCCGGCAACATGTCTTGGTTTGGTGTTTGACTGGGTCGGTAAATTCTTTGCGGGGCAGGCATACGGCAAGCCGACCGATATGCTGTGGGGAGTCTCGTACGATACGCTGGGCGTGCGCTACGTTGTGCCTGTGCACCCCGTGCAGCTGTATTTTGCATTCTTCTACTTGGCACTGACATTTTTACTGCTCATTATTCGCAAAAGGTCGAAGCGTGCGGGTGCGGAAACACTCTTTGGAATTTTTTGTGCGGCGGTTGTTACGTTCTTCTTCGAGTACCTTCGTGGAGATTTTAGTATTCCGGTGTTCGCTACAAAATTGGATTTCGTCGTACTTGTGTGTATGTTTATCAGTCTGGGCGTTTTTGCCGCAGTGGAACTCTCGCTTTCCAAGAAAGCTCTCTACATTTACCAAACGGTACTCGTCACCGTCTTCGGCGGTTATCTTATTGGTCGTACGTGGATGAATTTTCCCACTTTTGAGCTTCGGTTCAGCCAATTTCTTTCGGTGCTGGCGCTGCTAGGCGCGGTCGTGTACGTTGTGGTGCACCGACGTAAGTACCCCCACTTGTAATGAGTACAGACCTCTTTCAAACAGTATTGGAGCCATGGTTGCTTTTCCTCGCAGACGACCCGACTTTGCGTCTTTTGCAGGGCTGTATGTTACTCATAGGTGTGCTTGTCATTTTTCTGGTCTTCTATACGACTCGCGACATCCTGCTTCGTACACACTCTTTTGTGTACATGTTCGTAAGCATTCTCCTTGTGGCGGTGTTGCCCGTTGCAGGATTCTTCCTCTACTTACTCATTCGTCCCGCTCGCACCATAAAGGAGCGTGAGTTGGAATCGATGTTGCTCTCTCTTACGAGAGGCGGGAAGAGCGAGAAGAAAGAACCGAAGAAAGCCGAAAAAAAGAAAGACTCCAAATAAGCTTCTCACTCATTTACGATTTGCTACTATTGGCACCCATGCAGTATCTCTCCTACATCTTCTGGCCCAGGCCTCCAGCCACCGGGTACGACAGTCCTAAAATTCAGTTGGTTCTCGCGTTGTGCTTCGCACTGGTTGTTGCTTCTTTTGTTATAAAGAGATGGCGCAGAAAACTGAAAAATCCCGTCACAAAAAAGCTGAGCAGGTCGTGGGCTTCCGCCTGTACGTGGTTCGGTCTTATCGGTTTGCTTCTTGCCGTATCACGTGCGGAGGATATCAGTTACATCTCCATGAGGTTTTGGTGGGTGGTATGGGTGGCGTGTCTGGCGTTCTACTTATACGTACAGGTTCGTTTGTTTAAAGCCAGGCACTACGAAAAAATACCGATGGAAACGCCCGAAGATCCGCGCGAGAAATATTTGCCGAAGCGCAAACGAAAATAATTTCCATCTGTCACCCGATGTAAAAAGCGGGTAAGCTACTTGCACTCTAGCCCTTCGGGGGTTTTAAATGGGGGTGCTATGGAATACGAAGAACCTCCGTCTCCGCTCTGCTATGCGCTCTCTTACATTCAGAGACATCACGTGGCACGACGACAGCAATCCTTCTGAGGAGGATCTTCTTCGATTGCAACAACAATACGGATTCCATGAGCTTGATATAGAAGATTGTTTGAGTGTGCATGAACGTCCGAAGGTGGAAGAATACGACGACTACCTTTTTCTTGTGTTTCACATTCCATACCTGCATAAGAAAACGGGGCGCATCTTTAAAGAAGAGGTAAACATATTCCTTGGAGCAAGCTTCGTTGCAACGTTGCATAAAGGAAATTTGCCAACCATAGACAATCTGTGGACAGAAATAGAATCCTCTCAGGAGAAAAAAGAAGAATACTTGCAGCACGGTACGGGATTTTTGCTCTACGAACTTATGAGCAGATTCTTCGATAACGTGTTCCCTCTGGTAGATACCATTACGAAGCAACTGCGTGCCGTGGAAGACCGATTGTTCGAGAGCGAGGAGCAGGTGAATCTTCTGCGAGAAATTATGACCCTGAAGAGAAATATTATTACCATGCGCAGTATTCTGCTTCCGCAGAGAACATTGGTCGCCACGTTGGAGCACAAGAACAAGAAATTCGTATCCGAAGAGCTCGCGCTGTACTTCGATGACATCTTAGATGCCATCGAACGACAGTGGTCTTTGTTGGATACCGCAAAAGAACTCAGTGAGGCATTGCAAGATACGCATGAGTCATGGTTGAGCCATAAAACGAACGCGGTTGTAAAGCTGCTGACCATCTTTTCTGTCACCATGCTTCCTCTTACAGTTATTACGGGTCTTTACGGTATGAATGTGGAGCTACCGTATCAGAACACGCCGCAGATATTCATGGGCATTCTTATTGTGATGCTGGGAGTACTTGCCGTCATGCTCGGGTATTTTGCAAAGAAGCACTGGTTGTGAACTTGAGGGTCTTGGAATGCCACTTTCTTGTTGTCTCCTTGTATTTTGTATTGGTTTCTTGACACAGAGGCATTCTTTGAACATTATACTCCTCCTATGCCTCTTAAGCACACGACCGAAACGCTTCTTGTCTTTCTGCTCGCAGCCGTTATGGTGGCGGTGGGAATAGTTATCCCCACTCTTGTGGCACTTCCTACGGGTATTGTGCCTTGGGCAGTTGCTTTCGTGCTTGCAGTCGCATATCCGTTAAGCCTTTCCAGACTCTTTCGCACAAATCGTGCCGATTACGCATTTCGCATGCTCCATTGGGCGCCTGCGGCTTTGCTGCTGCTGTGGCTTCTGCTGCAGGCAGTGACGCTTGCGTTGCCTGCCTTCCAGCCGGTACTCAGTTGGTACACCTGGGGATGGACTCTTCCGGGAGTCGCAACGGGATTCTTTCTTCTGGGGTACTTCTGCATAAAAGTTCTGCGAAGATGGACACAGAGATTTGCGCTGTTAACCGTCGCTTTTCTCCCGTTTATGGTGGGTGCGGTTGCCACTGAGTACTACGGCTGGAACACACAGATCGCTTCTGTTCTTTGGCAGGGGGACTGGTGGCAGATTACGGGAATGTCCGATATCGCCATGGTGGACGAACCTGAAAAAAATCTCGCAGCATCCGAAGATCCCGCAGAGGAATCGTACCGTGAGCGTTTGCGTTCCATAGAAGACCGCAGAGCACGTGTGGCGGAACGTTTGGAGGAACGCAGACAAAGCCAAAGTTCGTTGCATGCGGAGATGGAAAAAATACAAGAAGATGCGTCTGCTTCTGAAATCGCATATGACATAGGACAATCGAGCAGTATGCCCGCCAAACTTCCGGATGCGGGAATAGGATGGGGTGCCATCTTGCTTCCCATGGCAGGTGCGTACTGTGCCGCACTGCATGCACGCACTCGTAAGAGAGCACTTACTGTCTTTGCGTAAGGTACAAGGGGCTGTTTCTATAATTCCGAACGATGTTTTTCAGGTATCTGCGGAATATGATATCCTTGATTATACGCATAGCCGACGGTTTCTTTTTGCCATGCCTTCGTACGACCTACTTTTTCCTTGCAGTCGGTACCGGCAAGTACTCGTTTAATATCTTCATAATAGGTGAGTATGACTGCAAAATTTTCTGCGTATCTGGGATGCACTGTTCCTGGTTTCAGGGGTTTGTAATAGCGTCCCATGGCAAACGGAATGAGTAGCTCCACCCTTTTTGCCGTCGTATTAAGATAATTGAGTGCTAAAAATCCTTTTGCTCCGAATGAGTTGCAGACATCTTTACGAATCCCGGCATCCCTGAGTGCATGAGATATTGATTCGGGTGACATCTGCTGCCTGGGAAGTTCATCCGCCATAGCTCCCACATCCGTGGTGGAACCTGACGTTAATTCCTGAAGAACAAAATCATCCAGAAGCAGTGTGTTCACAGATCGGAGAGCCAGAAGTAAATCATGATAAATTTCCAACGCCAGATCTCTGCCATCTTCGTACGTGGCAGGATCATTATTTGGTATGAGCGCCAGTACACGGTATTGCTGATTTGCAAAAAAACTACTCAGATTTCGTAGTAATTCCCCTCTTTCGTTTCCTGTTTCTACCGACGCATAGGTGACCGCACCTTTTTCAGCTGCTTCTTTTCCAAAAATACATCCTGTTTTTCCCAGGAGCATGTCATCTTGCAGTCTTGCAGCCTTTTGCTGAAATGAGTCTCCCATACGCATAAATTCTTCCTTCATTGCAGTACTGTCAATTACTGTTCCGTAGAGACTGCGCTTTCTCTTCGGGCACGGGCTGCTATTATTGGCATACATTTTCTTTTCTTCGTATGCCATCCATCAAAACATTGTTTGCTCGTCAGATCTTAGATTCCCGCGGTAATCCCACCGTAGAAGTGGATTGTGAGTTAAGCGACGGAACATTCGGTCGCAGTGCTGTTCCTTCGGGTGCATCCACAGGAACACACGAAGCATTGGAGTTGCGAGACGGAGACAAAACGAGGTATCACGGAAAGTCGGTACTCAAGGCGGTAGCCAACGTGAACAAGGTCATAGCGCCGGCATTGGCCGGTACAAAGGTGGCGGATCAGCGCACGGTGGATCAAATCATGTTGGATCTCGATGGCACTCCAAACAAATCCAAGCTCGGTGCGAATGCCATACTCGGAGTTTCCATGGCCGTTTGTCGTGCGAGAGCGGGTGCCGAGCACAAGCCACTCTGGGCTTCGCTGGCAGATCAATTTGAAGTACAAAACCCTGTCAGGCTTCCCGTACCCATGATGAATGTGATCAACGGCGGTAAGCACGCAGACAGCGGACTGGCGTTTCAGGAATGCATGATTATCCCCACGGGACTTCCTTCTTTCAGTGAAGCGCTTCGAGCAGGTGCGGAAATATTTCACTCTCTGAAAAAACTCCTGAAAGACGCGGGGCATATTACGTCCGTGGGAGACGAAGGAGGATTTGCTCCTCATGTGAAAGACAGTGCGGAGGCATTTGATTTCCTTATGAATGCCATAGAGTCTTCGGGCTACGCCGGAAAGGTGCAACTGGGTATAGATGCCGCAGCGTCCGAGTTTTGTGCGGACGGCGCATATGCAGTGGACGGAAAGTCTCTCTCTTCGGCCGAATTGACAGACTACTACGAAAAGCTCTGCGGTTCGTATCCGCTTATCAGCATAGAAGACAGTCACTCGGAAGATGACTGGGACGGCTTTGCCGCCATGACAATGCGCATGGGAAGCACCACACAACTCGTGGGTGATGACCTTTTGGTTACCAATACGCAGCGCATTACGAAGGCTATTGAGCTCGGTGCGGTGAATTCGGTTCTCATAAAGCTCAATCAAATAGGTTCCGTGAGCGAAACGGTCGATGCCATACACATGACGCAAAAAGAAGGATGGACTGCCGTCGTCAGTCACAGAAGCGGTGAAACAGAAGATACGTTCATAGCGCACCTCGCTGTGGGGCTGCAGACAGGGCAAATAAAGACCGGTTCACTCAGTCGTACAGACAGAGTCTGTAAGTACAATCAGCTGCTTCGCATAGAGGAGCAGTTGGGAACGAAGGCACAGTATGTGTCTCCGTTTAGCTCTTAGCACTCTCATGGTATTTCTGTATCCACCTCTTCTTCATCCAGGGAAGAGAGAGGGTGGAGAGTAGGTATCCTCCCGCGGGGACGAGTCCTTGTACAAGGGGGTGCTCCGCATCGATGCCGTACAGAAAAATCGTGGCAGTAATGTAGATAATAACGAGGATGCTCATGCGCCTGCTCCGGCTTGTCTCCCACGCTTTCTCCGCTTCCACTCGTGCGTTGCGTTCCTGTATTGCCTGCAGAGCGTCGCTTGCGTTATTCGTCATGGGCACATGATACCCGTTTCACTTCTTTCCCACATACTCAAGTCGCAGTATTTCTATAACTCCGCATCGTCGCAGAAGCGGAACTCTTTCGCACGCGGTGGCAATGGAGCTTAGTAGGGGAATGTATGTGGGCAGGAGCAGATGAAATGATCTGCCGCTTGGCTCAAATCCCTCTTGTTGCAGCGCAGAGAGAAGTATCGTACTTCTCAGTCGTCTGTGCGGTCCTTCCGGCATTTTAAGGTGCAGTGCTTCCAGCAGAAGAAGCAGCAGTTCCCAGAGCGGATTTGCCATACTTATTATCAGTTGCGTACCCAGGTGCGACACATGTGGAAGTTGCGAGAAGAGTGCGGGGAGATTTGGCACATGCTCTACCGTGTCTGCCAGCAAAATAAAATCGTATGTGTCATTGTTACTCTGCAAAAACTCTGCCATGTTTCCGTGAAACCATGTGCCTTGCGGATACTTCTGTTTGCATTGTTTTATCATGACTTGAGAAATATCTATGCCGACTCCTCGGGAAGGGGAGAGAGATTGAAGAATATCACCCGTACCGCAGCCAATTTCCAGCACACTTCTTCCGTGCGGAATGCGTAGCTGCAGGTTTTTTTTGAGATGCGTGTAGTAGGTACTGTTTTTTGTTTTTCCGTCATCATACGAAAGTGCTAATTTTTCGAAATGCGCACGGACGTTTTCTTCAGTGAAGGAAGGCATAGTGTATTGCTGAAGACTTATGCGGTCGGCAGACCAATTTTCAATTCCTACCGAGCATAAACTTCTCCTCATGTAATGAGAAGAGTAGGTTTGTAACCGTAAGAAAAGCCCCTGTTATTAGCAGGGGCTTTCGGTTGCTTGCAGTTGCCCGCAAGCGTCAGCTCTTGTCGCCGTTTGCGGCAACGGGTACGGGTGTCGCTTCCGGCGGCTTCTCTTCGAGGTCTCCGAGGGGCATACCATGCTCCTTTAGAAACTTTATAAGATATTCGCGTGGAATACGACGTCTTTGACTTCCGGGGATTCGATACCCCTTCAGTCGTCCCGAATCGAACCACTTGCTTACGGTTCGTGGTGACACGCCGCACACTTTGGCGACTTGCCCGGTCGAGTAAACTTTCAACATCGTTTTTTACCTCCATGAAAGTGTCGAATTGACAAAAAGAGCTACTTTCACATTAAATTTAACTGTGTCAAATGTCAAAATTGATGAGCAGAAAGTTCTTCATTGTAGAGAAGTAAGAGAAGACATGTGATGTGGTCGGGGCGACTGGACTCGAACCAGCGACCGCACGACCCCCAGCCGTGCATTCTACCAACTGAACTACGCCCCGATTATCCAGAGTCTACTTGGGGTCGTGACGCATATCTAGAAAAAGGAGAGGGACTCGAACCAGCGACTGCAACCGACCCTTAAGCCTTCATTCTACCAACTGAACTACGCCCCGAGACGCCCGAAAGAATACATTGAAATGTAGAGAGTTGGTAGAATGCGATACTTTTTTCTATGGCTCGTCCGCCACAGGCGTACTCGACCAACTGCTTGCCGGCCATAGCTCGCCGCAGCGAGCGAAGGCTGGAACTACGCCCCGAGGATGTGAAATGTAACAGATATCAGAATGAGGACTATTTGCCTCGCCCGCCATAGTCCGCCGCAGCAGACGACGGTGGGAACTACGCCCCGATTACTGAGAATCTACTTGGGGTCGTGGCGCATATCCGGAAAAACCGAGATGCTGTGCACGAAATTCATATTTCGTATACCAATCACTTGCAAATGCTTGTTGTCAACTGTACTGTTCTATGCTTAATTCTGCACTTTATGACACTATGAAGCATTCCGGAAGGGCATATCACGGTATTGCTAAAACTATAAAAATATTGTATAATAATATGATTACATGAGCCTTTCTCAACCAGACATTTCAGCGGCATTGCGAGCGATTCAGGACAATCAGCGCATTCTGGTGATTCCTCATGCCAATGTGGACCCCGATGGTCTCAGCAGTGCGCTTGCATGTTATCTGATGTTTCAGTCTCTGGGGAAAGATGTCACGGTTGTCTGCCCGGATACGTTACCTGACTTCTTACGGTTCCTCCCAAGCTTCGAGAAACTCACACAGAACGTGGCGGAAGGGCAGCAGTTTGTTATCACGGTGAATCTGCAGGAGGGAGTGGAAGTGGATAAGCTCCGCTACGCGGTGGAAGACCGGAAGGTCAATATTATCGTTGTACCGAAGAAGGGGAGTATTCAGCCGCGCGATATCGTTCTTGGAGAGGGGGATAAGCCCTACGATCTTATTGTCTGTGTGGATACGGCAGATCTGCACCTCTTTGGTTCCATATATAGTGAGCATGTGGATCTCTTTTCATCCGTGCCGATTCTCAACATAGACCATCACATCAGTAACCCCGGCTATGGCCAGCTTCACCTCATAGATCCCACTGCGGCCAGCGCTACGGAAGTGCTGTACAGCTGGTTTACACAAGTGCCGGGTTGGAAAGACCGCATCACACCGGATATTGCCACACTGCTTCTCACGGGACTTATTACCGATACCCGCAGTTTCCAAAATCCCAATACGACTCCTCGCTCATTGGAGATTGCCGCAGAACTGCTGGATTACGGCGCAAGGCAGCAGGAGATTATTCAGCACATCTATAAAACCAAGCCGCTTAGCACGCTGAAAATATGGGGGCGTGCGCTCAATAGAATTCAAATCGATGCCAAAGACGGTATCGTTTGGTCTTCGGTGAGCAAGGAAGACTTGGCGGAAATGGGTGCCACCAGCAAAGAGACTCACGGCATTCTCGATGAGCTCATATCCACCATTCCGGATGCCGATGTGCATGTGCTCTTTACTGAATTGGAGGAAGGAGGGCTGAAAGCAAGCATGCGCTCTTCCAATGCCATAGATGTGAGTGCTCTGGCCGGGCAAACATTCGGAGGAGGCGGGCACCCCCGTGCGTCGGGTTTTCGTGTGGCTCAGTTTCATAACTTCGATTTGCAAGTACTGGAGTGCGTGCAGACACTGAAGAAAGGCATGGCTACGCAGAGAGCCGAAACACAGGCAAAAAATGGGCAGCAGCAAATACCAATACAGAATGCCGGATTGCATTCGGTCTCGCCAAAATCACAAGATCTTCCGAAGGAGCCGGCACGAACCGGTATCGATATCGTGGAAAAGGTGGGGGAGAATGACGATACGAAACACGATGAATCCGGAGGGACGGATATCGTAAAAGACCTCACGCGGTAGGCACGCAAATCATGCCTTTTTCTTGAGGAAAAAAGGCTCTCTGCTACACTGTGCTCGTACATTTCTGATTTTCGAAACTTATGCGCCTCGTCAAGGTGGCAAAAGCATTGGGTATGACAGGTCAGCAGCTCCGCAAGGAGCTGACTGATGTCGACTTCGGCGTAAAGCCAACCGACCGCGAAGTGCCCGACGGACTGGCACAAGGAATCATTCGGTTCGTGGCTCAGAAAAAGGGTATAGAGGTGGATATGGAGGCACTCGGTCTCGGAGCAGATTTCGATGAAGACAGCGAGCAGAGTGATGAGGCACGGGAAGAAGATTCTTCCGCCGAGGATGAAGCGCCGCAAGTTGCGGAAGCAGCACCCAAAAAGGCCGTATCGCAGAAGAAAGAATCTCTCAATGTCCTGCGGAAGCTGACGTTGGATGATGTCTCAAAAGAGGCTATCGCAAAGCAGCAGGAGGATATGCAGAAACAACCTACGAAAGAAGAACTCGAAGAGGCTGCCCGAGAAGAGAAGGCCATGGCTAATCGTAAGGCTGCTTCTCAGGGGCCTCAGGAACAAATTAAGAAGAAAGAAGGAGTCGTACTCCTGCCCTCGGAAGTGACGGTAAAAGAATTTGCGGAGAAGACAGGAATACAGGTTCCTCTGGTCATTCAGTCCCTCATGAAAAACGGCGTGATGGCAACCGTAAATCAAACCATAGATTTCGATACCGCCGCACTCATCGCAGATGAACTCGGTGTCGTGGCACAGAAGCAGGAAACAGGTGCCGACGTGGAATCTTTCCTATCCGGAAACTTAGAGGAGCTGCTGAAAGACGAACCGGAAAACCTTATTCCCAGGCCGCCCATAGTGGTGGTGATGGGTCATGTCGACCACGGAAAGACCGCCATTTTGGATGCGATTCGTGAAACGGATGTTGTATCGGGTGAGGCGGGAGGAATTACACAGCACATCGGTGCGTACCAAGTGGAATTTGTTCCCGCAGGTACAAAGGAGATGAAGCACATTACCTTCTTAGACACGCCGGGTCACGAGGCGTTCACCGCCATGCGTGCTCGTGGAGCGCAAGTAACGGATATTGCAATTATCGTTGTGTCAGCAGAAGAGAGCGTTATGCCCACGACTGTGGAAGCAATTAACCACGCGAAAGATGCGGGAGTGCCGATTCTTGTGGCTATCAATAAAATAGATAAAGAGAATGCAAACCCCGAGAGAGTCATGGGTGAATTGGCAGGGTACGATTTGCAACCTGAAGAGTGGGGCGGAAAAACTCCGGTGGTACAGTGCAGTGCCGTTACAAAGCAGGGAATTCCGGATCTGCTTGAGCATATTATTCTTATGGCAGAAATTAATGACCTGAAGGCAAACCCGAACAGACGAGCGGTGTGTACGGTGATAGAAAGTCACCTAGATCCCTCTCACGGGCCACTGGCTACGGTTATTGTGAACACGGGAACATTCTCCATGGGTGATATTTTCGTGTGCGGAAGCACCACAGGCCGCGTGCGTGCCATGATGGATGCGCACGGCAAACGTCTGAAGAGTATTCCGCCTTCGGGAGCTGTTCGCCTTTCGGGCTTCTCCGGTGTTCCGCAAGTGGGAGATATTTTGCAGGTTGTTTCTTCCGACAAGGAGGCAAAGGATCTTCTGGACCGAGTGAAAGAACATGTGGAGCTCAAGCGAAAGCGCAGCTTCGCAGACTTGGTTACACGCCTGTCGGAAGGAAAGCTTTCTCAGTTGAAAGTGGTGCTGAAGGCAGACACACAGGGTTCTTTGGAAGCTTTGCAGAGTTCGCTTTCCAAACTGGCCACACAAGAAGCTGCGGTGAAAGTCATTCACGCAGGAGTGGGCGCGGTCACCGAATCCGACGTGATGATGGCTGCGGCGAGTGACGGTATTGTGATTGCTTTCCATGTTCCTGCCGGTTCGGATGTCGGTCGCACGGCGGAGCGTGAAGGGGTGGAGGTACGCGAATACGATATTGTGTACGCTCTTTTGGACGATATAGAAGGTCTCATCAACGAATTGGTAGAGCCGGAAGAGGAGGAGAAGATCTTCGGACATCTGGAAGTAAAAGAGGTCTTCATGACAAAGAAGAGTGACCAGATCGTAGGAGGAAAGGTGACAGACGGTGTCATAAAGCGATTGCCGTTCAGACTCTTCAGAGGAGAGGAGGAGATAGGGTCGGGACGCATCACATCTCTCAAGAACCAGGAAAAAGACATCAAGGAAGCCAAAGAAGGGACGGAATGCGGTATGAAAGTGGAAACTACTCAGCTCATAGAGCAGGGAGACAGGTTGGAAGTCTTCCTTCGTGAGTTAAAGAAAAAGCGTTAGCTTGTGGGTACTCTGAGTGGTCCGGAAATTCCTCCGAACTGTTGTCCCACCTGACTGTTATCTGCGAATGTTTCGGGAACAGGAACAGGCTGCTTTGTAGGAATTTCTCCCATGGATGCAACATTCATACCTTCTCGTGCAAATCCTGAAAGCAGTGTCTGCGCATCCGGTGATTGTACGCGGCGAATGTTTGAGAGGAGGAACGTCCACTGTTCCTTGTTTCTGCCTTCCAGCTCTCGGAGAAACGTCATATGCCTTTCGCTTATTCCCAACTCCTCAAGCTTGGCGTAGTACTCTTCACTCGAGAGATCGCCCTTTTCCACCTTGTCGTACAATGAACGGATTTCAGCTTCTGCGGTCATTTCTTCGAAGAATTCTTCTCCGCGTTCGCCGGTTAAAAACTCCTTGTTCGCATCTGTAAGCGTGTCCCATCCTGCCGTGTGCACGAATTCCAACTGTCCTCTCAGAGTACGTAGCTCACCTGAAAACATTCGTGGATTCAGTGTAAGTACGGCCAATCCCGCATAGATTGCGGTGAATGTGGGGAAAGCTTTATTGCGCTCCATAATCATAGAAATCGTTGCCATGGCAATAAAGAACAGTCCCACGAGCATTCGGATGGAATTTGCAGCGTTCTTTACGGAATCCGGCTGCTCGAAGTCCGGTCCGTGATCCACGAGCCTCACAAAGTTTGTGAAGTCCACGGTTTCCAGCTGCTGCAACATTTCTCTGCATCGCACCATTACCTGTCCCGCTTCTCCCGGCAGAGGAGGAGGGCCGCTGAGCTTCTCTATGTGCTGGTGCATGATGTCTGCTCGTACTCGCAGCACGCCGTTCTCCACGTAGAAGTAGGGGTGAGAAGATTTGATGTTTTCTATGTCTTCCTCCGTACGGGGAATCTCAAATCCTTCGTTGATGGCGGTATCCATCACTTTTTCTCTCTCAGCCGGAATAATATCTCCTCGAACATTCTCAAAGTCTCCCTGCAATTTTTCCACACGATTCGGTTCGTCTTCCGGTTCCAGAATGTTCTCAAGTTGGTCGAGCACAACGTGACCGTACTCTTCGCGCACTCCTTCTTCTCCCATGCTTTGAGAAAGCTGAATAATGGTACTGTTTACCATCTGCCTTCTGTCTTCCAGAGGAATGTTCTCATTACTTGCCGCTTGCACAAGCACATTCGTAAGCGTTTCGCGCTTGGTACGATCTCTCTCCCTCTCCGCACCGCCGGCAGGACTTTCCTGCTCTATGAGGCGGTCGAAGATAGAGGGCTTCAGCATGTCCCCCGTTTCCTGCTGAATACGTTCAACGGCTCGCCCTGCACTTGCCTCCGGCTGATTTTGTCCTGGTGTGGCCATGCGTGTTTAGGGTTGTGCGGAATTTCGTACTCCTCCGCCTCCTGCAATCCTCATTTGCTCGATAAGTTTATCCCTTGTGTCATCGTCGACTTTTACTCCTTTGTTTATAAGGTCTTGTCGGATTTTTTCCACTTTTTGCGAGTAGCTTAAATCCTTCAGCTTATCATCTTTTGCGAGTTTCTCCCCAAGTCTGCGTATTTCATCATCGCTTAATTTTCCGTTGCTGTCAGGATTTAAATTCTGTATGGCAACTCTTGTTTCATTGCTTACAGTCACACCGCCGCCGAGTCCCAATTGAGATTGCAGCCCTTCCAAACTGAGATTACCGGTCTTCGAAAGTCCTGCGGCTGCGCGCGGCGCATTGAGTACCTGACCGAATGTCGGTTGAGTTACCGTGCCGTCTGCATTTGTCTTACTGAGTCCGGGAATCGGAATATTGAGAGGAGCGGTAAGAGCAAGACCTGCAAGACTGCCCCCGAAGCTCTGAATACCCTTTGTGGCGTTGGCATAAATTTCATCTATGGCGAGAGCGGCAAAGAAGCCCTTCCATATGATAAGGATAGTCATAATGTTCCAGAGCAGTATCCACAGGTTATCTACTCCGGGAAGAAATTGCCCCATTGGCGCACTTGGTGCCAATAAATCTGCCATTCCGGGCGGAAGTCCCGCAGGCGGAGGGCTGAATGCAAGCGAATTGAGTACTATGAATCCCACGGCGAGTGGAATAGCGGTAACCGCAGGAAGGAACGCCGCTTTCACGAAGTGGTCGAATATCTTCATGGTGTTAAAGTTCCCCATTTTCTCTCCTATAACAAACCCAAGGAACATGAATGGCATGAATGCCATGGTCATCCAGAGCACAGGTATACGTATAATGAACGCCACAAGCATCGCGACCATTACAAGGAAGAGTGCGACGGAGAGTATAATGAGGAAACCGGTGTTCACAATGAACTGCAGGAAGAACGACACAAGGTCTCCCGCGCTCGTAGGCGAAAGACCACCCGCATTGAAGTTCTGTACGATAGACAAGTTCGGTAAGTGCGCATGGTTCATAATGAGTCCGCTCAACATTCCCGTAGCCGTATTGGAAAGGGGAGCCAGCGAGTCCACTCTGTAGCAGACGGTGGACGTGGGACATTCAAATCCCAGTGCCGCAGGTCCGACGTCGGAATCTGCTATGTTCTGTGCTTCATCGAAGAATTTGAAATCATACGGGTACTTGCACGGTGACTGTATGTTTCCCAAGTTGTCGTAGTAGGCGCAACTGGTGGCAACCATACCCGGTAATTGGTATATGGATGCCGTCAGTACGTGTGCGACATCCAGTATTACTCTCGGGAAGAACCACGAGAAGTTCACAAGAATCACTCCGAGTACGAACTTGATGGCAAACTTACTGATAATGTCTTTCTTTGCCGTCACAACGGTAAGGCATGCTCCTGCAATAAGAAGGAATGCAAAGATCACATTCATAATATCGCGAGACATCTGCCATATTTGTAGAATGGTCCCCTCGTTTGCCTGGTGAATTCCCAGAAAGAACCGAGGGTCTACAACTGCAATCAGAATGGGGTACACAATAAACGACAGCGTATTTACCAGTGCTATGAACACTGCCATGTATCCCACCATCGTCGTGTAGATGTTGTCAGTCGGCGCACCTTCGGCAAACGCTTTCGGAATTCCGATTGTCAGTGAGTCGTACCCGAACATCTCTCCAATAACGAAGAGAGCAAGCAGAGCAGTGAGTCCTGTTATGGTCTTTTTGTATGAAGGCATTCGAATAATTATAGCAGATTTAGCACTTCAGAACAATTCCCAGTTTTCATATCCTCAGAGGGGATAGGCCCACAAAAAATATCTCCAGAACACATAATGTACACAATCATGAGTACATCTTTTGTTCATCATAGAGATGAATTTTAGGTGCTTTTATGATCATTTCAGCTATATAAAGCCATTTAATATGTACAAAAATTGTATACATATTACTGAGCACTTTTCTTGCACTATAGAGATGTTCATGAGTACAGTTTGTGTACATCGTATTTCCCCCGTACCTGGCAGGTATGTCTTCTCCTGTCCTAAAAGCATTGTTTAGTTCCCAGACGAGAGTGAAACTTCTCTCAACGTTCCTGCTTCATCCGGAGGAAGAGTACTACATACGTGAACTCACACGACTCTTAAATGAGCAGATTAACTCCATTCGTCGTGAGCTGGAAAATCTCAGACGCGTGGGACTCGTACGTGCAAGGCACAGAAACAGGAAGAAGTACTACAGAGTGGATCCAGATTTTCCTCTCTTTACCGAGCTGCGCAGCATGTTTGCAAAGGAAGTGCAGGCAGACAGTCCCATAGTGGGAAGCCTGAAAAAACTCCCGGGTGTTCAGCTTATTCTCCTTGCGGGTGTATTTGTAGGCACGGAGAGTAAAGTGGATTTACTGGTGGTTGGCGAAGTGAAGAAGGAAATGCTCGAAGCACTTCTTCTGCAAGATTCTGCATTGAAGAATGTGAAGTATTCCATCTTTTCCGAAGCGGACTTTTTGTACCGTATGAGCCTGAAGGATCGTTTTATTACAGATATCCTCAATGACCCCCGTCATCTTACGGTACACAATGTCATTGCCAAGCAAATCGACGAAGCCCGAGGAAAGCAGTAAAGAGGCCAAAACTCAAGCGAGGGTTTCCTACTTTTTGCTTTACAGGTACAAGGGCACTTAGGTAGTCTTTTGCGGCTTTGAAAAGCATTCTGCACCACCAATCGGCACCACATATGCAGCGAAGGCCTGAAATCAGGCCGGGATACACCGTACGCGTCCACGAACGTATTCAGGAGGGTAATAAAGAGCGTATTCAGATCTTCGAGGGCCTTGTTATCGCCGTACACAACGGTTCTATGCCCACAGATGCGACGGTTACCGTACGTAAAATCGCCTCCGGCGTGGGTGTGGAGAAGATATTCCTGCTCCATTCTCCAAAAATTGAGAAGTTGGAGGTAAAGAAAGTAGCCAAGGTTCGTAGAGCAAAACTCTTCTTTCTTCGCGGTCGTCGCGGAAAGGCAGCTCGTCTCAGTGAGAGATTTACGACTGCGGATGAATTTGCGATAGCAGCGGCAGAATCGGCAATTGAAGTTCCCGAAGAAGAGGTATTGGAGGAAGCACCTTCCTCAGAAGATGCCGAGGAGGCAGCAGCCTCCGAAGAGAAGAAAGAAGAAGTTGCAGAATCGGAAGAGAAGAAAGAAGCGTAGAAACCTGCTCGTAGGTATAGTGCGTATGTGACGTACCTTCTTATTGGTAATTACGGCGTTTCAAATTTGGGAGACGAGGCACTCCGTGACTATTTTTTGCGGTCATTTCCCGAAATTGAGTGGCAGGTTGTTTCTGCTTGTCCCACTGTAGGTGAACTGCACAGATTGCCGGCCGGACTCCGATCGTTTTTCTCTTTCCGTTGGATTCCAACACTCCGTGCGCTGTACCGCAGCGACGGAGTGGTATTGGGAGGAGGGTCTCTGTTTACGGACATCGAGTCTCCCAAAGCGTGTTTTCTCTGGTGGATACATACTGCTGCAGCGAGACTCTTTCGTAAGAAAATCATTCTTGCATTTCAGGGTATCGGTCCGTTTCATACTCTCAGAGGAAAGATGTTTGCGCGCCGGGCCGTACGATCTGCAAACTTTCTTTCTGTTCGAGATACTCTTTCGCTTCAGAGAGCGAAGTCGTTTAGCCCGCGTACTTCCGTCATCGAAAGCTTCGATCCTATATTTTTATCCGTGCCAAAGCGTGCGCAAGATATTTCGTCCCAGCATACGATTGTTCTTATTCCACGAAAAAATTCCGGCGATGTCTTTGTTTCCAGAGCTCAGGACCTTGTAAACCACACTGAGCGGTGGAATAGAATTTCTGTTCTTTCGTTGCAAAATGATTCACACGATGAGCATGAATTTTGCATGTTTCTTCGGGAAAAGTTCGGTTCGTCCTGCGAGGTACGTTCTGTCTCTTCTCTGGCGGAGCTTGCCGAGGGAGTTTCCGAAGGATCATTCGTACTCACGGAACGATACCATGGAGCCATAGCGGCTTTGGCGCTGGGCAGAGATTTGGAGGTCCTTGCGCAGGGCGAAAACGATAAACTCGATGCTATCCGATTGATGATGCAAGGCACGCCTGCTCATGGCAGGGCAGACCGTTTGCGCGATTTGGTTTTGCAGGGGGAGTTGGCACTCAAAGAAGAGTTGTACGGGTCTGCCAAATTGCTATGATCACTCTATGACCACTCTGTATCTGCGACCGTGTGAACGGGAGATGTTGGAAAATCTTCCGGAAGATCTTACGTCACGTTACACGCAGGAAGCGGAAGAAGGTGCTCAGTACGAATCGTACAGAGAGCTGATTGTTCGTATGAGACTTGTGGCATCGGATGCGCACCCCGAAGTCAGAGAGCTTGTTCTTACTATTCTGGAAGTATTGCAACGAGGAAAAGAGTTGGATCCCCATATTCTCAGTGCCGTTCCACATGAGTCGCTGCCGGTTGTGTATTTCGGTATGGGTGCGTTGGGTCTTTCTGCTCTCATAGAAACAGTGTTGCCAAGTGTGCGGACTCAGTCGGAATTGGATGGAGTGGCAGGACTTACGAAAATTCGACATCTGCTTCTGGAAGCCAATTCCTCCGTACCTGCTTAAATCGTGCCAGAATCATTTTCTCCAGCACAGGGCCCCTGGGAAACGCTTCCCGAACGAAGCGCTTCGGCGCTGCGGCAGGCACTCATTGCCAGTCTGGATCTGGAGAATCCGAATTTCGATACTCCGACCGCACTGCGCGCGACGGTGAAAGAGGCCATTGCAAAGAATAAATTGTTGGAAGTACGTCAGATACTGCGAGACCAGATTTCGGAAGACAACAAAGCAGAGCTGGAGTCTCTCCAAGAACTTCTTTCCGAAGAAGCACGTCTGCACCATTTCGAAGGCAACTACGAGAAGCAGATGTCACCCGAAGAGGAGCATGCGGTCATTACATTTCTTAAAGAGCACAAGTTGGCCATAGCTATCGTAGGAGTGGGTCTTGTCGGCGGGCTGCAGGCTGCCGGAATTGTGGCTCTGTTTAACATTCCGCAGGTCATAGAACAGGTACAGTCGTATTTCTCATCCGCGTCCGAGGCGGTACAGGGCTGGTGGAGTCATATGCAGGGGTGGATAGCGGGAGATACGGCGGTCGAGTCTCAGTTGGCTGCACAAACTGAAGCGGGTGAAGTAACGCAGCAAATAATCCAAGAACATCCCGTCGCATATGACGAAGACCCGCCTCCGGATACGAAATCCGCAGAATCCGATTCTCTTTCTCCGTCTGAGGTATCTGCGGAAGGCGAGGATCCTTTTGCCGCATCCGAAGCTGCGGAAACAGCAGGCACAATGTAGGCTTTGTTAGTCGCATTTTTCCTTCAGGATCGGTAGGCTTCTTTCCGCATGGATATCAGAAATTTCTGCATCATCGCGCACATAGACCACGGTAAGTCCACGCTTGCCGACCGTATGATCGAATGCACGGGAACGCTGCAGAAACGAGAAATGAAAGAGCAGCTTCTCGACACCATGGATCTCGAACGCGAACGAGGTATCACCATTAAGCTGCAACCGGTTCGCATGCAGTTTGAAGGTTTGCAGTTAAACCTCATAGATACTCCCGGCCATACGGACTTTCGGTATGAAGTCAGCAGATCTTTGGCAGCGTGCGAAGGTGCCATACTGCTTGTGGATGCGTCACAAGGCATACAGGCGCAAACACTTGCGGTCTTGTACATGGCGATGGAGCATAACCTCACCATTATTCCCGTTCTCAATAAAATAGATCTTCCTGCGGCCGACCCAGACAGGGTGAGTGAAGAGGTGGTGAATCTGCTTGGGTGCAAAAAGGAAGACATCCTCCTTATTTCTGCCAAAGAGGGCAGGGGAGTTGCGGAAGTACTTCGGGCAGTAATAGAACGGATCCCTGCACCGGTTCCCGCCACAAGCGGTGATGCACGCGCACTGATATTCGATGCGGTTATGGATCCGTACAGAGGTTCCGTTGCCTATGTACGTATTGTGGACGGTGCGGTGAAGAAGGGGCAGAAAATATTCCTCCTCGGTACAAAGTTTGAGACCGAGGTATTGGATATAGGGCACTTCGCTCCGAAGTACGTATCGGACGGACATCTTTCCACGGGAGAAATAGGCTACATTGTTGCGGGAGCCAAAGACGTTACACGAGTGCGAACCGGAGATACCATAGCCGGCAAAGCAAATCTGGCACCGCTGCCCGGGTACAAAGAAGTACTCCCTATGGTGTTTGCGGGACTCTATCCTTCGGAAGCGGACGAATATCCGCAGTTGCGAGATGCATTGGAGAAACTGGGACTCAACGATGCCGCACTTTCATCGGAACCGGAACGCAACGCAGCACTGGGTAACGGCTTTCGATGCGGCTTTCTCGGATTGCTCCACATGGATATTGTGCAGGAGAGGCTGGAACGCGAATACGACTGCGATCTTATTATCACGGCTCCAAGCGTGCGGTACGAAGTGAAACTCTGTTCAAAAAATCCCGCCGAAATAGTACGTTCCAGTCTTCTGAAAGAAGATGAGCCTGATGTAGCAATTATTTCCAATCCGGCGGACTTTCCGGACCCCACGTATATTGCTGAAGTTCGTGAACCATGGGTCCGCCTGGAAGTGGTTTGTCGCACTGAAGATGTCGGTTCGGCCATGAAACTTGTTGCAGACAGAAGAGGAATTCAGCAATCCATGGAATATTTGGATTCCGAACGCGTGGTCATACATTTCGAAGTGCCGCTGCAGGGTATCGTAATGGACTTCTTCGACAGGCTGAAGTCCTCGACTGCGGGGTACGGTTCCATGAGCTACGAGCCTCTCGGCTACAGATCCGGAGACCTGGTAAAGCTTCAAATTCTGCTGCTCGGAGAGCCTGCGGATACACTCAGTACTATCGTACACAGGTCCGAAGCGCACGACGCGGGAGCAATTGTGTGCAAGAAGCTCAAAGACGTCATTCCAAAAGCGCAGTATCAAATTCCCATTCAGGCAGCCATTGGCGCCAAAGTGGTCGCCCGAGAGACCGTTTCTGCTTTCCGTAAAGATGTGACGGCAGGGTTGTACGGAGGAGACGTATCTCGTAAGCAGAAGCAGCTGAAAAAACAGAAAAAGGGAAAGAAGCGCCTCAAGCAAATGGGAAAAGTAACGCTCACGCAGGAGGCATTCTTAAGTGTGCTGCAGAGAGGGGAGTAAGGTGTTTGTAAAGAATATTTCTAAAGGGAAATCCAGTACCTGCACACAGACTCACCGTTTTCTTTCTCATAAGTATCCTGCAGTTTTCCACGGTGTTTCTTGATAATTTTTTGGGAAGCAATATTGAGGGAGTCGCAGGTTATCAGGGCATTTTGCAGTCCTATTTTCCTTGCCTTTGGCAGCGCCAACTCCAAGATTTTTGTGCCATAACCCACCTCTCTTTTAGATGGACGAATTGCATATCCTATATGTCCGCCAATTTTTGTAAGTTGGCTGTTTAGTGTGTGTCGGATATTAACATGGCCGATAAACTCATCGGTATCTATCAGCCAGTACGTGGTTGCAGGTACCCAGTATTCAGGCAAATTTTCTCCTTTTGAGTGATCGTTGCATCTTTGAATATATTCGTCGATGCTGTCGGGTTTATCGGGAACATTCCAAAATCCACTTCTCTGCTCTGCTTCAAATTCTTTCAGTCCTTCAAGCCAGCTTTCTTCATATTTCTTCGATGGCTTTATAAGTCGCATAACAAAATAGTATGAACTGAGAGTCATGCCCAATCATGATGCATCATACGTGTTCGTATCCTCATCATTTTCACGCGCCGCATCGAGCAGTGTTTTTTGAACGGCACCGATGAACGGTTCGAATACCGTTTGTAAAATACTGGCCGTCAGAGGCTGTATTTTTTCAAATTCCACATTTCTGTGATGCTCGGAGAAGAAATCTTTTACGACAAATGTTGTCAGTTGCAGTACGGTTCCGTCTAAGTTCTTTGCGTCTATCATCAGTTTCAGCAATATGGTTTCGGGGTTTACAGCCAGAACCATCTGCATGCGCGTTATCCATTCCACCAAATTTTTATTCATAACCGGATCGAGTTCCGTATTCGTAATGAGTGCCGTATTTTCATCCACCGCTTCCAGTGCGGTTTTGTGTACGGTTTCACGAAGGTATTCCTGCACCTCGTTCCTGCTCGCTTCGTGGATGAGAGACAAAATGGCCAAGATGAAAATACTGGGGCAGTCCCTTGCGACCAATCTGGATATAAGGAGGAAAAAGTGCGCATATTTGTCGTGCCCCAAAAACTGAATGATGGCACGTGCGACCTGGTCGTCCCTTTTCTTTGATTGTTTCTCCTCCCGTCGTATTTGCTGCATTGCTGCCGCAGCAGCGGCAAAACGCTTTTTTGCCTCTTCGCTCAGTTCTTCGGGTGTGCCACCCACACCTTCGTCCGGCATGCCGATATCCAGTCCGCCCAGTTCAGACATATATGCAGGTAGGGTACTTGTTTTTTGTTGTCAGGAGTAACATTTTTTACTATTTGTGCTACAATAGAAAGATTTATGAAAGAAATTCGCACCAATAAACCGCTGCGCATTCTCCTGGTAACCAATGCCATGATTCTCATGGCAGGCGGACTACTGGGTCCCATTTATGCCTTGTTTGTGGAAGAGATTGGGGGTGACCTTCTGGATGCGGGAATCGCAGGATTTGTTTTTGCAATCGCTGCAGGTATTACTGTCGTCATTTCCGGCAAAAAAAGCGACGCTTCAAAGCATCCCGAATACATAGTTGCACTGGGGTACTGCATTATGGGAGCGGGATATCTGCTCTATTTATTCGTGCATTCCATGACATCGCTTCTGCTCGTTCAGGTTCTTATAGGATTCGGAGAGGCGTTGTACCTTCCCGCGTTCGATGCGCTGTACTCCATACATCTGGACAAAAATAACGAGGGGGGAGAGTGGGGCGAATGGGAATCTATGAATTACTTTGCCACCGCAGCCGCCGCGCTCATCGGAGGATTTGTAGCGGAAAAACATGGGTTTATTCTCCTGTTTTTAATGATGTCTCTTCTTTGCCTGCTCAGCGGACTGTACACACAAGAGCTTCTGCACGGCAAAAGAAAGTAGCAGTTCTAAAAATCCTACAAAGGTTATTTTGTGGCCGGAGCAATATGCACGAATGTGCATCGCTCCTTTTTCCCGTTGAATTTTGTCAGCCTCTTCTGGCTGAAGGTGACGATACCATCCGTAGAGGCGTGAATAGTCCAGTCCTTGCCCAAATGAGTGTTTTGGCCGGGACGACACTTAAAGCCCTTCTGACGAATGAGCACCTCTCCTGAGGCCACAGTTTGACCACCGTAGCGCTTTACGCCTCGATATTTAGGGTTACTGTCTCTGCCGTTACTGGTGGAGCCACCTGCCTTTTTATGAGCCATAGCCCAAGAATTCTACGGAAAATGAATGCGCTTGCAAGTATTTTCCTTATAATGCAGTATGTTTGGCACCACGACGCGGGGTGGAGCAGCCTGGTAGCTCGCGAGGCTCATAACCTCGAGGTCGCTGGTTCAAATCCAGCCCCCGCAACCAATTCTTCGCTACAACGCCCTTTTCAGCTCATCGATCTTTTCCCTGTGGAAAAAGAAGAGTTTCCAGTGCTCCGCAACGGGCATTTGGCGCAGAAGCTCCAAATATGCTGCTTCCTGCTGGTCTGCCGTGGTGGCGGAAGCATCCAGAGGAAAGCTGGCCACATTCGTGTCCTGCGTAATAATAAGCACCTTTTCGCCGGGATTTACGAGTCCCAAGTTCTCTTTGGCATACTTATCCTTGTACTGTGTAGACCTGTAATATTCCAGATTTTGGTAATCGTGGGTTATTTTTTCTCGCAGAGAGTTGTTTTGCTTGTTGATATTTTTCAGCGTTTCTTCAAATAGCGCATTACGGTAAAAAGAAAGCGCCAGTCCGAACGACATGAAACCCACAACGGCAAGGCCAACTATAATCGTCAGCTGTTTACTGACGGGTTCAAGATTCTGGTAAGGCATGCGCACCGAAGAATACTGGAAATCGCTACTGCCTGCCATGAGTTTCGTTTACCATGCTATCCATGAGAATCTTCTGCAGTGGCATAGGTGGCATAGGTCTCAGTGCGTTTGCCGCACTGCAACATGTAAACGGTCATACGATTTTCGGGAGCGACAGGAGTGACAGTGCGCTGCTTGATGTCTTACGAAGTCAGGGCATTACCGTCTCGTTGCAACAGGACGGTTCCGCTCTCCCTGAGAACCTCGATTTGTTCGTGTACTCGGAGGCGATACCCGAACACGCCCCCGAGCGTGTGCGTGCCAAGGAAATGGGCATAGAACAAATGTCGTACTTTCAGGCTCTCGGTATGATTTCCAAAACGCATACAGTCATTGCGGTGTGCGGAACACATGGAAAATCTTCCACGGTTGCCATGGCTGCACGTGTCCTGCTCGATGCCGGTTTAGACCCCACCATTGTCGTGGGAACCAAGCTGCATGAGCTCAACGGAAGGAACTGGAGAAAGGGGGGGAGTAATCTCTTTCTGGTGGAAGCGTGCGAATACAGACGCTCCTTTCTGCACCTGTCACCCGATGTCATTCTTATGACAAATGTGGATGGCGATCACTTCGATGCATTCTCTTCCGTAGAGGAGTATCAGAACGCTTTTCGGGAATTTCTTCAGCTGCTTCCGCCAGATGGCGTCGTTATCACCCATGAATCAGATCCCGATTGCCGTGCGGTTGTTCGTCACTTTCATGGCACCGTACTCAATGCAGACGGCCTTGCATTGGTATCACTGCAGACTCCGGGAAGGCACATGCAGGAAAATGCACAGTTGGTGCTGGGTTTGGCAGAGCACCTGGGGTTGGATCACAAAAAAACAATGCAGGCACTCAGTGGGTATGCGGGGTCTTGGAGGCGTATGGAATACAAGGGAACACGCACAAATGATGTGATGGTCGTGGATGATTACGGTCACCATCCTCGTGAGATACGCGCCGTACTTTCCGCGTTAAAAGAAGCGCATCGAGGCAGGAGACTGGTGTGTGTGTACCAGCCGCACACTCATAATCGCACATTGAAGTTGTATGACGAGTTCGTCAGTGCGTTTTCCGATGCCGACGTGGTTGTGGTGGCAGATGTGTACGATGCCCGAAGCGACACCGAGACCGCAGAAGTAAATTTGGATCAATTCATTGAGGACATAGCGCGTCACAGTTCCACTGAAGCGGTGTACGGCGGCTCGATAGACCGCATGTTCACCCTTCTTACGGACACGTTGCTTACCTCGGGAGATTTGGTGCTCACGCTGGGGGCGGGAACAATCACGCAACTGTCGGACAAATTGGTTGCTTAAGAGAGCTTTCCTCCCAGATAGATATCGATGGCATTTTTTATTATTTTTGCCATCTCTGCTCGGTTTACCGCTTTGTCGGGTCTAAATTCTCCTGTCGGCTTGCCGTCTGGGTCTCTGAAGCCATCCACAATGCCATCTGCTGCCGCTGTTTCTATGGAAGACCCGTATTGCGTACGACGATAGACATCGGTAAACACATTTCCTTTTCCCCAGTTTCTCGGAATGTCCAGAGCCTGCAGAAGAGTGGCAACCACTTCGCCTCTGGTTGCTGCTCTGCCCGGATCGATTCGATGGTCTTGAAACACGAGCCATTCAAGGTTCTCCGCCGAGGCGAAGTATTGCTCGAACCATGTGCCGTGTGCACGGAGATTTACAGTACGTGATCGAGTGAGATTTTCATCTACGTTTGCAATTTTGTGTGCTATCTTCGCAAGTTCTGCGATGGTGACGTCGTTTCCAGGCCCATACTCTCCCGTTACAGTACCTCTTTCGTCTCGGTATCCGGTCATGATTCCTGTTTTCAAGGCGTTGCTGACGAACGGTGCGAACCACTCTCGTGTAGGTACATCTGAAAATGTGATTTTCTTCCCGTCTATTTCCGTGGTTATGAATTCGAGAGTTTTTTCATATTCTTGTTGCTGCTTGATATTTTTGATTCCTTCACATTCGAAATTCACATTGAAATTTATTCTTCCTCCCACAATAAGTTTATCGGAGATGAGGTTGGCTTTCGGGCAATCCGGGATTTCCTGATATTCCACCGTGTACTGCCCTTCGGGCATATCATTGTAGGATTGAGGAGTGACACTCTGAACGGCAAATTTGTTCGGTCCTTTCAATGTGAATTCCACACCCGGAGGTTGGCTGTTTACTCCCACCTTTCCCACGCGAGTAAACACATATTCTATGCGTACGAGAATGTGTGAGTTCTGTTCCACCATAAAGGATGTCTGTGGCTGCTTTACACTCTTGAGAAGATCTTGTTCTATGAATGTACGAATAGTGGTTTCGGAACCTGCGGGAGGCTCTATGAGTATTGTGTAATTTCCCACTTCCGCTTCGTCGAAGGTGTAGGTTTTTTGCCTCAACACAGTGCGCTTGTTCCCAGGTTTTATCAGAATCCACTCTCCTATGATCCCGTTGGGGCTTTGCTGTTCTATGGTAATGGTACCGGTTGCCTGCGCCGCGTGCAGATATTGTGGAACAATGCCGAGGACCAGTACTGAAATTGCAAATGATGCAATACATCGATTATGAATTCTCATGGAGTAGGGGCGAAATAATGCCGCAAAAGTTTCTTCTATTTACAGGAAGAGAGCAATTGACTCAGTGCTTCACTGCATGAATTGCAGTACAACCGTTAAAGCAGCATGCGAATGCACACTGCTTTAAACGGAACCCTTCCCCGTACCTATTGTTTTGATGCAGTTTGTACTACAGCTGACTTTCGGCGGATAATCGGGTTCGAAGTAAGAGTGAGTGCTCCGAGAGCACCGGCACTGAGCAGAGCAAACAGAACATCTGCCTTCCATCCCGTTGCGGGCATGGCTACCACACCGACATCTATCATTTTGCTCAGCAGTTCACCCTGCGGTGCATACACGGAGTCACCGGAAACTCGTGCGCTCAGCGTTACTTTTTCTCCCTGCAAGATATCGCTGCTAATTTTTACAGGGAATGTCACAGAGAAGCTCTGACCTGCAAAGATGGATGGAATTTCCCATATCATCACTGAACCGATAATCTTTCCGCCCTGAGGCAGTACTCCGATAGGGGACAGCTTCTCCGCGTCAAATTGCTCGGTGAGGGTAACATTCTTCAGGGTCGTCTTTCCGATGTTTCGTATGCCGAGAGTCACATATACGGTACTGCCGGGAACGCTTTCGTTCTGATTTAAGGAATGAAACAGGCTCACATTCGAGCGCGTATGTTCATCGAGCATGCGTTGCATGGCAGGAGTGGACACATTGTTTGTCGGAACTTTGTCTGCCGGAGGAGGCGTGTTTTTTACTGTCACCTTCTCATTTTCACAAATAAAGTCTGCTTCAAAAATCAGCGAAGCGTTCGGGCGCAATACTCTGCTCTGTGGTTTTGGTTGCTGACAACCGGGCAGAGAAGAGTAGCTGGCTGTGTAGTAAAGCGGAGGCATTCCGTTAAAGCTGGCAGGCGTGACACCAGTGTATCGCACACCGTTTGGTCCCCTTAGTTCAAATGATGCACCCGCAGGAGTGCTTTCCACTGCGACAACACCTTCGTAACGGTAGAGTACCTCTGCGCGGAGTGTGCCGTTTCCGGAAAATGTGAAAGATACCTGCGTACCTTGTGTCGTATTTACCAACACACCTCCTTCATAGAAGCGCAGAGTGGTTACCGCGCCTTCGGGTGGTTGTACATTGAACAAATACTGACCATCCTGAGCACTCAGGCTTTTTACTTGCTCCTTTTTTCTGTTGACTACCATTCCGGACGGAGTAGAGAGACGCCATTCTCCATACTGACCTATCGGGCTGATTTGCTCGATAGTAATGGTTCCGGCTGCCTGCGCATGTGCGACTCCGGAGAGTGCTGATAAAGTTGCTACTGCACTCAGCAGAGCGGAACGGAAGAAGGGTGTCTTCTTTGCCATAATCAAAGAGGGAAAGTTGGCAAAAGGAGATGATTAAATCAAAATAGTATTTATTTGTCAAGCACTACCACGCTGTTTTCATCCCATTCTCCCAAATGCCCCTCAGCGAGCTGATTTCTTCTTTGAACAGCGTTTTTCCGGCAGATTCGATGCTGAGCACAGATTCTGCTCTTGTTTTGCCTATTTGCACCACACTCACGTCATATGCGGCTGCCAGTTTGTGCAATTTCTCAGCATTGCTGGGGTGAATTTCCAGTACGAACCCTCCCGTTTGGCTCAGCAGAGCCTCTGCGGGAGTGAGCGTGTACGTTATTGTCCCTATATCCGCTGCTATCCCTATTTTTCCGCCTGTTTTCCGCTGGGGGAGTGTCATTTCAAACAGGGTCATAAGCAGCCCTCCGTCGCTTATATCGTGCGAAGAAAGCACAATACCTTGCTCTATGGCGTTCGTGACCACGGCTATCTGGCTACTGAGCTCTCGGAAGTCGGGCTGTGGCACGTTCGCGCCCAGCATGCTGCCTGCTTTTGCGCCCGTACGTTCTTCCAGTACCTGGTAATACAGAGAGCCGCCGCATTCATTCTTGCGTTCTCCGATGAGAAACAGGAGGGAGTCTGCTTCCTTTATAGTCATGGACACCGCCTCTCTGGCATCCCGAAGAATACCGATACAACTTACAATGGCTGTGGGATCTATGGCACTTCCGTCCGGTCTGCCGTTATAGAGGCTGACATTTCCTGAAATCACAGGAACGGGCTCTCCCTCCACTTGCACGTTTTTTGCTGCGTCTGCAATGCCACGCACTCCTTCACTCAGTGCCCAGAGCTGTGTTGGAATTTCTGGATTACCGTAGTTTAAGCAGTCGGTGAGTGCACGTGGTTTGCCTCCCACGGCTGCCACGTTGCGCATGGATTCCGCAACGGCGTTCACTCCCTGCCAGTAGGGAGAAATACGGCCGTATCTTCCGTTGCCGTCTGCGGCAACCGCCACACCACGCCATTGTTCTTCATCGGAAAGTTCCCATCCCGGGTGTACCCCTTCGTGAACGTAGCTTTCCAAATCCTGTAACGGTGCTATTACCGCCGCATCCGCTTCGCCGGGTTCTATGAGCGTGTTGCCGATCACATTTTTATCGAAGTGCCTGAATGCAGGTGCTTTACTTGCACCGTTGGGGTGGGCAAGCATGGCACGGAACATCTCGCTGAGGGTGAGTGACGTGCCCCCGACAGTAATCGTGTCTCCTTCGGAGTGAATTGCAGGTTCGTTGCCCGTATACGGAAATTCTTCTGTTGCTCGTTCATATTGCAGTCCGCATGTTATGGCGGTGGCGGTTGCCTCGCACAGTGTTTGTCCGTGATATGTCAGCGTGTAGGTATCGCTCTCATTTACTTTTCCTATTACACTCGCTCGCGCATTTTCGGCGACACTGGGAAGGTCCCACACCTCATTATAATGTGTGATTATGTGATCTGTAAGTTCCGGATGGCATATCCAACACAGGCGTTCTTGTGTCTCCGCACATGCGATTACTTCCGGAGGAAGACCCTGCAGCGCGACGTGTACATCTTCCAGTCGCACAGTGGCACCCAAACCTTGGTCGGCTATTTGTTCCACACTGGCACATACCACCCCTCCCGCTCCGAGGTCTTTACAACTTACTTTGTCGAGCTTTTTACTGGCTGCAAGCCAATCAAACAGCGCATAGCTGGATGCCAGCAGATGACGCTCCAAGAAAGGGTTCGGTTCCTGTACCGCACCCGTATTTTGCTCTTGCTTCTCTTCTTCCATGGATGCGCTCGCAAATGCCGCACCGCCGAAACCGCTGCGATCCGTCGGTTTTCCGACAAGAATGATATCGTAACCTTCTCTTCCCGCTTCCTTCGGTACGTAACTGTGAATTATTTCGTCTTCACGCACTATTCCGAGTGCGACTGCATTCACCAAGCAGTTACTGTTGTATGAGGAGTCGAACACAGTGTCGCCTCCGAGATTCGGCACACCCAGGGGGTTTCCGTATCCTCCTATTCCTCGTACGACTTCACGTGCGATGGTTTTACTTTCTTCCGTTTTCAAATCTCCGAGTCGGAGCATATCCATACAGCCTATGACACGCGCTCCCATACATACTATGTCTCGTACCGTTCCGCCCACGCCCGTAGCTGCTCCTTCGAACGGCACGATTTGGGACGGGTGGTTGTGCGATTCGTGTGTGACGACAAATCCCCATCGTTTGCCGGGAGGTCCGTCCGTTATGGCAACGATGCCGCTGTCTTCCACCGGGCCCAGAATAATATGTTTTCCTTCCGTAAGGAACGTACGTAAAAATCGTCGTGAAGATTTGTAGCTGCAGTGCTCGGAACCCTGTATTCCCCAAATTACCGCTTCCACTATTGTGGGGTCTCGCTGAAGAAGAGCACTTACTTTGCGTGCTTCTTCCACTGTAAGTCCTATGCGGCACTGCGAAAGTAGCGCGGAAATTTCGGCGTCCGATGCGGTCGAGAAGGGGAGCGTTGGTGTGTCTGAGTCGGTGGTAGTCACTGTGTGCAGCATAAATCACCGAGAGGCAGTTCGTCTAATACTGCACGAGAAAAAACCGTCGATCCTGTAAGGAACCGACGGCTTGTGATGTGTTCCGACTCACCTGAACAGGCGAGGCAAGAGTTAGGCAGGTGCCGGTGCGACGGCGGCGGAAGCTTTGAACATAGAGTTCAAAAGCACGATAAGGTGTCCTTTGCCCGTTTGTACTCTGCTGATGAGCTGCTGGGCAGAGTTAAACTTTTCTCCGCCCACTCTGAGCGTGGCGGCATCGCCTTTGAGCTTCTCGAATCGCTCTGCAATTCGATCTTGCTTGTGCTGACGTACTGTCATACTTTTCTCCCTTTCTGTTGGTTGTTACTTGTTTCCGGTCGGAACGAATGCACTTCTGACAAGTGGCTGTAAGCCGCACTGCGTAGAGTGGTGACCGCGTTCAGCGGGGGGTGGGCTTAAGCAATCACTTGATGCAGGAGTACATACGGACAACCGGAGGGGCGATGATGTGAAAGATCGATTCGGAGAACATGACCCTGCTCTTTTGGAGGAAGGCTCTCTGCTCTGCATATTCCATATATTCTTATGCGGCAGCCTCCACCTTCCACGTGAGAAAGTGCATAAAGCTGCGGCGAATACTGAGTCGTAGAGCCATAAAACGCGGGTATTATAGAAGCGAAATTTAAGGTGTCAACCCCTAGTTTCAGGGCCACACACCTGATATTCTGAACGCCCATGAATCTCCGTTTCTCGTCGGTTTTTTCACAGAATCGCATCCTCGGTGGTGCCGTTGTTTTGGCGTGTACGCAGTTCGGCGCGTCGTTTGTCGGTCTGTTTCGCGACCGTATTCTCGCAAAAACGTTCCCCGAGCTCCATATCGTAGACGTGTACATCGCGGCGTTTCGTCCCAGTGATCTGCTGTTTCAAATGTGCATTATGGCGGGATTTTCCGTGGCGGTGGTACCGCTTCTTGCACAGTACAAAGCAAAAGGGGAGCAGGAGCATATGAATCAATTCCTCAGCGGAGTCGTGGCAGTCGCTGCGCTGGTATTCGGCGTTCTCGCATTGTTCTTTGCCATATGTTTTTCGTGGATAGCTCCGATACTCACGCAGTTTCAGGGTGATGCTCTCGCGCTCTACATTCACTTCGGTCGGCTGGCGCTGCTTACCAACTTTCTCTTCGTATTTGGAAACGCATTCGGGCAGTACCTCATAACGGTCCAGCGGTATTGGATGTACGGACTCACTCCCATTTTCTACACACTCGGTACCATAGCGGGCACACTGTATCTCACTCCTGTATTCGGTCCTTACGGCCCTATTTACGGCACATTGGGAGGTTCTGTCGTGTATGTACTTCTCCGTTTTGCGGCAGTGTATCGCTCGGGATTTCGATTGCGAAAGACATTGTGGCACCCTGATCTTACGGAAATGGGTCTGCTCATGATTCCAAGAATGATGGCACTCGGAGCACTGCAGATGGAGTTACTTCTTTTCGATACCGTCGCATCCGGACTGGGGGCAGGTTCGGTAACTATCAATGCGTATGCACGTAATTTTCAATCCGTAGTGGTGGGCATAGCGGGCATAGCATTGGCTCAGTCTGCGTTTTCTCTCCTCAGTCAGTCAGCGGCACAGAAGGACTTTGGCAGATTTTGGATTTATCTGCGCAAGGGGGTGATGATTCTTCTTGTCCTCACCATACCGGGAGCTCTTGCTCTCGCCGCACTCGCACCACTTGCTGCGTGGCTGGTTCATATTTCACATGTATTGCCGGTATTTGCAGTCTGTCTTGCACTGTACGCAGTGAGTATTCCGTTTGAGAGCATCAATCATCTGCTACTGCGCTCTTTCTATGCATTAAAACATACGACCACTCCCGCCGTTTTCAGTGTGGCAAACGGTTTTGTTGCCATTGCAGTCGCATGGCTTCTCTCCGAAAAATTCGGCGTGTACAGTTTGGCTCTCGGATTCACCTGCGGTCAGATAGTACAGCTCATAGGTCTTGCCATCTTGCTTCCGCGTCGCGTGCGGTTGCTCAGTACGCAATCGTAAAATCCGACAGTCCTTCCTGTTCGGCCTCTTTGGTTGTGACTCTTTCCACCTTCGCTGCGGAAGGACCGCTGTGGCACCATTGCTCCAGGGCATCCAATGCGTTTTCGTCTCCTTCTGCGTATATTTCCACACCTCCTTGTTTGGTGTTACGCACCCATCCGCACAGTCCGCATTCCTTCGCCTTTTCTTGTGCTGCCGCACGAAAGCAGACGTTCTGTACCTTGCCTGTGATATGTATGGAGCGTGCTGGCATGTTATGCGGCTCTGCGACGAGAGATAGTTTCCTGATTTGCAATAAGCGTACTGAGAGATGCAATATTGGCGGAGTCTTCCATTGATTCCCTGATGTCGCGCAGGGAATGTACGATGGCAATGGAGAGAGCGCCGTCGGGTGCTATGGGACCCAGTGATGTGTGTAACTGCACACAAAAACTTTCAGCAAGTGCTGCCAGCTCGTTTTCCATAGTTGCATTCTCTTCTCTCTGTGGCATATCTGCCAAGGGTTCTACAGATACGTCTGCTCTTCTCTCGTTGATTCTTTTTCGAAGTGTATGTATTTCACGAAGAATTCGCACTGCTTCTTGCAATCCATGTTCTTGTGCTGTTTCCGCATCGGGTACTTCGGCGCTGTTCCCCCTTGAGTCTGGCGTGGGAGAAGACTGCATACCCTATTTCTTCTGCGCTTGTGTAAAGTCCAGTTCCACCGGTGTTTCGCGGTCGAAAATGAGAACCATCACCGTAATCTTCCCCTTGTTTACGTCCACACTCTCTATGCCTCCCTCGTAGTTCTTAAACGGACCGTCGACAATAACAACAAGATCTCCGACTTGGAATTCGCTCTTAAACTTGGCTTCCTGTTCTCCGACCCTGCGCTCTATAACGCCGTATTCCTCGGGAGTTACGGGTACGGGAATATTGCCGGAACCTACGAATCCCGTCACATTCGGAGTATTACGCACAAGGTACCAGCTTTCGTCCGTCACGATCATGTGCACCAGTACGTAGCCGGGAAAGAGCTTTTTCTCCTCTTCTACGGGTTCTCCCTTACGGAAGGTGAGTTGCTTTTCTTTCGGGACTTGAATATCGAAGATGTAATCCTGCATTCCCATGGATTCCACACGTTGCTCCAGCGCTTGCTTCACGGCGTCTTCGTACCCTGCGTAAGTGTGTACGACGTACCAGTTTTGTCCTGCGGTTGGGTCTTGCTTTGCCACGTTGTTATGTGAGGGAAAGAAGGAGTTTTATTACCTGGGAAAGGCCGTAGTCTATTACGCCGAATATGGCGGTACTTGCTGCCACGAACACAATGACAATACCCGAAAGTCGCACGGCCTGATGGCGAGTGGGCCATCTGACTGCGTGCAGCTCTTGTACGGATTCGTTGATGTAGGTGGTGAGTTTGTTCATATGCTTCTAAAAAGCCTCTGGGCGAGACCCGGGTATCTTACTGCAGTGCCGAGGTATGTGGCAAGAAAATATTCTTCATTTACATGCGGTAATTCGGAGGTTCCAGGGCCTGAATTTTGGTTATGGGAAGGGCTATGAACCAGACGAGACCTTTGATGTTCCCTTCTTCCACAAAGGGAATAAAATTGCCGTTATCGTCCGAAAAACTGCGAGAATCCAGGCTTCCTTGCCTGTTATCGCCAAGTAAGAAGTAGGAGCCTTCCGGCACTTCGTAGCGCCTTTCTTCCGTATTGCCGCTGGTAGGAGGATGAGAGTACGTGTGTCCTTTGTTTCGTTCGTTTAAGTAGTCTTCTTGTAGCTTCACCTCCGCACCCCCCTTTTCTTGTACGTAGACGTATCCGTCCCGGAGAATAACCGTATCACCCGGAATACCAATGATCCTCTTCACGTAATGCTTTTTCATGTCATTCGGGGGCCTGAATACCACCACATCTCCTCTGTTGGGAGAACCGATGTAGTATGCGAGCTTATTGATAATAATGTACTCCCTGTGTTCCAGTGTCCCGACCATGGAACTTCCTTCCACCTGAAAAGGGGAGACAAGAAACGTACGGATAACAACCACTATCGTCACGATAATGACGATATTCAGTATGACATCCAGCAGATGAAACAACAGACCGTGTTTTTTCGGTGACATCCTTCGCAGTATAGGTGAGCGCGGTATCCGTGTATAGCATGTCGCTTCTTCCCGGGCTGCTGTACAATTGCCGCCGTGCAGCTCAATCAGCGATTATTCACCCGGCACCTCGAAGACGATGAAACGCTTCATCTCGTGCTCCATAAGCACTGGATTCTGGGCATTAAATTTTTATTTTGGCCGACCGTATCATTCCTCGCCTGTTGGGTGCTTCTGTATCAGGCTCCTTATAAAACCGTTTTCTACGTTATTTCTCTCTGGAGTGTCGTTTCGCTTGTGTGGTGGTTTCGTAATTTTTTCGACTACTACCTCGATGCATGGATTATTACGGACATAGGCATCATAGATGTGGAGTGGCACGGATGGTTCCATCGCCAGTCTTCTCGTGTTCTCTACAGTGATATTCAAGGTGTGAGTTATGAGATTCAGGGTGTGTCGAACACACTCCTGCGCTACGGAACCATAGGAGTGGAAAAAATATCCACAGGAAGCGTGATATCCATGGATAACGTTCCGAACCCCCGCAGGGTGGAGGGCATGATACTGAAGAATATGGAGGCGTATCTTCATACGAAAAATCTGAAAGACTCCACGCACGTACAGGAGATTCTGGCAGGAATTGTGGCGCGAGAACTGCAGTTGCAGGAGCTTGAAGGCGATGAAGAAGAGGACGATGATTACGAAGAATAACAATGCAGATACTGCCCATTGCCATAGTCCTTTGCATCGCACTGTTATGTCTTGCTGTTGTTTGGAAGTGTAGAAAGCGAAAACTGTCGCCTGCGATGCGAAAGAGAATTTTGCTGCATTGGGAGCATGTGGATCTGTTGAAAGATCCCGTACGAAAAGTGTTGGAGGCGGATAAAGTGCTGGACCAAGCTCTGGCTGCCCGCGGGTACAAGGGGTCACTCGGTGAGAAGTTACAAAAGGCAGGTCCCAGATTTTCGGATCTCGATGCCGTATGGAGAGCCCATAAACTTCGTAATCGCATTGCACACGAGCCGGGAGCGGATATTTCTGCCAGTCAAAGTGCCGCTGCTGTGGCCGCATTTCACAGAGCGGTTTCCGACCTGCTCTGACGTGCTATGCTAGCGGGGTAATGAAGCCCGCACTCGTCATCGTCGGCTTGGGAAATCCCGGGAAACAGTATGAAGCAACGCGGCATAACATCGGGTTTCATGCGATAGATGTGCTGTCACAGCATTGCGGAGAAGGGGACTGGGAAGAAAAACAGCGATTCCTTGCATCGGTACAGGAGGCTCGCATTGTTACCGTGCCTGTTCTTCTCGTGAAACCAAGTACATTCATGAACCTCTCGGGCAATGCTATCGCAAAGATCGTGGATTTTTACAAGTTGGATCCCGCGGTGCAAATTCTGGTGATTTGTGACGACATAGACCTTCCGCTCGGAGAAGTCCGTCTTCGAAAAAAAGGCGGTCCCGGTACGCATAACGGACTGAAGTCCGTGTGTGAGAAGTACGGAGAAGAGTTTCCCCGTCTTCGCATTGGGATTGGCAGTCAGCCTCCGGGGGCGGATCTTTCTGCGTGGGTCCTCAGCATTCCGTCTTCTAAAGAGAGTGTACAGCTGCAAGAAGTGCTGCAGACTGTGCCTGCTCTCGTACGAGAATTCGTACTGGAAGAGGACTCGAAGAAAGAAGATCTTTCCACATAGGAAAAGAGCCCTTTCACATACCTTTCGGTTTTCAGGGCTCTCCTTGCATTCCGTTGGTGTCGTATATTTAGAGGAAGAATCGCTTTCCGAGCAGGGTTCCGCCGATCATTCCCATGGAGATAATGCTGGTCCAGAGTATGAACTGCATGGCAGCGGCTCCATTTGAGGATGAAATCTGAATGCTCTTGCCGGTTGGACGTAAGTTCTGCGCGACGTCCGTAAAGGAACTTCCGAATCCTCCTCCTCCTGTCTGTGGCAATTCGGTAATGATGCGTACTTCTTCTGTGTCCGTTGCGGGACGGTCGAGATCCGGACTGCGAACGACGACAGTATTGGAGATAATTTGTCCGTGGCGCATATCCGGTCCCACGCGAACGCGGTAGGTGAAGATGCGTGTGTCATTCGGTCCGAGGTTCGGTACTTTCCAGTCTATGCCGTTTCCTGCTATTTCTCCTCCTCCGGCATCCTGAATGGAAATGGAACCTGCGTTGAACCTGTCTTCGACAGTGACATCCTTTGCTGCACGGTTTGTGAGGTTACGCAGTGTGAGGGTGTAGTTCACCATGTCTCCGGGACGTGCTTCTTGAGTGCTTGCACGTTTGTCTATGCTTACACGTACCTGCCCGTCTGTCGGAGGCTCTCCTTCGCCTTCCACACGAGTGTTTTCGTACTCTTCGTCGTCTTCACACTGTACGCGGATTCGCAACTGATCTTCACGAGCGGCACTGTCCTTTACTCGTACGGTCACACGTACGGACTCACTTTCGCCGCGGCGCAGGCGGATATCGTTCCACTCCACTTCACGACCGCCGTTTTCGTCTCCGCCATTACTTGCGGACATGAAGGTTGTGTCGTTATCCAGGTAGGCCACGATGTCGAAGCTGCGTGCACTGTTGCTGCTGGTCGTACTTGTACTTGAAGTATTTCTGCCGTTACGTACGCGGATGCTGTAGGTAAGGGTCTCACCGATTTTCACGGGATCCGGCGTATCGGAGATGCTTTGGATTTCACAGCGGTTGTTACCGGTAATGAATCCTTCTCCTACACGAGTATTTTCCGTATCACTCTTACTGTTGATGAATGCCTTGGAAGTGAGCAGCTCATCGAGTTCGGTATCTTCATCCACTTTGACACAAGAGTTGAATGTCTTCGTTCCGTTGCCGGGCAGTGTGACATTCCTCCATGTGATTATGCGGCTGCTGTGCGATCCGTTATCGGATGCAGACTGGTACTCGGTCATGCCGTCGAGCGTCTGTGTGACGGTCTGATTCGTCAGCTCTGCTGAGTTTAAGTTGTTTACCTGAATGGTGTAACAGAACGACTCACCCGGATCCACAGGGTCACGGTCATCGGAGAGGTCTATGGTCACATTGTTCGGATCCGGTGTGCCGCCTTCCACGGTTGTGGTATCGGTTGCACTCAATCCTCCCACGATTTGTGCCGTGTTCGTCAGAATGGTGTTGTCCGGTACTGCGCTGTTCACACGTGCCTGTACTGTCAGTGAGATGGTGGAGCTGCCGTTTATCGTCAGGTTACCCCATGTCACTGTCTGACCGTTTGCCGTACCTCCGTTCGTTGCGGAAACAAAGGTCACATCTCCCGGCAGCGTATCGGTGACACCCACGTTCGTTGCGGTGACACTGGTGCTGTTTTGCATGGTAATGACGTAGGTGAGAATCTCGTTTACCTTTGCGGTGGTGCGGTTATCGGTCTTCGAGATTGTCAGCAGCGGCTGTCCGCCCTGAATAGTCGTGATATCCGTTGCACTGGGACCGTTCACCACCTGGGCGATATTGGTAACGACTGTTCCGTTCGGTGTGGATCCGTTTACCGTTGCGGTCACAGTCAGCGTCTTCTGTTGACCTGCCGCAATGGAGAGTCCGCTCCACGTTACGATCTGTCCGTTTACAGACCCGTTATCGGAAGAACCGTTGTATATCACTTGGCTTGGCAACGTGTCTGTCACGGAGACGTTCGTTGCGTTGAATGCAGAGGTGTTCTGTACCGTTATAAGGTAGGTAAGGCTCTGTCCCGGTGTGGCCGTAGCCAGATTGTCGGTCTTCGAGATGCTGAATGTCGGCACTTGTGTGGAGACAGTGGTGGTGTCTGCGACAGTGATGACATTCGGAATACCTGCGGTGTTTGTAATCACGGTTCCGTTTGCGACATTCGCATTCACCTGTGCGATCACCGTCAGCGTAACGCTGCTGTTCGCATTCACACTGATGTTATTCCAGGTGATTGTGCCGTTACTGTGCACTCCGCCGCTGTCTGCGCTTACGAAGGTCACGTTGGTTGGCAGGGTATCGAGTACGGTTACACCGGTTGCATTCTTGTTTGAGATATTCTCAACAGTAATGGTGTAGGTGAGCGTTTCACCCGGCGCTGCGGTGCTGCGACCGTCTGTCTTACTCATGGCAAACTCAGGTCCGCCGAGATCTTGCTGGTTCTTAAAGAGCACTGTGGAACATGTTGGCCCCTGCGATACCACCACAAGACCGTTGGGAGGTGTAATGGAAACCTGTCTCCATGTAGGAGGAACGGTTTCGCTCACCGTGTGCGTTCCCGTAGGAACATTGTTGAACCGTGCAAGTCCGAGAGAATTGCTTACCGTGCTCTGGGCGCCGCCATCCAATTGGAAGCTGAACTGCGGTACGGGTGTAATGAGATGTCCGTTGATATCGAATGTCTCTTTCACCACATCTATACATCCTGAACTCGTGATGGTAACCACTGTTGTCGTATCTATTGTACTTGGGCCTCCCAGCACCTGTGCCGTATTTTCCAGTACGGTACCGTTTGCTGTGGCAACCTTGACGGTTGTATTGACGGTGAATTGCACCGTTTGACCCGCATTAATAGGTACGACCCAGTCAACAACTCCTGCAGTGTGCGTACCGTTGCTATTGGCACTTACGAAGGTGAGATCGGCAGGAAGAGTGTCGCGAACACTGACGTTGGCAGCATTGACTGCGGATGTGTTCTTCACATCTATGGTGTAGATCAGCGTTTCACCGGGGGATACCGTCGTGCGGTTATCGGTCTTCGTAATGGTGAAAGTAGAGTTCTGCAATTGTTGCTGGTTTTTAAATGTCACGGTCGAACACACAGGACCGGACTGCACCTGCAGTACTCCGCTTGGAGGTGTCACGGACAGTTGTGACCATGTTGGAGGTACGGTTTCTGTCACAGTGTGAGAGCCTACGGCAACGTTATCGAACCGTGCATGGCCGCTTGAGTCGTTCTGTGTTGTCTGAGAGCCGTTGTCCAGACTGAACATGAACTGTGCGACCGGCGTAATGGGCTGGCCGTTGGTATCGAATGTTTCCTTGATGATTTCAATACATCCCAACTGTCCTCCGTTTACGATAGTCGTATCGACAGCGGAAGGTCCGCCGAGAATCGTAGCTGTGTTCGTAAGTACTGTTCCTCCCGGAGTCGCAGGATTAATGGTCACTGTTACCATCAGGTTTTTGGTTTGCCCTGCTGCAATACTCAGGCCAGACCATGTAACGGTACCGTTACTGTGCGTGCCGCTGTTATCTGCGCTGACAAATGTGACTTGAGGAGGAAGCGTATCTGTCACCGTCGCATTGGTCGCATTGGTTGCAGATGTGTTGGTCACCGGAATGGTGTAGATGAGTGTCTCACCCGCATTGGCGTTCGTGCGACCGTCATCTTTGCTGATAGTGAACGTAATGTTCTCGATCACCGTTGTTTGGTCTATTGCAGTTGGACCGTTCACTACGAAGGCGTTGTTGGTAAGAATCGTTCCGTTTGGCGTTCCTGCGTTTACGGAGACAGTCATCAGAAGTACTTTCGTTTCTCCTGCGTTGATACTTAGGCCGTTCCACTGCACTTGTGTGCCATCGAATATTCCGCCATCGGATGCTCCCACGAAGGTAACGTTTGCAGGGAGGGTATCTGTCACATGTACGTTGGAGTCGTTTACGGAAGAGGTATTCGTCACGCTGATCTGGTAGGTTAGCACTTCGCCCGCAGTCACGGTCGTGCGGTTATCGGTCTTCGTAATACTGAAGCTTGCCGGAGGACACATGACTTGTGTTACCACCTCGTTACTCCACGTAGGATCAGCGTTATCGGACCACACATCGGCGATGTTATTGAGCGTGCTGTTACATGGGGCGTTATCGTTGACTTTGAATACCAACGTAACCGTACGCTGCTGCCCCGGTGCCAAATCGGTAGGGGCACAGAATACATCGGTGAATCCCGGTGCCACGTAGCATTCCGGACTGCTGCCATTGGGCACGAACGTTGTGTTCTGAGGTGTGCCATCGAACACGCTTGCTTCACGGACGGTGAATGCGCTGTTGTTGGTTACAAGGATGTTGTAGGTGATGTTTGCTCCTCGCAGCGTTGTGGCAGGACCACTCTTAACGATAGAGATTTCTCCGCCGGGACACTCCACGTAGGTTTGCACGGTGTTGCTGGTGTTCGTGCTTGGGTCAGGATCTGTTTGATCCGACGAGAGTGTGGCGACGTTGGAGAGGAAGCTGTTGCACTGCACAGTCTGAGGGTTGATGTCGAATCCTATGACTATTGTCCAGAGTTGGCTTTCTGCCAATGTTGCACGTGTGCAGAGAATTTCGTTTCCAACTTTCTGACAGCTGGAGTCAGATTGGCTTGGGTTGAAGACAAGCCCTGCCGGAATCTGGTCACGGAAGGTGACGTTTGTGGCTGTGGAAGGTCCGCGGTTGAACGCTTGCAATGTGTAGAGCAGCGTTTCTCCGATAGGAATACGGTCGCGGCCCATTTTGGCAATGGTAAGATCAGACTGCTCCACGGGACACTGTACGGTTGTATGCACGGTCTGGCTCGTGTTGTTCGAGGAGATCGGATCCGTAGATGACGCAGAGACCGTTGCGAAGTTCACTATATTTGCGTTGCAACTTGCGACGGTGGGTACTGTGAATGCCAAGGTAACGGTCTTGCTCTGGCCTGCGGTAAGGCTGAAGTTGTTACATAGCACATTAATGCCGTTTATCTGACAGCTGGAGTCCGAAGCAACAGGGTCGAATGTCAGGTACACACCCTGTGCCTGTTCGTTAAGAACCGTAGGAATCGGGTCTGCAATTGTCACATTCGTTGCGGTGGCGGGACCGTTGTTCGTCACCGTAATGTTGTAGCTTACACGGTTTCCTCTCAGTACGGTTTGCTGACCCACTTTGGTAATGGAAAGGTCTGCGTCGGTGACAGGACACTGAATGAGCGTGGATGTGATTTGGCTTAAGTTGTTTGCAGAGTTCGGGTCGTTGGCACCGGATACCACGCTTGCCTGGTTTACAACGAATGCGCTGCATCGTGATTGGCTCGGTACGGTGAATGTCACCTGTACCGTCTTGCTCTGACTCGGATTCAAACTGAATCCGCTGCACTCAACATTCACGCCGTTTATCGCACAGCTTGGGTCGGAGTCACCGGCTTCAAACTGTAGTGCCAGAGGAGTGTTGCTACTCTCGTGCTGCGCACTTGGAATCGGGTCTGTTATCACCACGTTGGTTGCGGCATCGGGGCCGTTATTCGTGGCAGTAAGTGTGTAGGTAATCTTGGTGCCACGCAGAATTGTAGCGGGTCCTGTTTTACTTACGGTCACATCCGCTTGTGCGACAGGGCACAGTATGGTTGTCGTTACCGTATTGGTCGTGTTGTTGCTGTTGTTTGGGTCCGGCTGCAGAGCTGCAATCACTGCATAGTTCTGCACTTGCGAGTTGCAAGTGAGTGTCGCAGGCGTATTGAACGCAAGACTCACACTCTGTGAGGCACCGGAAGCAAGAGTGCCGATAGCACAGCTTATTGTGTTGCCGCTGAGAGAACAGTTGCCACCGGATGCTCCGGCATTGAATACCAATCCTGTCGGAACGGTGTCGGTAATGGTAACGTTTGTAGCACTTACAGGACCTGCGTTACTTGCCGTCAAACTGTAGGTAAGTACGTTTCCTCGTGTCACCGTGGCAGGGCCGCTCTTGGTAACGGAGACGTCTGCGTCGCTCGGAACACAGTCCACTGCGGTAGAGACCTGTTGGCTCTGATTGTTCGAACTGTTCGGATCTGTGGATGATGCAGAAACACTTGCTCTGTTTACGATGGTCGAAGCACATTTCGTTGTCGTCGGTACGCTGAATGCGACAGTCACTGTACGACTTTGTCCGGATGCCAAGTTGAAGTTGTTACACAGAATATCCGTACCGTTGCTTACACAACTTGCATCCGAGCTGCCCGATAAGAACGTCAGTTGTACCGGAAGGTTCGTTGTTTCGTGCGGTACTGTAGGAATCGGATCTGCGATCGTCACGTTTGTTGCCGTATCGGGACCGTCGTTTGTGGCAACGAGTGTGTAGGTGACGGTGTTTCCTTTTACCACGCTCGCAGGTCCGCTCTTGCTTACGCGTAAGTCTGCGGTCTGAGCGGGACAATTCACTGTCGTGGAAATAACGTTACTTACGTTATTATTCGGATTCGGGTCACCCTGCGGTGCCAAAAGCAAGCGCGCCTGGTTTTGCAGTGTGGAGTTACAGGCAACCGAGCTTGGTACGGTAAAGACGAGTGTGAGCGTACGACTTTGGCCGTTAACCAAGTCAATATTGCCACATACTATTTCTGCTCCGTTTACCGAACAGTTGTTTGAACTGGAACCCGATACGAATGTCAGTCCGTTTGGAATCGGGTCTGCAATCTGTACGCCGGTGGCATCTCCCAGACCGTGATTGGTCACGGTAATGCTGTAGGAAATCTGATTGCCTCGGGTCACGGTTCCGGGACCTGTTTTATCCACGGAAATATCTGTTTCCGTTGAGAGGCACTGTACTTGCGTAATCACTTCGTTACTCCATGTCGCATCGGCGTTATCTGCCCATACGTCTGCGATGTTATTTATGAAGCTGTCACACGCGGCTGTGTTTTCCACTCGGAAGACAAGAGTCACATTCCGTGTGCCACCCACAGGAACATCCTGTGCCGGACAGTACACATCCGTGAAGCCCACGCCTATGAAACATCCCGGCGTACTCTGTGCATCCAAGAAAGTGGTGTTGGCCGGAGTTTGGTCGAAGACGAGCGTGTTTCGCAGTACTTCGGTGGGGGAAGTGTTACGTACCACGATGTTGTACGTGATGGTATTGCCGCGCAGTACCGTGGTCGGACCGCTCTTTTCTATGGTCATGTTTCCGTTCGGACACTCCACGAACGTAGCTACCAATTGACTCTGGTCGTTGGCACTGTTTGGGTCTATGGCAGTCGTAGATGCTCGTGCACGGTTTTGGATGAACGATCCGCATTGCACACTGGCACTCAGGTCGAATGCTACGAGAATCGCCCACTGCCTGTCTTTTGGCAGTGCGGGTCCGTTACAAACAATCTCGTTGCCTACCTGCTGACAAGCAGGGTGAGACTGACCGGGATTAAACACAAGTCCGGCAGGGATAGTATCTCGTACCTGCACATCGGGTGCTTCGTCCGGTCCTCGGTTGAGTACTTGTATCATGTAGATGAGAGTTTCGGTTCGCGGAATACGATCGCGACCTGCTTTCACCACCTCCAAATCGGAGTGTACGGGAGGACAGTCCACAGTCGTCGTGACAGTCTGACTCGTATTGTTGCTGCTTACGGGGTCGGTGGATGAACTCGAAACAGTTGCTTGGTTCGTGTACAGAGCACCGCATGTTGCAGTTGTGGGAACGTTGAATGCGATGATAACGCTCTGTGTCTGGCCGTTTGCCAGAGCGATGTTGTTACACAGAACATTGCTGCCGTTGAGTATGCAGTTCGGGCTGGATGCGGAAGGGTTGAAAGTCAGACCGGAAGGAACAGGGTCTGAAATCGTTACTCCCTGCGCGGTTGCAGGTCCTCCGTTCGTTACATTCAGTGTGTAACTGAGCGTGCCTCCTTTTAAGACGGTACTTGGACCGGTCTTTGTAATGCGTACATCTGCATTCTCACTTGAACAATCGATGGTCGTTGAAACAGTCTGACTTGTGTTGTTGCTGCTTACCGGGTCGGTGACTGCGGAAGCCACACTCGCTACGTTTGCAATCGTACCGCCACACGTTGCTCCTGCGGGTACGTTGAAGGCGATGGTAACTGTGCGAGACTGTCCGCTTGCAAGATTAAATCCGTTACACAGCACATTGGAGCCATTGAGTACACAACTCAAGTCGGATGCTCCGCTATTGAAAGTGAGTCCCGTAGGAACGGCGTCGGAAATGACAACGGATGTTGCAGTACCCGGGCCGTTATTCGTGGCCGTTACGCTGTAGCTGATAACTGAATTTCGTGTGATGGTTGCAGGACCGCTTTTGGTAACAGAGAGGTCTGCCTGATTATCACAGTTCACAGTCGTACTTACCGTTTGGCTTGTGTTGTTGCTGCTCACGGGGTCGACGGACGTTGTAGACACACTTGCTTGGTTTGTGATGCTAGAACCGCAAGTTGTGCTATTTGGCACATCGAATGCGATGGTGAATCCTTTGCTCGCACCGTTGGTGAGCGTACTGACCGTACATTCAACATTGGAGCCGTTCACCGCACATTCGGGACTGCTGGCTCCGGAATTGAACGTCAGTCCCGAAGGAATGGCGTCTGTTACTTTTACGGCGTTTGCAGTCGCAGGACCGCCATTGGTTACCGAAACGGTGTAGCTGACAATATTGCCACGCTGTACGGTTGCAGGACCGCTCTTTGTAACGGAGAGGTCTGCCTGTTCACCGGAACAGTCCACCGTAGATGTCACAGTTTGACTTGTGTTGTTGCTGCTCACGGGGTCAATTGAACTTGTGGATACGCTTGCCTGGTTTGCGATGGTTGCTCCGCATGTTGCTTGAGCAGGGACATCGAATGCTACGGTTACCGTTTTGCTGGCACCGTTTGTAAGGCTGAAGCTGTTGCACAGCACATTTGTTCCGTTCAGAGCGCATCCTGCGTCCGAAGCTGCGCTGTTAAAGGTAAGACCTGCAGGAACAGGATCTGTAATCGTCACGGCGTTGGCCGTAGCCGGACCGTTGTTTGTGGCGACGAGTGTGTAGCTGATAGTCGTACCGCGTGCGACTGTCGCAGGTCCTGTTTTGGTCAGTGTAAGATCCGCTTGCTCGGATGAACAGTCGACCGTAGAGGCAACGGTGCTGCTCGTATTATTGCTGCTTACGGGATCTGTGGTACTACCGGAAACAATTGCTTGGTTCGTAACAGTTGAGTTACAAACCGCTGAGGCGGGAACGTTAAAGGCGATGATTACGGTTTTGCTCTGTCCGTTTGTAAGAGTGATGTTGTTACACAGGACATTGGAACCGTTCAGAACACAGCTCGCATCCGATGCTCCGCTGTTAAAGGTCACACCCGCAGGTACTGCGTCTGAAATGGTGACACCTTGCGCATCGGCAGGACCGTTGTTTGTAACGATGATCGTGTAACTCACCGTGGAGTTGCGTGTCACTGTTCCGGGGCCGCTCTTTGTAATGGAGAGGTCGGCAGAGCATGTCACCTGTGTGGAGACAGCTTGGCTCGTATTGTTGCCACTGTTTGAGTCTGTCGTATCACTCGAAACTGTTGCTTGGTTGCTCACGCTGTTTCCGCAAAGTGCGCCGGAAGCCGGTACATCGAAAGCAATGGCAAAAGTCTTATTAGCGCCGTTTGCCAAGCTGCTTGCCGTACATTCCACATTGGAACCGTTCTGAGAACATGCGCCGTCACTGGCACCGCTGTTAAAGGTGAGACCGGAAGGAATGGCATCCGTTACCTTTACGTTATGAGCCGTATTCGGACCGCCGTTTGCGACGGTAACCGTATAACTTATACTATTGCCACCTTCTATTGTGGCAGGTCCGCTCTTCGTCACTGAGAGATCTGCGTTACATGTTATAGAGGTACTTACTGTTGAGCTTGTATTGTTGGACGTGTTCGTGTCACCGGTATCACTGCTCACAGAAGCTTGGTTTGAAATATTGGTGCCACATACTTGTTGCGTATCGGGCACATCGAAAGCAATGGCAAAAGTCTTATTCGCGCCGTTTGCCAAGCTGCTTGCCGTACATTCCACATTGGAACCGTTCTGAGAACATGCGCCGTCACTGGCACCGCTGTTAAAGCTGAGACCGGAAGGAATGGCATCCGTTACTTTTACATTCGTTGCATCACTCGGGCCGCCGTTTGTAACTTGTACGCTGTAGTTCACTGTACTGCCGGCTGCCACGGTGGAGTCGCCGCTTTTGCTGACGGAAAGATCCGCATCACAACCGTTGATTGCAGTGGTGACAGTATTGCTGGTGTCGTTACTCGGGTTCGTATCGGCTTCTCTGGCGTCCACCACTGCGGTGTTGGTTACCGGACTGTTTGCACAGGCGGCAGCGGTCACATTGAATGTGACGGAGAAACTGTGAGACTGATTCTGCGTAAGATTTGGAATACCCGTACAAATCACATTGTTTCCGCTTACGCTACAACTAACTCCGCTCGCACTCGCGAAGGTGAATCCTGCGGGAATGAGATCACGCACTTCCGTCTGCGTTCCGGTGGAACGGCCGGTATCATGTTGAGTGACGATGAAGTTGTAGGTTGCGGTTTGTCCCACAGTTGCGGTACCCGGACCGCTCTTGGTAATAGACAAATCCACTCGTCCGCAGGCATAGAGTGCTGCGGGAGTAATCGCTACTATAAGGAGTGCGAACAGAACGTGTGTTCTGCTCTTCATGCGAATCAGTTGCATGCATCTGCGCTTCATAGCGGATGGAGTGGAATGCAAAAAGGGAGTGATTTAATCAAAAATAACAACTTATGTCAAGGTTCTATTTGATATTTTCCATATGGAATATTGCATCTATTTCTATATTCAGATGCAAAATATTCAAATGTTGCCTAAAAGCTCAATATGAATGGAAATTTTACTGTAAAGCAGGGCTTACATACGGCGGTACATCCACAATAAAGGTGGTGTGTACGGTGTCTATTTTGGTATCACCATGGACATACAGCTCTGCCCATACCAGATATTTTCCCGGCAATTCAAATGCAGATATTTCCGTTCCAACACTGTTTGAACGAGAAATATGATGATCGATATGCTGGAGCCTGTATTCACCGATACTCGGAGCAGTAATAACATAGAACATGTCTGCATTTTCGAAGTATCGCGTCGCCACACCGTCTGTGCGAGAGAGCTCAAAAGTAAACGTATGTATCAGTTCGGCCATAAGGTCTTCTTCTGTTTTCAAGGAAATGGAATACGGCTCTTGTACGACGACACTCACAGATTCCGGAAGGGGATCTGCCACACTTCCCGGTATGCGCAGTTCCATGAAACTGCGGAAATCCACTCTGTCTCCATGGTGGTCTCTTGTGGCGAGATTCGGAAAATCTATCCAAATTCCGTAATGGTCTGGTTGCGTAAACGTGTGAGTGAACCTATACGTCCCGGGTCGTAATTCTTCTATGTCGCCAAATGCGTAGTGCGCGAAATCACGCAGATTATCGCTGGTAACAGTGATGTGCAGTACTTCATTTTTTGTATTTAAAACATCCACTGCCTTGCCCTGCTGTGTTACCGAGAAGGTGATTTGTGTTTCTTCTCCCATGGAAGGCTTTGCAGGGTTCATGGTCATGGAAACCTCGTAATCCACGTTTGTAATGAGAGAATGCATACGAACACCTTTTTCTCCCGCGCATGCACTGAGCAAGAACGGTGCAAGAAATATGGCGTACGAAATTTTCTGCATATGTTCCTATGGTAGCGGTGTTTGTTCGCCCCGCAACTGTGGTAGCATTGGCCTGCCGTTGGGGCGTCGCCAAGTGGTAAGGCACATGGTTTTGGTCCATGCATTCGGGGGTTCGAATCCCTCCGCCCCAGCCACGTAAAATTGCTCGCAGCGGCTCGCAATCACGTGGCGCCGCCAACAGATTCGAACAGAGAGTGGCTTCCAAGCGAGAAGCGATTTTATGTAGGCCGCGTTGGAGCGAAGCGACTTTACGCGGCCAATCATGTACAATAACTGCTCGAAATATGGACCCACTTGCTTATGATTTTTGGCAATCGATAGGTATTCCGAACTGGTTACCAACTCTTATCCAATGGCTATCAAATATTGGTGGACTATCATTTTTTGGCTACCTTCTTCTGATCCTGTTTAGATGGCTTAAGAAGAATTATTTATCCGATAGTGAAGTCAAAATCATAAAAGAGATGTTCTCAAACAATTACAGAATCCTTCACAAACCTGAAAGGTCCGACTATCCATTGCATGTGAAGTTTGATTGGAATGGCACGCCATTTCCATCAGAAGATAGATTGGAAATGATGAAATTCTATGAAATTTTCATCGGTCTGATCGAAAAAGGCTACATTCGACTAGGAGTTGATGAAATCTATGTTCTCACATCAAAAGGTATTAAGGCGGCACGCAAGCGACACAATAAGTATTGGAGAGCGTTTATAGAAAGTAAGTGACCCACCTGTCCTCACCCTCCTTCTGAAAAATCTTCCAAAGAACCCCAAAATTCCTATGGGATTTTATTACCAGACTCGACTACACAGCCACCTAAAAAAGATGTTCATAGAGCCACGTGCCTAAAGTGTGAAATTTTTGATATGCTAATCCTGTGAGAATAAATTATCATGAATTGGCAAGAAGGACTTGGAAACGAACAAAGGAAGTAACAATTTCTTGGGACAACCAAAAGTACATTAGAGCTTTTTTCAAATTTGTGATTAAAGATGTAATTAAACCAACTGTTACTTTATTCCTAGCGTTCTTTGTTTTCGTATATTTGTATGGATTATTTACTGGTACCAATAGGACAAAATTTGCGCCTCAGCAGATTTCTTCCTTTATTGAAAAGGAGGTTGGCACTGGAAATTCAAGATACCAAGTTAAAAAAATAGACTTTCATGGGTTTGGAATTGAAAGTGTTGTGATTCTTCTAAGTGCGATAGATAATTTTGAAAATGGCTTGTTAACAGATGATACAACACGAGGAACGGCACTGTATATATTGGATGAAGTTCAACCAAACCCATTGCAAAAATTTCTATTCTCGGAAAAATTGTATGAAGAATCATTTTCATTATTGCCGTCCAGCCAACCTTTTGATGGCAGTATTGTTTCTGGTCCACACTACTTTACATCGGCAAGAATTATCACGGATATAAACGGAAAAGAATCACTATTTTTTTGTTTAGTGGATGCATGTGGGATTGTTCGTTACTACAACGGCAGTTATCGGATATTCCCTGCTGTGATAGGAGGTGATGACTACTGTTCAATTGACATAAAGCACTCTTCGAATTTGGGTGAAGTTAGATTAACAAAAGTCCCCTCTGAAGCACGATTAATTTTTGATAGAGAAGATACTTTGTTTTACATTGCAGCACCTGTTACTCAGAAGTCTGGCGATGTTTGGGGCGAGCAAGGTTTGTATTGGGAGAGGGCAAATTTTCAGATATGTAAATATTTCACTGTAGAAGAAAGTTACATGCTGTCCTCCGATCACGGAAGTGATTTTTGCTATAAGACTAGAGATTATTACTTCAAAAGCTCCTATCAAGGAGCAATGTATGGACAGAATATTTCTGCGCGTGATAGCTCCGAGCTTGAAGACGAAGTAAAAAGTAACAGTTCATTGATTTGGTGGGACTCTGATTCAAATCGCTCCTCTCGTAAACCTTGTACCTCATTTTCTCCATAGCATGGACCGACCCACGTGCCCTTGACCTCCTTATGAAAGGACTCCCCAAAGCCTCCTAAAATCTCCAAAGGGCTGGCTTGTTCCGGTGCCAATCTTCGAAGCTCCTTTATGGTGCATGCCTTGTACCGCCGGTGCCCTGAACCCCTTGTGGTTCATGGGAGCCGGAGCGCAGATTTTATTGTTCTCACGTAATGCCATTGCATTGCGGCAAAAACATGGAAATTCAGTTCATTCTTCTTGCTGAGGCATTGTGTTTTCCCTACACTTCCGCGTGCCCTGTATCGGGCGCTTTCCTTATAACGTATGTTCGCCGTAGTCGATATTGCTGGCTTCCAAGAAAAAGTCTCCGAAGGAGACAAGCTTCGTGTTCCCACACTGCAGGCTGAAGAAGGAAACTCGGTGACGTTCGACAAGGTGCTGATGCTCGTAAAAGGGGACAGTGATATGAAAATAGGCACACCGTATGTTTCTGGCGCTGCCGTGGAAGTGAAAGTAATGGGACATGGCAGAGGAGATAAAATCAGAGTGTTCTCCATGAAACGTCGCAAGAGGTATCGCCGTGTGTACGGTCACAGGCAGGGCTACACAGATATCGAAGTAACGAAAATCAAAGCAACCGGTGCGACTGCTGCCAAGGCAGAAGCTCCCAAAGCAAAAACTGCGGAGAAGACAGAAGAGAAGTAGTTAGATTTCTTCATCCATTGCCGCGCGCATTCGCTGCATTGTTTGCAGTGTGATTCCCATATTCTGCATGCAGGCTATTGTTTCTCCCAGTCGCTCATTTGCTCGAACGAGATGATGTAAATAACTGCGGGTGTGTGTTCTGCTGAGTGCGGAAGGGGAAAGCGGATCTATGGGAATATGCGCAGACTTATACTCGGTGTTTCGAATCCGTATGTCCGTACCGTCTGCAAGCAGTATGTGTCCGTGTCTGGCAAGACGCATGGGAAGAACACAGTCGAACATATCCACTCCTTTTGCCACGCACTTTTTCAACTGGTCTGCCACGCCCACGCCCATGAGGTATCGCAATTTCTCTTCTGGCAGCAGCGGACACACGGCATCCACGACGTCATACATTTCTTGCGGACTTTCTCCGACTGCCAGTCCGCCTATGGCGTACCCGTCGAAATCCATTGCGATGAGTTCCTCCGCACATTTCTTTCGTAAGTCAGGTTCCAGCCCTCCCTGTACTATTCCAAAGAGCATGGGGGGATTTTCTTTCCCCGTACTGTATTCCCTGTGCCACGTTTTGCACTCCTGTGCCCAGCGCAGCGTGCGATCCACCGCTTGTTCTATTTCCGCACGTGCCGCCGTGGATGGAGGGCAGTGATCAAAACACATTATGATGTCCGCACCCAGAGCGTGCTGTATGCGTATGGCGCTTTCAGGTCCGAGAAAGAGGGGATCTCCGTTTATGTGTGAACGGAAATGCACACCGTGATCCTCTATGGAATTGCTGCCGCGCAGCGAAAACACTTGGTATCCGCCGGAATCCGTGAGTATCGGTTTGCTCCAATGGATAAATTCGTGCAATCCTCCCGCTTCACGTACGATCTCTTCTCCCGGCTGCAAATGCATATGATACGTATTGCACAGCAGTATTTGTGCTCCGAGAGACAGAAGATCTTCATGTGTGATTCCACGCATGGCACCTGCCGTACCTACCGGCATAAAAAATGGAGTTTGTATCTCCCCGTGCGGTGTGGAAAGCACGCCACGCCTTCCCGGTGATGTCGTACCTGTAAGAGTGAACATTTGGCTTACACTACCCCTTTTGTTTTGTATTGGACAGGGTGCCGTATTGTAATTCAAATCACTTGTATCTTTTGTGCGTCTTGCCCAAAATAGATAATTGTCAAACCCTCCTTATCTTTCCCCCCTGTTTCGTATGTCCTGTTGTACAAAATCCCCAAAGTGTGCGGCTGCTCTTGCTCTGCGCCTAGCATTCGGCCTTTCTCTTCTGCTTATCGGTCTCGCTCACTACATGACCATGGCACCGTTTAAGGGCATGGTAATGTCCGGTCTCGGACCTTTGGAGCCACTCGGTGCTCTGTGGGCACTTCTTCTTCCCGCGCTCATGATAGTGGGAGGCGCACTTATTACCGTGAACATGTACATGGAAGTAGGCGCTCTCGCTGCGGGAGTTGCTCTCGCTTCCATTCCTGTCGGAATGCTCTTAAAGCCGATTCTCGGCGGAGTAGCATTGCCGGACGTCATGCCGGCTGTCATCAATTCCTTTATCTGGCTTGTTGTCTACGCACTTGTTATAAAGATGAGTTGCTGCAAAAAGGAGGCGTAAATACGTTTGGAATATAAAAAGCCCCGCACATACGGCGGGGCTTTTTCAGTGCGATGTTATTTCTTTATGTCGCTCGCTTTAGCAATGATTTTATCGATGAGTCCGTACTTCAATGCTGCGGTAGATTTCATAAAGTTATCGCGCTCCGTATCGTTTTTCACCTTCTCAAGTTTCTGACCCGTATGCTTTGCAATGAGTTCATTGAGAAGGTCTTTCGTCTGAATAATGTGCTCCGCATGAATCGCAATGTCCGTTGCCTGTCCCTCGGTACCGCCGAGAGGCTGGTGAATCATGATTTCAGAGTGCTCCAATGCAAATCGCTTTCCTTTTGCACCACCCATAAGAATAATCGCACCTCCGCTCGCTGCCATTCCCAGACAGACCGTGGAAATATCCGGCTGTACGTACTGCATGGTGTCGTACATTGCCATGGTGGATGTCACCTGTCCTCCGGGGGAGTTCACGTAGAGCGTAATATCCTTCTTCGCATCTTCTTTTTCCAGGAAGAGGAGCTGCGCGATAATCGAATTGGCAATGTCGTCGTTAATGGGAGTGCCAAGGAAAATAATACGCTCCTCAAGCAGACGAGAGTAAATGTCGTAGACACGTTCTCCGAACTGCGTTTTTTCTATGACAGTCGGAATCAATGTATTGTGCGGTGTCAGTGAACCGCTGCTTATTTTCGACGCTATGGACTGAATTGCTGGATGCATGAGAGAAGGGTGGTGAAGTGTTCACATCATCATACATTTTTCTCTCGGTGTGCGGCAGTATGCAGAGCGTGAAGAATGTTGTGAATTGTATGTGTACTGCATAGTTTACATCGTTCTTTTTCGTGAAGAGACAGCGCATAACGTATAGAGTAACGAGCATGAATTCGGACTGGAAACAGAAGGTATCTGCATGTATCGCAGAGTCGTCACGGCCTCTCATTACCGTGGTCGGGCCGACCGCAGGCGGAAAAACTGATTTCTCCTTACAGATTGCCACGTACGTTGCGCAGCATTGTGACAAAAAAGCAGAGATCATCAACGCAGATTCACGGCAGCTCTACCGATATTTGAATATCGGCACGGCAAAAATCTCGAAGGAAGAGAGGCAGGGGGTTCCGCATCATCTTTTGGATGTATTGAATCCCAACGAAGAGACTACTGCAGGACGCTACAGAGATGAGGTAATTGCCCTCATAGAGAACATGTATGCACGAGATGTTGTGCCGGTACTGGTGGGCGGATCCATGCTCTACGTGAGTTCCATAATCGATGGCCTTACGCTTGCTCCTCCCTCGAATCCGGAGCTGCGTGAGCGGCTGCTGGCCGAGTACGAGAGCGATGAGGGTGTAAGTCTGTACGAAAAACTTCTCACCATAGACCCGGACGCTGCCGAAGAAATTCATATCCATAACAAGCCACGTCTGGTGCGTGCGATAGAAATTTTCGAGCTTCTCTCACAGCCGAAAACACAAGCCGTGCCACCGACTCAGCTTCGCCAAGAAGGTGACAGCGGATTTCAGCAGCTTATCTTTGGTATGCATTGGGAACGCGCAGCGTTGTACGAACGAATAAACACTCGTACAACACACATGTTTGAAGCAGGGTGGCTCGAAGAGGTGGAAGAACTTCTCAGGCTTGGGTACGGTGCCACCGATCCCGCACTGAAAAGTCACGGCTACCGTGAAATTATTGCGTACATGGAAGGATCGCTGGATGACATAGATGCACTCTGTGCTCTCATTTCAGCCAAAACAAGACAGTACGCCAAAAGACAGCAATGCTGGTGGAGAGGGGACAGTCGCATTCACTGGATTACCCAAGAGACTCCACACTGATATCTGCTCTGGTACGCAGTGCCGCGTACAGCGAAGGGTCAGCGCCATATTCGGCTGCTTCTCCCCGTACTCTCATGGTGTAGGGAGTCATGAACGGTTCGCCTTTTTCTTCCGCCTCTTTTTGCGCATTGTAAATTGCTTGCACACGTTTAAGCAGTTCCTCGGGCGTCGTGTTTTCCAAGATTGCCAACTGCTGCAATGCGTCCGCTCTGCCTGTTTGATTTGCTACGTCCCTCAGTTTCTCCTGAGAGCCCACGATTTTTTCTGCGCGTTGGTCTATGACTTCGTTGTATATTTCGAGATTTTGCATGGGCGGAGAGGGAACTAGAACTTAAAGACATCATGATCTTCTTCTATACGCTGTTTCATCTGCCAAAGCTGTTCCACCATGGTTTGCAGCTGCGGAGATTCAACCGGAGTGTTCGTGTCTTTGCGAAAGGAATCTATGAGTCTGAGCTGATTGGCAATATTGGTGAGCGCGAGGTCCGTTTTGTCTTTCCATTCGTCACTCAGCTTCTCGTACACTTCTTGGTTTAAGAATGTTTGCGGTTCGTCCGTGCGAATATCACCTTTGTCTATCAATGCAAAAAGATCGCTGAGGAAAGATGTATGCTTAGCACCCATTTTTCCCGCTACGGGCGTACCGGCACTCTGCTCCTGCTGCTGCGTCAGCTCTTTTCGATTGGATACTTGCTGCAAAAATGAATCATCGGACATGTGTCCATTGTAGCAGATTTCCCTCACAGAAGCCATATGCGGGCACGCGGAAAGACTGCGACGCTCCGCAGACTTTCCGTAGAACTATTACGAGGTTACATGTCGTCCTCGTCATCCAGATCTTCGCCGAAATCGAAGTCTTCATCCTCAGACAAATCGTCCGCAGCATCGCAGCTGCATTCGTTACCTGGGCAAGCGCAGCCGCCGCATTCATCGCAGATATCTTGGCCACACATATCACACTGTTCCATACGGAGAGTGGGGAGGGAAAATGAGTAGATGCGCGTATTTTTAGTTGGAAACTGACGTAATGCAACTTAGACAGTATTTTTTGGGGGTACAAATGCGACTTTTACGCTCCGTACAGCGGGATTCTCTATATTGTTAATACATAAATAATATTGTATAATGTTAAAAACAAATGACAAAAGCCATTGCTTCCTTGCGGCACTTCGCACACGTGCATGACGATCTCCCTGCGTTCCACGCCGGGTATCTTGTTCTCACCATTCTCGTTGCGGCACTCTTTAACTTGGGTGCATTTGCACTGCTTATCGTGGCGCACATGACACTAGATTTTGTGAAGTATCGTGAGCATCATCATTTCACTCTTCGCAGAACCTGGGAGGGTATTGTGCGCGAAAGCCTGGTGGATGTCGCACTGCTGACTGTCGGAGTCGTGTTCTCGGTGTACCTTCACCACACGGTGGGTCTCGCAAGCATCAGCGGACTTCTTCGTGCCGAAATGAGTGTGGTTCGTGCGGCTGCAATCTTGGTGCCGAAGGTGAAAATATTGCATCACTTCCTGAAAGTGGTTTCACACGTTCATCACTATATGGACCAGATACATCCAAAATTTTCACATGGGTGGAGCGCACTGGATAAATTCTGTTTCGGCGTCATTGTCGTATCTGTCGCGTTGGTGGTGTTTTCTCCCGTACTTATGCACGTGTCTACCATAACGGTGTTACGCGTTCTTGAGTACGAACTCATACCGTTTCGATTTTAAGCGGGCACCGAATCTTGGAAGAGTTCTGTTTCCAGTTCGCGAGCTTGTCGTAGCCAGACTTCGGCATCTTTGATGCGCTCGGTATCCGACCCGTACCGCTCCCGAAAATCTGCAAATCGCTCGTCCAACGTCACAACAGTATCCAGTTTTACCCGCTTATCCGCGTAGTAGAGCAGTTTCTGCTCTATGGTTCTTCGTGATGCGGGGGGGAGTAACAGTCCGTGTGCTTCCACGATGGTAGCGAGTGCATCGAATCCTTTCTCTCGCAGAAATGACGCACATGCAGGTTCATGCTTCATGCCTGCGTACGTCTTGCGGTATGGTTCCCATACGGTGGGAGTATCGCCGTGTTCCTCTACGTGCGCCGCACCGGGTGTGAAATCGATGAACCGAAGCAGATCATGCACCAGTCCGGCACGTTTCAGAGCGGTCAGTCGGATGATGCGTCCTTGTGTTATGAGGTGTTGCCCGAGAGTGACTGCCAATTCTGCCACCGCGGCGCAATGTGCCACGATGTGCTTTGGAAGGGCAACTTCCTGCTGCCACATTGCAATGTCCGATTCGGACGGGAGCGCGATATCGCGGAAGGAAACCGTTACACCTCTTCCTTCTTTGGTATGCGTATCTGCCAGAGTGATGCGGATGTGCGGTTCGGTGAATTCGTGTGACAGCCGCTGTGCCCACTCCACACAGCGAATACCGCTGTGGCTGTCCGTAGAATGCAGAAATGCAGCTGCATCCGAAGGATTCTCCAGTCTGTAGAGGTCTATATGCGTCAGTGGCACTCCCAGATCGGTTTCGTACACGTTTTCCAATGCGAATGTGGGGCTTGGCAGGTAGTCGAGTATGCCCAATGCTTCGGAAAAACCGTTGAGAAACGTAGTTTTGCCCGCTCCAAGCTCTCCCGTGAGCAGAATGGTGAGAGGGAGCTCATAGAGTGAGGCAGTGAGAGATTTGCCACAGAAGTGGGTAATTTCGGCATCAGATAGCCACAAAGTCGTGTTTTCAATGGTTGTTTTCAAATCGTAAAAATGTTATAATATAATAGAAAGAAAACAAAAAATGACATCACTTGTCTCCCGTCGTAAACATGGCTTTTCATCCCAGCCGCTCCATCCGGTGCGTGAACCGCATCCCGTATATTTTTTAAGCCAGCATCGTTCATTTTGGGTGGCGACTCTTTCTGTCATGGCATTTCTGGTAGGGAACATGATGGGTCAGAGCGGTTGGCACTTATTCTGGGCTTCCGTGCTTGGCTCGGAAGATGATAGCTTCATTGCGTACACAGGCACAGTAACCCCGCTTGAAAAGGTGCCGGATTATACGGCATGGTCTCGGTATGGAGGAGGCTCCGAATTGCATACATATCGCCAGATTCCCCAAGATGTTCTCATTGAACTTCCGTTTTACGACGAATCTTCACAAATACGTACTCGCAATGCATCGTCTTCCGCTGTGTTTTATTCCGTCGGACATGCGGGCTCGTACACCACGGGAGCGCAGGATTCCGGCAGTCACCCCGGTGTGGATATTCGAGTGCCTATCGGCACACCTGTTCGAGCGGTAGCAAACGGAATCGTATCGGAAGTTAAAGTAGATTCCGGGTATGGCAACGTTGTTGTTATTCGACATCCCAACATGCCGGACCCCGACAGACCCAACAGAACCGTTACTCTCTATTCCGCGTATGCGCACTTACAGAGCAGTATAGTGACTGTCGGTGCGGTTGTTTCGAAAGGCGAGCACATCGCTTATTCGGGAGATACGGGTTTTGCATCGGGTCCTCACCTGCACTTTCAGATGGATAAAGAGAGTGCTCCGTTTCACCCGTATTGGCCGTTTACAACAGCAGAGGCGAACCTTCACGGTTTGAACATAACGCAGGCGGTAGATTCCGGTTTGCACGCAGAAAGACTGAAGCAGTTCACAGTGAATCCCATGCCGTACGTGCAGGCAAACTTCCGACCGGTGGAGGCTCTCGCTCAGGCAGTGGCACGTTCCACTCCACCGCAAAAAGAAGCACCACCTCCACGTGTTATCGACAAACCCGAAGAGGTGCCTCCTGTTTTAGAGCCACAGGCTTCTCCGCAACAGCCCGTGCAATCGGTTGTCACCGCTGCGCAACCACGACTCTCCAGAGTACAGCGCGCAGCGAAGAACCGTGAAGAGCGTATTCAAGACCGTATTACACGCCTTCGTTTTGCAAGCAGACAAGTGGAGCGTTCCGGTGCGCCAACCGTTGTGCAGCGCACGGAAGTTGTATCGACAGATTCACAGAATGTCACAGGTCCCGAGTCCGTACGTGGAGTCAATATTCAGCATGACGGAACGTACTCCGGTCGCGGATGGGAGAGAGTGGTAATTCAGCTGACGGACGAAAACGGAAATCTTATTGTTAATCCGTTGCTGGAAAATGATCTTCACCTGCGCACGGCGTACGGAGACGCTGAATTCAGACCATCCATTCTCACACAACTGGATTTCACTAACGGCGAAGCGCAAGTCTTCATTTTGCCTCTCGGCAGGCGCACCGTCATCATGCAGGCGCAGCCGTTTTTGAACCTAAGTAAGCCGATGCAGTACACGAGAGCTCGGTAATTACTCTTCTAACTTCGTAGTGCGTAACTCTATGAGAGTTCCCGCTCCGCCGGGCAGAGCCGTAAATGTGACAGAGAGAGTTCGATTCTTTTTGGTCGCCAGTATGGTGCCGCCATCGTTTCCGGAATCTTGCTGCATGGTCCAGCCTGCATTTGCGAGGTTGCGGTAGTACGTAATGGGGCTCAGCGGTCCGTTGATTGTTTCCATGATTACGACAATTTCCGTATCTGTGATTTCGTAGTTCATTCTTTTTGCGTCCGAATCTTCCGTATAAAGCGGTACGTCATCCGGCACTCCTCGCGACGGACCGGCAGACACCGGTGCGACTTCGGTGTTCTCGTTTCCGCCACCGCAGGCAGTCAGCAGCAGTGCGGGAACAAGCGCAGCAAGTGGAAGCAGTTTGATGTATTGCATGAGAGTGAGGGGGTTTACAAAAAAACTTTGTAATCGAGCATGGGAAGTATATGGATAGCAGGCTCTTCGTACGAGTGTGCTTTTTTCACGGCACGTACAACCGCATGAAGATTGACATGTGTCACCACCGCTTCTATGCGTTCTTCATCCACTTCTTCCATATGGCATGCGGCACCTATGGCAGGGTTTGCGTCCGCATTGGGTCGAAATCTGCCCGTACCACGCACCGAAAAGGAACAACTGTCGTAGTTTCCTATGTTTCCCGCTCCCGCATTCGCCAACACTTTGCGCATGTTTTCCGCTTCTTTGTGCGGAACGTAGACGATGAGGTGGTACAGCGCTGGTTCCATATGTGCGAAGTATACTCCGTTAGGTGTCTCGTGAGTACCGAGACAGCAAGAGCATAATACCAAGGAGCACTACGGCTGCCAGAAACTTTTGCACCGTTGTAAGAAACAGTGCGGAGAGGCCGAATGTTGTGCCGAGCATGGCGGTAAGGGCGATGATGTGTCGCTCTTTCCAGCCTTTCTTCAGTAGACGGTGATGCAAGTGTTCGTTTTCCGCTCCGCCTCGCATAATGGGAGTTCCTTTCGCCAGTCGCCTTGCGATGACAATGCCGAAATCTATGAGCGGAACACCGAGCACCAAAAAAGCCGTTGCCACTTTTCCTCCCGCATACATGGTGAGCACGCCGAGCATAAGACCATAAAACATGGCGCCGGAATCTCCCATGATCACTTTGGAAGGAGGGAAGTCAAACAGCAGTCCTCCCGCTGCCAAACCCGCAAGCACAAACGAAATCATCGCCAACTCCGGTTGGTTCACACGCTGAGAAAGCGAGAGGAATCCGATCGTCAGAAATCCAATGAGAGCAAGCACGCTCACCTGTCCGGGAATACCATCGAACCAGTTGAGTGCGTTTATGGTCAGTCCGAGCCAGAGCACGGTGAATGCCGCTCCTATGAGCGAGGGATCCGAGAGAAGAGGGGAGCGCAGTACGAAGGTATCGAGCTGAATGCGTTCTATTCCCGTCAGGGTTTCCAGCGGGTTGGTAAGAGAAAAAATTCGCGTCCCCGTACCGAAAATAATGAGCGCACACACCACCTGCACAAAGAGGCGGCTTCGACTGGATAGCGAGACGCGGTCATCCGTAAAACAGGCAAGTCCGAGCAGAGCTATGCCCACCATGAGTCCCTTGTGCTGCATGGACCACGGTTCTGCCAGCAGTTTCTGGATGCAGAGAAACAGCACCAGGAACGCACAGACTGTCAGTATTCCCGTCGGGTAGGGTTTCCTTTTTCTTCGAAGCCCATACCGCTCGGGAAAATCCAGCAGATTCATGGTCGGGAATACTTTGAGCGCCAGACTGTGGAGTAGCACGGAGAGTGCGAGTGCCACCAAAGGCAGAGCGATGAGCTGGTTTACGTCTATCACTCTCGTATCATAGCGCATCGTTCTTCCCTGCACCTCTTCATTTCCTTCCGTAGCTTAGTCTTCTGCACCATGTATAAAAGATTTCAGCTTATCCGTGCGGCTTTGCGTTTGGAGTTTCTGCATTGCTTTCGCTTCTATTTGCCGAATGCGTTCTCGTGTTACTGAGAAAATCTTCCCGACTTCTTCCAGTGTGTACGGGTCTCCTTCCACTCTCTCTATGCCGTGTGCCTGCAAAATTTGTTCACACTCCTCCTTGGTTGTTATGCCGTAGCGGAGTTTTATAATAGATCGTTCTCGCTCAATCAGAGTTTCCAGTACTTCGCGCATTCGTACTTTCAACGCTTCGAGCATGGTGTTTCCTTCCGCTGTGGCTTCGGATGTGTTTTCCAGTTGTTCTCCGAATGTGCCGCTGTTTTCGTCGGAACCAAATACGTTGTCCAGACTGAGGGGATTACGCTCCAATTCCATCAGATTTTGTACGTCTTCTTTCTTTCTCTTCAGAATCTTTGCCAACTCTTCCGCGTCCGGTTCTCTGCCGTGCTCCTCCACAAATTCTCTCATTGCTTTTCGAAGTTTTGTCATTACTTCTATCATATGCACAGGAATGCGAATCATTCGCGACTGATCCGATACTGCTCGCGTAATACTCTGACGCACCCACCAGGTCGCATACGTGCAAAACTTGTAACCTCTCTCCACATCAAATTTATCCACAGCACGCATGAGACCTGCGTTTCCGTCTTGAATAAGATCGATGAATGGTAGACCTCTGTTTCGATACTTCTTCGCAATGGAAACAACCAAACGCAGGTTCGCCTGCGAAAGTTGTTGACGGTCTTCGGTAAATTCACTGTGCAGCGTTGCAGCTTGCCCGTACCAGCTCTCAAATTCTTCTGCGCTCATTTCCCATTCTTTTTCTATGCTTGCTATTGCAGACCGAATTTTCTCTCTTTTCGCATCTTCCATAAGCTGTGGACCTTCTGCAAGTTTGCGCTCAGCGAGTTTCAACTTTTGCAGTTGCTTGTGTGCTTTTGTTGCTTCCGTAAAGAAGAGTTCCATTTTATTAAATTGCAGCGGTACTTCTGCCACGAGTCGTGCTGCTTTTATTCTGGTGTGTGCTTTCGCATCCGGCTCTTCCGTATCTGCTCTTTGTAACAGCGTTTCTGCAGTCGTGTGATTGACGGGAGAAAATACCGCCGCTTTCTTTCGGAAAACTTTTTCGTTTTCGGGACAGTTTACCCATCGGTCGAAGTGAAGGTCTCCCGCTATCGCTTTTGTCACCACACTCATTGCATTGCGAATAATGACAGGGTGCGAGTACAGCTGCTCCGTAAATGCCTGCCTGCGACGATCGATGCTTTTTGCGAGCTCTATTTCATCCGGACGACTTAGCAGTTTCGTTGCTCCCATTTGTGCAAGGTATAACCGCACTTCGTCGTCCGTTCCTTCGCTCGGGAGGTTTACCGTACCGGGTTCGAGCAGCGTGAGTTTCTCGCGCAGGGTACGCAGTACCTCCTGTTGCTTTGCTTCGTAAGACTCCAACTGAACGAGTCGATTCGACACCCAGTTTATGTCTCCTTGTATCCACCCCTTATGGTCACAATTCCACAGAGATTCCTGTTCACGCTGAATGAGAGGCATCCATTGCGAGGACAGCAGTGCAATCTGCTGTCGTAAATCGACGCGGCTTGCGAGCGTTGCGGCGTCTTCGCACGTACAAGCGGTTGCCAGTTTTGCATCCGTATCGCGCGCATTTGCGCGCAGTACTCCCGGTGCATCCATTGTTTCGCTTACCCGAAGGGGGATTCCCAGTTCTTCGTACTGCGCTTGTGTGAGCCCGGGGAATACATCCACACTTTCTACAAATCTGTTTCCCACCTGCTCTCTCCATGCTGCCACTGCCTGTGCACAGTTTCCTTTTGCCTGCAAAAGCAGTTGCATATACATTCCTCGAGGACTCTCCGGTTCCAGACCCAATGCTTCCAACATGTTTTGCATATGATCTTGGTAGTAGGACTTCTCGAGATTTTCCGGAGAATCGAGATCTCGAATTATCGCAGATAGGTGGGAAGTACCCACTGTCTCACTGAGCAGAGGGTCTTGTCGGTCGAACTCCGACACGCTGCGGTGCTTCTCTCCTATCATGCAGTGAAGAGCACGAGAGATGCTTCCGTGTTCGCGCATAGATTTCCTTTCTGCGTATTGCAAATGCCAGTCCAATTTCAGTTCCGGAGACATGCGAGATTTTCGAACAGCAAGCATAAGCTCCAGAGCGGGGAGTGACGGAACATCCGTTCCGTTCTCATACTTTTTGATCGCCTTATCCGAAACAGATTCCTGTTTCGTTTGCGCTCTCTGCTGTATGAGACGATAGAATGGAACGTATCCTCCGGACTCTTCCGCCATTAATCTTGCCGCCTCCTTTATGGTAGGCGGCTGCCTGTATACCGCTTCTCGGTCTTGCGCTTCTTTCAGTTTGTCTTCCATACAGGCATGTATGGCGTTATGGATTTTCTGCCATTGCTGCTCACTCAATTCCTCGGCACCTTTTTGTTCCAGTTGCTTTATTCGTTTAACACTCCACTCTTCTCCGAGTCTCTTTGCCAAAACCGCTTCCGTCACGCCGCATCGTTCGCGGGCAATACGCATTTGCACATTTGCAGGAGCGCCGTTTCTTGCGTAGTACTTCGTTCTTCGTTCATCAAACAAGGTGTCTAAGTGACAGACTTCAGATACCCTCGTACCGTCGTGGCGTGTGATAGTTGTGTTCTCGTCGCCCACCAACCTGTGCACGACTGCCGCGGGTGCGACACCGGAGAGAATCGTCTCTCCGTTCAGTGCATCCCAGAGCTTATGCAATGCTTTCTTTCCGTGCAGTCCCAGGTACAAGCCGAGCTGATTGTTTGCGATATTTTTGCTCTCCATTGTTTCTCGCAACACATCTTCGTAGTGTCCGTCCGGGAATTCTTCTTCTCTGGCTTTATTCCACGCTTTGCGCAAATGCCCTAGCCTTCCTTCTGTGGTGAAGTATCGCTTGGCAATAGGCAGCACATCTTTCCATGCGGGTATCTCGTTCATACGCAGTCTTCTGCTTACGCTGTATCCGATATCGGGAAATTCGGCTCGAATATCTTGCAGACTCGGCTCTTGCTCCGCTTCTACCGCCATTTCTCTCTTCAAACGAACGAGAGGAAGAGGAATGCCGCAATCTGCCAATTGTCTTTCATAATGCTTCCCCCAAATATCTCCGATTTCTTCGGCATCCGGCAGTATGTGCTCCTCTCTTCTGAAAGCTTTTCGAATCTCGTCTCTTATAACTCTGAGAGGAATCAGTGTGTCGTTACTTTCGCGAGTCCAGAGATCTTTGTTTCCAAGTCCCGTTCGTCTTTCCAATTTTTCGTACGTAAGAAAGGTTGCCATTTGTCTGTATACGCCATGAACATTCACCCCTCCGTTACCGTTTACGGAGAATCCTCGGACAATTGCATCTATCGTGTCTTGAGCAATTCCTCGTATGCGCAGCGCCTGCACTATGCGTTCATAGATTGCAGGATTATGGTGCACTCCGGTACGTTCCTCTATGTTCTTCAGTGCTTTGGAAGGGACGCTTGCAATGTCGGCAAAATCGCTTCGGTTGTATCCCAGTTCCACCCATCGTGCGATAGCAAGCTGCATTCCCGCTTCATCTCCGCGTTCCAAAGCTCTCAGCAGTATCGCGTCGTTGCGATGTATTGTGTCTGTATTGTACCCATGAGGATTGTGATCCTCCGGTCGCAGAGTAGCTCCCGATTTGTCTGGTATTCTCATGGCAGCGCATTTTGACTGCTTTCTTCCTATAGAGCAAAAATATGCTCTTATATTCATTGAAACGGGTCTGTGCTACGCTGCACGCATGAGTAAACCCCGTACGTCCGCGGAGCGAGAAATTTTTGGCATTGTAGGGAAACACGAAAATGCTCGCACCATTCAGCGGGATTGGAATGCGTATTTTGCCACCAAGGGAATAGACGCTTTCATGGATAAATATGAATGTACTCAGGAAAGTCTCCCCGAACGCCTGAGTGAAATGTATCATTTTGACAGACGTGCCTATATAGTAAGTTTTTCGCTACAGAAAGCCATTTGTCCACTTTTAGACTCTCTGGATGCCTCTGCGGAAGGGGAGGGGAGGGTCTCTGTTGTACGCAATAACGGCGGGGTGCTTACCGGATACTTCACCGAACAATTTTCTCCAGAGGATGTACTGTAATGTGAAAGGGACTGCCACACGGTACGCAACGCACAGTTTTCATCACGTTTAACAAGCTCACCATGACCTTACAATCTGTCTACTTCTATACGTAAAACATCTCTCGCACGGCCACAAATTCATCGCCTACAATGCCAACATGTCAATCTACCCATCTCTCAGCGATGCAGACATCTCCGGAAAGAAAGTTTTGCTTCGCGCAGGCTTTGACGTACCGGTGGAAAATGGAAGAGTAGTCGATACGGCACGTATAGAAGCAATTGTTCCGACTATGAAGCATATTCTGGAGAGCGGTGCCGCTCTTATTATTATGGCGCATCAGGGACGTCCGAAGGGAAAAGTGGATCTTGAGTTTTCTCAGAAACCACTTGTGCCTGTTCTTGCAGATCTTCTCGGAGTTTCCGTGGATTTCGCCGAGCGTTGTATCGGCGACCAAGCCACAGCCAAGGCGGCGGCTCTGCAGCCGGGTCAGGTACTGCTGCTGGAAAACCTGCGTTTTGAGCCGGGAGAGAAGGAGAGTAAGGACCCGGAATTCGGCAAACAGCTTGCCGCACTCGCCGATGTGTACGTGAACGACGCATTTACCAACTGCCACAGGGACCATGCCAGTATGACCGAAGTACCCAAGCACATACCGGGGTTTCTGGGGCTGAATGCGCAAAACGAAGTGGAGAGTCTTACCAAAGTGTTCACGGCTCCCAAGCACCCCGTCACGCTCATTGTGAGTGGCGCAAAAATGGAGACAAAAGTTCCCGTGATAGAAAACTTCCTCGATAAAGCAGACGATGTGCTACTGGGAGGATGCATAGCAAACACGTTCATTGCCGCACGTGGGTTTAATGTCGGTTCGTCGAAGTACGAGAATGAATGGGTGGAGAAGGCACAGGAAATCATGCTGCTCAGCGAGCAGGAAGGTATGGCAAAAATTCATGTCCCGCGCGATGCCGTGGTGGCAACCGCACCGTCGGAAGAGGCGGAGAAGTTAGATCTCCCCGTGGAAGACATTGTGGGAGATATGGCGATATTCGATGTTGGAAAAGTGTCCATAGAGCGCTATATCCACATCATAGAAAAATCCGGCACCATCGTGTGGAACGGTCCGCTCGGCATGCATGAGTTCAACAGGTTCTCCCATGCCACCAAGCGTCTGGCGGAAGCCATAGCAGCAGCGACTGCAAAGGGTGCAATCTCTATTATAGGAGGAGGGGACACGTTGGATTTCCACGAACGGTACGATTATTCGCTTTCTGCGTACTCATTTGTGAGTACCGCAGGCGGCGCCATGATGGATCTCATCTCCGGAAAAGAACTACCCGCGCTCAAGGCATTGGAGAAGTAGATATTTTTCACGTCTTGTCATCTCGGGTTTTTCAGGGGGATTCCTTGTGTGTGTCATACTTCGACGAGATCAGTATGCACCCTGAACCTGCTACACTACGTACTCCATGACCTCCGCATCTCGCACGCACATTACTGTTTTGTTTCCCGAGGAAGGAGAGTCTTGGGCTGCGTTTTCCAAACGCATTACCGCGCAGGAGGGGAGTATGGTCATCGTGCTTACGGGGCCCGATGCGGTACTGGCAACGAGCGAAAAAGATCGGAAGATTTTTTTGCAGGCGATGGCGGCAATCAGCGGAAGAGTGCAGATTGCTTCTCGGCAACGAGTAGTCATAGCAGCGGCACGCTCGAAAGGTATTCGCGTTATCGATACCGTGGCGGATTTAAAGCATGTTCTGGATAAGCACCCCAGTGCGGACGAGGCGATTCGCGTTTTCTCTCCGCGCGTGTGGCAGCAGAAAATCCGCTCCAACTTGCAGGCCATGGGGCTGCTGAGTCTGCCGAAACTTCGTGTTATCACTCTCATCGTCGTGAGTGCAACGGTGTTTTTCTTCGTGCTTTTTCGGCTGCTTCCGTCCGCGGTTGTTCGCGTGTGGCCGAGAGAAGATACCATCTCTCAGACTGTGAACATTTTTCTTGTTCTCTCGGGTTCAACCGTCTCCGATATTCCGTCTCGTGTTCGTACGTTGGAACTTATTCCCATAGAAGTGAATACGGATCAGCTCCTTACGTTCGACCAAATCAGCAAGCAGTTTATGGGAACAAGCGCGAAAGTTGCCATGTCTGTTCTAAATGAATCGTCTGAAAAGTACGATTTGCGTACGGGTACGCGTGTAATGAATCAGGCGGGAATGATTTTCCGTCTGCAGGAGCCTGCGGTTATGGAGCCGGGAGAAGAGGTGACTGTTCGCGCGGAAGCGGATGATTTGGATTTGTACGGCGAAATAATCGGAGAACGAGGAAACGTACCTGCGGATCTTCGGTGGGATATTCCGGGACTCGCCAAGGAAGAGCAGCAGCTCGTGTACGCAATAAACAGAGCGCCCGCATTCGGCGGCGACACCGCGTACCGCACCGTGCTGCATGAGGAAGACATAGAAATAGCAAAGAAGCGTCTGGAGCAGGAACTGCTTGCCACCGCGAAACAACTGGTGGAAGAACAGCGCGAGCTGTATAACTCAGAACATCCGGACCGCAATCTGGAAATTCTGTACTACGATGAGCTCACGAAATCTCAGTTCCACGATTTCGCACTGCCCGAAGTGTTCCTGGGAAAATCCGTCAAATCCGTGCCCATAGAAGGGCAGCTTACCTACATTGCGTACGCCTATAACTCCGCGGAAGTCCTGGAAATGCTTCGACAGGAGCTTGCCATACATGTGGAGGACGATAAGCGTTTGCTCAACGATACCCTCACGTTAGATCGCCTCGTCGCGCACGTCATAGACTACAACGATGAGCTGAGTTGGATAAAACTGACAGTCGATCTTTCGGGTACGGTGCAGTACGTACTGGACCCTCTCAGCCCCACAGGGGCGAAATTTGCCAAGAAGATACGGGAGATGATTACAGGGAAAGACTCGGTGACAGCCGCTCGCATCGTGCAGAATCTCCCGGAAGTCAAAGATGCCGACATTAACATTTGGCCGCCGTGGAACAGGGCACTGCCGCACATTCCCTCTCATATTTCCATAGAAGTACTCACCAAATGATCCCCGGTCTCACCCACATGCGCTGGCTTGCGAGGAGGGGACTGGAGGTCTGCCTTTTTTGCGCCGTCATTCTTCTGTGC